>NZ_SRYA01000004.1 GCF_004793545.1 Petralouisia muris | reverse complement strand
ACTTGGTCTTTTTGAAAGAAGAGCCGATTTTGGATTCCATTTCATTGAGCAGGGCAGTGCGGAAAGCATTGCGAAGGTAGGTATAGTTGAAGTAATTGGTATTGCGCCAGAAACCATTATCGCTGTAACCACCCTCGGAAATAAGGCAGTGTATGTGAGGGTTCCATTTCAAATCCCGGCCAAAGGTGTGGAGAACCATGATAAAACCGGGAGTAAAGTTCATGGACTTATTCTGCTTAAAAAACATGCGGGAAACAACACTGTTTACGGCATGAAAGAGGCAGTCAAGGAGAGAACGGTCATCCAGAAAAAACTCCCGGAGATGCTCATCAATGGTAAAAACACAGTGGCGGTGGGGGACATTGACGAGTTTAAAGGACATAGAGGTGGTGCGTTGCATGGCGTAGAGATTTCCGCAGGTAGGGCAAAAACGGCTGTGGCAGCGGAAGGGAACGAATTTTAACTTTCCGCAATGGGGACAGCCATACAATGCCCCGCCAAAGGCAGGATCGCCACAGTTAATCATTTTATCCACGTTTTCGATGACAGAGTCACGGGGATGTAGAATATAAATTATTTCTTCATAATGGTCTCTAAAAATATCTTGAAGTATGCTCATGAGACTATTATGCAGGAAAACGCCACAAAAAGAAACCCCTAATTCCCCCATGAATGGGGGCTAGGGGGCTGAAGTGTCGAAGACACTTTTTTATTGTGAAAAATACGGAGGTGAAGTTTATGAGCATATATAAGAATTTGCAGCCACATGTACATGTATTAAAATTGACTGGTGGTACGGGAGATGGTAAGACAGAGATTGCAACGGTGTTTGCATCCAAAGAAGCCAGAACAGTATTATTACGAGGTGTAGGACGGACAAATTCAACTTTAAAGGAACGGTTGTTAGTGTATTCCGAGGAGTATACAGATAAGCTATTAGTCGCAGTAAAGTTAAATATGGAACCATATGATAAGTTGAGTTTGAGTGATTTATTTGTTTCGTCTGTGGCAAAAGTAGTTAGAAGTCAGGGGAAAGTAGTGGCTTCCATAGTTGGAAGAGACGAAGAAGAGCTGGAGAAATATTTAGTTCAAGAAATGCAAGCAAAGAATAATGCAAAAGCAGTACTATCTTTTTTATCAGAAGAACAAAAAACGAAAATTGTGAGTGATTTGGTAGACATATACCATAACTATCATGTGTCAGAGTATAATTATGAAATATATAATAGTGTTAGAAATAATCTGCCGGAAGGTGAAGCAAAAGATAATTCTACGAAATTTCTATCTGCTCTAAAAAATGAAGTGGAACGAATAATTGATATGCAGGGAGAAAAATTGCGTGAAAGCTTGTGGGATGTTCTTGCAGAAATAAATCAATGGCTCCATGAAGTGTTTTTTGAATATTTTAGTAAAAGAGATATTTCTGAAGATGGCTATTATTATAAGGAAATTTATTTAGCTAACCCGGATGAGACGTTTATAGATGCCATGTTTACAGCCAACGATATTCAAAATGGTCAGAGACTTTCTTTGGAAGTGTTTTGTAATGATATAGTAATTTACATTCCGGTAAGTCAGGTGATAACTAAAATAATCAGGTCAAATGGGAAAACAAATGCTGTTTTTAAAGATAATAGGGATAAAGTTGCATTTGGTATTTTTGATACGAGGGGACTTTTCCATGCAGAAAATACAGAAGACGATAATGCTGACTATCTGAGTGATTTGTTATATCAGGGTGATGCGGATGCATTATTGATGGTAGTTCCTCTATTTGGAGATTCTAATGAGAAAAAAATACAGGAATTGTATAAAACTGCTTTTGCTACTTACAGTAAACAGATACCTGCTTTTATGATACATAATAAAGTGGATTTGTTTGTAGACTCTATTCGAAAAGATAACTACATGGACGATCCACTTTCAATGGATATGGAGCTGGGACAGGAATTGTCATGTAAGGAAATCATACGTGCCATATCGGCAAGAGAGCAGGAACTTCGAGAAGAAATACAAAATGCTCAGACAAAGTCCAGACAAAATTTGAAGATTAAGTCATTATCCTGTTATTTAAAAAGAGACGGCTCTATGCAGGAAGAGATTGTCAAAAGATATAACATTTCAAATGTAATTATGACCATATTTGCAGATACAGCCGACTATCTTGAAAAATCAGCAGTTAAAATTCCGGTAAAAACAGACAGACCAGAAAGCGAAGTGGGTGTAAGGATTGATAAAGAAAGATTAGCAGAAATTGTTCATGAGTATCTGTTGAAGGATGTTACAAATAAGAAAGTGTTTGCACCGGGAATTTCCGATTTGGCATTGAGTATTGGGAAAACACCGCATGGCAACTCCTATAATGCATTGCGTAGGAGATTGAAATATGGGGATGGTTATAGCTGTAATATTGACGAGTCGTATTATTATAATTGCAAGTCTTTTTCCATAAATTTTACAGCGAACTTACGAAACTTTGTTTCCGCAGATATGGTTAAAAAGATTGTAAAGGAAACCATGAAATTATCCGGAGGATATTTCACAAAGGATAAGGATGAAAAAGAATTCTATTATATTGTAGAAGGCAGAATATTCCCAAAGATGTTTGTGGGACAGATGTTATATCATAATGCAATGCTAAGTGCAGAGCAGGAAGCAGTAGGATTTATGGCGCGATTCCAAAAGTTTCTGAAGAATAGTCAGCGATTTTTTGATAGTGGAAATCTGGACGAACAAGCATATGTAGATGCTATGTATCACGTAGTCTATGAGGCTGCTCAAAGATCATTAAATATGAATGTAACTTTGAAGTAGCTTTATATAGAGCCTAATCTTTGTCACGAGTACGAAACTACCCGTTTCGGAAAGAAGGGGAAGAAAACAAATTAGGATTGACAAGAACGGATGTTCGATATATTATATGGATATGACGTAGTATATACCGTCAATTTTATGATCAGCACTGTCAGGGCATCTTTGGATGTGTCGGAACTCCTGACAGAATAGCTTGCGAAGGTTTATTCCCTTTCCTTTGACAAGTACAAAGATGTGAAAAATTTTTGTATCAAAAGGAGAGATAATATGTCAGATTATCAAGAGATGGTAGAATTTAGGTGTAGGAGGCATAATTGTAACAAGTTATTATTGAATTATTACATAACAGGTATTGGCAGTAACCTTCATTTGGAAGGTATAGAGTTAAAATGTGACAAATGCAAACGTGTAATTCGTTTAAAGAAATATACCGAGCAGATGTTAATTGAACAATCGGACAACGGAGTGTTCAAAGTATAAAAAATTAAATTAGGGTGCCACCTGACAAGGGCGGCACTGTATGTCAGTGTGACAGCACCAGAGACGCAGGGGAAAGATAACCGATTAGTGTCGGCTTTCCTTTGCGTCTCTTTTTGTGCAGGTGATAAAGTCCTTTCTTTCGGTTATCAGCCGGAAAGAGAGGAAAAATGTACAACATTAATGAAAGTGGAGAAAGAATCAGGGAGTTACGTTAGAAAAAAGGTGTGACACAGGAACAAATGGCAAATGATTTGGGAGTAACCGTGGAAACCGTAAGCAGAATTGAGAGAGGAGTTAGAGGTGCATCTATTGATTTGATGTCTATATTGTCAAAGTATTTTGATACCACTATTGATTTCTTGGTAAATGGAAAAGAAATCAAAGAATGTAATGATTTATTTCAAGGATTGGATGAAATCAAGAAAGCAAAAGTAATCGCCATAATGAAGTGCGTGATAGAAAATATTTAGCAAATCAACCTACAAGGACTAGTTACCCGACCTACATGGTCCTAAAAAAAACAAGATTGGTTTTGTAGAATGTATACATAGTCAACAACGGAAGAAGAGCACTTAGACATGACTAATAAGATTACTGGACAAGTGATTTAAAGAGAGTGTTGGCTTGAACATTGATAAATTGAATAGGACACGCATACATCTGATTTTATTTTCGCCTTTATTAGTAATGTGTTTGCATACGTATAGGGGTGGCAGAAACCCATTTCGTGCGACGAAGCTCCTCGATGCAGATTGCATTGTGCCTGTGAAGGTTCTAAGCAGAGGTTTGTGCCTACCGGATTGGCAGCCGGAGATAATGAGATAAAACAGCACCGGAATTTTAGCGAAACGCATTTTCCGGGAGTGGCTCCCTGTAGATTCCGTCTGGATGGGCATGACGGAAATGCAGTGTGGGATGAAGCCGTCCCAATGTATGTTACCCGGCTGGGGGATCTGATTGAGAAATCAGCTCAAAGAAATCTTTTTTGATTTTTATGGATAATGTGGCATTCGTGCCATGTTGTCCTTTGAGATAAGGAAGCTGACACATACATTGTTATATGAAGGGCAGCTTTCTTATTTCAGAGGATAACTGCCGGCGTAATCTCTGTAAAAATCTATGAAAGAACAGGTACAAGAAATATGTGCAATATAGGAATTGTAACAGGAGATGCCGGGGTTCAGATGCCTACGGCTAGTTTATTTATGAACTCCAACAAGTCGGAGCGTAATATCCGTAAGAAGGTTGCTAAGACCAGAGAAAAATGTATGTCGCAAGGAATTGTCTTGGGACATGATGTTGTAATCAACAAAGGTCCTGACAGAGATATTGACCGTGATGCAGTCAATATGCTTATCACATTTCTTCTTGACGGAGAATATCAGATGATTGTGGTGGACAAGCTCACAGACCTTACCTCTGATTTGTCCGACTTGGAGGAGTTTTTGAATGATGCGGCTGCGATTGGTGTGAGTGTATTTGAGCTTTCCACCATGCAGATAAGACATCATGTGTATATGGAAGGCTGCCCGGATTATTCCACTATTGGTAGAATCATAAATCTGAGGTCTTGATATGAAGATCAGACGAGGAGACATATTATATGTTGATTTAGGTGTGCAGTATCAGGGAAGCATTCAGGGTAGTATGCGTCCTGTGGTGGTAGTAAGTAATAATATGGCGAACAAGCACAGTACCGTGATAACGGTTGTTCCCTTATCCACCAAAATCAACAAAAAGAGAAATCTTCCCACTCATGTATTTGTGTCAGCGTATAAGAGCGAGGGGCTGGAACAGCACAGTATCGCACTTTGCGAACAGGTGACAGCCCTTGATTATGGCAGAATCATTGAGAACATGGGTAAGGTTGATAAAGATACCCTTGCAAGAATCACCGAAGCTGTGCAGGTGCAGGTCGGGGTATTTGATAAGTATAACTGATTATAAGGTAGATTTAGCAGAGCCGGGCGGGAGCGTCCGGCTTTTACATATTTGTCCGTGATAGGACAAAGTATGCCATTCATATAATGAAATGTGGATTGGAGGTCAGATGAATGAATGTTGCAATTTATATAAGAGTTGGAAACAAAGAACAGCTTGAAGCAGATAAAGAAATTGAAATACAGAGAAATGAATTGAGAGATTTTTGTGAAAAGAAAAAATACCAGATAGTTTCCGAATATGTGGAGCGACGAAGTGGATTAGCAGAATCTCAGATAATAGAAGAATTAAAACGGTGTATTAAAGAAAAAGAAATACAGGGTGTGGTAATAACTGATTATTCCAAAATCAGTCGCAATATAAATGATCTTATGAACTTTTTCAACTTTATGAAAGAGAATGGCGGGACTCTGGTAAATATAAATCATACCGAAAAGCAGGAAAAAGAAATAGATTTTGTCAGTCTCAGAAAGGCATAGGACAAAGCAATTAAATAATAGAATAGGAATTAACAGAAAGAAAGAGGTAGTGTATGTTTTGTTTGACTGATGAAGAACTTGATGCAATGGCATCCGTTGATGTCCGTACAGTTGATATAAATACATTAACGGATTTAAGAGATATTGTAATAGATACAAAACTTCCGGTTGCAAAGAAACTGGAGCTGTTTGCTCGACAGACAAAAAATGTTTATGTTCATCGGATAGAGGATTATGTTGTAAAGGTCAGGTTTCAGGAGGAGGGACCGAGTATAGATGACAAAATGGAGGAATATTTAAGACATTTAGCAGAAATTCACATCTAAGAAAAATGAAAAATACCTTGAAAGAAGTGAAAAGTTATGTTAACCTAAAAGCAGGACAAATCAGGAAAATCCTCTTGGTCTTTTAGGTAATGACTAACTACAACCTAAAAGTCAGGAGTGATTATATGAAGAATAAACATTTTCTAGCAGCCATGTACCTCCGTCTTTCAAGGGACGATAGTGATGTCGGTGATGTGACAGACGGAAAGGGCAATGTGAAATCCGAGAGTAACAGTATCGGAAATCAGAGAGAGCTGATCAGAGCCTATATCCATGAACAGCAGGATATTGAATTATATGATATTTATGTTGATGATGGATTTTCGGGCAGTAATTTCGACAGACCAGAATTTAAAAGAATGATGAACGATGTTGAAGCAGGCAGGGTAAATTGCGTGATTGTAAAAGACCTGTCCCGTTTTGGTCGTGATTATATTGAATCCGGGAGGTACATTCAAAAAGTATTCCCGGCTCTTGGTGTGCGTTTTATTGCACTTACAGACCATTATGACAGTTTTCATGCAGATGTGGGAGAAAGCGGAATCGTACTGCCTGTAAAAAATTTCATCAATGATTCTTATTGTAGGGATATATCCACCAAGGTAAAAAGTCAGTTAGAGGTAAAACGAAAAAATGGTGAATGTATTGCTCCGTTTGCCCTTTATGGGTATAGAAAGGCAGAGAACAATAAGAATCAGCTTGTTATTGATGAATATGCAGCAGATATTGTAAGGAAAATATTTGAGTGGAAAATGGATGGTATGGCTGTTTCTGCCATTGCAGAAAAGTTGAATGGATTAGGTGTTTTATCTCCTAAAGAATATAAAAAGTCTATAGGATGTAATTATAAAGGTGGTTTTTCCGGTGCTGTTAAGTCCATGTGGAGCAGTTCCACCATTAAGAGAATATTGACCAATGAAGCCTATTTAGGACATCTGATACAAGGGAAAACCGAAAAAATAAATTATAGGCTGAAAAAAAGCGTGGAGAAGCCCAAAGAGGATTGGATAAAGGTAGAGAATACCCATGAGGCAATTATTTCAGAAGATAATTTTCTGATTGTACAGAATCTGTTGAAGGCAGACAGCAGGGTTAGTCCTGTTTCAGAAAAGAGCAGTCTGTTTGCAGGTATTCTTTTCTGTGGAGATTGTGGAGAGCAGATGATTCGGAGGGTAAACCGTTATAAGGAGACACAGAGGGTATATTACATCTGTTCTACAAAAAACAGAGGGGAAGGCTGCACCAGACATAGTATAGAGGAAGAAAAATTAAAAAGAATTATACTTGAATCTATCCGAAGATATGCGAATTATTTTTTGGAAGAAAAGAGAGTGTTTGAGAAGTCGTTGGAGTTTGAGACTAACTTTGAGGCTATTGTTCGTTATGATACGGAAATAGCAAGATTGAAGCAGGAACAGGATAAGTATTATTCTCTTTGTTCAGGACTGTATGAGGATTTAAAGAGTGGGATTATATCCAAAGAAGAGTTTGAGCGACTACATGGTGAGTTTAAGCGAAAGGCTACAGAATTTGAAGATGCACAGAAAAAGCAGGAAGCTATGATTAAGGAGCTTTTCAAAAATGGTGTAATCTCAGCAGGGCGGTTAAAGACAATGCAGGATTGTGCGGAGCTTAAAGAAATAGACCGTCATACATTATGCAGTATGGTAAAGGAAATCCTTGTATATGAAGAACAGAGAATAGAAATTGTATTTTATTACACAGATCAATACCGCATAATGAGTGAAGTGAATAAGAGGATACAGAGCAGAGAAAAAATCAAGTGTTTGTCAGAAAGGAGTGCATAAATATGGGTAGAGTATCAAAACGAAAAGCAGTTGAAAAGCAGCCTGTTGTCAGCAGTAATGTGAAAAGGTATAAGGCTGGTATTTATGCCAGACTTTCTTCAGACCAGGATATAAAGAAAAACGAGTCCGTGGAAGTGCAGATAGAAATTGCCAGGAAGTTTGTGGAGGAATTTAATCAGAAGAATACTGAGGAGGTAATTGATATAGTCGAGTGTTATACTGATTTGGGAAAAACCGGAAGTAACTTTGAAAGAGAAGACTTTCAGCGTTTATTACAGGAGATAAGACTTGGCGAGATTAATTGTGTTATTGTAAAGGATTTGTCCAGATTTGGGAGAAACTATTTGGAAGCAGGTAATTATATAGAAAAAATATTTCCGTTTTTAGGTGTTAGATTTATAGCGGTTGCAGATGGATTTGATACCGGAAAAGAGGGAAACGAAAATAAGCAGATGGCTTCCGAAATCAAAAATCTTGTGAATGACATGTATGCAAAGGATTTTTCTAAAAAAGCTAAGATACATCTGAAACAACGGCGTGAGGAAGGATCCTATGTAGGTGGACCACCGCCTTACGGATATGTGGCTGATTGGAATGGTAAAAGGCGAGTGCTGATACCGGATGAAAATACAGCAGTCATTGTGCAATTTATTTATGAGAGATTTGTGGAAACGGAAAGCTATGCAGTGGTTGCTGATTTGTTGAATCGAAGGAAAATCAATCCACCTGCCATATATAAGAAAAAAAAGGAAGTATATCATTCTTCTGACGACAAGGAGTATAAGGGTTGGGATAAGAGTGCAGTTGAAGGAATTTTGAAAAGTGATACTTATTCAGGTACTTTAGTGCAGGGCAAAACCAGTATTACTGCAAAGAATGAGAGAAATCGTATTCACAAATCGGAGGAGGAATGGGTGGTTACGAAAGATGCACATGAACCTTTGATAGATATGAAGCTTTATCAAAAAGCATCAGATATACAGGCGAAGATAAAACGAAGGACAGCTTCTCATAATCATCCTACAAAGGGATATCCGATAGAGGAAAATATCTTTGATAGCGTATTATATTGTGGAGTATGTGGAAGAAAAATGACTCGAAGCAGTTATGTGAAAAGATATGCCGATGGAGATAAGGCTCGTTTGGATGGCTATTTCTGTTTAAATGGTGGACAAACAAAGGTTACAGTATGTCCGGACTCAAACCGTATATCCAAAACAGAAATTGTGGATATATTGTTGCCCCTTATTCGTAAGGAGTTTGCAGTATTTCTTGAAAAACCTAAAAAGTATGTGGAATTTGGAAAAGAACGCATTTCAGAAGCCGTAAAAAAGGCAGAAGCTGATGTAAGGGAGACAGAATGTAAAATTAGACGGCTGCGAGAAGAAGAAGGTAATATGTATATGGAGTATCGTACCGGAAATATTTCCCAAAAAGATTATGTGGCTTATAAAATGAAGCAGGATGATAAGCTGATTGACATGGGGAAGATAGAAGAAACACAGAAAAAAGAAGTGAAGGCTTTGGAGAAATTGTCGGATAGATACCTGTCTGCCATTAGAGCATTGATGAAGCTAAAATCAGGCAAGGAATTAACAAAGGAAATGGTAGAAGCATTTATATCTAAAATCTATGTCTATCCGGGAAAGAGAATAGAAGTTCTGTTTACCTTCACGGCTGATTGTATGGAAGGGGTGAAGTGATGGAATCTTTGGCAATGTATCTTCGCCTATCAATAGAGGACGATGGCGACAAGGATGAGAGTAACAGTATTAGTAATCAGAGAAAACAGATATACAAGTACATACATCATGATTCTAAACTATCCAAATATGAGGTGGTAGAGTTTTGTGATGATGGCTACTCCGGAACCAATATGGAAAGACCGGGGATGCAGAAAATGCTAAAGGAGGTAAAGGCTAATAAAATTCGATGTATTATAGTAAAAGACATGTCCCGTTTTTCGAGAGATTATATTGAAATGGGTACTTATCTAAATCAGATATTTCCGTTTATGGGAATAAGGTTTATTTCGATTAATGACCGCTATGACAGCAGAGAACATCATGGAAATACCATAGAGATTGATACAGCCTTTCAGACACTTCTTTATGATTTATACAGTAAGGACGTATCTGTGAAGGTAAAGGCTTCGTTTGAAAATAAATGTGCAAATGGGGAGTATGTTTTTGGACAGGTTCCATTTGGCTATGAAAAAAGCAAAGAAGTAAAAAATGCTGTTGTGGTAAATGAAAGCGAAGCTGTTATTGTACGATATATCTTTTCTCTTGCCATGCAGGGAAAAAGTAGTACACAGATTGCGAGACAGCTTCATGAGGAAAATGTACCTACGATTATGCAGATGCGTAAGCCGGATAAAGAATATACAGATGGAAAAGTACATTCATGGAGTGAAAATTCTGTTAGAAGAATGTTGAATAACCGATTCTATCTTGGAGAAATGGCATACGGAAAATCTGTAAGAAAGTCAGTTGGCAGTAAAAATGGTGTTTCTGTTCCGATGGAGGATTGGAAAGTAATTAAGGATCATCACGAAGCTCTGATTTCGGAGGAGATATTTATGCAGCTATCTTTATTCAGACCGGATTATTCCACAAAACGGAATCGAGAGAAACATCCGCTTACAGGAAAACTATATTGTGGTGGGTGCGGCTATTCTTTGAATTATAAGCCACTTACAGGAAAGAATCGGTACAGGAGATTTGAGTGCAGAAAACACGCATTATTGCAGATTCCTGAGTGTTGTACTTATATTAGTGCTGATATATTAGAAGAAACGGTTTTGTTTATGTTGAATAAAGAGTTGATGCTTCGTGGCGATGCTGTAAAGCAAAGTCAGAGCCTTACTTCGTTTCAGAAGGCTGGAATAGCATCGTTAAAGAAAAAACTGGAAAAATATCAGTCAGAAATGAAACAGGCAAGAGAAAGGAAAGATAGTCTGTATGAGAGGTACGCTTTAAGTGGTCTTACGAAAGAAGCTTATCAGAATGATTCTAATGAGATTTCAGAGCAAATTGCCTTATTATCTGTAAAGATTGAAGAAATAACTGGGAAGTTGGCAGTAATGGAAGCAGAATATCAAAAGACAGAAGAAGATATGAAGCAGATAATCAGGTATTCGCACATTGACAAATTGACGCAGGATGTGGTTGATACTTTTATTAAAAAGGTATATGCTTATAAGGATAAGCGGGTTGAGATAGAGTGGAACTTCAGTGTGGATCAGGGGATCAGTCAGGCAAAATCAACTTAGCAATTATTTCCCATCAATTTTCGGGTGACTTAGCAACTATTTATCATCAGCCCAACGAAGATATGCGGATTAGCAGACTTTGGACTTGAAAAAAAGAGAAAAAAGTTCGTGACAATAACTTGACATCAACGGGCTGGGGTGTGCTGTGTCTGAGGGATAGTTTGCCGGGGTAATTTATGTTCCAAAGAAAAATGACATATAGGTCCAACAAAGCTTGGGATTTGAGATTTGTTGGATCTATATAGTTATTATAGGGAGTGTTGTATTTCACACATTTTTTCTATGAGATGTACGGATGGGGTAGGCAGGATATATCATTAGACATAGTATGTGTTATACGAAAGAGCAAAGAGAAAAGGAACTAAAAAGCCACTGTTTTAGAGAGAAGATCGAAGGTTGCAAAGACGATTTGCCGTATGATGGATTTTTGGAAACGGATCACGTTTTGTGTGCAATATTGCTTAGGCTGGCAGATGTTCTGGACTTTGATATGAGTAGGGCGCCCCATGTTTTATATGAATTTCAGAAAATAAGTACGACCGGAAATCCATCAGCAGAGACAGAATGGAAAAAGTATCAGGTATCAAATGGATTCAAGTTGATGCAGGAAAACAGAACGCTGGTCTATCGCGCCGTCTGTGAGGATATGCAAGATGAGTATACGATAATGAATTTCTTGGATTATGTAGATGAAGAACTGGAAAACTGTAGTTTAAAATTAAAACAATACGGTCATGCAAAGTGGAAGTCGATAAATATTCCCATGAAAGCTGAAAGATATATAGAAAGGCGGGGATATCAGACCGGAGAATATCGCTTAACACTGGAAGCAGACAATGTCTTAGATTTATTGATGGGAGACGATTTATACAGCGCGGATGTAACCTTTATCAGAGAGTTGCTGCAAAATGCATTAGATGCTGTGAGGGCAAGAAGAGCGGTGGATTACAGATGGAACTGGGAAGAAGAGAACTACATAATAGTAAGCGATTGGAGTGACAAAGAGGAAAATCAATGGTTCAGGATAGATGATTCAGGGATTGGTATGGATGAACAGGCGATTATGAATTATTTCCTCAGGGTTGGGCGTTCTTATTATCAGTCTGATGAGTTTAAGAAATTAAAGTATGATAATAAAAGAAATTATGATTTTATGCCCATAAGCAAGTTTGGAATTGGAATTCTTTCTTGCTTTTTGAAAGGAGGCCGCATGGAGGTGAGTACAAGGCGCTGCCAAAGCGGTGAAGGTATTCGTTTTTCCATGAAAGGAACAAAAGGCTATTATAGCCTTGCAGTGGAAGAAAAATTAATTCCCGACCGAGCGGGAATTAATGGATGCAGGGAGAATGTGCGGTGGTTTCCAATGAAAGCGGCAGGTTACATAGAATTAGTGGGAAGAAAAATTTTTAGCAGCGGATTGGGGTGTCAGTATCCATCTTATTATGGGAATATGGAATACGGCAAATTTACAGACTTGCTCAATGATGCAGAGTTTTGTATACAAGCTGAAGAAATGTTGGAATGTAGATCTGGAGTGAGTATCAAAGATATGAAAGAAAAAATGGCTTTGTCATCTGGAAAAGAAGAAATAGCCGTTACAGGATTCTGGAATATATTTTATGATTATGATGAACCCCGATTATATTTTCTGAAAATTTTTGAGAGGGTATTATTGCAAACAGAGTTTGAAATAAGCTGGGATTTTAACAGGAATGGAGCGATAGAATATTTTATAACAGGAATACGGAAAACCCCTGTCCTGGCGGCAGAAAAAGAGCTTTTGCCGATGACATTTGTCCATTCTTTCAATAACAATACCAAACTATTAACCAATGCGGATAACTTGGACAGATGTGCATTGAACGCAGAACATCCGTTTTTAGTTTGGTTGATGAAGAATGCAGAGTTTTTAGCAATACGATACAAATCACTTTGGAAAAGGATAAGGAAAAATATCTGTCTATTGGATTCAGAGCATATGAAAACAGAAATTGATAATTTCTTGAAAGAAATCCAGAAGAGAGGAGAAATATATATACCAGATAATGTTTGGGTAAAGGATGAAGACTTTTTAGAATTATTTTAGTAAATAGTTTCTGCTATACTAATTCCGATAATGCACGAAGAAAAGATTCTATTACGGTCAAAAAGAGAGGAATTTAAAAGAAAATTATGGTCTATCCGGCAATGTGGGCTGAACCCCTCGAAGAAGGTGTGATACATATTAGCGATTTCTGTATTAAATATGTGCAGCCTTATGCAGTTCAGAAAATTATTGAAAATTTCCGATATAAGTAGTTTATGGATTAGAAAGATTAAGATAGCAGTAATAAAGCTGCCATAATAAGGATAGGTGATTTTATGGACAAAAAAATTCAGATTAGAAACAGTACTGTTGATTTTCTTGTATTTACAAAACACAATGGGGAAGATGGTATAGAGGTCAGGATTCATGATGAAGATGTGTGGCTGACACAAAAGAGTATGGCTCAGCTTTTCGACTGCTCAACAGATAATATTAGCTTACATTTGAAAAATATTTTTGCCAGTGGAGAGCTGAGTCCAGAAGCAGTTACCGAGAAATCCTCGGCAACTGCTTCTGATGGTAAAAAATATAGGATGAAATTTTATAATCTTGATGCGATTATCTCTGTGGGTTATAGAATTAATTCGATTCGTGCAACCCAATTCAGGCAGTGGGCAACGAAAGTGTTGAAAACTTTTACTGTCCAAGGATATGTGCTGGATAAAAAGCGTCTTGAAAATGGTCAGATATTTGATGAGGAATATTTTGAGCATTTACTTGATGAAATCAGGGAGATTCGCGCAAGTGAGCGAAAGTTTTATCAAAAGATAACAGATATCTATGCGACTGCAGTGGACTATTCGCCTATGGCGGCTACTTCAAAAGTTTTTTTTGCTATGGTGCAGAACAAGCTGCATTATGCAGTCCATCAACATACGGCTGCAGAAGTAATTGTAGAGCGTGCAGACCATAGAAAAGAGCATATGGGATTGACCTCCTGGAAAAATGCCCCAACGAGTAAAATAGTGAAAGCAGATGTAAGTATCGCAAAAAATTATTTGACGAGTGAAGAATTGCAGGATTTAAACCAGTTTGTTACTATGTATCTTGATTATGCAGAAAGACAGGCGAGGCGGAAGATTCCCATGACAATGGAAGATTGGGCGAAAAGACTGGATATATTTCTTGAATTCAATGAGGAAGAAATATTGAGAAATAAAGGAAAGGTATCTGCTGAAATTGCCAAAAGTTTTGCAGAAAGTGAATTTGAAAAGTATAGAGTTATTCAGGATGGGTTGTATCAAAGTGATTTTGATAAATTATTGTTGGGAATTGAAAATGGAGGGTAGGAAGATTTTAGTTTTGAAAACAACTTAGCAATAACTTCCCATCAATTTTTACTGTACTTAGCAATAATTTCCCATCATCCTAACGGAGTTATGCGGATTTGCGGACTTTTGGCCGCTAAAAAAGTGAAAAAAGTTCGTGACAATTACTTGACATCAACGGGTTGGGGCATACTCTGTCTGCGGGATAGTCTGTCGAGGTGAGACGCCAGATAAAAGGTTTGAAACTAAGAATGGAAAGGAAGTATCATGTGAGGCGATGATACTTTCTTTTCCTGTTTTTTGGAATGAAATGATATATACCTTATTATTTATTATGTTTTTTGTTTCTTGTGAAAAAATTTTTTTGATGTATATAAAATATGTAGGAATTTTCAGTAATTGAAGGTATAATAGTTATGGTATTAAAATATCTTACATTTATTGAACATTAGTAGTTCAATAAGATATACTTTATGACACGCCGAATGGCATGCGTGCCCTAGAGGGTATTAATTTAGATATTACAATAATATTTTTTAATATTGCCTTTATATGGAAAAGTATTTATAGTATACAATATAATTTAGGAAGGAGGCTGCATAAATGGCAGTTATTACATATAATGACCAATTAAGAAAT
This sequence comes from Petralouisia muris, assembly GCF_004793545.1. GTDB lineage: Bacteria > Bacillota > Clostridia > Lachnospirales > Lachnospiraceae > Petralouisia > Petralouisia muris. Next base: position 142,570 of record NZ_SRYA01000004.1, on the reverse strand, counting down.
TTATTAGCAGATGTGGAATGTGTACTTGCTTTTGACACGGCGGCAGATTTTTTGGGTCTGACAAATGGCGGATATAGATCAGCAGCACAGATATTCGTCAATAAAAAGCAAAATATAGATGGGACGGAACAGATTTTAGTGCCATCTCTTGAGACTCTTGTGTGTGAAGAACGAAACGGGCTATTATGTACTACTGTAAATCAGACTATCATTGACCTTTTAGAGCAAAATGGGGATGAGCAGATTATCATGGAGAGTTTGGCAAATTATTATGACGCACACAATGAGAGTTTTGATGGGCTTGAAGTGCCAGAACATTTGCGGTCGAGGTTTGAGAAATATAAGGCATGGGCGGTTGAATATTATGAAGAGTAGGTGATGTGTTTGGATTTAATGGAATTTTTATACAGGGTGATGGAAGAATTGTCAAATGCAGGTGTGCCGATTGTGTTTAAAGGCGCGATGGTTCTTAATCTTGCAATCAGGGACAATAATCCATCAAAAGTTGAAAGAGCAACTAGAGATATAGATGGAGATTGGATTGGTGAATTTCCGACTATGGAGGAAATGGAAATAGCATTAAGAAACGCAGTAAAAGAAGTGGATTCTTCCTTAGATGTCCAAGCCAATAGAACATTCGCTGAAAGAAAGTCTGCAGGTTTTAGAATTATCAATGAATTTGGAGAAAAGATTGCAAGTATTGATTTGAGCGTCAGGCAGAACCGATTTTGCAGGCCTTACATTTCCTATGTGAATGGAATATCTATTACAGGAGCAAGTTTATCCAAAATGCTGTCTGATAAATTATATGCAATTTCAGGAGAAAGCGTATGTAGAAGAATAAAGGATGTATTGGATATTTATGTGATGTCTTATATTACAAAAATTGATATGGATAAATTGCATCAAATATGGACTGAAACAGGTAGGGAATTGGGGGATTTTGAAGCATATAAAACTCAGACCGCCAAGTTGGGTGAAGCTTATAATAAAATGAAGGGTATAAAAAATAAACCCGACTTTCTTGATGTATACAGTCGGGTAAGTGATGTAATATGTAAATTGGAACATCAAAAGAGAATAGAAACTCCGACTAAGGAAAAATCAAGATAAATTTTAGGATATGGGTAGGAAATATAAAGATGCCAGACAGATATAATTCTGGTATCTTTTACATTATAAGATAAATATAAAAACAACTTAGCAATAACTTCCCATCAATTTTGGAGTGACTTAGCAACTATTTATCATCAGCCCAACGGAGTTATGCGGGTTTGCAGGCTTTTGACTTGAAAAAAAGTGAAAAAGTTCGTGACAATTACTTGACATCAACGGGCTGGGGCGTGCTCTGCTTGAGGGATAGTCTGCCGGTTTAAATTTAGAAAAGCAGGAAAATGTTTCGCAATTAGAAATGAGGAAATATTGAGTGTAATAAATAAACATGTTATACTGACATTAGAAGTATTTTGAAATCCAAAAGAGAGGATTCATAGCGTTTAACTGACAAAAAATACGGAGGATTGTATATGGGAAATATATATGATGGAGCATTCCGAACCATCTTAAATGATTGCCGGCAGATGATCATCCCAGTAATCAATGAGATATTTTGGGGAGGGTTATACAGGGAATGAAAAAATAGAGTTTCATTCCAATGAGCATTTTATTGACCAACAGGATGCAGCGGGCCAGGAAAGAATAACAGACACTAATTTCATCATATATGGAAAGAGAAAGAAGAAATACCATCTTGAATGTAAGAGCAGCCTGCCGGATGGGCGGAAATGTAGAGTATGATGTCCCAATTATGAAGGTACAGGAATATTCTTTGGAAGATATTTTTTCAAAAAACTTATTGCTGTTAATTCCGTTTTATATTTTTTCACATGAGAAGGAGTTTAAGGTGTATAATAGTATCGAGCAGAGGCTGGAAGAACTGCAAGCAGAGTATCAGGATATTTTAAAGAGACTTGATAAACAGCAGCAGGAAGGGATGATTGGGGCGTTTGACAAACATACAATTATAGAACTTTCCGGTGATGTGATAAAAGAAATCCCATAGAGATTTCAGAACAGAGGACAAAACGCTCGATTGCTTCCGCGGTCAATAATTTTATTCTTGTTGAGCTTCGGAATTTTTGAATTCCAAAAATGATAGGAGAATCCATGGATTTGTTGTTTCATTTCACGGAACATTCGTTCAATTTTAAAGCGATGCGCATACGTCTCAATGACAAGTGTTGGCGCGAGCTCCAGATCGGCGGTGGACAGGATTGTGGTCACATTGCCATATTTGACAAGAGCAAACTGCAGTTCCCGGCATAATATGACGACCCAGAGCGGATTGAGTGAGAGACATTCCGCTTTCTGTTCTTTGCCGCACATAAATACAGTGGATGCTATGAAGTCATGCCTGCGGGATTCAAAGAGGTCCATTGCCTTGATGGATTTCCCTTTCTTACAGGGACGGCCACGGCGCGGGTCGGGCTTCTTCTCAGGCTTTGCATAGGCGGCGCAATTCGCCTTGGCCCTGGCAATGGCATGGAGGCGGCAAACGGCGGATTCATTAAGTCACTTCAGTTCCATGAGTAGTGGAACGGTTGAGAAAACACCGATCCAATGAAAGCGCCCGAACAAAAGATGTAACGCCTAAAGAGTCATATCGGACTAACAGAGCAGAAACAATAACAAGGAACCATTCGTAGGCTCTGGTTCTTAAAAAGCAAGAACGGAATGCAGGTAGTGGATTTTCAATAAATTTTAACATGATGTGCGCCTCCTTGATTAGGTCAAACGCAAGATAATTCCTAATCATGAACTGCTGGAGAAGTATCAGGATAAGCAATTATTCTGGAATTGAAAATGGGTCGTTCTTGTGAAGAAGCCTTAGCGCAGATAAAGAAGAAAAATTATATGCAGAGGGTGGAAAACGATCGGGGGAGTCCTGCTGATTGGAATTAATTATGACGAAAAGAAACTCCATACATGCAAGATAGAGAAATGGGAAAAAGAACAAAGAGGGCGCTAAGTTTATTATTTTAAATAAGGGGGATTTTGGAAAAATGCAAGCAGGGAACCGGAGGAAAAGAACATGGAATTACGTCAAATTCAATATTTCCTACAGTTGTATTGGGATTGTAACATGACCAAATCCAGCAAGGCCCTATTTATTTCTCAGCAGGGGTTGAGTAAATCCATCAGCAAGTTAGAAGAAGAACTGGGATTTCTTTTGTTCCAGCGTTCTTCTATCGGTGTCGTTCCTACAGAATCTGCGGATAAGCTGTATGATTCTTTTAAGAAAGTTCAGGATTCTTTTCATGAGTTAGAACGGGAGATTGCGCATGTCCGTCAGGAAAGAGTGCTGAAAATTATTGCTCCGACTGGATTTGCCCTGGCAACGGATATTGATGAATTTGCCGAGTATGGAAGGCTTTATCCAGAATTTGAAACAAGGTATACAGAGGAATCCAAAGAAGAGATGATTCAAGACCTGATGAAGGGAAAAGGAGATGTTGCTTTTATGCTGGCTCCCATCCCGAATGAATTTCAGTCTCACCAGATTGTGGGAAGAGAACCGCTATATGTAGTAATGAACAGCAATCATTCACTTGCGGGAAAAGAGCGGATTACCATAAGGGATTTGGAAGGAGAATCCCTGCTGCTCCTGAATATATATGAATCGTACCATACATGGATTTTCAGGCAGGCGGATGCGATGGGGATTTCTTATTCCGTCTATAGTCAGGCAGATATGAATGAATATCTGTCAATTATGAGCGCAGGAAAGGGATTGATTGGATTCAGCAGTAAACGGATTTACCAATATTATAATTTTCCAGAAATTGTGTTTCTGCCTTTTTTCTTAGAGGATGGCTCGCAGATGTATATTGAAACGCATCTTGTTACATTGAGAGGTATTTTTCTGGATCAGGCAACGTTGCATTACATTAATTACGAAAAGGAAAAGCATGGAGCGATTTTTCCAGAGACGGATTCTCGCACGGCAAGTAACTCTTTTGGAGGACTCGTTTGAACGTGTAGATGATTTGCTTGGCGCATCGTTTAGGATTTTTGCCGGAAAAGGCATAGGCCGCCTTTTCCATAGCAGTAGAAAAAGCGGCCTTTTGGAGTAAGGAAAAATATTTCCGTTATACCCCGGGAACATTTGAGTTACCATACATAGAGAGGAATGTGCCATGCATTATTTATACTGGGAAACATGCATTGACAACAAATGTCATAATAAAAATAGCAAATGCTGGCGGGTCGATATGGGAATCTGTTCCGCTGTTGAAGAAATGTCCTTCGAAATCAGCAAGTAATGCTGAAATAACACCGAAGATAACGCTTATCAGCAATGCCAGATAAAGGTTTCCGGTAGTTGCATAGGACTGTACGGCAGCCTCTGCTGCAATGATTACGATATGGTGGCATCCAAAGAATGGCTGTCCCATCTCAGCAAAGAAAAGTCCAACTGCTGCAAGGCCGAAAATCAGGACATGATAGGATCCGCCAAAAGCTTCCACCGGAGCGCCTGCATGGATGGCTCCGGTGTAGACGCCGCCAACCACTAAACTATAGCCGACACCGATAACCAAAGTGGTTGCCAAAGCTTTTCCTTTGCTGAACACTTCGCTTCCGGTTCTCAGCTTTCCGCCAAAAATGAGACGAACCAGGACGGCGGAAAAGAATACAGTGATTCCCGGTGCATCCGTAATCAGACGGTTTGAAATGGTTCCTGCAAAAAGGTTTGCTATTACAAGTTCTTTAAACAGGAAGCCAATCATGCCGAAAATGCCGCCTACCAGAAGAACACTGGGCTCATTGAAGCCGCTTAAAGCTGTGGCAATGTCAGCGCCATTTTCAGTTACGCCTTTTTTCTTTGCAAAAGCAGAAGCGGCAACGCCTGCAGCAAATGAGACGTGCGGTCCAAAGAATGGGCCGAATGCAAGGTAATTTACCAAAATATTGGATGCGTCACCTGCCCCGCACATGCCTGCGACAGCTCCAACCACAGAGAATACGCCAGTCATAATAAATGCTGGCAGTGCCCCAATGGAAGCTGCAAATATATCGCCGCCAAAAGCAGCAATGAGAGATAGAATTTCAATCATAACATTTACACCTCCTCTTTTGTATGTATGATTCCTTCTATGTTGTATCCAGTCTGTATGTTTTAATCTGGATACGAATTTATTGTAACATTTGCTCAGATATTGGAAAAACAGATGGAATTTTGGAGAGTTACAACTGATAGTTGTGGTGGATAAAGGTTTTATAAGAAGATATGCTCTGGAGCATAACGGAAGAAAGAAGGGATAGCATGAAGAAAGCCACTGAGTCTGCGGGCCCTTTTAGCGGATGGCGCTTGCAGAGCAAGTGGGGGTTACAGAGCGTATTCCTGGCAGCAAAACCCAAAGATGGAAAAGGGGGTATTTCAATGCAATTCTATTGAAATACCCCTTAGTTATAATAAATCTTTTCTATAATCGGCGCAGTCTTCCATTTAGCCTTTGAAGATGCAAAATGAACCGTAATCTTATTGGCTCTGATTGTAGAACAAATTTCTGCTTTGTCGGCAGATATCACAGCTTGTATTAAAAGTAAAGTAACCGAACGGATGAACTCTCAGGCGGCATTTATACAGGCGTTGTTTGAAATGTAATATTTTGTATAAGTCAAATAAGTATCAAGGTACCTTGACAAAATCAAATAAATGAAATATAATAACAAGGTACCTAACGAATAAAAAGTAAGGAGATGTTAATATGTTTGCTGAAAAAATGAATGAACAGACAGTTTATTGTGAGCAATGTTCAAACCATTGTCCGATTAATGAGTTGAAGTGCAATAGAGGCAGAAACTATTTTGGGCAAGAAGAAGACAACAGGGATAACAGAAGTATGCAAAAGAGACAGCGTTACTATGAGAAAAGGGAAGGGGATGGACGGAGAAACCATGAGAAGCATGGAGAGGGTAAGGAACACTTTGGACATGAAAGATATGAAGCGAGCGGTATCCATGGAAGGCATAGATTTAGGAAGAGACCGTGAAACGATAATGACTTCTTAATCACGAGATTTTTTCATGGTTAGTGAAGGACACATTTAGAGCATATTTTATGTAAGGAGGCAGACGCTATGACGAAAACCAAGATTACCCCGTTGTAGGAGAGGCTTTCCCGTGACGATGATATGACAAATAGACGTAAAGCCAAGTTATTTTTTCGGCATCCATACATGAAGCGGTCGAGTTTTTCAAAGCTGGTGTATTTTCGGATAAGATGAGCGAAGCGGTCAATATCGGCCTTGGTATCCTGAACCACCTGATAAAACTTCCTCAATCCGCAGGGAATTGATTACGATATGCACATGGATATTGCCGCTGTGGTTATGCCCGTCCGGGCGGGTGCATACCAACGCTTGGCATTCGGGGAAATTTTCATATTTCCTGTTCATCAAAGCGAAATTTGATAAAGGAATTCGCTCTGATAATAATCGCAAAGGGCATTGACGAAAATGGGAATGAATTTGAAAAGACCATACATATAAAGAAGAAGTGGTTTTATAAGTAGCTTCTGAATTTTCATTTTATATTGTTCTGTTGTCAATACAGAATAATTACCGTACTTGAAACAGAAAACTCCTCTCTTATTTTTGATTTCTTCTTCCGTGTTTAATAATCCAATCCTGCGCCTTGCTGTTTCCCATTTTCTCCCATTGTGAAATAATATAATCTGCTTTTTCAGGAGCATCTTTATACAAGTCATTAAGATTATTTCCTACACTTTTTTGAACAAATTTTTCTTGGTCATCCTTTAAGTTTGTAAGAATAGTTGTATATCTTTCAAATTCATCTAATGCAACAAATAATTTTTGTGACCAGGGGAGCCGTATTCTAACTCCTTCACTTGCAAGTCGTCTAACATGAACATTTTTATCAGTGGTCCATTCTATTAACTCGTCCATCACCTCTTTTGGATGTTCTTGCAGTAACGGGCGGATAGCATATTCTCCGGTAAATCGTTTTGTTAATTCTTTCAAAAATGAAAGTGATAAAATCCAATCTTTATTTCCATATCGTTCAACATACCTGCCAATAGGCCATAGCCACCATCCAAAATTAAACATTCCTTCAGACTGTTCTAACTCAGGCCCAAGCATATTGAAAAATGCTTGAATATTTTTTGAGTAATCATCTGCCATGCTTTCTTGCATAGCATCCACAATATAGTCGAACCTTGCAAATAACTCTTTGTCGTCAAGTCTGCCAATTAAAGAATGACAAAAGGCTTTGTCGTCAAAGTCTGGTATCACTAAAAGTATCTTTTGAGAAAGACTAAAAATATAGTCATCATTATAATGCTCTTTATGTTTCATGCTCGTTTTCTCCTTATAAATTATTACCGATATCATAACATACAAACAGTCTGTATGGCAATGAGCTTTCAGTATTTATGTCGGATGATAGAGGGAGCGCACAAACGGCAAGCAATTCGGGTGAAATGGCCGGAGCAATAAATTGTTTACTTTATTAAGAGAATGAAATATAATGTGGATATTAGACAGAGAGAAGTAAATTTAGCATGATACAGACTGGGAAATTTTATGATATGCTTGGGGCAGAAGCTTCAAAGTCATCAGGCATAAAGTCAGGGCAGGAATTGGTGAAATATGTTCTGTTTGCCGGTTGAAAGAGAAAACCAAGGGAAAAGTATAAGGGGGAATAAGAATGAGTGAACAAAAGGGAAACCAAAATAAGATAGGAGCAAGATGTCTGTCGGATTCAGAGGCCGAATTAATTATGCCAAACTACAAGCGGATCTATCATCAGATAGAACTGTTTCGCGAGGAAAAAACTCCATGGACGACGCTGAAGGACAAAAAGTAAATGGCGGGAATAAAGATCAAAAAACCAACAATATAGGAATCATAGGAGTCAGGGGAGCCGGTAAGACATCTATTTTAAAGACCATACGGGTTCAGATGGAAAAGAGTAAGCGGGCGTCGAATGATATTATACTTCCCATCATCGTTCCAGAGAACATGTCGGAATCTGGCACACTGATGGCAACAGTTTTGGGAATGCTGAATGAAGTGATAAAGGAAAGGGACGAGGAAGAGAAAAAAGGCTGAAAAAAGGTAATATAGACTGCATTAAGAAAACCGTTCTTCGGATAAAATATGATGAAGTGATTAAACAGTATACCTATATGCTGTTTCAGACAGTAGCGCATGATGAGATTAGAAAAAAATATGAAAAGAATGATCATGGCTGTCTGTATGCAATTAGCTTTTTAATGAACTTTTATTTTTCTGGCAGTATATACAGCCTGGATGACAGAAAACGATGTATTGTAGAAATGGCAGCAGTTTCGATATATAAGCACACGAATTATTATCATAAAAATAGCAGAATGCTTTTTAGCCGGGATCCACTTTCTTATTTTTGCGGATATGTGACGACTTGCAGGAATGGCAGCGCTTTTTAGTGTGTATCGAAGAAAAGCATAATTATCTTCGTTGTGCTGAATGTGGGAAAATTATTAAGCCAGCCAGGGAGGATAGCAGTATTTATCAATGTAGTTGCGGGAAACAGTTTCAAGAACGGAATACAGTAAAATACGCTGGTGCAGCAAGAAATTTTACAGAACAATATTTAGGAGAAATTTTTGCCTTATGGGAGTTTCTGGAAGTATAGTAAACTTCCCATCACGTTCAGCCTGCCGTTCGGCGGGCTGAGTGTGATGGAAGCATCAAAATTTTTTTGAGAAAACGAGGAAGAAAAAATGTTAAATATTGCTATATGCGATGATGAAAAAGAAACGTGCGAAGAATTAAAGGAAATATTGTTAAACCATGCGTCCAGGAATCTGATGTCTTATCATGTAGAGTCCTTTTATACAGGGACAGATTTATCAGAGTATCTGATGAATAATAACAGAGCAGACATTCTTTTTCTTGACATTGCGCTACCTGGAGTAGATGGGATTAATGTGGGAAAATTGATCAGGAATACGATAGGTGATGAGCAGACGGTTATTGTTTATATTTCGTCAAGCAAATCGTATGCGTTAGAGCTGTTTCAAAATCGCCCGTTTGATTTTGTGATAAAACCATTGGAAGAAGAAAAGATAGTATCTGTCATGGATAAAATCTTCCGGTTCCTGGGAAAAAATGCCGCCTTTCTGGAATTTCGAAACAAGGGGAAATTGTATAAAATACCCTATAAAGACATCCTTTATCTGCAGAGTGAAAAAAGGAAAATCAAGGTAGTGACGGTAAAGGGGGTAAAAGAATACTATGGAAAGCTAAACGAAGCAGAGACAATGCTGCCTGCTGACACTTTTTTGAAAATACATAAATCGTATCTTATCAATTCATGTTTTGTAGAAACATATACGTACGAACAAATTACAATGGCTGACGGCAGCGTGCTGAATGTCAGCCAGCTGCAAAGGCCATGCGTGAGAAAGAAGATTTTGGAGAGTGAAAGGAGCAGAAAAAATGGGGATTAAGGGGATTCTGCTAAGCATAGCGGCCAACGCTGTTCGGACCGTTGCCATTAAAAAACTGGTCGACACATTTACTGATAAAAGAACCTGCCTCTGGAAATTTCATTGGGTATTATATGTGTTTTTTTGGGGATTTACCAGTACAATTTATCATCTCTTTTATTATCCGCCTCTTAACCTTTTATGCAATATCCTGGGGCTTATCCTAATACTTTTGCCGTATAACATAAAAATGTCAAGAAAAATGCTTACAGTATTTTTGATTTATGGAATCAATGCGTTGGATGACAGCATTGTGGTATTTGCTTTTTCTAAGTATCAGTTTGGAAACCCTGTGAATCCCCTGCAGGAATACGTTACAAGCCTGGTAATGTTTCTGGTTGCGATGATTATGGAGAGGACGGCAAGGATGGAAAAAGATTCTGCCCTTCCTTTCAGATATCAGGCTTCGCTGGGAATTGTTCCTGTTATAAGCGTAGGCATTATTTTTTACGTGGCAAAGCTGGGGACTCAATTCAGAGGCATTATTCTTTTTACAGCGACAGGGCTGTTGATTATTAATATCTTAAATATATACTTCTATCAGTCATTGATTCAGTTTTATTCCGGATACATGGAGCAAAAGATGCAGGAACAAATGGTACATATATATGCCCGAGAATTAGAGATAATACAGGAGTCCCAAAAACATGAAAAAACTTTATGGCATGATATGAAACACCATATCATTGAATTGAAAATGATGTTAAAAGACAAAAAGATTCGGGATGCCCAGGAATATCTAAAAGAGATGGAGCAATTTATGGCAAGCTCCAATGAGACGGTTTCCACGGGAAACCAGGAAGTGGACGGCATTTTGGATTATATGATGAAAAAAGCAAACGAAGTATTAAAGGAAGTGAAAGTACAGATAAATATTCCGGAAGGGATGTTCCATGGCAATTTTAAATTATGTACAATTTTGGGTAATTTGTTGGATAATGCAATACGGGAAGCGCAAAAAACAGAACGCAAATATTTATGCGTTGAAATATTTGTAAAAGCAGGGGTTCTTTTTCTGTTTATAGAAAATAGCTATTCCGGCAATGTCATCAAACGAAAAGAGAAATTTAAGACAACGCAGAAAGAGGTGACGCATCATGGAATAGGGTTGGAAAATGTCAGGAAAATGATAGATATATGCGGGGGTGAGATTAATATAAATTATACAGAAGATATCTTTAAAGTGGAGGCTCTGCTGTATATAAATTCCATCAAATAAGTAATTAGGATCAATACATGATTTTTTACATAAACATATATGATTTATTACATTTGGAAAAAAGTAGAAAATATATATGGTATAATTTTGGAAAATATTCAGGAGGTATGTGAGATGAAAGAGAAGAAATGGAAAAAAGCAGCGGTTCGTTTGGTTCGGAAGGTTGCAGCCAGAGAGGCGAATGTAGGATGTTCACTTTGAAGTTATCAGCGCAGGCAGCCGGATTCTGTAAAAAGGTTAAGAAAATTTTGAAGTGTTGGGGGATAACTTTTGGAAGAAGCGATAGACAATATTTCTGAAAAAATAGCAGGCGCTATTTGCAATGACAGCCAGGAGCTGGAGGTAATTGTATATGGAGTGCATCAGACCATAATTATGATGATGAATTTTTTGCTTACAATGATAAGCGGAATTATCTGGCATGAATTCCTTTTTATGGCCATAATGTTTTTATATTTTAGCATCTTGCGTCCTTATGCGGGTGGTTATCATGCAAAAACAGAAGGGAAATGTTTGGCGCTATCTATTGCATTGATAAATTTGGTTCTCTTTGGCAAACAGTATTTTAGATTGTGTTTCCCTGCTTATCTTGTTATTTGCTTGGCGTCTATTGGCGTCATATTTTTGTGTGCGCCAATTGGAAATCCTAATAAAACATTGGATATGATGGAGAGAAGGGTATATAGAAGAAAGTCACGGATTATAGTGGCGATAAGTTCTGTCATTTTTATAGCGGCTGTTATATTTAAATGGCAAATATTATATGAGGGGATTGTTTGGGGCATGTTTGTAACAGCGGCATTGCTGATAGCAGGGAAAATAAAATATAGGGTGCCAGGTGTCATACAAAAGCGATGAAAATTATCAGAGTTTTAGGAATTGGAGATTTTACGGTTTAAAAATAGTGTCAGGAGACTCTGATGCTAAGATTAGCGAGGTAACCATGTACAGAATAAAATACGCAGTGAGGAATAAAGGAAGAAGCTTATTATTGATTTTAATCTCCTTTATCTTTATCAGCTTTATCTTTATTTATCTTGACAGTATTGATGGGAACTACCGTGCTCTGGAAAATTTAGGAGAGCAGATTCCCGTTGCCATGTGCCTGACTGATGTCAGCGGGATACGGCAGCAGGGGCTTAGGATTCGGGAAAAGACAGCGGATAATTTAGAGCAGTTAGATGTGAAGGATAAAGTGCTGACCGCGGAAAGCTATGGCAACGTTAGCCGCGGCGGCCAGGACAAAGAGAAGATAAGCGTGTACCTTACCGCATCCAATGACGCGTCTGCATTCCTGCTAGAGCCGGAAAGCCTTTCCGTTAGCATGGAGGAATTTGAAACAATGCTGTCAGAGGACGCCGGAGTCTGCCTCCTAAGCAAAGAATACGCAGAAGAACGGGGGCTGAACTGCCAGCCGGGAGACACGCTGGAACTGAATCTGTACAGCGGAAAATATGATGAAATCGGCCAGGTGGACGGATTTGAAAAGGTCACTTCCACTCAGATAGAAATAGGCGGGTTCTTCCAGGGACGCGTATATGACAGCATAATGGCGGAAGAGCCCAATGTCATCTGTTCGGCAGAGTGGCTTAGAGGCCAGTACGCAGCGGCAGGGAAGCCTTTTTATTATTCTTCAGCAAGAGGGGTGATTGGAAATCCCATGGAATTGAATGCATGGAAGGAAAAAGCAAGGGAGCTTTCCTTCTTCCCCATGGACACCCAAAAGCCGGAGGACATTGCACAGATAGCCCTGTCGGTGGACGATAGAAACTATATCCAGACAGCTTCTAAAATCAAGAAGAATATAGAGATTCTTCAGATATTCGTGATACCGGTTTTTGTTCTGCTTATCCTTTTGGAGGCGCTGATTTTCTTTCTGTCCATCCATAACCAGAAAAGGGATATCTTCCTGATGCGCTGTCTGGGGATGAAAAGATTTGAGATTATTCTGCAGCTGCTGCTGGAAGGAAGCGCTCTGGCCGTTATCGGAAGCGGTGCGGCAATGGTTGTATTGCTCTGTGCCGGCTATGGATTTCCGGCACAGACTTGGCTGAGAGTGTTTCTTGCATTTATGGCGGTGCAGTTCTTGGGCTCAGCGTTTTCCGCCGTCCTTGTATGCCGGAAAAGCGTGCTGTATATCGGGAAAACGTATTAGGAGAAGAATGAATATGAATAAGTTAAGAATAGAAAATGTAAGCTACCGTTACAGCAATCACTATCAGACCACGTACGCTCTTCGGGAAGTGAACGCCCAATTCCAGTCAGGACAGTTCTGCGTCATTGAGGGAAAATCCGGGAGCGGAAAAACCACGATGCTTTCCCTGCTTGCGGGCCTTGACCTGCCCACGGAAGGGAATATTTACCTGGATGGGAAAAGCTACCGGGAACTGGATCGGGATAAACTCAGAAGAAAGCAGTTATCCATTATTTTTCAGAATTACAACTTGTTTCCCATGCTGACCGTACAGGAAAACATTGCATATCCCCTTGGACTCACAGGCAGAAAGAAAGGAAACTGGAAAGAACGGATCAATGAAATCTTAGAAAGCGTGGGATTAAGTGAGAGCATGCAAAAAAAGTTTCCCGGAATGCTGAGCGGCGGGGAGCAGCAGCGGGTAGCAATCGCCCGGACCATAGCGTCGGAAGCGCCGATGATCCTGGCGGATGAGCCAACCGGGAATCTGGACACGTCGAACAGCGGGCGGATTGTGGAGAAGCTGAAAAAGCTGTCCCATGAGGATGGGAGGTGCGTCATTTTAGTCACCCATGATCCGGACATTGCCCGGCAGGCGGACGTGCTGTACCGGATGAGTGACGGGCGGATTGTGGAGAAGCAGAATGCCATGGATAGCGGAAAGACGACAGATAAAATTGTGTAAGCGACAATTAAAAATGCAAAACGACGCAGGGATGAAGGGAGAATAAGGATGAAACCGTTAATTTATCCGTTGAAAACACCGTTAGGATATTATTTTTATGAAACGCAGAGGAATGAGATTATAGCGGTCAATGAAGGAATTTATGAACGGATTGTAAATTGGGAGTCGGAAGGAGAAACAGGGGACGTGCAAGCCGGCAGTGAGGCGGCCCTTGCAGTGGAAGAACTGAAGGATCTGGGATACCTGAGGGAGCCGTATATTGAGAAGCTTGAGCATCCGGCGACAAAATATTTAGACATTATTCTGGAACGAAGAGTCAGCAAGATATTGCTGCAGCTGACCCAGAGGTGTAATTTGCGCTGCCGCTATTGCGTGTATTCCGAAGAGAAGAATTTCGGTACAAGAAGCCATTCCAATAAGGATATGAGTTATGAGACGGCGAAAAAAGCCGTGGATTTTTATATGGAACATTCCGTAGACTGCGAGGAAAAAGCCATTGGGTTTTACGGTGGGGAGCCGCTTTTGCAGTTTGGATTAATCAAAAAAATTATTGCATACTGCAATGATGTCTTCCGTGGGCATAAAATCATTTATTCCATCACAACCAACGGGACGCTGCTGACGGATGAAATCATGGATTTTCTGGTAAAAAATCAGGTTTATATTACAGTGAGCTTAGACGGCCCGAAGGAGATCCATGATAAGAACCGGAGGTTTGTCAATGATGCAGGAACTTATGACGCGGTAATCAGGAATTTAGAGAAATTGAAGCATAAATGTGAAGATAAGCTGCAGTGCGCAGTCAATATGGTGGTTGATCCGGACAATGACTATCAGGAAGTATCCAATTTTTTCCATGAACCGGTTTTGAAAGGGCTTAACGTGCGGTGGAATATGGTGGAAGAAGAGAATGAAATAAAAAGGACAAGCGAGCAGTTTGAGTCGGCCTATGAATATCAGACGTTTTTGGGATATGTCAGATATTTCCGGGAAGAGAATTTTGATGCGCCGGACGGATTAGTGAAAGGAGCCTTTGAAGGACGGGCGATTTCGGATTCACATTTCCAGGCTTTTGAACTGCCGGGGGTTACGGCTCCGGGAGGCCCCTGCGTGCCTGGGAAAATGAGACTGCTGGCAGATTGCGACGGAAACCTGTTTCCTTGTGAAAGGGTCAGTGAAACATCCTCTTGTATGAAAATTGGAAGCCTTGACGCAGGCTTTGACCTTGAAAAAGTAAGCAGGATTTTAAATGTTTCACAGATTACAGAGGAATGCAGAAACTGCTGGGCCTTTGCGCTGTGCTCCGTATGTGGGAAACATGCCGCGGATGGGGATGCGTTATGCGCAGAGCTGAAAAGGAAACAGTGCTCAGGAGCCAGAGGGAATGCCTGGAGACAGATTGCGGACCGGATTCTGCTGTATGAGAATATGGCTCATGAGAAGAAGATGCGCAAGAAAAAGGAGGGGAAATTTTGAACAAAGAGAAAGTTTGCATTGTGCCTTTTACGAAAAAGGAAATTCCGCTCCTGGCCTGCATGCCAGATAATTATGAAATTTCATCCGTTGTTTCGGCAGGGACGGAATTAGAGGGAAAAGAGATTTCTTTTTTGACAAACCGCAGGGAACTTGGGTTTACTGCCAGCACAGACTGGAGGAATGGAATCCGAGAATGCGGTATAATAATCATCACTGACATAGGGATGGAGAAAGAAAGGCACTTGGGTGATTTGCTTTATGAGATCATCGGCCAGGCGTTAGGCGAGAGGAAAAAAGTCATATGCTTCGCGGAATTAGAGGAAGCCAGGAGAAGGGAGTTTGAAATTTTAGCCAAACAGAACGGTGCCATATTTACATACGCCTGTGATCCTTATGGGAAGCGGGAGAAAACACGGTTTGAAAAGATAAGATTTCAAGCGCCGGTTATATATCTGGGAGAAATGACCCAGGAATGCGATGGATATGAGATTGCTTTAAAGTTAATGAAAAGGTTCGAACAAGATAACCTGAGGGGCGCCTTAATCAGTGAAGATAAGTATAATGCATTGTATGAACATCAATATTTCATGCAATTTCATGATGGAAATGGATTGGAACACAGCGTTGAGGAAGTAAAGGCGCTTGTAAATGGGATAGAAGAGGTGGAAAAGCCGGACGTCATCATCTTGAAGCTGCCTTGGCCCATGACGGCGTTTGACCATAACATCCCCTATGATTACGGAGTTCATGCATTTATTATTTCACAGGCTGTACATGCAGATTACTGTGTATACTGCGGCCTCAGCGAAATGCTTTCCGAAGATTTCATATCCAACATCAATGAACATTTTAGGCATAAATTTGGATATCCCATAGACGCGTTCCATATCAGTAACCAGATTCTGGATGTTGTTTATGAACCCCAGGAGAAGGCAGAGACTATCTATATCCCTATGGGCAGAGTGGAAGGGGAAGCCAGGGCGCTGCGGGAGCAGACAGGGGAGCCGGTTTACCAGCTGCTGAATGAAAATGATTTTGAATTGTTCTATCAGGGATTAAAAAAGGAACTGTTTGATTTTTCATATGGGAGGATATAGCGATGACAGAAAGCTGTACCAGGGAAAGCATTACAAAAGACATTTGCTATCTATTAAGCTCGGAGTTTCATATCAGGAATGAAATTACGGACGATAAACAGAAATTGCCGCTGACATCATTTTTCTTTAGACTGAATGCGGTTCAATTATATCAGCTTTTAATGGCGGTGGAAGAAAAATACAATATTTATTTCAACGCTTCTGAAATAGAAGAGAACGGGTTTGGAACGGTGGAAGAGGTTGTCAGACTGATTCAGTTAAAGTTATGAAAGCATATTATGTTAAACATAGGCTTTGGAAGGAAAGGAGAACGTATGAAGAAATTAAAGAAGATGGATACAAAAGTGGGACAAACAGTTTATTCTTTTAAATGTCCATGTGGAATTTGTCAGGCAATTTGTGATTGTTATGAGGCTCCGAATTTAGATTCTGTACAATATAGAATATCAAATAAACACGATATGAATGCATCTACAGGAGGATCGGCTACAGGGGGAGCTGGATGGTAAAATTAAAGAATAGCAGTTATTTAAATTGTATATATAACAAAAAATTTTTAATGTAGTGATAAAAATACTTAAGCATAGAAAAGAAAAAATATTTTGTAACAGGATAATTATAGTTTAGGAAATTTTTAATTCCAAGAAGTTTATGTTTGATGTGTATGACTTACTCAGGCTTCATAAAAAATAGTAGATGATAATTATGAAGTCTGAGTATTAAGTTTAGAGTATAATCTATAAATGAGCAAATTTGAATTTTTACCAAAGATGTCTCAAATGGATAAAAAAAGACACCATGTCTTTTTGAGTGTATACTGTTCTTGACCAAAACAATAACCTGCAAAGGATGATGTCTTATAGAAAGCAGTATATACCATTCAAAGCTATTTTACAACTGCTTTAAAAAGTTAAATTTATGCCGAGTCAGCCCCCAGACGGCTATGAAACATATCATGGACATACTGATATCTGCCTTTTCGCTTGGATATCATGGAAAGACTATTGATTTTGAAAATGCAGCACCTGCCACTGTACCACGGCTGCTCATTTTCTTAATAAAGGAAAATGGGATGATGTCAGACTGGAAGACATACTGAAAGGTACTGTCATCCAGTTCATCTATAAGGAAGCCCAAGGGCTATGGGCATCAGGCCGTGGCAGCCATGCTCTCCTGCAATGACCGGTGGAGGTATTTTTCCGTCAGGCCAAGGACAAACTGGCATTTGGCAGGTATCAGGTCCGTTTATCAGAGGGAATCCGGAGGTACTGGCTGCTGATGGCACTGCACATCTGATGCATGTACTGGATGTGGGGAGACTATGTCCTTTGAGGAAGGCTATGCTTATATTTATAGCCATATTCAGAAAGAACGGCTCCTTTTTATCTGTCAGTGCGGAGCGAGGAACATCCTTTTTGAGGAAATTTTGGCTTTGGTGGCATAAATTCATTGTGCAATTTTCTAAATTTGCTTGTTTATAGATATAATGTTAATAGCTTAAGTATTATGTGATTATGATGAAGAGAATGATTTTATGAAAAATAGTATAAAACAATTGTTTCGGAAAAAGTGGATGAGCATTTTATTTTTCTGCATTATTATGCTTGGAACTGTTTTCTTCACATTAGGATGCAGCCTGTGGATGGGGGGTCCAGGACTCCATAAACCAGATGAAGGATAGCTTTACCACCATAGGGACTGTGACGCAGAAGCCGGACAGCATGGTGACGGAACGAAAATGGAATGCAGAGCTGCAAAAATATAAAATAACGGAAAGAGCAAGTTATACGCAGATTCTGGATGAAGAGTTATTAAACAGCTTGGACGTTACATATATAAACAAAGTGGAACGCAGGCCGTTTTACGGCGCAGTTTCTCCTGATTTTATTACTGGCACATTAGCAAGGGAAGGAGTTGGGCATTTTTCACTATTAGTGGAATTTTCTCCGTTGGAAGACAGTGTTCCAAACGTTCCGGTAAAGGTGAAACTGAACAATGTTTACTGGGGAGATGGGGAACCATCAATGGTTGGAAAGACGGTATGGTTTTGTGACCATTACAGGGAAGAGACGGAGCCTTTAGAGGAGGGCAAAACATATATTTCATTTCTGGAAGTGAACGTATCCGATACCCGCACAGGGGAAGAATATCCATGGGAATATGTTCCAGTGGCAGTCTTTCGAGACAGAGATCCATTGCTTTGCTGGGAGGAAGTGGGCGCAGGCTTCTGGAATACGGAAGAAGGAGAAGCCTGGCAGAATCTTATTGATGAATTGAACAAACTGACATTTGAGACAGTGCCGGTTACGCCGACGGAAAACATTGAGCTTTTAAGCCCTTTTCATGATGGACAGGCTTACATTGCAAAAGGGGAAGCAATCAGCAGTGATGAGTATGAAGAAGGTTCAAAGGTATGCCTGGTTTCCCAGACATTTGCTAAATTAAATAATTTCAAAGTTGGGGATAAAATCAGATTACAGTTGTTTTTTACAGATTATGAATATTCAAAAGTAGCAGTGGCATCAGAAGGTGGAGGAATGTCTCGGCTGGATATTTTAACTCCCGAAGGGCAAAAATATGACGTATTTTTCGAAGCGGATTATGACATTAAGGGAATTTACTTGCATCGTTCCACAGGCCGGGACTTGTATGAACTTGTAACGGATGAAATCATCATCCCAAGCGCATCCGTTCCGGAAGAAGATGTAAGGAATGTCATTGCAGAAGGCCCCATGCGGGGATACAATGCGTCCTTCCAGATAGAGAACGGCGGAATCAATGATTTTTATGAGGAATTCTCCAAACTGCCGGAGTCTTCCCTTCTGGAAGTGACTTTTGATGACAAAGGATATGAGCGGTTCGCTTCCCAGATGAATAACCTGCAGACCATAGCCGTCATCATATTCCTGGTAGGTTTCGTGTCTGTGATTGCAAGCGGCGCATTCTTACTGTACTCTGCCATTATCAGGCAGAGAAGGCGCACCGCCATTGAACGGGCGTTGGGAATGTCCCGGAGGGAATGCAGGACGTCGCTGCTGGCAGGGATTATGATTCTCACAGTTATTGCCGCCTGCATGGGAGGAGCCGTTGGGGGAATCGCCAATGAAAGGATGCTGAACGCTGCGTCCCTGGAAGAGGATTATTTCAATACCATGTATTCCAAAGGGATTGTAGGGAATGAAAATGGGGAATTGTCTGTGGCCGCAAACCAGGACATTGTAAGGAACAGCATTGTTTTTGCGGTAAGTACGGAAGTGCTGGGCATGTTTGCAATGTCCCTGCTTTTGATCGGGAGGAACTTAAAGGTGAATCCGATTCAATTGTTGGGCGCGAGGGAGGAAGAATAAAAGGAATTTGTGGTTCGGGTTTTTGTTGTGTAGGTGCCTGGGCAACCGACAAGATATATGCTATTTTATCATTGAAAAGTTAATGGAAAGAAAAATCTTTTTGTACAGACGGTAGATAAACTGTAAAAGAATAGAGAAGGCGTAATTATGATAAGGAAAAATGATTATTTGAAAAACAGCATAAAACAATTGTTTCGGAAAAAGTGGATGAGCATTTTATTTTTCTGCATTATTATGCTTGGAACTGTTTTCTTCACATTAGGATGCAGTTTGTGGATGGGGGTCCAGGATTCCATAAACCAGATGAAGGATAGCTTTACCACCATAGGGACTGTGACGCAGAAGCCGGACAGCATGGTGACGGAGCAAGAATGGGATGCGGAACTGCAAAAATATAAAATAACGGAAAGAGCAAGTTATACGCAGATTCTGGATGAAGAGTTATTAAACAGCTTGGACGTTACATATATAAACAAAGTGGAACGCAGGCCGTTTTACGGTGCGGTTTCCCCTGATTTTATCACAGGCGCATTAACAAGGGATGGCGCCGGCTCCACTTCATCATTAGTGGAATTTTCACCTCTTGAAAACAGTCTCCCAAGCTCTCCGGTGAAGGTAGAGATAAAAAATGTTTATTGGGGAGATGGGGAGCCTTCCATGGTTGGAAAGGAGATTTGGTTTTGTGACCATTACAGGGAAGAGACGGAGCCATTAGAAGCAGGTAAGACATATATTGCGTTTCTGGGAATGAATATTTATGGCGATACCCGTATAGAGGAAGAATATCCCTTGGAATATGTTCCAGCGGCAGTTTTTCCAGACTGGAAACCATCGCTGCGCTGGCAGGAAGTAAGCGCAGGTTTTTGGAATACGGAAGAAGGAGCGGTATGGCAGAATCTTATTGATGAATTAAACAAATTGACATTTGAAACAGTGCCGGTCACACCGACAGAAAATATTGAACTTTTAAGCCCTTTTCATGACGGACAGGCCTCTATCGTGGAAGGAGAAGCCATCAGCGGCGATGAGTATGAAGACGGCTCAAAGGTATGTCTGATTTCCCAGACGTTTGCCAAATTAAATAATCTCAAAGTAGGGGATAAAGTTAAATTACAAATGTTTTTTACAGATTATGAAAATTCTAACGTATTGGTGGCATCAGAAGGTGGAGGAATGTCTCGGCTGGATATTTTAACTCCCGAAGGGCAAAAATATGATGTGTTTTTTGAATCGGATTATATCATTAAAGGGATATATTTATATAATTCAGCAGGATGGAATCTGTATGAACTAGTGACAGATGAAATTATCATTCCAAGCGCATCCGTTCCAGAAGAGAAGGTCAGGAATGTCATTGCAGAAGGCCCCATGCAGGGCTATAACGCATCGTTTCAGATAGAAAATGGAGGAATCAACGACTTTTACAAGGAGTTCTCCAAGCTTCCGGAATCTTCCCTTCTGGAAATAACTTTTGATGACAAAGGATATGAGCGTTTTGCTTCCCAGATGAACAACATGCAGACCATAGCCATCATTATATTCCTGGTGGGTTTCGTGTCAGTGGTGGCCAGCAGCGCATTTTTACTGTATTCGGCCATTATCAAACAGAGAAAGCGCACCGCCATTGAACGGGCATTGGGAATGTCCCGGAGGGAATGCAAGGCATCCCTGCTGACGGGAATTATGCTTTTGACCATCATTGCCGCCTGTGTTGGAGGAACCATTGGGGGAATCGCCAATGAAAAGATGCTGAATACGGCGTCTCTGGAGGAAGATTATTTCAGTTCCATGTATTCCAAGGGGATTGCAGGGAATAAAGACGAAGAAATGTCTATAGCTGTTAACCAGAATATTGTAAGGAACAGCATTGTATTTGCAGTTAGCGCAGAAGTGCTGGGCGTGTTTGCAATGTCTCTGTTTTTGATCGGGAGGAACTTAAAGGTGAATCCAATTCAATTGTTGGGCGTGAGGGAGGAAGAATAGGCATTGTGAGAGAAGCGTGATAAAGATGATTAAAAATGATTGTATGAAAAACAGCATGAAACAATTATTCCGGAAAAAGTGGATGAGCATTTTATTTTTCTGCATTATTATGCTTGGCACTGTTTTCTTCACATTAGGATGCAGCCTGTGGATGGGGGTTCAGGATAACATCCACCGGATGAAAGACAGTTTCACTACCGTTGGGACTGTGACCCAAAAACCGGACAGCATGACAATGGATAAGAGATGGGATGCCGCATTGCAGAAGTACAAGATGACAGAAAGCTCAAACTATACTCAGATATTGGATGAGGACATCTTGAATCATCTTGATGTTGCATATATACATGAATTAGAGAAACGGCCCTTTTATGGCGCTGTTTCCCCTGACTTTATCACGCCATACGGAGCCAGCGTTGCGGGAGGAGCAAGTGATGTAAGCGGCAGTGCTTTGGTGATGGAATTTTCCCCATTGGAAGACTGTGTTCCAGACGGTCCGGTGGAAGTGGAAGTGAAAAAAGTTTATTGGGGAGATGGGAATCCGTCTCTGGTGGGAAAAACAATTACTTTTTGCGATCATTATAAGGAAAATCCAGAGCCTTTAGGGGCTGGAAAAAGGTATATCGCCTTTTCAATGTGGAATGTTATGGATAAGCATTCAAAGGAAGCAGGCGTCGTTGAATATGTCCCAATAACAATATCATTGGGTAAGGAGCGGACGCTTGACTGGGGAGAAATGGATGCTGATTTCCGGAGCACGGACATAGGCGCAATGTGGGGAAATTTCATTGATGAAATAGAGAAACTGTCGTGTAGGGCGGTGCCTGTTACGCCAACAGCCGGCACGGAGCTTTTAAGTCCCTTTCATGAGGGCCGGGCCGCTGTTGCAGAAGGGGAGGATATCAGCCCGGAAGAATATAGCGATGGTTCCAAGGCGTGCCTGGTTTCCCAGACGTTCGCCAAATTAAATAATCTCCAAATAGGGCAGAAAATCAGGCTGCAAATGTATTTTACAGACGCGAAATGTTCAACGATGGAGAATGTTATATCTACAGGCGGGATGATAGCCGGAATGTTCCGGACAGACATTTTAACTCCGGAAGGTGGGAAGTGCGATGTGTTTTATGAAGCGGATTATGCCATTAAGGGTATTTATTCCGTCCAATCCACAGGAGGCGAGAGTCTGCATGAGTTTGCGTCGGATGAAATCATCATCCCAAGCGCATCCGTTCCAGAAGAGGATGTAAGGAATGTCATTGCAGAAGGCCCCATGCGGGGATACAATGCGTCTTTCCAGATAGAGAACGGCGGAATCAATGATTTTTATAAGGAATTCTCCAAACTTCCGGAGTCTTCCCTTCTGGAAGTGACTTTCGATGACAAAGGATATGAGCGTTTCGCTTCCCAGATGAATAACCTGCAGACCATAGCCGTCATCATATTCCTGGTGGGTTTTGTGTCGGTGATTGCAAGCGGCGCATTCTTACTGTACTCTGCCATTATCAGGCAGAGAAGGCGCACCGCCATTGAACGGGCGTTGGGAATGTCCCGGAGGGAATGCAGGACGTCGCTGCTGACAGGGATTATGATTCTCACAATGATTGCCGCCTGCATGGGAGGAGCCGTTGGGGGAATCGCCAATGAAAGGATGCTGAAGGCTGCGTCCCTGGAGGAGGATTATTTCAGCGCCATGTATTCCAAAGGGATTGTAGGGAATGAAGATGAGGAATTGTCTGTGGCCGCAAACCAGGACATTGTAAGGAACAGCATTGTTTTTGCGGTAAGTACGGAAGTGCTGGGCATGTTTGCAATGTCCCTGCTTTTGATCGGGAGGAACTTAAAGGTGAATCCGATTCAATTGCTGGGTATGCGAGAAGAAGAATAGCAAACAGTTTTGTGGCAGGGCTGCAGGGATTGCCTGTGTATACGTGGAAAGAAGGGACTGTCATTGAAATTAAAAATAGCGGTCATTGACAACGGAGTGAACGGGGAATTGTTAGAAATTCTTCTGCCCCATAAAAAAGCTGCAGTGGACTGCCGGCAAGTTCTGGACGGAACCTGCGTTCCCCAGTTTCTTGAGCCGGAGGGGGAACTGGAATCCCATGGCACGCTGTGCACGGCTCTTTTGCTGGAATTTTTGGAAAAAAACCATGCTGCGGATTGCCGTATATTCAGCGTTTCCATCCTGAACCGGAACCGCGGCCAGGAGCTTAGTGAGTTCTGCGCTGCGCTGAAGTGGTGCGTGGTCAAAAAGATGGATGTGGTTTTGATGAGCATCGGCGTAAAGATTCCGGCGTATGCGAAAAGGCTCCTGCCGTTTCTGAATAGGGCGAAGGATCAGGGAACCATACTGCTTGCAGCGGCTTCCAACGCTTTTGAGATTACTTATCCTGCCTGTTATGAGGGTGCAATCGGCGTAAAAAAAGGCGATGTTTATGGAATAAAAGCCATTCGGGATCCGAAGGACGGCATAGATTTGGAAGGGAATTATGAAACTTCCTGTGTGATGGAGCGATACAGTGAATGGCTGGGGGAGGAGTATGGGGTGTCCAATAGCGTTGCGCTGCCTTACATAGCCGCGTTTATATGTTCCATGTTACAGAGGAATGGAAAAATGGGGAAAACGGAGATTTTGGAATGTTTTTTGGAAAACGGAGGTTTTGCCAGTGAAGTTCCATTCTGCTTTGCCAACCGCCAGGCGGGCCATACTGTGGAAGGCAAAATTCCGTCTCCGATGTCTTACATAGAGGATCCAATACCGAAAATAACGGTGGTTTACCAGGAAAGCATAGAGGAAAAACTCAAATCGGCATTGGAAGATATTGTGCTGCGGTTTGAGGAAAAGGGTTATTCCTGCATCTGCGCAGCCGACTGGGAAAAGAAGAACAGCTTTGAAAAAAACATTTTTCCGCTGTCCCTTAGTAAAGTCCAGGAGGATCTGCATTATTACAGCTTATATTTCAGAAATAACGGCTTAATCATTTTTTTTATGGAAGAACACAGCGCGGATCCGGAATTTATGAAGGGAATGGATCAAATCATTGCGCTTGATGATAAAAAGGACAGGAATCTGGCTGAATGGATTGTTCGGAAGATTTTGTAGGAGATGAGGTTTTAGAATGAACAAAAGGAAAGATTCTTATTATTTAGGAAAACTGTTGGCGCTGCTGAAACCCTATAAATTATACCTGGCCGCCATTTTACTGTGTCTGATTGCTTCTTCCGGCATTGTTTTTTTACAGCCCTTGCTGATTAGCAGGCTGACGGATCAGGGGCTTCTGGAAATGAATCTTTCGGCAACGGTAAAGATGACGCTCCTTATATTTCTGTTGGTCGTTGCGGGAGAGCTTATATCTTTGCTGCAGTCCTGGATGTTTGTGCGTATCCATAACGCGTTCTATTTTTCTTTGATTTCCCGGGGATTCCAAAAGCTGATGCGTTTAAAAATATCTTATTTTACGGAAAAGAGCAGCGCGGAGATTATAGACAATATGCGCGTGGACACATCAAACGCCGCTTTGATCACAGATCGGTTTTTCGGGTTTGCCATTGAATACCTTTTCCGTATTGCCAGCAGCCTGGTGGGGCTGTTTGTCATAAGCTGGAGGCTGACTCTTATTGTAATGCTGATTGTGCCGGTAAAGTGCGCGATTGTCAGCCTGTTTTCCAAAAAGACAAGGAAATGGACCCAAGAGCGTCTGGAGAAGTTAAGCGATTTCACGGGATGGTTCAGTGAAAATGTGGGCGGAATTAAGGAAATAAAATTGTGGGGCCTTTACCAGAAGCGGTGGGAGGAATTCCAAAGGCGGCAGCAGGAATTGCTGAACCTGCATCAAAAGGAAGCGTTGTTGGAGAGCGTAAACAACAGCATTGAGGCGGCGTTAAGCTGGGGCGTCACTGGGCTTTTGTATATTCTGGGAGGAATGCAGATCATAGAGGGCCGCCTGTCGTTAGGCGGAGTGTTCGCTTTTATTTCCTACAGCGGTTATGTGACCAACCCGATTATGGCTTTGCTGAATCTTCGAATATTTTTTTCCACAATCATCCCTTCCGCCAAACGGCTGTTCCAGATCTTTGAGCTGGAGGAAGAGCCCGACGCGGGAAAATTAAAGATGGATCAGGCTCCTTACCTGTTCAGCAAAACTGTAAGGGAAAACATTGATTTGGATTCTCGGACGGATCAGGAAGCGTTCCTCAAGGCCTGTGAAAAAAGCGGCGCAGATAAATTTATTGCAAAACTGCCAAAGAAGGAAGACAGCGTCATTGGCCAGAACGGCTCTATGCTGTCAGGGGGCGAGCGGAAGAAGATTGCGGTGGCCCGGGCCATGGCAAAGGAGGCGCCCATTATTGTTCTGGATGAAGCGACAGCCGGGTATGACGGGGAATCCGACGCCCAGCTGCATGATTTTTTGATACATCAGACAGAAGGGAAGACGCTGATTGTAATTACCCATAATCGGGAGCATTTAGAAGGCATGGATCGAGTGTATTGTTTGGAAAACGGCAAATGTCTGGTAATGAGCGGATAGTCACTGTGGATGCAGTAGACCTTATGCAGAGCATCAGTTAGCTATGAACGTCATCTTTAGAATGGCAGATATCCTGGTTTTCGATATCTGCAAAATTCATTGATATTTAACCGCCGGAGTAATCATATAAATTGTTTACTTTATGAAAAGAATGAAATATAATATACATATTACAGTTTGCATAGAAAATTAAAATGAGCATGATACAGACTGGGAAATTTTATGATATGCTTGGGGCAGGAGCTTCAAAGTCATCAGGCATAAAGTCAGGGCAGGAATTGGTGAAATATGTTCTGTTTGCCGGTTGAAAGAGAAAACCAAGGGAAAAGTATAAGGGGGAATAAGAATGAGTGAACAAAAGGGAAACCAAAATAAGATAGGAGCAAGATGTCTGTCGGATTCAGAGGCCGAATTAATTATGCCAAACTACAAACGGATCTATCATCAGATAGAACTGTTTCGTGAGGAAAAAAACTCCATGGACGACGCTGAAGGACAAAAAGTAAATGGCGGGAATAAAGATCAAAAAACCAACAATATAGGAATTATAGGGGTCAGGGGAGCCGGTAAGACATCTATTTTAAAGACCATACGGGTTCAGCTGGAAAAGAGTAAGCGGGCGTCGAATGATATTATACTTCCCATCATCGTTCCAGAGAACATGTCGGAATCTGGCACACTGATGGCAACAGTTTTGGGAATGCTGAATGAAGTGATAAAGGAAAGGGACGAGGAAGAGAAAAAAAGGCTGAAAAAAGGTAATATAGACTGCATTAAGAAAACCGTTCTTCGGATAAAATATGATGAAGTGATTAAACAGTATACCTATATTCAGAAAGAATACCGGGATATCTTGATCCGCCAATACACGACGGAGAATGATTATGTAAACCGCTCCACCAGTGTGTTTAATTCGGATACGGAATTTATTAATAAATTTAATGAATTGGTTGATGAGCTGGTCGATGCAAAGAAGCAAGACGGCAGCCTCCTTTTTCTGTTTATAGACGATATTGATTTAAGTACATATCGGTGTGCGGATGTAGTAAAGACCCTGCTGTCTTATCTGTCCAATGAAAATATTGTCACTTTCATTTCCGGGGATTTGGAAACATTTGAGGAAGCATTGACCCTGGATTTTCTCAGACAGGAAAATGTGCTGAACAGGGATATTTTGGACCAGAAAATGGGCAGCAATACGCTGCTTGCCAGCAAAAAGCAGCTTGCTTATGAATATCTGAAAAAAATTATTCCTCCTGCATACAGGTACAATATTAAACTTTGGTCTTTAGCGGAAAAGGGAAATTACTGTATTGCGGATGGGGAAGAGAATCAGACGGAAGAAGCCTCCCCTGCAGAAGAGCAGAGAGACAGAAGACAGAAAGTGGGAATAACGCTTTCAGAGCTGCTGGTTCAGAAATTAGAGGGTTGGGTTGATCCAGCTTTTTTCCGTTATGCGGAGATCGAGGAAGACACAGAAGGCCGAAGCCAAA
The DNA here is from genome assembly GCF_004793545.1 of Petralouisia muris. GTDB lineage: Bacteria > Bacillota > Clostridia > Lachnospirales > Lachnospiraceae > Petralouisia > Petralouisia muris. Next base: position 114,991 of record NZ_SRYA01000004.1, on the reverse strand, counting down.
AAGAAAATGAAAGTCAAAATCTGCCATATACATATCATTTATTTGACAATACTTCTCGCGGCCTGAACAATGTCTATAACGTATTAGGTGAAATTTCGGAGAAAAAGAAAGCGCCGGGGAGGGATTATTCCAAGGAAAAGAAACTGCTGTTGGATACCATTATTTCTTCCAAACCGATTTATAACAAATATAGAAATGATATTCAGTTGAATTTCTTCCATATAGGGACAAATACAGACAGCAAAGTGTTTTTTGACAATGCAGGAGCGGTTATTTACAAGAGTGCCAGGCTAGAAGTTCAAGGGGACAATCCACTAAGCCAGGAAGAATATCAGGAAATGTATCATATAGCGGATCCCATAGAAAGGTTTTCCCTGTTTATTCTGGTAGATTTTGCTGCCAGGCTTCTGTACGAAGTGGATCATTATGAAAAACAGATAAAAGAAGATGGATGTTACAAAGTTCTAAAGGATCAAGCAATGAAAGACTTGTTTTTCCATCCTGTGATAGCGGAAAAGGTTATGGAGGTTTCCGATTACAGATGGGAAACTGCAGAAGAGGCAAAATTGAAAAATGAGGCGTTAAAGAAATGGAAAAAAGAATACCCGGAGCTGCAAGATATGAAGCTGAAGGACGTAAACAGCAGCTTTTTGCTGAAGGGAGATTTGATCCTGAATCTGGCATATTATAAAAATCTTCCCTTAGATGGAATATTGAGATTATATGAAAATAAATCATCGGAAGCATTGGCTAAGGAGACGATTGCCACAGCGGAATTAGAACAGAGTGTTGTAATTGCTATGTGGAGGGCCTTTTCATCGGCAGCTAAGGTAAATGGGAAAAAGACATCAAAGATGATTGCCAGGTACTACTCTGTTTTTTGGAAGGAATTTGCATATATCCGTAATCAACTGTCAAGTTCTGTTACACAGAATATTGTGTTAAGATTATTTGAGGATGAAATAAATGCAGTTGTCAAGGATGAAGAGAACTTGGGAGAAAAAAAGGAGATGCGGCGGATTTTGTTAAATACATTGGACAGAATTCTGGCAGTGCAGGATAAGGATGAAATTGAAGAAAAGTGGAAAGAGATTCATTTGAATGATTTGTATGTTGTGGAAAAAAATGGAGAGCAGAAAAAGATTACAGATGATATAGAAAGAAGAAATCTGGAAAGAAAGACAGAAGTTTTAAAAGCAATAGATTCAGGCATGCTTTGGCATGCAGAAGTTGCAGAGAATGTAACTGTTTATTTAAAAATGATGATAAAGAGATATCTTAAATTTATCAAAAAGGCTCTGGAAGAAGAGGAAGAGTGGAGATTGAAGACAAGTAACGCCGATGAAAGTTGGAAAGATTTAATAAATACGTATGTTGGCGTATCCAAAACGGTAGCAAAACGCACACGTAATAGTGTTAAAAAGATTCTTCATGATAATAAAACGGACTTTCAGAAGGGAATGTCTCTTGAGACATATAGGAGTGTAATCAGGGAACTTGAACAATTAGCTGGAAATCCCTATGTCTGGTATGGGCAGTCTGAAGCGCAGCAGATTTTAAATGAATTGCAAAAGGCGTCAGCCGAGCCGAATATACAGGACGAGGATACATCGCAGGACTGGGATACATGGATTAGTCAGCATTCCTATTTTACGTTTCTTTTGCAATGTCTGTATAAATACAAAATGGAAGCGGAGCAGAGTGAAAATATTGTGCAGAATGCCCGTTTGTTGTCAGAGATAGCCAGAGAATTACCAACTGCACATAAGGAGGCTGACAAACAGACATTGGAGAATTTTATAGATGAATTGAATAAGAACTTAGAACAGAAAATAGATTCCGAAGACTTCGAGGAGTTATTTTCTTCATAGTTAATGGATAAGCAGAGGTAAATATCATGATTAATGATTCTATTAACCGCTTTTTGGGTGTTTTATGCTATCCATTTACATCTATGGAGGCATTCCGGGAAGACCTTATCAATGAATTTATTGTTGCTGTAAGAGCAGGAGAGGAAAAGAAGGCCAAAGAGATACGAAAGCGTCTGAAAAGTGAATTGATCAGCTATATCCGCCGAAACTATAATATCTATTCCTATGATGAAATTTACCTGTATCTGGAAAAATGCTACCTTTTTTATGGTTATGGTGATGGTGCAGAAGGCTTTGACAATGCTTTACAGCTGTATCAATATATTATGAAAAAGATGGCGGCTGCTTTAATTTCACATCGGGATGGACGGATCGTGTTTAAATACTGGAGAAACAAAAACGATGAAGAGCTATTTGGCGGATTTGCAAATAATAACAAAGTAACTTTGTTTCACAGCCTGAACTGTCACATTCCGATGGATGTGATTGCCATTGTCTATATGATTATCAACCACGGAGAATTGGATGCCAGTTGTCTGGATTATTTTTATGGAAATATAGAAGTGGCAGATCAGCAGCTGTCCAAAATTCTGGAAAAAGGAGTCGCCGAGAACCATCTGCACAAAGGAGTGTCCAGAACATTTCCAAGCATATGGGATTCACTGATGGCTCCGCTTACGATAAAAGATAGCAAGTTTTTTTGGGGGCGGAAATTTGTAGACGGCACGGAAGAACAAAATAAACGAATAATTTTTTACATCTTGGGCTGTGGAATTGCCAGGGCGTATCTGGCTTTGGAAATTTCATCTCTTTTGACTAAGGGGCAGCGGCATGGACCGGATGCATATGGGAAAGAAGTCGGGGAGCTGATTGAAAAATTTCAGGAAGGACAGCCGTTCGAGAAATTTTTCAGAGATAATTATCAGGATAAAAATGAAAAAGAAATCACCACTTATTATACAAGGCTATGGGACCGTCTTGCAGAAGTTCAACAGAAAGCTTTTTCTAGTGAGCGCTTTTGTACGTCTATCCTGAATGAAAACGCCGAGCTTCATACGATTGATGAAAATATTTTTTTATATTATGCGTTATATATGATGATAAACGAACAAATGACAGAGGATATGAAACAATGCATGATGCAGTATTTGAGGATCAGAAATTATTTGTTTCATGTGAGTGTGCAGCAAAAGACAATAAAAGGATTGGATTATTTTCAGCAGGAGCATTATAGCGTGAATTCTGCGTTGAATCATGTGAATATAAAAAATTTCTGGGAAACTGCAATGCGGGAACAGTTGCAGAACCAGGATTTATATAAGGTTGAATTTCGATCTTCCATACCGGTGGCTTACGCAAAGTGCAAAATGGAAATACTGGATTTTCTGAAGGCGTATCAGAAAATATTAAAGGAAGACTATTCCTATTATGATGAGGAAAAAAAGGAATATATTCTTTATCGCAAAATTCCACAGGTGGGACTGGTGATTCATTTTCTGAAAAAGCCGGATGAGTCAGTGCCGGAGAAATGTTTTCAAAACGGAAAAGCAGACTGCTCATATTTTCATTTTGGTGAACTTCAAAAAGAATATAAAGAGCAAATCGGAAATTTGATTCAATTGAGGACAGAATACAGCGAGTTGAGCAGATATCTGGTGGGGATAGATGCAGCAAGCTTGGAAAATTCAACGCCGGTTTGGGTATTTGCGCCGATTTATGAACAAGCAAGGGACAGCAGCATTGAAAAGATCGGAAGGAGAAATGAGTACGGAGACTATACCCAGAGTCTGGGTTTTACTTTTCATGCGGGAGAAGATTTTCGGCATATTTTGTCAGGGCTGAGAAGGATTGACGAATCTGTGGAATATTTGAAATTTCATGCAGGAGATCGAATCGGACATGGGATTGCACTTGGTATTTCGGCCCGGGAATGGAAAAATCAAAATCCAGTTATAATCATTCCGCAGATAGAGGCGTTGGAAAACTATCTTTGGGCGTATGATACATTGAGTAAAAATTACAGTGATTTCCAGGCCACTATTTTGGCGTATATGGAAAAGCAGATTTATGAGCTGTCTGGGAAAATCTATGGAACTAGAAAAGAATGTGTGGAAATGGAACAGGAAGGAATTGCATTGGAACTTCTGATATCAGGTTACCACAGATTATTTGCTTTCCATGAAACGAAATATGAAACAGAATATGAAATGGTAGAAAAGGAATTTTGCAGCAGGATGTGTTCAGGGAAAAAAATTCACTGGGATCCTATGCTGCTGGCTGCGGCCAGACACTGTAAAAAATTTGTGAAAGAGATGGAAAGGCCCATTCATTATGAAATTACGGAGCAGGATTTGTTAATTGTAGAGGAACTGCAGAAAATATTGAAGAAAAAGCTGGGGAGAAAAGGCGTTATTTTAGAAGTAAATCCTTCTTCCAATACGGCGATTGCTGATTTGGATGTAGTGGAGGCAAACCAGTTATATCAAATGAATCAGATAAACAACGCCCAGAATGTAATTGTCTGCGTTAACTCAGATGAACCGGCGGTCTTTAATACAAATGTATCAAACGAACTGGCGTATATTTATTATGGCATGTTGGAGCAAAACATCAGCCGGGAGGCAGCGTTGCTATGGATTGACAGGTTGAGGAGGAATGGAATGGATAGTTCATTCATCCATCACCTGGAGCCGGATGAGCTGCTGTTGAGAAAACTAAATGAATTGATTGAAAGCATGTAAATTGATCCGAACAAAAGGATTTCCGTTGGATAGTATGTCTATAGATATGAAAACGAATGAATATAACGGGAGAAAAGTAACAAAACTGTGGGAAAATATCATTCTCCCACAGCCCCGTTCTTAAACAGATAGTTACGTTGTCAGTCTCTTATGATATCTGTTTTCCTGCATTCTGCTTTACAGCCGCCGCAATTGACACATCTACCGGATAATACGGTATCAGCGTTGCCTGCAGGGCATGATAAATATCCGATTTCCCTGGCCATACAGTACCCATCAGCTGATTGTGCTCATCCAATTGATGGAACCAGGAGCCCTTTTCATGATCCAGAACGGTTTCGTCCAGATATTGCATGAACATGGCGTAATCATCCGCATATTCCTGCTTTTTGGTGATTCTGTATAATACGGCGGAAGTGTTAATGGCCTCTGCCAGCGTCCAGTGCATACGGTCATGCACGACTGGTTCTCCGTTCCAATTCGTAGTATAGACGATGCCCGGCGCGCCGTCTGCATTCCATGCGTCATTGATGGCCCGGCGGTATAACCGTTCGGCCATTTCAATATATTTTCCGTCGTTTTCTGTACCGTAGGTTGCGCATGCCCACTGGCTGATCAGCCTTGCCCATTCAATGCCGTGTCCCGGCGTTGCGCCGTAAGGCTTGAAGGGGTCGTCCGGTTTGTCCTGGTTGCATTCCAGATCCGCCTCCCAATTCTTAGTAAAATGTTCTGGTATTCTGTCCTGGTTATCAGCGGCCCAGCCGATGACATGGTCGATTATCCGGCCGGCCCTTTCCCGGTATTCCTGATTTCCCGTGGCGTCCGCCACTGCAAGGAATGCTTCTACGGTATGCATATTGGCATTAATGCCGCGGTAATCGTCCAGCACGGTAAGCTCCGTATTCCAGGCATCAAATGTCAGGCTGTTTTTTGTGTCCCAGAAATACTGATCAAAAGTCTTAAGAGCCTTTTCCAGCAATTCTGATGCGCCATCCCGCCCGGCCAGAAGCGCGGAGGTGGAGGCAAGAATCACAAAGGCGTGGGCATAGCACTGTTTCCCCTGCACAATGCTGCCTTCTGGAGTAATTCCTGCATACCAGCCCCCGTTTTGTTCATCCTTCAATATGCCGGTAAGCCCTTTGAGGGCCGCATCCACCAGCTGCTGGCTGCCTTCATGACCCAGCAAGGTTCCAATGCTGTACACATGGGCCATGCGGCAGGTGATCCATGTTTCACGGTTCCGTTCTTTCCAAGGGGTACCGTCATCTCCCAGATAGTAGGATGCTCCTTCCGGGGATGGGAACTGGCGCCCGAATTGCAATAGATTATCTCTGATTTCTGACATAAATGCTCTGTTTTCTGATGTGTCAATGATATATTTTTTCTCCATATTTTATCTCCTGATATGATAAGTGATATAGCTGCTAGTGTACTGTTAACGGGCTGCAAAGTTATGAACTCTCATTTTAATACGATCGTTTTGATTTCATAGGGCCTGATGTCTGTGTATATCGTATTTCCATCTGTTTTAAGTTTTACTTCCGGGTTCTCCAGCAGATCAGACTCCCACGCTTCTGTAAAATCCTCCTTAACAGTCAAGGTAATGCTGCATCTTCGGTTATAGCACTCGTAAAGGCGGATTACGGTATGTTCTGAACGTTCTGCCTGTTTTACCACTTCGATGACGACATTTTGTTCCTGCACTGTCACATAAGAGTAATTCTTCGGCAGTCTGCCTCCCGCCTTCTGTTTCATGACAGCAACCAGCGGATTATTAAATAAATATGCTTTTTCTACCGTATGCCCCTTTCTGAAATCATCTTCATGGGGGCAGATAGAATACCAGAAAGTGTGAAGTTCTTTGTCTGCTTCTGGATTTGGATATAAAGCGGACTTCAGCATTGTCAGGCCGATTACGCCGTCTTTTACGCTGCAGCCATATTTACAGTCATTTAAAATGCTGACGCCATACCCGTTTTCGCTGACATCCAGCCACTTGTGGGAGCAGACCTCAAATTTTGCAAAATCCCACATGGTATTGCTGTGTGCAGCGCGTGTTACATTTCCATATTGAATTTCAAACACTGCTTCGTCCGTATGGATGTCTACCGGGAAGTAGTCCCGGACAAGGATCTGCGCTTCTTTCCAGTCGATTTCATTGCGAATGTCAATACGGTACAGATCCCTGTAAAAATACAGATACTGTACAATTTTGGAATCCAGGTAGGGATGTTCGATACGGATACAAGCCCTTATCGGTCCATCCTCCAGGATTTCCATGGAAGCGGCCGCATCCACCTCCCAGGATTTTTCCGTATAATAATTGTTAATGTCCCAGGCGTCAAAATTGTGCGGCTTATCTTCATAAGTTATGATCTGGTTTGCAGTTTTTCCGTTCGGTATGATTTCCCGCTCCGTAACCTTGTCATAAATGCTGGTAAATTGCCCGGCTTCGTTCAGGGCAATATGGAAATAGGGCGTGTCAATGTCCTGGAAAGAACGGATCATCCTGTATTCCGGAGCTTCCTTTTTCACTGTCTGGTAGGTGCGGTATCCTCTGACTGGTATTTCATCCAGCACAGCGAAATATCCTTCGGCCGTTTTTTGAAGGGGATATTCTTTGCGGCCGTCAGACAATGCAAGTGAGCCAGAATCTTCCCCAATGCAGGAGCAGGGAATGATGACGGGCGCCGGCCCTTTTGCATTGTTGGGGTTAAAGAGCACAATATCATTTTCCCGGGCGTCCACATGATCGGCGACTGTCTGGAGAATTTTCCCTGTCATCTGTTCTGTTAAAGATAATACATGTTCATATTCCTTTCTGGAGTCTTCGTAGACTTCCAGAATCGAAGAACCTGGAAGAATATCATGGAACTGGTTTCTCAGCACGATTTCCCATAGTTCCTTCAGTTCTTTCTGCGGGTAGGGATGCTTAAGCAGCGCCTTTGCCAGCACACTGTAGAACTCCAGGTTTTCACAGGCGAACTCTGACTGGCGGTTATATTTTTTATTCCGGGCCATAGAAGTATAAGTGCCGCGGTGATATTCCAGATACAGTTCGCCAACCCATTTCGGCAGATAACGATTTTCCTTTACGGTTTTTTCCAGGTTTCGGAAAAATTCAAGGGCATGGGATTGTTTTGCCCTCGGGCTTCCTGGAATTCCCTGTTCCAGCCTCCTGCAATTTTCCAGCATTTCTGCTGTGGGACCGCCGCCTCCATCGCCGTATCCGAAGCTCATCAGCGTATCTGTATGAAGATCTTTCTGGCTGTAACGCTGCCAGTTCCCTTTTACCTGAGAGGGATTCAGCATTGCGTTGTATGTGGTAAAATGCTCCGTTTCTGCGCTTCCCTCAATTGCGCCTTTTCCATAATCCCTGGAAGGGGAAAAGTGCGTCAGCACTTTTGTGCCGTCTATGCCTTCCCACAGAAAAGTGTCATAAGGCATTTTATCAAATTCGTTCCAGCTGATTTTTGTGGTCATAAAATAGTTAATCCCGCATTTTTTCATAATCTGGGGCAGCGCTGCCGAATATCCAAACACATCCGGGAGCCATAAGATTTCATTTTTTCTTTGAAATTCCTCTTCAAAGAAACGCAGGCCATGCAGGAACTGGCGCACCAGTGACTCGCCGGAGGCGATGTTGCAGTCTGCTTCCACCCACATGCCCCCTTCGGTTTCCCAGCGTCCTTCTGCAACGCGTTCTTTTATCTGGGCGTAAATTTCCGGCGCGTTTTTCTTTACATAGTCATAAAGCTGAGGCTGGCTGGACATGAACTTATATTCCGGATATCTCCTCATAAGCTCCAGCACGGTGGAAAAGCTTCTTACCGCTTTGTCCTGGGTGGTCTTAAGGGTCCAGAGCCATGCGCAGTCTATGTGGGTATGTCCAACGCAGCAGACGGTTTCCTTTACATTCCCGCAGCTTTTTTTGTAAAATTCTTCTGTGATATATTCCTGCGCCCGTGCAAGGCTGTCATAAAATTCTGTGGAATATTTTTTCCTCAGGTCAAGCAGATTCAGGGATTCATTGAGATGTTGGATAATTTCTATATATTCTGCACTGTCCTCAGGCAGAAGCCTTGCCACCTCATAAGGCACGGAAATGTCATAGTAATAATGTTCCACTTCGGGTTCCAGGATCTTGTATTCTGAATCCATGAACAGGGAAAAATTATGATCTCCCGTGTAAGCCGACAGTAAAATCCGGTAGGTTTCTCCGACGTGTGCGCTCTTTGTGAAAAGAATTTCCCGGTGATTTACATCCAAACCTTGTACCATGCGCCCGTTTACATATGCCGAAAACTGCGGGTTGAGCGCATCCCATTCTCCTTCCCGGCCGGTTCTCAGCTCGTATACGAGAGCTTTTCCTTCACATTCGGGAGGAACGGTAATCACTGTTTCAAAATAGTAATTTTCATTGTGCCCTCCCCACAGCTGGCGGTTTGTCATGATTTCCCATCCGTTGGTAGTAATTGACTCCACATGCTCAAAACGCGTCTCCGTTTTTAACATTCGGTACTGGGTGATGGGATATTTTCGGCTGTAGATGAGTTCTTTGATATCCTGGATCAGCTTTCCTTCTCTTTCTTTTAATAGAATCATTCAAAATTCTCCTTATTTTTGTAAATGATATTCAAGACATTTGGCTCCGGGTATCCATGAAGCATAACCGGAAGCTTATGCAGCGTTAAGTCTGGCGGGAACTGTCCGCCAGGCTGTATCCGCAATAATCCAGAACAAGTTCTGTGAAAATCGCATTTGCCCATGAAAACCATGGCCTGGTAAACTTTGACGGGTCGTTAACGTCAATTCCTTCGTGCATCCAGCCTGTTCCGCCGTCGGTGGCTACCATAGCTTCAAGGATTTTTCTCTTTTCGCTGCGGGAGCGGGAAGTCAGTCCCTGCATCCCCATTGAAATATGCCACACATAGTTTGAGGCTGTGTGGAAACTTCCGATTCCCTCTGCGTATTTTCCGCTATAGTAATAGGGATTTTGCTCACTTAAAATAATCTCCCGGGTATTTTTGTAATATTCATTGTCCGCATCACAATAACCAAAATGAGGCATGGATAAAAGGCTGGGCAGATTCGCGTCGTCCATAATCAGATATTGCCCGTAGCCGTCTACCTCATATGCATAAAATGGTTTGAAAAAACGTTTTCCGTCTGGTCTTACGATAGCTGCTTGTTCAATTGCGGCCCGAAGTTCCTGGGAAAAAATTTTCGTCTCAGCGGCAAACTCATCTTCCTGATAGACTTGGGAGGCAATTTCAGATAAATAGTCCAGGATGACAGCCGCGAACATATTTGACGGAATCAGATAGCCGTAAACACAGGCGTCGTCGCTGGGGCGGAAGCCGGACCAGATCAGTCCCGTTTCAGGGTTCACCAGAGCCCCTTTTCCGTTTCTGGACAAGGTATCCGCAAATCCGCAGTTGAACCGTTCAAAAGAATAATTTGATTTCTGTTCATGATTCTGCTCTACCCTGAAAACAGAAACAATCAATTTGGCCGCTTTCAGAAAATCAGCGTCAAACGTCGTATTTATTCCGCAATATTTCCAATACAGGTAGGCCAGCTCTATCGGAAAGCAGAGGGAATCTATCTCAAATTTGCGTTCCCATAATTCTGGTTTCATGTCCGTCTTATCATGCTCCCAGCAGTTTCCATTGGCGCATTCATTGAATGCATTGGCGTAAGGATCAATCAGGATAGAGTTTATTTGCCTGCGGATGGCGCCCTCTATCATCCTGGATATGTCCGGGGAGTCTTTTGCCACAAACAAATAGGGCTTCACTTGACAAGCGGAATCGCGAAGCCACATTGCTGGAATATCTCCGGTTATAATGAATGTTGTACCGTCTTCTTTTTGCTGAATCGTGGTGTCGAGGGTGCTTAAAAAGCACCGCTCAAACACATCGCCGATGTCCAGCTTCTCAGCATTCAATTGCCTCCGGATTTTTTCTACAAATTGTTTTACAGACAATAAATCGCTAAGCTGCTGCATATTACAAAATCTCCTTTCACTAGCCTTTGTCCGCTCCTGACATACCGAAACCTTTCGACATCCATTTTTGGGTGATCACGTAAAGGATGACCGATGGCATTGCATAAGCAATGGAATATGCCGCTAATGTGCCATATGCTACCGTGTGCTGCCCGAAAAACTGGTACAGCATGATAGACGCCGGATATTTCTCGCCGGTGGAAAGCAGGATAAAGGGAACAAAGAAATTACCCCATGCGCCGGAAAACGTATAAATTGCAATGGTAAAAATTCCCGGAAGCATCAGGGGCATCACGATTCGGATGATTCCCTTCAGCTTTCCGCTTCCGTCTATCCATGCGGCTTCCTCCAGTGAAAGCGGAACCGCGTCCATAAAGTTTTTCATCATCCAGATTGCATAGGGCATGGATGAGGCCGTCATAAACAAAATAATGCCCAGCCGGTTGTCATACAGATCCACCGTTACGAAAATTTTGAACACCGGAACCATCACCGTTGTGATTGGAAGGGACGTCATAAAAAGCATGCTCAGCATGAATAGTTTCTTATGCTTCATTTCAAATCTGGACAGGGGATAAGCTGCCAGCATTGCAAAAATAACCACAAATATGGATGTTCCCAGAGCCATAAGAAGTCCGTTCCCAAAAGAACGCAGATTTGCGGCGTTTGTCAGCACTTCCGTATAATTATCCAGCGTCAGATTGGGCGCGCTGACGGCCAGGGTAGCGTTTGAGTCAAAGGAAGCCAATACGACCCAGGTCAGAGGAATTACAAAAACGACTGCCAGGATTGCTAATACAATATACGCAATAATATTATCTCTTTTCTTGTTCATCATTTACCTCCGTCCTTGTTCTGGATCTTAACATAGAAGATACTGAATATCACGCCGATCAAAAGTATCAGCATGGAAATGGCGGTTCCATAGCCCAGCTCGTAGTTTTTGAATGCACGGATATACATGAAAACTGGAAGTGTCTGCACCGTTGTGCTGGTCATTGTATATACCATACCGAAAGTTCCAAGCGTTGACAGGGTAATCAGCATGGTATTGGTCATAATGGTGTCTTTGATGATGGGAATGGTAATGTAAAACAGGTTTTGGAGCCTGTTTGCTCCGTCAATCATTGCAGATTCCGCCACCTCGCCGGATACATTATCCAGCGCTGATTGGTAGACCATCATGGAAAATGCGGTTCCATGCCAGATGTTTGCCAGAACTACCGAAAGCAGCGGGTACCGGAACAGCCAGGAAACCATTGGTAACCCGCCGGAAGTAAGAAGCAGATTGAGGGTTCCTTTGTCAGTAAAAAATGTATATGCGCAAATTGCAGCCACTGTCTCCGGCATAACCCATGCAGCCAGTACAACGGCTCCCACGATCCGGCGGAAGATTCTATTTTTTTCTCTCATCAGATACGCAATGACAAATCCCAATATGGTCTGTCCTGCCACAGAGCCGATCAGGAAAATGATAGTCGTTACAACACTCGTCTTAACAGCGGAATCTGACAACATTCTTTTATAATTCGCAATTCCTACAAACTCCTGGGAGCTGGCTGCGGAACCAGTCAGCGCCAGGTTCGTAAAGGAATAGTAGATGGTCAGAATAATCGGCCAGACGAAAAACAACAGCATGAGCAGGACTGCCGGAACCAGGTAGATATATTTACCCAAAAAATTTTTTTTCTTATATACTTCCATTCTTACCTCCATATTCTAATAGGAGCGTCTCTAAAACCAGAAACATATGTTCCATGGCATTGGGGACTGCTCAATGAAAAGGAAAAGCCATCCGGCAATCATCCTGAAATCAGACAATGCGGACGGCTTTTCCATTCATTACAGCCTTCCATACAGGAGCGGCGTTATCCGATATGTATCACTTGGCGAAGTTAGCGGTTTATTGGATAAGATCTTCGCCAAGTGCCGTTGCAGCGCCTGTTTTGAAGTCTGATAATGCTGTTTCGGTGTCTGTATTGTTTCTTACAACAGTGTCAACCATTTCATAAAGATAGGAAGAAACCTTGGAGTAATTCTCATCATGAGGACGGAAGAAAGCGTTTTCAGACATGGCAGTTGCCTCGTTGATGTACATTCTGCTGCTGTATGCGTCATAGCTCATCATGTCGTTTCTGGTGGCAAGGTTTCCGGTTCCTTCAATATAGATGATATAATTGTCTGTTTTCATCATTTCGGTGATGAATTCAAAGGAAAGGTCTTTCTGGTCAGAGTTATTGGCGATTGCCCAGCTCCAGCCGCCGGACATTGTTACATAGCCGCCTTTTTCCTGAGTGGGCATCTGTGCAAATCCAAGGGCGTCAGACAATGTGTCGTCTGTATAGCCTGCCATCGGATAGCCGGAATCCTGAAGATAATCATTGAAGCCCCAGCTTCCGTTCAGGTACATGCCCAGCTTTGCAGTAGACATATACTGGTTTGCATAGGTATAATCACTTGGGTCAAGTATTTCAGAAAGAGTTCCAAGGTATCCTTCGTCAAGGCATGTCTTGATGAATTCCAGAGAATCTTTCACGCCATCGCTGCTCAGGTTGTAAACTCCTGTAGCGTCGTCGCATAACGAATCGCCTGTTCCGGCTAGCAGCATCTGGAAGGTGTTCATGCTGGTTGCTTCAGCCTCGCCGCTGTTGCATGCAAACCAGATAGGAACTACGTCATCTTCACACTTTTCTTTGATTGCAGCGCATGCGTCCAGAATATCCTGCCAGCTTTCAGGCTGCCATTCCCTGCCAAGGCCGGCAGCTTCAAATACATCTTTGTTATACCACAGTCCGCGCACATCCGTGCTGATGGGAACGGCGTAGGTGTTTCCGTCAGTGCCGGAGGTGGCTTCTTTTAATGCGTCAATAATTGCGGAGTTCCAGTCATCCCAGCCCGCTACCTGATCTGAGATATTTGATACATAGCCAGCCGCTACATCTGTGTTCAACTGGAAAGTATCCTCAAGGAACAGATCCGGACAGGTGGAATCATCCTGTACAAGGGTCTGTATTTTTGTCACATAATCGCTGTCTGTTGCTACCAGCGCCTGGATGTCAAGCGTTATCTCATCTTTCTTATCCCAGTTCTCATAGGTCTGTTGGATCCACTGGTAAACAGGGCTGCTGTCTCCATTGTCGTTGGAGTCATTATAGACAATGGTAAGTGTCTGTCCATCCCCTGAATCAGCTTCATTCCCTGCAGAACCGCCCTCATCGCCTGCGGAATTCTCCTCATTCCCTGTGGAATTGGAGTTGGTAGGGGAATCTGAATTGCTGCCGCAGCCTGTCAACAAAGTTGCTGCCATTACGGACGCCACTAACACAGAAACAATTTTTCTTTTCATAGTTTTTCCTCTTTTCTTATTTTATTTTTTATTTCAGACGGCACAGGTCAGCGTATCCGCTTTATAATCTGCCGTCATAGAAATCCTTCTGACCGCATCAAGCATTATGTCTGGTTGAAATAATATATCATTATATCTTTTTGGCGAAATGCTTTGTGATGTTATGGCAAATATATCATTATTGGGCAAAATTGTCAATAGAAAAAGCTGACTCATAGGAAGTTTCGTAATTATGCCTATAAGTCAGCGTTTTTTTTATATCATTTACACATATCATTTACATATCAACTTGTGTAAGGTTTGTTCTATTTGTACTATTTTATCTCTTGAGATTTATGTATTATTACATCATGATATTATATGGAATGTTTATAACATCTTCCACGGCTTCTCCTTCCATTACAGCGCATAGTGCCTGTACCGCCTGTATTCCCATGGAATTTTCGTTTTGCTTAACATAGACGAAATCATATTCGTCCATATAAGCTTCGGACAGACAATCGAAAACGGCAATTTCTTTTTTTAGATTCATGGATTTCAGCGCTCTGCCAAAGAGAGCGCCCATTTGGAATTCTACAATGAGAAAAGCAGTGCAGTCTGCGTTTTTTTGGATTACCTTCATAATCTCTGAAGGATCAAAGTGGATTTTTTCCCGTACCGTGTCTTCTGACGCCGGATCGTAACATTTTATCTCATCAATCACCCCATTCACATCTTCATGCTCCATAATGCCATCCACAAAACCATTGTGGCGTTCATTAATTGTGGATGTATTGCTGAAAGAATGGGATACAAAACATATTTTCTTATGTCCTCGTGAGATCAAGATCTGTGTCAGCTTTTTTGAGGCTGAATAATTATCTGTTTTTACGCAGGGAATTGGAATGCCTTTCATCTGTCTGTCGATCAGAACCATTGGAAATTTATCCACAACAAGCTGAAGAATCATGCTGTTGTAGACTTCTCCCTGGGCGCACATTAAAATTAATCCTTGTGCTCCAAGCAAAAGGGCTCTTCGGATGGCTTCGTTTTCTTCTTCAATATTGCCATAGGAACACCGAAATAACATGTCATATCCTTTCTTCCGGCATTCTAACTCGATGCTGCGCAGCAGCCCGCTTCCAAAATCGCTGCCGAATGTATCAAAAACTATGCCAATCAGCGGCCTTTTCAGTATCGTTTCTTCTTTCGAAAAGACATTCCGGGTAAAAGCGTCACTTTGGTTTCCGGTGACAAAGGAACCTTTTCCCCTGCTGCGGGTAATATACTGATTTTCTGCCAGCATATCAAGCGCCCGCTTGCTGGTAATGCGGCTTACGCCGTATTCTTCCGATAATTCTTTCTCAGACGGAAGTTTATCTCCCGGGGCAAATACGCCGCGCCGGATCTTATTCAGTAAATCCGAATATATTTGCTCATACATAATTGTCTTTCCCATGATTTTTCCTCAATTCCTGGCATATTGTGAAATATCTTTCGTTTCATTTTATACTCGGGAGCGTATTTCTTTGTCCAGTGATTTGCTGCTCTTTGGAAAAGAGCGGGAACCTGCCGGCAAATTTTTGGCTCACGGGTATAGCAATAACAGTTTAGCACAAATCTGAGTGTACAACAAGAATTTAAAGGATGCAAAAATGACGAATTTATGTTACAAATTAAAATAATACTGTCATTTGGCGTATGGAAGCAGCAGCTCTTATGATTGCAAATATCCCCTGGCAATGATATAATAACCGTAGAAAAAACGGGAACATGAAGGATGGGAATCTATGAGAAAAAGAATATGCGGATTGCTTCTGTGCATGCTGTGCACCGCAGTCCTTACGGGATGTGAGAAGGAAAAGGAAACCGATTCGGAGGCTGCAGAAAATCCAACGGTGGAGCTGGTTGTCTGGGGAGCTGAGGAAGATACGGAACTGATGAATCAGATTATTCAGAGTTTTCAGACAAAGTATCAGGGAGAGGCAGAGTTTCAGATTTCATTTCAGGTGCAGGGAGAATCCCAGTGTAAAGACGCGTTGATCGGAGGACTGGAGGATGGCGCGGATGTTTTTACGTTTGCAGATGATCAGTTAAACGCCCTGGCAGCCGCCGGAGCATTGGACCCGATTGAAAATGCAGAGGAGATCATAGGCAGAAATCTTTCCAGTGCAGTAGAAGCAGCCACAATAAACGAACGTCTGTATGCATATCCATTAACAGCAGATAATGGATATTTCTTATTCTATAACAAGCAATATATTACAGAGGAACAGGCAAAGACGCTGGACGGAATCTTAGAAGCCGCGGCTGAAGAGGGCAAATTATTTACCATGGACTGGACTTCGGCCTGGTATGTATATTCTTTCTTTGGGAATACAGGGCTTCAGGTGGGGCTTAACGACGATGGGATCACCAACTACTGCACATGGAATCAGACAGGCGGGGACATTCAGGGGACAGATGTAGCTCAGGCAATGCTTCGGATTGCTGCAAACCCGGGCTTTGCCAGCCGTACAGACGAAGAATTTCTTAACGGAGTAAAGGACGGTTCCGTAATTGCAGGGGTCAGCGGCGTATGGAACGCTGTCGCAATTAAGGAGGCCTGGGGAGAGAATGCCGGAGCCGCTAAGCTGCCCACATACAGCTGCAAGGACAGCCAGGTGCAGATGGCTTCTTTTTCCGGATGTAAGCTGATTGGCGTAAACGCTTATTCCGAATATCCCGAATGGGCGTCCAGGCTTGCCGAATGGATTACTAATGAAGAGAACCAGAGGCTCCGATTTGAAATGCGCGAGCAGGGTCCTTCAAACATTGCGGTGGCGGATTCCGCAGAGATTCAGCAATCCCCGGCGATAGCCGCTCTTTTAGAGCAATCTGAATTTTCTCAGCTTCAGCGAGTAGGGGGAAAGTTTTGGGATCCGGTTTCAAAATTTGCGGCAAATATGGCGGCGGGAAATCCTTCCGGCCAAGATTTACAGGAGCAGTTAGATGAAATGGCAGAAGGCATTTCTGCAAGATAGATGGATACATACATACTTTGAAAGGATTTGTTAATGTAAGATGAAGAAGAAACTCACCATACAACAACGTCTGATACTTCCGATTATCCTTCTGGGAGCTGTGGCATTGATTTCAAATGTCCTGTCGGTTTTCAGTATCAACAATGTAAACGCCAATGCTTCGAAAATTGTAGATAATTATATGGTAGGTTCGGAAACGCTGCAGAACATCCGGCATACCACCACAAATATCCATAAGATGGCGCTGTCCCATATTGTAGCAACGGACTATAATACTATGGTTGAAGTTGTGGCGCAAATCAAAGAAGAAGAGAAAACATTGGAAGCGTATTTAAAAGATTATAAGAGTTATGTCACGCAAGAGGAAGAAGCCATCTATGGGCAGCTGCTGGAACATTATGATTCTTTTAAGCATGCTCTGGTCTATCTTGTATGTGCAAGCGCAGACAGCAAGACAGAGGATGCTTATGATTATGCCAATGGTGACGTTGCCCGATTTGGAACTGCCATAGCGGACAATACCGATGAGCTGTATGCGGCGGTAAGTGCAAGGACGGCCAGCGCAAGACAGAAGCTTTCGTTTGTTTACATCATTTCACTGATTATCGCTGCCGCATCTATTGCAGCATGCCTGGCATTAGTGCTTGCGGCTATTCGGATCATCAAAAAATATGTGATAAGGCCAATTAAGGGTACGGTGGATACGCTTCAGGAAAGTTCGCAGAAGCTTGATGAGGTAACAGGGGAGGTGCTGAAACACACCCAAACATCGGGAAAAAGCGTCAGCGGTCTTTCCTCTCTCGCAGGTTCCCTGTCTATGGCAATCCAGAAGGTGGCAAAAAATGCAGCGATTATTAACAGCAGTGCAGCAGACATCAAAGGGGACGTCCATGACATGGCAAAAGAATGCAGCGCCATCACGGATTATTCCTCTGGAATGAAAATGCGGGCAAATGAGATGGAGGAAGCGGCGCAGACAAATACAGAGGTCATTCAGAAGAAGGCGTCTGATATCCTGGAAGTGCTGGAAGAAGCAATTGAAAACAGTAAGAGTGTGGATCAGGTAAACAAGCTGACAAAAGATATTCTGTCCATCTCATCCTCCACCAATTTGATTGCCCTTAATGCGTCAATGGAAGCGATGCGCGCCGGCGAGGCTGGCAAAGGCTTTGCTGTCGTTGCGTCAGAGATTCAATCCTTGGCAAGCTCCTGCAGTGAAACCGCAGGACACATCCAGGAGGTCAATCAGATCGTTACAAACGCAGTACATAACCTGTCAAAGCATTCCCAGGATCTGGCAGACTATCTGAGTGAGACTATTTTGGCGGAATTCCAGGAGTTTGTCCGTTCCGGAAAGCAATACAAAGAAGACGCCGATTATGTAAAGGAAATGATCGACGCATTTAACAGCAGAACCGATCGGCTGAGAAATTCCATGATTGAGATAGCTGATTCTATGGAAAGCATTACAAAAGCCATTGATGACGGCGCCTCTGGAATTACCGGGGTTGCAGACAGCACGAAGAGCCTGGTTGGAGATATGGCGGACATTACGGGCCGCATGGATACAAACCGGGAGATTGTAGAGGAGCTGAAAAAACAGATGGAAGTGTTTGCGGATTTTTAAGAAGAAAGGATAGGAAACATAGCGAATGCAGCGCTTGTTACAATCCAATCTTTTGCCGTGCAGATGGAAATTATTCTGCGTAAAATTCTGCAGGATTTAACTGCCGGAGTAATAAAGTGCGCAAAATTCATTTGTGCACTTTATTTTATACAACTCAATCTTTCGTTTCCTATTGTAAAAATCCCCTATCTGTGTTAATTTAATGACGAACGGTATTCCAACAGAAACTGTATCATTTTGATGACTGCCCATGTGCCTGGCAGCAGGCTCATGGTCTAAGACAGACCGCCTTTCCATTAACAGTAAAACGGTCGGGAAATCATTTCCCGGGAAATGGAGGCTGATATGAAGATAGGAATCATAGGCGCTGGAAAGGTAGGAACTACCCTGGCAAAATATGTGAAGGATCACGGCGCATGTGTTACAGGCTTTTACAACAGAACCGAAAGCAGCGGAAGGGAGTCTGCAGAATTTACGGGCACAGAATATTTTACCACACTGGATTCACTGATGAAAGTAAGCGATACCCTTTTTATTACTACCACAGACAAAGAGATCGAGAAGGTATGGGATTGCATTGCAAAGAAAAATGTGAAAGGAAAAGTCATCTGCCACTTTAGTGGTTCTTTATCAAGTGATATATTTTCAAATTGGGAGGAGACAGGCGCATACGTCTGCTCTGTCCATCCGATATACGCGTTCAGCAACAAATTCACAGCTTATCAAAATTTAACAGGTGCAGCCTTTGCGGTAGAAGGCCATCGGACAGCATTGACAAGGATGCAGGAACTTTTTCGGCTGCTGCCAAATCGGATCGTGGAGATTTCCACTTCGGAAAAAGTGAAATACCATGCCGCCACAAGCATTGCCAGCAATCATGTAGTAGGTCTGATTTCCATGGCAGTGGAGCTTATGCAAGAAGCCGAAATTCCGGAAGCATCCGCTTATGAACTGCTGAAGCCTCTGGTGGAGAACAATGTGAAATCCATCTTTGAAAAGGAAACGCAGGAAGGGAATGCAAGCGGTACCGAACAGACAGCAGAATACCGCGGATGCGCACAGGCGCTGACCGGGCCCATAGAGCGCAATGATACAGAGACTGTCCGAAAACATTTGAAGCATTTGGACAGGCGCCAGTGGGAATTGGCTTACCGGGCAGTAGGGACTGCAGTGACGGAGCTTGCAGAGAAAAAGCATCCAGAGCGCAGTTATGAGACCATGAAAAAAATATTAGGGCATGAGTGAAACTGCAGGCAGCAGGATTTTACAATATGTACCGGAAAGCAAGTGAGGAAAGAACCATGAAAAACACAGTTGTAACAATACGTGAAGCCAAGGAACGGGGAGAAAAGGTAACAATGCTTACCGCCTATGACTATTCCATGGCAAAATTAATTGACGAAGCAGGCATCAATATGATTCTGGTGGGAGATTCTCTGGGCATGGTAATGCTGGGCTATGAAGATACCCTGTCCGTGACTATGGAGGATATGATACATCACACCAGCGCAGTGGCGAGAGGGGTCAAAAATGCATTGGTTGTGGCGGATATGCCCTTTATGTCTTATCAAACTTCTGTGTATGACGCAGTTTTAAACGCCGGCCGGCTGATGAAGGAAGGCCGGGCACAGGCCGTGAAATTAGAAGGAGGCCGGGAATTTGCAGACCATATCAGGGCCATTACAGCTGCCTCTATCCCGGTGGTTGCCCATCTGGGGCTGACGCCTCAGTCTTTAAACGCCTTCGGCGGTTTTAAGGTGCAGGGCAAATCAGAAGCGGCGGCAAGGAAGCTTTTGGAAGACGCCCAGATTGTGGAAGAAGCCGGAGCAGTGGCAATAGTTTTAGAATGTGTGCCGGCAAAGCTGGCCAAACTGGTGACCGAGAAGCTTCATATTCCCACCATTGGAATCGGCGCAGGCGCAGATTGTGACGGACAGGTGTTGGTATATCAGGATATGCTGTCTATGTTTGGCGATTTTAAGCCAAAATTCGTCAAACGTTTCGGTGAAGTGGGCGCAGCAATGAAAGAAGCATTCCAAAACTATAGCGAAGAAGTGAAAGCCGGGACATTCCCGGCGCCGGAACATACCTTTAAAATAGATGATGATGTAATAGAAAAATTGTATTAACAATGATAAATATTTCATAAAAACAATGGAAACAGAAGGGCAAAGCCTAAGGCAATAAGTGTTGAATGCCTCGTTGAAAAAGCGTGCTTTGCCCATGGAGTGGAGGAGATTATGCAGATTGTAACAACCATAGAAGAATTGCGTTCCATCGTGAAATGGTGGCGGGGAGAAGGTCATTCCGTGGGTCTGGTGCCCACCATGGGTTATCTTCACGAAGGGCACAAAAGCCTGATTGTCAAGGCAGTTAGTGAAAATGACCGGGTGGTGGTCAGTGATTTTGTAAATCCCACCCAGTTCGGGGCAAATGAAGATTTATCCACCTATCCCAGAGATATGGAAAGGGATGCGGCTCTTTGCGAAGCGGCAGGGGCGGATGTGATTTTTCATCCGTCGCCGGAAGAGATGTATTTGGAAGATAACTGCACCTTTGTGGATATGAACCGGCTGACAAAAGGGCTCTGCGGCAAAACAAGGCCCACCCACTTTTCCGGCGTATGTACCGTAGTGTTCAAGCTTTTCAATATTGTAACGCCGGATCGGGCATACTTTGGACAGAAAGACGCACAGCAGCTTGCAGTGATCCGCCGGATGGTGCGGGACATGAATTTTAACGTCAGGATTGTGGGGTGTCCCATTGTCCGGGAGGCAGACGGACTTGCCATGAGCTCCCGGAACGCATACCTGAATGAAAAAGAGCGGAAAGCAGCATTGATTCTCCATAAATCATTGGTATTAGGAGAAGAGATGCTTCGCGCAGGGGAAAGAGATGCAGGGAAAGTGAGAGACGTCATCCTGAAAAATATGAGGACAGAGCCCCTTGCCAGAATTGATTATGTGGAACTTGTGGACGCCAAGAATTTAGAGCCGGTGAAAAAGATTGAAGGTCCAATTTTGGCAGCCACTGCAGTTTATATTGGAAAAACAAGGCTGATTGATAACTTTCATTACGATTCTGAGGCATAGGGAAATTCCATATGCGAAGCGGTTCAGCCATTCTCAGGCAAAAGCAGCAGAGAACTGAAAAGGAGAAATGCCATGTATTTAAAAATGTTAAAAGGAAAAATCCACCGTGCCGTGGTAAAACAGGCGGAGCTTCATTATGTGGGCAGTATTACTGTAGACCCAGAGCTGATGGCGGCGGCGGGAATTCTGGAATATGAAAATGTACAGATTGTGGACATAGAAAACGGAAACCGTTTTGAAACCTATACCATAGCAGGGGAACCAGGCAGCGGCATGATCTGCTTAAACGGGGCGGCAGCCAGACAGGTGCAGACAGGCGATCATATTATTATCATGGCGTATGCCCAGATGACGCCGGAGGAAGCGAAGGAGTTCCAGCCAAACGTGGTATTTGTAGATGGGGAAAATAAGATTTCAAAAATCACAGCTTATGAAAAACATGGCGAGATTTCTGCCTGACAGCCAGACGTATTGTGTTTCTGCTGTGCAGGAAGCCAGAACAGGAAATTCTGAAAATTGTGAAGGAGGATTCCCATATGTTACAGGGAAAAACCGTTTTATTGGGCGTGACCGGCGGAATCGCCGCCTATAAAATGCCGAATGTGGCAAGGATGTTAAAAAAGCTCCATTGCAATGTGCATGTGCTGATGACAGAACACGCCACGAATTTTATTACTGCCACCACGTTTGAGACCCTTACCGGAAATAAATGCCTGATTGACACCTTTGACCGGAATTTTGAGTTTTCCGTAGAACATGTGGCATTGGCTAAGCAGGCGGATCTTGTGTTGATCGCTCCGGCCACGGCAAATGTCATTGGCAAAATTGCAAATGGAATTGCAGACGATATGCTGACCACGACCGTGATGGCCTGTACCTGCAAAATGCTGATCGCTCCGGCCATGAACCATAACATGTACCGCAATCCCATTGTTCAGGATAACCTGAAAAAACTGGAACGTTTTGGATACCAAATCATTCCGCCCGATACGGGAATGCTGGCAAACGGCGATATTGGAGAGGGAAAATTGCCTTCCGAGGAAACTCTGACAGAATATGTGTTCAAAGAGCTTGCCTTTCAGAAAGATTTGACGGGGAAAAAAATTATGGTTACCGCAGGGGCCACCCAGGAAGCCATTGATCCGGTGCGTTACATTACCAACCATTCCACAGGAAAAATGGGATACGCTCTGGCAAAGGCCGCCATGTTAAGAGGAGCGGAGGTTACCTTGGTGACAGGGGCTGCTGCGCAAAAGCCTCCCAGGTTTGTGGAAGTGATACCGACAGTTTCCGCAGAGGAAATGTATCAGGCGGTCGTCTCCCGGGCTCCTTCGATGGATGTGATCATCAAGGCTGCGGCGGTGGCGGATTACCGTCCTTTAAAAGCGGCAGAGGATAAAATTAAAAAGTCAGAGGGAATGAATCAGATTCCTTTGGAACGAACCAGAGATATTCTGGCAGAATTGGGCCGGATGAAATCAGAAGGCGTCATTCAAAGTTTCCTGTGCGGATTTTCCATGGAGACCCGGGATTTGGAGGAAAATTCCAGGGCCAAGCTTGAGAAGAAGCATCTGGACATGATTGCAGCCAACAACCTGAAAGTGGAAGGCGCCGGGTTTGGCACAGACACAAACGTGCTTACCCTGATTACCAGTGATAAAACCATCCATTTAGAGCGGATGAGCAAGGATGAGGCCGCAGGTGAGATTTTAAATGAAATCAGAAACAGAATGGGATAAAGGGCGCGTATCATATTTGTGGAATACATCCTGCAGAAATTATTTTTCCATATGTTTTTGTGCGGCAGCAGGCGGCTGGTATCTGGGTATGCGGGGGTTGTCCGTTTCCAAATATCAGCCGCCTGCAGCAGTGCTGCTTCTTAGAAGCCCTTGGTTTCCATATACCTGCATTCGTATTGTTTCTCAGAAGTCTCTTGCGGGTTTCGCATCGGAAGCAGAAGATTAGAAGGTACATGCCGGAGACAGAAAAATTCTGATTGTTCGGAACCTTTGCTATACTGGAAGTCCCAGTTTTTGGAACAGGGTGTTCATGGAAGAATATTCCAGAATCAGGATCATGCTTCCCTTAATCTGTGTGCCGGAAATACAGAAGCTTTCATCAATGAATAATACCTTCTTGCCCAAGGAAGTGAACTTATTAGAAGGAATGGACAAAATATTGCCTATTGTATCAATATGATCCTCCGGCGGCGTAATGTTGATAAAGGTACTTGTCATTTGGGCAATGGAATTTATGTAAGCGGCAGTAGTGATATTGCCCATTTCCCGTACCACAGATAAATCCATCTCAGTAATATCATGAAGGGTAGATATTTCTTTTTCATAAAATGTATTAATTAGCTTTTCCGCAAATTCTTTCTGTATAATTTGCAGCATCATTCCTTGAATATCTCCTTCCAGGGTAATGGTAAGACCAAGGGCAAAATTGTCCGGGCCGCCCAGATATTGGGAAACATCCTCAAAGTCGAGGAGATGAATGTTGGGAATTTCTATATCCACAAAGGTGTTTAGTAAAGTTGCAAGGGCGGTTGCGGCGTTGCCGGAACCAATATTTCCAATTTCGGTTAATACACTTAATTGCATTTCGTCTAATTTGTTCATTTCTGTTACGCCCATAAGAATCTCTCCTTAACAAATTTTTTTATTATTATACCATACTGCGGCCATTGGCTGCAATCAAACAAAAGGGCTAGAATGACATTTATTTCCAGAATGTGTAAAAAATAAATAAAAAAAGTTTACAAAATATACATTTTTTGTTAATTGTGTCTGTGAATTTATTGGTTATACTATAAATAACGACAAAAGTATTGATAAAATACGACAAAGGCGGAAAGTGTATGAGAAATCAGAACAATAAGGGTTTATTTTTTAAGTTTAGCGCGATATTTTATATGACAGCGGCTGCGTGGTGTCTCCTGACAGCAGGAAGATTTCATGCGGCCCGTTCTTTTTGTATAAATATGGAAACGGGATCGGAGCCGGCGCTTACCAGCACAGATTTTAGGTATGAAAAGAAATTTCAAGATACTTTAAGCCATTATCGGTCTTTTGGTAATCTGTATCAGGCTCAGTATTCTACAGCAGTGCCAGGGCTGGAGTCTACAGACATATTAGGAGAAAGCTGCGGTCAGATGGTGCCTCAGGGAATTTGTGTGGCGGGAGATTATATGCTGGTAACTGCTTATGACGGAGGAGATTTTTCTGGAAAAAATACAGGGCGAAAGAGGAATCCATCGGTGCTGTACGTGCTGTCAAATCAGAATCCAAAGCATCGTGAACTGTTGACTACCATCGTTTTGCCGGACATCAATCATGTAGGCGGAGCGGCTTTTGACGGAAAGAATATCTGGATTGCAAAGAGCACCGACAGGCAGTGCAGTGTGATTTCCTATGAGCGAATCAAAGAGGCTGTTGATTCAGGAAAGAGCAGCTATGAACTTTTGGAATATGATCAGAATGTGCCCTGCGGCGTGATTGCTTCCTTTGTGACCTGGCATGACAATAAATTGTGGGTGGGAACCTATACCAATCGAATCAGCGGGAAAGGCTGGCTGAGAAGTTTTCAGGTAATAGAGGAAAAAACGGAGCAGAAAAAGAATTCCGCTTTGCAGGAGCAGGAAACGGAACCAGCACAGGCTTTGAACATGCAAAAACAGGATCCAGAGCCAGAGCGGGAATTCACCCTGCAAAAGCAGGATGAAATTGTCATTCCTGGCTTTGCCAATGGAGCGGCTTTTATGGAACTGGGAGGAAAATCCTACTTGGCGGTTACTGCTTCCAGAGGGCGCTATTTTGATTCCAGAATTTACTTTTACGAAGTGCACAAAGATTCCTATACAGGGAAAAATGTGTACTATTCCTATTATTCCAGCAGATTTCCGCCCATGGCGGAAGAATTGGTCTGCGATGGAGCTTTCACTTATTTTCTGTTTGAATCTTCGGCAACCTGCTACAGTACGCCTGCTTATCAGAAATGCAGTTATCCGGTGGACAGAATCTGTGCAGTTTCCACCTGGCAGCTGTTTCGGCAAAATCAGGGCGCCGCTCTGCAAAGGGGGCAGGGTGACCATAAAGTTTCTGCCTGGGAGCTGTTTTTTCCAAATCAGGGCCTTACTCTGCAAAAGGAGCAAAGAAAGCAAGCATATCTTCACTCCATGTTTGACAGGAGCAGCCGTACCCAAGGCCTACTCCATGACCTCCGGTGGGGTATATTTGGCATAAATGCGGTATGCCTGCCTTGCTTAATGCTTCCTCCAGACGTGTGGCATTGCTTGCCGGAACACATTGGTCGTCAGCGTTGGCGAAGGCGTATGTTAAAGGATAGTCCGGGGTGATATGTTGTTCCACGGAAAGCAGCTTCCGGAGATTGAGATCTCCTTTGGTGTTGTTTTGGCAGGTTCCCTCATGATAATCTGACAGAAGGCTGATGACTGGGTACAGCAGACCAAGACCGTCTGGTCTGGCGGAAATATTCTGATAAAGAGAAACCAGACGATGGTTTTCCTGTGATTTTTCCATCAGAGCTGTCAGCGCCAGCTGTTTGAGATTTTCATGCCATAATGCTTCGCTGGCGCTAAGATGGCCGCCAGCAGATGCTCCCACCACAAAGATTTTGTTTGGATTGATACGGTATAGTTCTGCATGGGCGCGGACATACATGATTGCCAGTGCAAGATCCATTTGAGGAAGGGGATAGCTGTGAGGACTAAGGCGGTAATTCAGCAGAAAGGCTTTATAACCTCCGTCCCGTTCCATACGTTCTGCCAGTTGGATTCCTTCGGAATAAGAAGAAATCATCTCATATCCGCCGCCGGGACAGAGAATTACGGCAGGTCTGCGATCAGATTCCTGCTTAGTCAAATTTGCCGACGCAGAGGGAAATGGCGGAACCGTACTGGTTCCTGCAGTATGTGCAAATGCCAGGTTATCCAGGGCGGGATTGCCGGTAAACAGCCAGACGCCTTCGGCAGTATTCAGGTCTGCATCCGGAATCCAGGCGTTGTCCGGGACTGGCCGCCAGAGGGGAAGAAAGAGGAAGCGTTGGCGTCTGACGGTTTCCATCAATAGATTTGCGGTTTTTACAAAAGCTCCTGACAGAAAGGGCGCACCCCATTCCATATGATCTTCTTTTTGAATCTGTTCCATAGTTTTGTGGTGATGCTCTGGCGGAATGCAGGAGAGCCAGCAGGTGGGAAACAGGTTTCCAATCGCCCGTCCCACAGGTTCCGTATTCATGATTTCCATAAAAGTTTGATTTTTTGTGAACAATTGTTTCTGCTCCTTTCAGGTATACCTAAGGGTATCAGTAATAAGTCGTTTGTTTTTTTATTTTACTACAGGAATGTCTGCATGTAAACGTTGACAGGGATACACAGGAGAATTATACTGGAAGCAGAAAAGTGTTGATCAATTTGCTTACCGGATATCACAGGGATACACAGGAGAATTATACTGGAAACAAAAGGGGATATATATCAGGAGGGATGCAGTTATGGGTAAAGATACACGTCTTGTAAATATTTATATCAAAATACATAACAAACATACACTTACGATAGAGGATTTGAAGTATCTGTCCAAATATGATCCGGAGTGTTTTGAAAAAACCTGCAGGAATCTTGTGTATAAAATGCCGGAAACAAAAGAGATTCTGCAGCCGGAAATGGAGGAACCCAAGGAGCTGCCGAAGCCGCAGCCGATATTTGAAAAGCTGCCTACAGATAAACAGAAGATTGAGGCGGTGCTTTCGAATCTGAAACAGATGGAAATGGATCAGCTTCCGGTGGAGGAAGTGAATGCAGAAGAAGTCAAGGAGTTGTTGGGGAATCTTTATATGGAACTCCTGTTTCCCCACAATGACAGACAAAAATTTTTCAATATGGAGGATCATGAGGAATTGTCTGTATTTAATAAAAAGGTATGAAATAGAGAAAGGAATAGATGATAAATGAAAAAATATGCTGTAATTACAGGAGCAAGCTCTGGAATTGGAAAAGAATTTGCAAAAATACTGGCCCGGGAAGGATTTGCCCTGCTGCTTACTGCCAGAAGAGGAAACCGTTTAGAGAAACTGAGAAAACATTTAAAAACAGAGTGTCTGATTGTGGAAGCGGATCTTACGAAGGAAGAGGATTGCCGCCGTCTTTTTCAGACAGTGGAAGATAAAGAGGTGGCAGTTTGGATCAACAATGCGGGATTCGGCCATTGCGGTACGTTTAAAGAAGGGGATTTGCAGAAAGAGCTGGATATGCTTGCTGTTAACGTGCGGGCGCTGCATTTTCTTACCAAACTTGTATTAAAGAAAATGGAACGTCAGAACTATGGCGCTATTTTGAATGTGGCTTCCTGCGCAGGGCTGATGCCTGCCGGGCCTTATATGGCAACTTATTATGCTACAAAATCTTATGTGACAAGTCTGACCAGGGCAATTGCGGAGGAACTTCGATACGAGGGAAGCCCTGTTTATATAGGATGTCTTTGCCCTGGCCCTGTGAATACAGAATTTAATGATGTGGCAGAGGTGGAATTTGCCCTGAAAGGAATCAGTCCTGCCTGGTGCGCCCGCTATGGATATCAGCAGATGAAGCGGGGAAAAACAGTGATTGTTCCAAAACTTTCGGTAAAATTTGCGGTAACATTTGGTCGGTTTCTGCCGGAAACATTATATATACGGATAGCGGCTCACCAGCAGAAAAAGAAAAAATTCGGCCGTAGAAATGAAAGCCGGTGATTACGCCATCTTCTGGATTTTTTCAAAATGTTCAGATACAAATGCTATTTTGTAACAGTGATTGTCTTTTTGACGGAAAAGCCGCCTTTTACTTTGGCAGTAATAGTTGCTTTTCCAGCTTTCTTGGCAGTGATTTTTCCGCTGGAATTCACATGCAGCACGGAGGGCTTTGAGGATTTCCAGGTAACGCCTTTGAGAATGCGTCCTTTGGTGGTATTAGTGCCGCCCATAATTCCGGGGTAATTGATGTTACAGGAAACCGTCAGCTGTTTTGTTTTTTTCACTTTTAGCTTTGAGGGAGCGTTAAGTGACGGATTGGAAAGGTTCTTTTTGGAAACTTCGATGGTCTGGACTTTCTTGCCTTTTAATTTGGATTGGGTCTGTGAGCCGGCATTGCTGGAGCTGAACTCTGCGGAAACGCCGTACCATCCTCCGGTGCTTCTGCGGAAAGAGCCCAGGCCGATAAACTGGTAAGCCGGGTTGATTAAACTGGTATAATGGCCGGTTACGGCATTGGCGTTCTGGTTTACCCAGTCATTTTTTTCCTCATACCATTGTTCAATGCCCGCCATCAGGCCGGAGTAATTCCAGGCCAAGTTTTCTGCCCAGCTCTGCTCTCCGTTGTAGCGGATGCTGAAGCAGCTCTGGCCGTTGGGTCTGGTATGGCTTTCATTTACCGTGGATTCGGCTGCCCGAAGCAGGGCCACAAGTTCCAGATTGGAGGACCACTTCATTGGCCTGTAATCGGAAGGGGTCAGCTTTCTTCCGTTACTGGGATTCGGATAGCCTTTTTCGCAGGCTTCCTTGCGGATTTCGTTGATCCGCTTTAAGATTTTGGCTTTTTCTACCCGCTCAAAGGTGCCGGTTACTCCGGCAAGAATGTTGCCGCTGCCCGCTTTGGATGTATCAGAGGGGCGTGTGGAGGCTGCCTGGACGGTGCCTGATGCCTGAGACAATGACAGGGTAAGCAGCAGTAAAAAAGTAATGATTTTTGTAGGAATGTTTAATTTTTTCATAGAAGCTCCTTTTTGATGATTTTATTCTGTTGGTCTCTAAATATAAGATGTCACTATATCTATATTATCACGGCAGTGTGATGTAGTCAAATTGTAAGTTTATACAGTGTCAGACTGCATTTTCAGGAAAAACTTGAAAAATCGTTTTCATTATGTTAGAATATGCCCTGAAAAGGAAACAATAACAGAATAATACAGAACCCGAAAAAAAGACTGCAATGACGCAATTGACTCTTTTTTTTTGCCAAAAATCAGACAGAAAGGGTGGGAAATATAATGAAAGCATTTCTAATACTGGAAGATGGAACTGTGTTGGAAGGCATCCATATCGGCGCTGACAAAGAGACTGTCAGTGAGATTGTCTTTAACACTTCCATGACCGGTTATCTTGAGGTTTTAACAGATCCATCTTATGCAGGACAGGCCGTAGTCATGACTTATCCACTGATTGGAAATTATGGAATTACGCCGGATATGGAATCCAACAAACCCTGGGTGAAGGGATATATTGTCAGGGAGCTGTCTAGAATGCCAAGTAATTTCCGCTGTGAAGGTACGATACAGGATTTTCTGGTAAGGCATGAGATTCCGGGCATTGCCGGAATTGATACCAGGGCTCTGACAAAAATTCTCCGGGAAAAAGGCACCATGAACGGCATGATTACCACCGACGAAAATTACAGGCTGGAAAACATTCTGCCCAGGCTGAAGGAGTATACCACTGGGCCTGCGGTGGAGCAGGTGACCTGTGAGGCTTCTTATGCTCTGAAAGGCAAAGGAAAAAAGGTGGCGTTGCTGGATTTAGGAGCTAAGCAGAACATTGCCAAATCTTTGCAAAGCAGAGGATGCAGGGTTACTGTTTATCCGGCGCATACGCCGGCAGAGGAAATCCTTGCAGAAAAACCTGACGGCATTATGCTGAGCAACGGGCCGGGAGATCCCAAGGAATGCGGTAAAGTGATTCAGGAAATTAAGAAGCTCTATCATTCCGACACGCCGATTTTTGCCATCTGCCTGGGACATCAGTTAATGGCTCTGGCAAATGGGGCGGATACCTATAAGATGAAATACGGCCACAGAGGCGGCAACCATCCGGTGAAGGATTTGGAAACAGGCCGGGTGTATATTTCTTCCCAGAATCACGGCTATGTAGTGGATACGGACAAGCTGGATCCCTCTGTGGCGGTTCCGGCTTTTGTCAATGTCAATGACGGCACCAACGAAGGGCTGCGCTATACAGGCAAAAATATTTTTACCGTCCAGTTTCATCCGGAGGCCTGCCCGGGGCCTCAGGACAGCGGTTATCTGTTTGACAGATTTATTAATATGATGGGAGGGAGCCAGTAATGCCAAAGAATCCGAATATTAAGAAAGTGTTAGTCATTGGTTCCGGCCCCATTGTCATTGGGCAGGCGGCGGAATTTGATTATGCAGGAACCCAGGCGTGCCGTTCTTTAAAAGAAGAAGGCGTGGAAGTTGTTCTGGTGAATTCCAATCCTGCAACCATTATGACAGATAAGGAAATTGCAGATGAGGTATATATTGAGCCCTTAACGGCAAAGGTGCTGGAACAGATTATTTTAAAAGAAAAGCCGGACAGCGTACTGCCTACCCTGGGCGGACAGGCCGGGCTGAACCTGGGCATGGAGCTGGCAGAATCCGGTTTTCTGGAACAAAATGGGGTGAAGCTGATTGGAACCACCGCAGAAACCATTTTCAAGGCGGAAGACCGGCAGGCGTTTAAGGATACCATGGAAAAAATCGGGGAGCCCTGTGCTCCTTCCAAGGTGGTTCACAACCTGAAAGACGGCATTGCATTTACCAATACCATTGGCTATCCGGTGGTGCTGCGTCCGGCCTATACCCTGGGCGGAAGCGGCGGCGGAATTGCCCATAATGAAACAGAGCTGACGGAGATTCTCACCAATGGACTCAGGCTCAGCCGGGTAGGGGAAGTTCTGGTGGAGCGATGCATTGCAGGCTGGAAAGAAATTGAATACGAAGTGATGCGCGATGCAGCAGGAAACTGCATTACCGTCTGCAATATGGAAAATATTGATCCGGTGGGCGTCCACACCGGGGACAGCATTGTGGTGGCGCCTTCCCAGACTCTGGGAGATAAGGAATATCAGATGCTTCGCACATCTGCGCTGAATATTATTTCCGAGCTAAATATTACCGGCGGCTGCAATGTCCAGTACGCCCTGCATCCTTCCAGCTTTGAGTACTGCGTCATTGAGGTAAATCCCCGGGTCAGCCGTTCTTCTGCACTGGCAAGCAAAGCCACCGGATATCCCATTGCAAAAGTGGCGGCAAAGATTGCCCTGGGGTACACGCTGGATGAGATAAAGAACGCCATAACTGGGAAAACCTACGCCAGCTTTGAGCCGATGCTGGATTACTGCGTGGTGAAGATTCCCAGGCTGCCCTTTGACAAATTTATTACGGCAAAGCGTTCTTTGACTACCCAGATGAAAGCCACCGGAGAGGTTATGAGCATCTGCACGAATTTTGAAGGGGCGCTGATGAAAGCCGTCCGTTCGTTAGAGCAGCATGTGGACAGCATGAGGAGCTACGATTTTACCGGGCTTTCTGGGGAAGAACTGAAAAGAAAGCTGGAAAAAGTAGATGACAGAAGAATCTGGGTGATTGCAGAAGCATTGCGCAGGGGAATTTCCTATGAAGAAATTCATGAGATCACCCAAATTGATCTGTGGTTTATTGATAAAATCGCTGTTTTAACAGAGATGGAAGCCCGTCTGGAACAGGAAGAGCTGACGCCGGAATTGTTAAAAGAGGCAAAACGCATAGAATTTCCCGACAATGTGATTGCGTCGTTGACCGGCAGAAGGGAAACGGAGATTCGCCAGATGCGGTATGAAAATGGAATTACGGCGGCCTTTAAGATGGTGGACACCTGTGCGGCAGAGTTTGCGGCAGAGACTCCCTATTATTACTCCTGCTTCGGCAGTGAGAATGAAGCGTCGGGGGCTTCCCAAGGACGTAAAAAAGTTCTGGTGCTGGGTTCCGGCCCCATCCGGATCGGACAGGGAATTGAATTCGATTACTGTTCGGTTCATTGTACCTGGGCATTTGCCAGAGAGGGCTATGAGACCATTATTATAAATAACAATCCAGAGACAGTTTCTACAGATTTTGATATCGCAGATAAATTGTACTTTGAGCCTTTAACTCCGGAAGATGTGGAAAATATTGTGCGTCTGGAACAGCCCGACGGGGCAGTGGTTCAGTTCGGCGGTCAAACAGCCATCAAGCTGACGGAAAGTCTGATGAAAATGGGCGTTCCGATTCTGGGAACCAAGGCAGAGGATGTGGACGCCGCAGAAGACAGAGAATTGTTTGATAAGATTTTAGAGAAAACCCAGATTCCACGGGCGGCGGGAGGAACCGTATTTACCGCCCAAGAGGCAAAAGAGGTTGCAGCCCGGCTGGGCTATCCGGTGTTGGTGCGCCCTTCTTATGTGCTGGGCGGCCAGGGAATGCAGATTGCATACACCGGGCAGGAAATCGAAGAGTTTATGGAGATTATCAACCGGATTGCACAGGATCATCCCATATTGGTAGACAAATATCTGCAGGGAAAGGAAATCGAGGTGGATGCCGTCTGCGATGGCACGGATATTCTGATTCCAGGCATTATGGAGCATATAGAACGTACCGGAGTCCATTCCGGCGACAGTATTTCCGTATATCCGGCGCCTACTATCAGTATAGAGGTGAAGGAAAAAATTGTGGAATACACCAGGCGGCTGGCTCAGGCTCTGCATGTGGTTGGGCTTATCAACATTCAGTTTATTGCCATGGATGGGGATGTGTATGTGATTGAAGTAAATCCCCGCTCTTCCCGGACAGTTCCCTATATCAGCAAGGTGACAGGAATTCCCATTGTGGATCTGGCTGCCCGGGTGATGATTGGCAATACGCTAAAAGGGATGGGTTACCCCACAGGGCTTGCGCCGGAGGCAGAGTATGTAGCAGTTAAGATGCCGGTATTTTCTTTTGAAAAGCTTAGGGGAGCGGAAATCAGCCTTGGGCCGGAAATGAAATCCACAGGAGAATGTTTGGGAATTGCAGAAACCTTTGATGAGGCGTTGTACAAGGCTTTTCTGGGAGCAGGCGTACAGCTTCCGAAGCACAGGCAGATGATTATGACTGTGAAAGATGCAGATAAGCCGGAATCGGTGGAGGTAGCCAGACGGTTTGAAGCTTTAGGCTATAAGATTTACGCAACAAGAAGCACAGCAAAATATCTGCAGGCCCATGGCCTCAACGCAAGACGGATCAATAAGATTTCTCAGGAATCTCCCAATGTTATGGACTTGATTCTGGGACATAAGATTGATTTGGTGATTGACACTCCTACCCAGGGCCGGGATAAGAGCAGAGACGGCTTTTTAATCCGCCGGAATGCCATAGAGACAGGGGTGTACTGTATTACTGCTATGGATACGGCCAATGCTCTGGCGGAGAGTTTAGAGCATGCCTGTGCCAGTGAGGAGCTGAATTTGATTGATATTGC
Source organism: Petralouisia muris (assembly GCF_004793545.1). Classification (GTDB taxonomy): domain Bacteria; phylum Bacillota; class Clostridia; order Lachnospirales; family Lachnospiraceae; genus Petralouisia; species Petralouisia muris. Next base: position 80,993 of record NZ_SRYA01000004.1, on the reverse strand, counting down.
AAAGGTGAAAAATATTTAATTTATCACAAAGGAGATTTGAGGCCACCTGATATTCGTATGCAGGTGGCTTTTATATTATGATTGATATGACCAGAGATAGAAGTGATGATTCAACAGCGGTTATACAAAGTTAGATGATAAATATGTATTTTAAATTGGTTTCGAACATTCAGAAAATAATGCCCATGCGTATTTAAAGCCGAGTCTGAATAATAGTTCGTCTTTTCTGGAGCAGTAATAGAGGAGATATTCTTCCAGCCTTCGGTATTCCTTAACATCCAGGATGTCTAACAGAAAGTCGATATCAAAGTCAAGATTGCCAAGGGTCTCATTATATTCCCATGTATTGGTGAAATGTTCGTAAATTTCGTGAAGTTTGCTGTCGGTTTCATCCATTTGTAATTCCATGGGTGGATTTTTTTGTAGATTCCGTCTTTTATTCATAATATCTTTCATCCTTTCTCATAATATTCTTATTATAATACGACGGCAATATGCCGTCAATATACCGCCAATATTTTTTTGCCGTCATTATGACGGTATAATATTGAAAAACGTATGGATGTGATGATTGATGAAAAATAATATGTTAAAATTTACCCTTCGAATAGATGCAGAATTATTAGAAAAATTCCGGTATATAGCTGAGTATAATGCTCGTTCGGCTAATAGAGAATTGGAAATTTTAATCAGAAGGTATATTGAACAGTTTGAAAAACGAAATGGTAAAATTGAATAATATCTTAATTTTTCGGTATAAAATTATTGGTAAAATTAGATTATATCTTTAGAAATTCTTATATGTCGGAATAGCCTGTATTTCCGGGCTTTTCCGGCAGTTTAGATATGGGGAGAAGTTCACATATACCCTCATAAACCTTTAGGTTTTCCCTCTGGGCGGTAGTAAAAAAGTAGTAAATTCTGCCCGCGCCTATGCGGCAATCAGCCTTTCCATTTCAGCCCTTGCGGAAGCGAAAGTTGCATGTGCGTAATAGTTCAGCGTCATGGTGATGTTGGAATGTCCCATGATATACTGTAACGCTTTCGGGTTCATGCCCGCATTGGCTAAGTTGGTGCAGAACGTATGGCGCAGGGTGTGGGGTGTCATTACTTTAGGTAACGCTTCCTCATATTTCTTCCTGTTCTCCTGTGAGGGGGGTACTTTCGGCTCTGTGTCGTCCTCGATCACGGTGTTTAGCTGGAAGTCAAAGGGGTTCTTCCTTATACAGTCGTCCTGTATCGCTGTGTAAAAAGCAGCTTTCAGAGAACGCTTGTCATTGCTTATGGTCTTGTAGGATATTCCCTTTTCTTTCATGCGCAGCGCCCATTCTTTCGCGTCGGACAGCTTCACACTGTCAATGGGGCAGGAACCAAGTTTATCCGCTTCCAGCAGCTTCATCAGCCGTTCACGCCTCTTTGTGGTGTTGTGCCTTACTATTAGTTTTATAGTGATAAGGGGTACAACAATTTATTATCAACGTTGACAAATAGGTGTAAGCAAGAGCAGGGAACATATCGCTTTCATTATTGGTCGGTTCTCTGCTTTTTTATTACACTTTGGAACGCCGTATTAGGGGGGCAGGAATAAATCTCGGTCTCCTGTCAATTCCGTTCTGTAAACTGCCAAAATTAAATTCAAAAGGCTTCCTACCGCGTAACAAACCCATAATAAATTGAGGGCGAAATCAGTAGACTGCTTTCGACCTCGATTTATTATGGGGATTGTTACGCAGTAGGAGGTGTTTTACCCTTGATTTATGCGGCTTTGCGGGCGTTAAAATGACGGGGTAAGGGTTTTATATGTCTGCCCTCAAAAATAGCGTTCTATTGCGTAACAAAATGAAAAAGACAGGCAAGAAACGGTTTGCTTCTTACTTGTCTTTTTCTGCACCCTGTATGGCAGTTACCCTATTTCAGTTTGTTGGTTGATACTGTTTTATGAGTAGCTATCATACGACGGCTTTTTTTCTTTTGCCGTCGTGCGGCAGACTACTTTTTAAGTTTTATTATTTTTTTCGTTTTCTGATAATGTGAATGACAATGACCGCAACTACAATTAACGCAATCCCTCCAAATAAAGGAAGCCATGTGTCAGTAACACTTTGCCAAACAGCACTCCAATTTACATTTTCCGGCATAACTTAAACCTCCAATTCTTCAATTTGTTTTTCCATAACCATATGTTTACATGACAGGTAAGTGGCAATGAAATATCCACCATACACAATCAAGAACATCAAAGCAGTAACGCCAATATTTGTAGATATGTGCATATTTAGAAATTCTTCTACAATCGCTGTGATTTTTCCAATTCCAAAGGCTGAAAACATTCCTGCAAGCAAAAGCGGCGAGGCAAAGAATATCGCTATCTGCTTGAATAAAGCTCCTAAAAATAACCGGCTATCCGTCCCCAGCTTTTGTAATAACCCGTATCGGTAAACATTATCTGCGGTTTCTGTCAACTGTTTTAGGGACAGCAGCGCGGCGCATATCAGCAGAAACACCAGCCCGATATAGCAGCATAAGAATACCAGCAACGCGCAGGAGCCATAATACATACTGCTCAACATGATTTTTTCAGTATACCGATACCCCTCTGTTTCCCATTCCAGCCCAATCGGTATCATTTTCTGCAATATTTCATCTGTATTTATACCGGGTTTATACTGTACTAACAAAATATTCATGTCTTTTGTTAAAGACGCAGCGACATGATCGGGAACAATAAAAGTTCCCCTGTCGTTATTGCCTACCGAAGTCATCAAAACGGTTTCACCCAGCGGCTTCTTCCCACCCGGTTGTAAAATTGTCCCATTCAAGCCAATTTCCGTACAGGACTGCAAAAATGAATCAATATATCGTAAAGTACCTTTGTAATTACAGTTCAAGAGAAATTCATCATCAGCAAGATTTACGGGGGCTTTCCCCTGTGCTGCTAATGCACGGTTAAAATCTGAAATGGAAACTACCGAAACACCCACTTCGGAAATATCTTCGTCAATGTGCCATAAGTTTAAGTTCTGCCCCTCAAATAAATCTCCATAGGTTATTTCTGCTTCATAAAAACTGATCTGCGCTATGCTGTCTGCATAGATATCCATATCCACGTCCCTTGATTTCAGATATGCCGCAATGTCTGTTTCTCCTGCTACATCAATATCCGCAACAACATTCAGATCATAAGGAAGAGCAGCCTTAGACGTTTCATTCATGGTTAAAGCAGAACTTATCCCCACGGATATACCACAAATAGATATGGTGAGCAAAGCGCATACTACGCTCATAGTCATAAAATCTGTCTGCACTTTACTTCCAATCTGTCGGCTTAAAAAGGTATTCAGCCCTTTCAGATAAATTTTTCTGTTTGCCTGTATCGCTGTAAGCAATACTGCCGATACAGAAAAGAAGAAAAGTGCTGTTCCTGCTGCTAATAAAACTATTGCAATCTGAAACCATGAATTTTCGCGGCTGGGAAGTATACCATAGTGCTGAATAATCACGCCGGAAGAAACAATACAAAGGATAGAAAGCGCGGCTAAAGAAATTTGCGCGGCTTTGTTCCTTAGTGCCATGACTTCATTCTTCCTGCTGGCGGTCAACAGGTCAATCAGCTTGACCGAAGAAACCGTGCGCACATTAAAAATCATAACAATCAGAAAAATCAATACAAAACAACCGATTGTATTTTTCAGCGCACTTATGGAAAAAACAGTCTGAAACTTACTCATATCTATTGCAAACAGGCGTAAAGAAAATATGGAAAGTCCCTGTGACAAAAGCAGCCCTAATATAAGCCCAAACACAAGGGACAGAATACCCACGCATAAAGTTTCCCCTGCAAAAATCCTTGATATTTTCCCTTTTTCCATTCCTAACAATGTATAAATCCCTAATTCCTTTTTCCTGCGTTTTAAGAGGAACTGATTTGCATACAGGATAAGAAATGCAAGCACAACAGCCACTACAACAGATAGTGCAGAAAGCAATATCCCTAATTGGTCGGAAAGTAATTGCTTTGTTGCGTCAAGATCATTTAATGCTGGCTGGGTCTGAATGGAATTGAAAGCGTAAAACATACTTACCGAAACCGTAAGCGTCAGAAAATAAATCATATAGTCCTGTATGTTTTTGCGCACATTGCGAATAATCAATTTACCCTCTGTCATTGGTTTCACCTCCCAATACAGAAACTATCTCCATGATTTCCTCAAAAAATTCTTTCCGTGATTTTGTCCCACGGTGAATTTCATTGAAAATTTTACCGTCCTTAATAAAAAGAATACGACGGCAATAACTGGCTGTGAAAGAATCATGCGTTACCATGAGGATTGTTGCAGAAAGGTTTTGGTTCAATTCTTCCAACATATCCAAAAGCATATGGGAAGAACGGGAATCCAACGCGCCCGTAGGTTCATCAGCCAAAACAAGAGCCGGATTTGTTACCATTGCACGGGCGGCGGCAACACGCTGCTGCTGTCCGCCGGACATTTGATAGGGATATTTTTCCAAGACTTCCGTGATATTCAATGCCCTTGCAATTTCCTGTACCCTTTTATCAAGTTCTTTTGCTTTTATGCCGGAAATGGATAGGGCAAGGGAGATATTCTCATACGCAGTCAATGTATCAAGCAGATTAAAGTCTTGAAAGATAAAGCCCAGCTTTTCGCGCCGAAAAGCCGACAACTGTTTTCCGCGTAAAGTAGTAATGTCTTTTCCCTCAACTAAAATTTTTCCGCTGGTTACTGTGTCGATTGTGGAAATGCAGTTCAGCAATGTTGTTTTACCAGAGCCGGACGCACCCATGATACCGACAAATTCCCCTTTGTGGGCAGACAGGGAAATACGATTAACAGCTTTGGTAATGTTTCCTTTGTTTCCGTAATATTTTTGAATGTCAGAAACCTCTAAAATCGGGGTATTCATAATTTTGCTCCTCCTTAATTTAGCTAGACTCAAGAAAATGCTTCGCCTTTTCTTTCGTTGAACTATCAAATTTGCAAATTTGATAGTTCATATTGTACATTCAGAAATTAAAATGCGCCATTAAATAAGATTACATTTACATTACCGAAATGTAAGGTTCCGGGGAGAAAAGAAGCAGACATTTTTCATGCCTGCTCGTACAATCCCGCTTTGCAGGATATTCCTATGTCATACAATAGAATCCACGCTTCGCGAGTCTTCTATTGTCATGAATAAAGATTTTCTTTGGGGAACATGATTTTTACGGTTGTCCCATTTTCAAGGCTGCTTGCCACCGATATTTCCATATTCATCTTATGGCATAATTTCCAGCATAAATATAATCCAATACCTGTTGACTTTCCAAGTTTGCGCCCATTTTCCCCGGTAAAACCTTTATCAAAAATCCTCGGAATATCTGCTTCGGTTATACCAATTCCATTATCGGAAATAGAAAGGCTGCACCCGTTATCAAAAGAACTCCCCTCAAAAGTGATGATTAGATTTTCTTTTGCATATTTAACAGAATTAGCTATAATCTGCCCTATAATAAATACACACCATTTCCGATCGGCAAATACTGGAATATCCAAATTCTCAAATACAGGTCTGCCGTGGGCTTCAATGATTTGTTTGGAATAGTTTTTCAACGCTTCCTGTACCAATGTTTTCAAAGTTGTCTTTTCTATCTTAAAATCTTTTTCCAATGTTGTGCTTCTCGCATAGAAAAGGGCTTGTTCTACAAAATGGTCTATTTTATTCAATTCATCATCTATGCGGATTGTAGAAATATTTTTGTCATTCTCAATGATTAAATGGGCAGAGGTTATCGGCGTTTTTATTTCATGTACCCACATTTCGATATATTCCCGGTATTCTTGATTAGTAGCCCCCGCTTCCGCTAACTTATCATTCATGTACTTATTAGACAGGCGTAGAATTTGATATAACAGTTTCCCGTCAAGAAATCTCGGCTTTTCTGCAAGCTCTGCTAATAAAGTCTTGTCGTCAAGTCCGTCAAATAAAGCCATAAATCCGCAGTAATATTTCTTTTTTCTTGTGTAGTCCCATAACAACGCTGCAAGAAAGGAAAACCCGAATATTATTTCGATATAAATAATAAATTCATAACGCAATCCCATTAACCAAAGAAGCCCCATAGAAAAAATAACAGCTACCAAAAACATTACAACAGAAAAAAGGCGGTCAATTATATAATCGGTCAGTTTCATACTTTGTACCCAAATCCACGTTTTGTTTCTAAATAATCGGGCGTACCGATCTCCGATAACTTCTTACGCAATCGCACAATATTAACATTGAGTGTGTTTTCGTCTATAAATTCGTCGCTCTGCCATAATTCATCTATGATCGCGTCACGCGGTATCACATTGCCTTTGTTTACAACCAGTAAACGCAGTATGCCAAGTTCATTTTTTGTTAAATCTACCTCTTTATCCCCATAAGAAGCAGTAGCCTTTAGCAGATTGATTGTCAGCCCTTTATGAATAAGGACAGAATTAACCTGTGCTTCATAAGTCCTTTTTAATATTTTTTGAATACGCGCTATCAATACCTGTGCGTTATAAGGCTTTGATATAAAATCGTCTGCACCGATATTTAGGCTCATCAATTCGTCAAAGTCTGTATTTCTGCTTGTCAGAACGATAATCGGAATATCCGACTGTTTCCGAATCTCATGGCATATCGTATAACCGTCTTGATATGGCAAGTTTATATCCAGCAGTACAAGGTCTGCTTCCGCTTTCAAAATATGGTCTGCAATATGTGCGAAATCAGTGCTGCTTTCATAAGCATACCCATATTTCTGTAACAGAACGGACAGCTCTTTACAAATCTCTGTTTCATCTTCAACAACAAATATTTTCACTTTCTGTTTTCCTCCCGTTTCCTTTTATCTACTGGCTTTTCAGCGTCCTTTGGTATCAGCCACAAGCGGCTGAATTTTGCCACGCCCGGTATGCGGTTTTCCTCACATAGCTTTTGTACCCGTCTTTCTGAAATGCCCCATTTCTTCGCCGCTTCCGGGGCAGAAATATACTCTAACATCTTCATTCACCCTCACTTTCTATAAGTTCCATCACTATAATTATATGCGGTTAGCCGAATAAATTCAAGAAATTAAATAATACTTGATATTTCCCAAACTTCTTTGTAGATAGACTAAGAAAAACTTTTTTGGAATTTTTCTCAAAGCTTCGTTAAAATTGCCTTGTACGGTATTGTAGGTAGTGAGAAAACTATCAAGAGGGTTTGGGATACTTCCCAACAAGCAAATCAGTCCGGCAAGCTATATGGGCGGGCAGATTTACGGAAAAGAGTACTCTTTTCCTATGATTGCTCCGAAACTTATTTTTTTCTTTGATAGCTTAATCCGTTCATTTCCATTCCAGCGGTGGTGCTGCATTCCCGACAAAAGGAGAGGGATTAGGAATGTGGAAGGGAAAGGAAGGGGTATTTTGTATATCTGTATTTCTTTTCTCTTTATTTAGTAAATCAGTATTTAGTATATCTTTATTTAATTGCATTGGATTTTCCGATGTCGGATAATCCGGTATCGAAAAATCCAATATCGGGTTATCTGGTGTCGGGTTTTCCAATATCGGGCAAATTCGCTTGTGATTCTCTTGGAAGGCTGCCATAGCTTCAGAGCGTCTTTTGCTTGGGGTATGTTACGCAATAGAACGCCATTTTGCCGGGGTTAGGTATAAATCCTTATCTCCTGCAAAAACACGTCCGCAAAGCCGCTTGTAGCAAGGCTCTTTTGGCTTCTATCGCGTAACATGAGGGTATAAAAAAGCGGCATTCCTGCTCTTCCTGTTATGGGATAGAGAAACGCCGTGTCTGTGTCATATTCAGTTTTCATTTATTTTTTCAATGCTGTGCTGATATTGGGGCTTGCAGGATTCCGGGTGACATATCAAGGCTCTTCCCTTAAAAGTAGTAAATTGGTAGTAAATTCGGCTTGAAATCCTACTTGTATGCCCGTAAATCAAGGCTTTTTTGAGATAATCAACCATTTTCATAAGATAATTTTTGCAGTAAAATTGGAACAATACCGAATGCTGCATAGACTTAGGTAACGTTAAGAAATAACTTTTGAATCGTGCGCAGGATTTTTCTTAACAGTTCCTTGTTCAATCAGTAAAACGGCTTAATGTGCTGTTATGGTATTTTTCGGAATAAGTCACATCTTCTCCGAACCATTCCGGAGGAAGAAAATGATTCGCTTCTTCTTCTGTTGCAAACTCCACCTCTGCAAGCGTCAGAGGCGCCAGTTCTCCTTCGAAAATATCCAGCTCAATGGTATGGGAGGGAGGCAGCGGAATCAGGTATCTCTTTTTTGTAATAAGAATGCCGTCTGCTTTGGAACGGAGATGAAAATAAGCCTCTTTGGTAAGGGGCAGGTTATATTCTTCCCGGACCATCAGGCCTTTGGATTTGTAGGTAAGATAATATGTTTCATCCTGCATGCGGATGCGCACTACCGGATCAGTGCAGAGATATCCTTGTTCAATTTGGTGAAAAGGAAAAGAATTCAGGTTGTCCGGCAGTGACTTGATTAAATATTTGCGTTCAATTTCCATAAAAATATCCCCCCCTGGATTGCATGGGTATACTTGGAATAGAATAACATTCCTGTGAGTTAGATTGTAGCATCAGGCGGATGCCTTGTCAATGCAAGAGAATCCAATATAGAAATTCCCCTGCTCCGGACTTTGCCAAAGCAGGGGAATTTCTATATTGGCAGCTTGTCTGCTTATTGGCAGCAAAGATTACTGCTGTCCGCCGGACATCTGCTGTTCCTGTTTCATAATCATCTTCTTAACCATTTCTCCGCCGATAGAACCAGCCTGAGCAGAAGTTAAGTCACCATTGTAACCTTCCTTCAAAGGTACGCCGATTTCAGATGCAACCTCCTGTTTGAAACGGTTCATTGCCTCTTTTGCCTGAGGCACTGCCATTTTACTTGTGTTAGAACCAGAATTGCTGTTAGCCATTTCGATTCACCTCCAAATATTTTTCTTATTGTTTTCTTTCTGGCAAGAACATCATTCCGAAATGGTTCATTCCTGGGAATGATGTCCGCCTCGAAACGTTGTTGCTTACCATGGTGTTATTATCTGCAATGGAAATAAAAATATAATGGAAAATATTATGTTTTCTGGTTGAAATTGGAAAGGAAGTTAGAAACTATCTTGGCATTGAGAATGAAGAGGAAATACGCTATACTGAATCACATAGATAAGGATTTGTAAGCTTTTTCCATAAGTTTTCCCTATTTTTCAAGGCTTTACGCTATGCCAGCCTCAAAATATGTATCCTTTTCCCTTGTTTTTGCCCTCATGGACCAGTCACAAGGGAAAGTTTTTCTTATTCAGTTTTAATGAGGAAACGGAAGAACAATATCATTATGAAGTATCCTATGAAATTATGCCAGGAGATGATTTCTTAACTTCCTTTGCAAGGGTTTAAGCCACTTTTGGTTTTTAGGAGAAGTATCATAACTTATCGCAGAATAGTGTAGTTTGAAGAAAAGTTGGTGTCAAAAATGGTGTACAAATCTGACTGATGAAATGATGTATTTATGTGAAGAAACGAATTAAAATTGTTATTCACAGGAAGCACAATCTATGGAGAAGAATTATCTGATGTAGTGGCAGGCATACAAGTGTCTGTCATTTTTATTGGAAGCTATAAATTGGATAGCAGAAACGGAGGAAGTGAAAATGAGCAGAGAAAAATCAATATTTGAACAGATGGGCGGTACTTACACAGAGAGACGGTATTTTATATCCTAATATCCGTGTTACAGAAGCAGAGCAGGATACCTTTTCGGGAAAATATGGAGATTTATGGAAAAAGTATCTGAAATAAAACCAGCCGGACAGATATTATGGTTTAGTTCGTACAGGGCAGTTGAAGCAAAAGGCAGCGGAAGTAAATGAGGAAGCTAACGAACTGTTGGACAGGATTATGCAGCAGTATTTACAGAAGCATAAACCGAAGAATCCAGATTCTACAATGGAAATGTGGTGGCTTCGGGAACAAGCTAAGGCAATGGCAGAGGAAGTGATTCTTCATGATCTTGTCTACTGTTATCACTAAATTGAAACGAAAAGAGAGGGAAAAATTATGGTGAATATAAGAGAATATAACATGATTGGAACATTGATATTAGGAATTGATCATGGATATGGAAATATCAAAACAGCACATAGGGTATTTCCAACAGCACTGATTAAGAGTGAGAAAGCGCCAACTTTCAGTAAGGATTATCTGGAGTATGACGGATATTTCAACATTATCGGGGAAGGTCATAAGAGCTTTATCGCTGAAAAGCAATCAGATGATGATAATTATATCCTGACGCTTGCGGCAATCGCAAAAGAACTGAGTGCAAGGGAATTAACATCTGCTAGAGTACATCTTGCAGTAGGACTTCCGTTGAAGTGGGTGCAGGAGACAGTATATGCAGGAGAAAGAGCAGAAGCATATGGAATACAGGCGTACCATGCAGGATATTGAGGAAGCAAAACAGTACATTGATGATTATGAGGAATGGCGAGAAGAGCCGGAAAAAGCAGATAAATCAGCATATGTGACAGAAAATTCGGAGAAGGTTCGGAACAAAGAATCAGAAATCACATCGGGAGCAGACAAAAAGAGTAATGGTGATATTTCATTTTACGAAGCATTTTACCGCTTTCAGGCAGAGCATGATGTATCTGAAAATGATGAAGAAATCTTTTACGGAAGTGTTTTTCAGGAGTTCAATGAACAATGGCAGGGGAAAAACCAAGCTTTTTCAGGGAAAAAATCAGAGGTAATCAGAGAGGAAAAAGTAGAGAAATAGGGAACGATGATTTTTAGCAAGATAATTTATGAAATTAGTAACATTAAATAGGTAATTGCTTTTGTTCCGATAATGGAATATAATGGGAAGTGGCAGGAGGTTATGGATATGGAGTATTTAACAACAGTAGAAATGTCTAAAAAGTGGAATATTTCTTCAAGGAGAATTATTACACTTTGTATAGATGGAAGGATAGATGGAGTGATTAAGAAAGGTAAAATGTGGCTAATACCTGCTGATGCAAAGAAACCTGCTGATGCAAGGCGTAAAAAGGAGAAAACGGCTGAATGACAAATGTTATTAATTCAAATGAGCAGATGATTGAGAAAATTAACGAAGTTCTTCAGAATAAGAAAAATGCGGTAGTTAATATCGTCAATGATAAGCTGACGATAGCGGTGTTTTCTTTATTAGAAAAAAATTTGCATAACGTAAAAGAGATAAATTTTGTAATACGTGATGTAAAATTTTTGCCTCATCAGGCAGAGATTGCGCATGAATTTGAAATCAACCCTACGGATATATTATTTAATTCATATGATATTACTGAGAAGAATAAACTACAGCATTTTTCAAAAGCTCGGAATATGCATGATTTTATACAGAAACATGTTAATATTCGTAAGGTAAACACAGGGATTCGTATTGGTGGGAATGTTCTGATTATTGATGAAGACTTCATGATCCAAGGCTCATCTTCATTGGAAGTATCTAAGAAAATGAGCAGAGAATCATTTAATAATATTAATTTTGACACTATTTTAAATGGTAGCGCTGACAGAGAGCAGATATTAGGCGCATTAGACATTTTTAAACAAATTTGGTTTAATGAGCAAGTGTCTGTAGATTATAAAGAGGAATTGCTGGCTAGTTTGCGGTATGTATATAAAGAACATTCACCAGAATTTTTATATTATTTTACTCTGAATGAATTATTCGGAAATCAGTTGGACGTTGGTGTAGAACGATTTGAGAAGGACAGTACTAGATTTAAGAAAACTGAAATTTGGAATGCATTGTATGATTTCCAAAAAGATTGTGTTGTATCGGCAATCCGCAAGTTGAATACCTATGGCGGCTGTATCATTGCGGATTCTGTTGGTCTTGGCAAGACATTTGAAGCTCTTGCCATTATTAAATATTTTGAGATTGGGATGAACAGGGTATTGGTTCTTACACCAGCAAAATTGTACGATAATTGGAACTCATTTCGAGGAGATTATAAAGATTCATTCTTACACGAAACTTTTAATTACAGAATTATGTTCCATACTGATTTGTCCAGATATAGCGGTATGTCACGTTCAGGACAGGATTTAAAAAAGTTTGACTGGGGATTGTATGATCTTGTTGTGATTGATGAATCTCATAATTTTAGAAATCGTAACGACAGATATGATGAGAATGATCAACTTATTATGACACGTTATGCAAGACTGATGCAAGATGTTATTAAACATGGTAATAATAATACAAAGGTGCTTATGTTATCAGCAACACCCGTTAATAATAGTTTGGTTGATTTGAAAAATCAGATTAGTATTATTACGGGGGATAAGGACTATGCTTTCGCAGAAGAGGGTATTTCCAGTATAGACAATCTCTTAAGAAAAACCTCTGCTTGTATCAACGCATGGGAAAAACAACCTGCACATAAGAAAGAAGAACTGTTAGATAGTTTACCATCGGATTTTTATAAATTGCTGGAACTTATGACAATTTCCAGAAGTCGAAAGCACATTACAAATTACTATGGCAATAATGGTGTAGGACAGTTCCCCAATAAGAATGAACCAAAAACGTTAAATAGTGATATTGACACCAAGGGGGAATTGCTTAATTTTAAGGCAACGAATGAACTGTTGGAGGCTCTTATTTTAAGTGTATATACGCCTACAAGATATATCAGAGAAGATTGTAAAAAGATATATCTTCAGAAATATTCATTAATCGGAAAACATGGCGGGCGAATGGAGTTTGATACACAATCCAGAGGCATGATTATTTTACATAGATTTAATCTCTTTAAGCGGCTGGAAAGTTCTGTGTATTCGTTTGAGGAAACATTGCGCAGGCTTTTGGAACGTATTGAACGAACAGAGCAATTATTATTAAGAGGAAGCGGACAGCTTGACGAGGAGAATGGAGAACTGGAAGATGAAGAATTATATTTGGAAGGAAAGTATGAGATAGATGTAAAGCATCTTCGTGTGGATGATTATTTGGATGACTTGGCAAGCGATAAATATATTATTCAACAAATCCATAAGAATGCGAAACGGATTTTGGATGAGAGGCGAGATCAGAAATTACAAGATCTTCGAGAGATTCTTATCAATAAAGTAACAGAAACTCCTTATAATACAGATAATTGTAAAATATTGATTTTTACGGCATTTGCTGATACGGCAGATTATTTGTATCGTGAACTTGCAGACTTTATAAAAGAGTATGGTATATATACTGCCTGCATTACGGGAAAAGATATCCGATGCAATAATCGTAATGTGGATGCAGATTTTAATTCCGTATTATGTGCATTCTCTCCGATGTCAAAAATGAAAAGGGAGATTCCGGTAGAGGAACGGATTGACCTGCTGATTGGTACAGACTGTATATCAGAAGGGCAGAATTTGCAAGATTGTGACACGGTGATTAATTATGACATTCAGTGGAATCCGGTGTCATTGATTCAGAGATTTGGTCGTATTGACAGAATTGGGAGTAAAAACACGAATATTCAGATGATAAATTTCTTTCCGGCTATGGAACTGAACGAATACTTAGGCTTAGAGCAACGGGTGAAAGGAAAGATGACAACTATGAATCTGGTTTCGACGGGTGATGAAGATATTCTGACTCCTGAAATGAATGATTTTAATTTTAGAAAGCGGCAGTTGGAAAGATTACAGCAAGAAGTGATTGATATTGAAGATGCCAGTGAGAATCTTTCGCTTACAGACCTTAATATGAATGAGTACCTAAATGAATTATCAGAATACATACATTCAGTGCCGGAGATTAAGAAAATTCCGAGAGGTATTTATTCGGTTACAGACAGTGAGCATAAGGGAGTGCTTTTTTGCTTTAAACACCGTAATGATATGGACAAGCCAAAGTCAGATAGTTCTTTGTATCCATACTATCTGATTTATATATTAAATGATGGTACAGTATTATATGGTAATGGGCAAGCCAGAGAGGTAGTAAAACAGTTCAGAAAATTATGCTATGGTAAAAGTGTACCTGTCATGGAATTGTTTGGAAAATTCTTTGAGCGAACAAAGAACGCTACAAAGATGGAGTTCTACTCAGAGTTGCTAAATAAAGCGATTCGATCTATTAAGGGAGAGGAAGAATCCAAGGCTGTTCAGATGATGTTTGATTTTGGTGGATTTAACAATGCATTTGCAGAAGAGACTGCTGATGATTTTGAGCTGGTTTCATTTTTGGTTGTGGAAGATTTCTCTTAATATGTTGCAGACTATTTTTATGGGGTAGGAATGTCATGTTTAATATACCAGAACATTATAAGATTGATGTCAAACTGGCTTTGAAAGACTTTATACCGAAAGATTTAAAGCCAGAGGATAAAAAGCGTATTAAAGATGCGGTCAAAGAAGTAAGACTTATGTATCAGATTGCAGGGGAAGAGATTCGATCTGTAATTAATGATGAATACAGATGTGAGGTGGTTCAGTTTTATGAAATGGAACTACAAAGTATCAAAGTAGCACCATATTTGGCATCTGTTTATCAGAATCTGATTAAGCCGTTATGTGTCTTTCATATGCATGATTCACAGCATGAATTGTATTCATTCGCAATGAAGCGATTGAATCAGACTGACGAGAACCAAATAGTGGTTGAGCATAGCGTTCTAACAGAGAGTTATCCAGTGGGATTGCCGGATGATGGAAGAAACAGACTACTGAAATATTTGGATTATGTGCAGATAAAAAATAAGACAAACAAGATAAATTTGTATAAGGAATGGTATTATAGAACTTATATGATAATGAATGAGAGCGCATATTCCGGTACGGAGCTTATTTTAGATGGAAATGGGTGGTACGATAATAAACATATGGAATTGTTGTATACATATTATAAGAAACTGGTTGATGCAAGGGGCATGTTGAAAAAGGCAGTAACTGGTGCTGAAAAGATGAATCTGAATAAGGAAATTAAAGAGGTTATTCGGAGCATGGATGATATTAATATTAAATGATTTTGTCATCATGTAAGAACGAAAATATAATGGAGTTACTCTGTAAAATAATAAAGATTAGGAAGTAAATATTTGCTAAAAAGGAGAAATTAGTGATGGGTAGTACTTATATGAAGAATGTTCTTAATTCATTGGGGTATAGTAATGAACATATTTTCGAGGGTTATTCAGTTCAAATAAATGGAACATCTGCTATAAAGTTTGATTATGTTGCATTTAGTGATAAATATTTAAAAGATATATCAACTTCATGTATTGCAATGCAGAGAGTAAATGATGATAATGAGGAAGCGAAATATATTGAGGGAGCAAAATATTTAGCAGCTCCTATACTAGTTATTTCTAAATCGGATAATGTGCGTGTTTGGAAAATAGAACCTGACAAAAATGAACTCTTAAATGATGCTCAGGAAAATATAGTTTATTTATATTTTGAGAAAAATAGATTTGAGTTTATGTCAGAAAATTTGATTGCTTCAAAAATGGGATATAAACAGTTAAATATCTTTGAAGCATTAGGATTGATTGACTTTTCAAGAAAAGCAACATGCAAAATTCTAAGTGAAGAGTTTGAAAAAGGAATAACAGCAGCAAAAACGTATTTGGAAAGCATAAAAAAGAATAATGAGCGGGATATAAATAATGTTACCAGTATTACAATGCATATTATTTCTGCTTTAATCATAAACAGCAAGGTATATAGTAATGAAAAAATGCCAAACATATGGCAGCTTTTTGACAAGTTGTCACAAACATATAAGGAATATTTTGATGACAAGCTAATGAAAAAATACGGAAAGAATCTTCCTGATAAAATATGTGAGAGTTTGGAATGCAGCATTAATTATCAAAGTGTAGATCATGAGTTATTAGGCTATTTCTATGAATCAACGCTTTTACAACTTAATGAATCCAAAGCAAAAAATATTAGAAAGGAATTTGGAATTTATTATACACCAAAAGTATTGAGCCAAGAAATTGCCGCTCACATACCATTTGAAAACATTCCGGTTGATAATAGATTTGTTTTGGACGGGACATGTGGTTCCGGAAGTTTGTTATTAAGTGCATGTAAAAGGCTTGAAGATTTAATTAGCCTTGAAAAAGCGGACTTTGACAGGCATGAGTATTTAACAAATATGATTCAGGGGTATGATGTAGATAAGTTTGCTTCGGAAGTTGCAAAGTTGTCATTACTGTTATATAGTCTGCCGTATGGTAACAAGTGGAATATTAAGACGGGTAATTTGCTCCGTATGAATACTTCTGAAATTCGGACGCCTTATGTTATTTTAGGAAATCCTCCATATAGAGAAATAAGAGGGGATAGTGAGAGGATACAGAAAGCGGCAGCGTTTGTAGATAAGTATTTGGGGCTGATACATGATGGTGGATATATAGGAATTGTTTTGCCTGAAAGTTTCATGCAAAATGACAGCTGCAGTATGCAGAGGGAACGGTTATTGAATGAGTTGGATATATTGGAATTATGGATGTTACCGGGGCAAATATTTGAAAACAACTGTTCTACAATGGTACTGATTGCCCAGAAAAAACAAGTAGATAAGGAGAATATTACTAAAATAAAAATGCTGGCAAGAAATAAATATTCTGTGAGAAGGTACTTTAAGTGCAAAAAATGGGACTTTGAATTTTCGGTAAATATTCAGTCTAAATGGAAAAGAGACAGAGAAATGAAAATATCACCAGTTGAAAAAATACTTCAGAAAATTGTTGAAAATACCAAAACAATAAACGACATTACCGAAAATGGCACAGGAATTATGGCACCATCTTATATCCTTTCAAAACAGAATCACGATGGTTGGGTTCCTTATATTGCTAATGCAAAGAATTTTAGAAGATATGTTATTTCACCTGAGATGGATAGTGTACAATTTTTAAATTATGCAATGGCAGAAGAGGAGGAAAAAAGAATACAAGGGAATTATGGAGGATTTAGACTGCGAAGAGATTTTGAATATATTTATTCTTCGGAACGAAAAGTATTGGTAAAAATGTCATCAACTCCAGGTGAAATAGAATGTATCAGTGCATTTGTGGATGAAAGCCGACGGTATCCTAGTCACTCATTTTTTTGTTTGATTTCTAATGATGAAAAAATATCTGATTATGTAATATGTGCATTAATAAATAGTAAATTAATTAATGCTTACATGCGGCGGGAATGTGTAAAGCGGACATTGACGACAAAAGCAATCCGTAGTATACCGATTCCAAAATTTACAGAAGGTCAAATCAAAGAGATAGAAAGTTACTATTGGGGAATAAAGGATGCATATTGCTCAGATGATGAAAAAATGGTAAATGAATTTCAGAATAAGATTGATGATATTATTTTTGAAGCATTTGGATTGGCTTGTGAGGAATGTGATCAGATTAGAAAATTATTTGAGGTATATAATGGTGTTGAAAATGATATTGAAAAAAATGAAATTGTACCTCAGAAATATTCCAATGTTTCCGGTGAAGTAGAATGTATCAATATAGATGAAATGTATTGTCTTGTTTATCTGGCAGAGTTTGGTGAGCAGAAAATAGCAATAACCAGTACGATGCCTGGATGGTTCTTACGGGAAAATGCAGAATTTTCTGCTAAATATTACGAAGGGAAATTGTTTGATATAAAACCATTGGCATATTCGTATCTTAAAAGCGAGGACATCATTGAAATGTTAAGTAATGATTTATCATCGAGCAGGGAGGATAGCCATGTTAAGTGATGGAGAGAAAATAAAATTTTTAGATGTTGGTCATGGTGACAGTGCAGTTATTTATATGAATGACTTCCATTTAGGTGGAGTTAAGACTATTGTTATAGATATTGTTGATGCAGATAAATTAATAAATGAATTGGTTCAAAGTGAGATTAAAATAGTTGATATGCTGATTATTTCGCATATGGATGCAGATCATTGTAGAGGTGTTAATGACTTTTTGGAGAAATTTGCCATACGGGGTGTTATAAAAAAAATATGCTTTAATTTTGACAGAAGAAATCCGACACAGACGATGGAGCTCATTTTAAAGAGATTTTTGGAACTTTATCATAAGCAGAGAATTACCATATTAAGAGGAATAAATGATACCGATTTACAAAAACGTGAATTAGTCTCAAATAATACTACAAAATTTTCATTGATTTATCCGAATGTGGCTGAAGAAACAGAAGCCCTTTTGCATAAAAGTACAAATGATATGTCGATTGTATGCTTGTATGAAAATGAAGTGAGCAAAATTATCTTTACAGGTGATTTAGAAAATAATGGTTGGAGAAGATTATTAGAGCGTATGCCTGAATTGGAATGTGATATTTTAAAGATGCCACATCACGGTGCATTTTATAATGACGAAAATGGAATGGGTACAGAACATATATTAGATATGTTGAAACCACATATTGCAATCATATCAACAGGTGAAAATAAAAGGTATAGACATCCAAGTAGTGATACTATCAAGTTACTGAAAGAAAAAAATGTGGAGATTTACTGTACAGAGTTTACAAGCTTGTGCCACTGTGATATGGATTCACTTTCACGAAAATGTTATGGTGATGTGGAAATTGTTGTAAGTGATTCGGATTATGCGGTAAAGCCAGAATGCAGTAATACGTCATCATTATCGTGCTCTGCTTGTGGAGTAAATGTTGGGTAGTGCAAAAAATGGCAAGATTACTAATGGGAGGTTACTATAGAATGGAGTACAGTAAGATACAGCAGAAAATCAATGATGTGGTAGATGATAATGTAAAGAAGTTGGCACAATTATTTCCATCAGCAGTTAAGGATGGAGAGGTTGATTTTGAGGCATTAAAAGAAGAATTAGGACAGTTTGCAGAGGTGGATAGTGAGAAATATGAGCTGACGTGGGCTGGTAAGAAGAATGCAAAGAAGATCGCGCAGGAAGATATTGTTGGAAAGACATTGAAATTTATTCCGGAGGACAGTAAGAATGCAGATACTACGGAAAATCTTTATATTGAGGGGGATAATTTAGAAGTATTAAAGTTACTGCGGCAGAATTATTATGGTGCGGTTAAGATGATTTATATTGATCCACCGTATAATACGGGAAATGATTTTGTGTATAATGATTCCTTTGCAATGGAGCAACTTGAAAGTGACATAGCAGAAGGAAATATTAGTTATTTTGGAGAACGGTATACTGTAAATAGTAAATCTAAAAATAGATATCATGCAAATTGGATGAATATGATGTATCCGCGTATAAAAATAGCAAAAGATTTAATGACAGATGATGGGGTTATTTTTATTAGCATTGATGAAAATGAAGTATGTAATATTAAAAAAATGTGTATTGAGATATTTGGAGAAGAAAACTATGCAGGTGAAATAATTTGGAAAAACAGTAGCAAGAATGATCAAGCATATGTGTCCATTCAGCATGAATATATAGTTTGCTTTGTAAAAAATAAAGATGCTAATAAAGGTCTTTGGAATGAAAAAAAGGAAGGATTAGAAGAAATATACAGTGCATTTGAAGACTTTCATGAGAAATATGGGGATAATTGGGAGGAGATTCACAAGGAGGCACTGAATTGGTATAAACAGTTTTCAGAATCTAATCCTATATGTGCAAGCAAACATTATTCATGGATGGACACCAATGGAATTTATTTTCCTTCCGATATTTCAGGACCAAATTATGGACAATATAGATATGAGGTGATTCATCCGGTAACGGGTAAAGCAGTTAAAGAGCCTTCTAGTGGATGGCGTTTTCCAAAAGAGACAATGGAAAAGAAGATTGCGGAAGGAACAATTCACTTCGGGAAAGACGAGAAGACTATTCCTAATAATAAAACTTATTTAAAAGATACAGAAATGCAAAGTCTTACAAGTATTGTTTATAGAGATGGACGTGTAGCATCTAAAAATTTAATTGCATTAATGGGAGATAATTATTTTACTAATCCAAAAGATGCTGATATATTAATGAAATTGATTAATGCAATAGGACTAAGCGATAAGGATATTGTATTAGACTTCTTCTCTGGATCGGGCACAATGGCAGAAGCTGTTATGAATTGTAATACGAATGGAAAAAAACTTAAATATATTTTAGTTCAGTTGAGAGAAGATTTTGATGAAACTAGGGAAAAAGTGGACGTTAAAGCAAAAAAAGTTATAGATCGTTGTATAGATTTTTTGGATGAATTAAAAAAATCACATTATTTAAGTGAAATCGGAAAAGAGCGAATACGACGTGCAGGAGAACAGGTTAAGCGAGAAAATCCAGAAGCTGATATAGATATTGGATTTAAGGTATTTCGTGTTGCAGATACTAACATTAAGTGGAATTCACTAATGGATGCAGGGCAGCTTGATTTGGCACAAATTGAAAGTACATCTGACCTTGTAGATTTCATGCCAGGAGCCAAGGATATAGATATTGTTTATGAATTGATGCTCAGACAGCGTGATGTGGCGTTATCAGAAACTTTGGAATTGTTATCTGACATTGGAAATCGTACATATCTTTATGCAAGCAGTTATTTGGTGTGTCTGGAAACGGAAATTACTGTCGAGCTTGTGAACAAACTGGCAGAGATTGATCCGCTGCCGATTAAGTTTATTTTTAGGGATTCTGCATTTAAGGATGATATTGCATTGAAAGATGAAACATTCAGAAGATTAAAGGCTCTTATAGAAAAAAATGCAGGAAACAGTAAAGTCACATATACGGTAGAGTTTATTTAAGGGAGACAGAAGATTATGTCAAAACGCATTACATTCCAATTTGATGATGACCTAGATTACCAGTTGCAAGCAGTCAAGTCTACAGTCGAATTGTTTAAAGGATTATCCAGACAAGTGGATGGTATCTATCGTCCTAATCGTACTCGTAAAATTGGTGAAGGTGATCCGGTAAGAAACAATGATATTGTAGTAGGTTCCAGATTATTGGAGAACTTAAGGCGTGTACAATTACAGAATGATTTGTTTGCGGATTCTGCATTAGCAGAGGGCAATAATTTTACGATAGAAATGGAGACAGGTACAGGGAAAACTTATGTATATCTTCGAACTATACTGGAATTGTATAAAGAGTATGGATTTAAGAAATTTATGATAGTAGTTCCGTCTATTGCCATTCGTAAGGGTGTTGAAAAGTCAATGGAGCAACTGCTAGACCATTTTAAAAGGTTGTATGATGTAGACTTATCTAAACACAGCTTTATTTATGACAGTAACAATCCCAAGCAGGTCAGCTCGAAACTGGTAGAGAGCAATGATTTAAGCATCTGTGTAATGAATATTCAGGCATTCAATAAAGACACGAATAAAATAAGAACAGAAGATGAATATGGACAGATTCTTTGGGAAGATATCAAATATATTAAACCGATTATCATTATTGATGAGCCACAGAAAATTGAAGGTACAAAGAGAAACAAATCCAAGTCCTTAAAGGCAATAGAGGAATTGCAGCCATTATTTACTTTGAGATATTCAGCTACCCATAAACAGTTGTATAACCAGATTTACAAGCTGGATTCTTATGGTGCATATCAGAAAGATTTAGTAAAGAGAATTGAAGTAAAAACAGTACATGGAGTGATTCCGAAGGATTATCCATATATCCGTTATTTATCGTTTACTTCTGATTTGAGGGCAAAAATTGAGATATTTTCACAGGAACAGGGCGGTATAATTCGTTTTAAAACGTTTCAGGTTGGTGGCGGAGTATCTATTGAAGAACTGTCCGGAAACCTTCCTCAGTACAAAGATATGCGTATTGCAGAAGAGCCTCATAAGTTAAAACCATTGCAGGTTGCAACAAAAGAGAAAATAATAGAGTTGGAACAAGGACATAGTACATATGAGATTGAAAAAAATGAAGCAGTGCGCATCCAAATAAGACTTGCGATTCAGAATCATTTTGTAAAACAGATGAATATTTTAAGGACTGGCAGGAAAATCAAGACGCTTACATTATTTTTCATTGATTCTGTAGATAAAGTTAGAGATACTACAGCTCCCGATGGCAGAGGGGAGTATTTAAGGATTTTTGATGAAGAATATAAGAAATATGTATCACAAAATGCGGTTACGATTGAGAAGTTTAAGGAATACTTTCCTGATCATATGAATGTGCAGTCGGTGAGAGAGGGTTATTTTGCCTTAGATGCCAAGAAAAATGTGGTAGAAATTGATGGATGGGATTCATCAGTTGATGAAAACAACTTGAAAATTAAGGCAAAGTCTCAGGAAGATATTGATCGTGGCATTAGTCTGATTTTGGAAAAGAAGGACGAGTTAATATCTTTTGAAGAACCACTTGCATTTATTTTTTCCCATTCAGCGCTTCGGGAAGGTTGGGATAATCCGAATGTATTTACGTTGTGTACATTAAAGTCAGGCGGCTCTGAAATAGCGAAAAAGCAGGAAATTGGAAGAGGCTTAAGGTTGCCAGTAGATATTACAGGCAATCGTTGTTTAGACCGTAGAATCAACGAGCTTACTGTTATTGCCAATGATTATTACGATCACTTTGCAGCAGCATTACAAAAAGATTTTAATGATAATATGAATTTTGATAAGAACGAAGTAACTGCTGAGATTCTTATTTCAACATTGAAGACTGCCGGAGTTCCGCAGGGAAAAATCACACCGGAATTAGTAGATGTATTGAAACAGGAGCTAATTTCCGCTGGTGTTATGAATGGAGAAAACATTTTAAAAAGTGCACCATCTCAGATTACAAAACTATTTGATAATATGATTTTTGTTGATGATACGCTCTATGAACACATGGAGAAAATTAAGCAGCAGTTTAAAGAACTGATGATACAAAAAGGCACCAAGAAGATTGAGATTCGTAATGGTGACAATGAACCGCCGAAAAATAGAGTAAGGGCTTTTGTTTCAGAAGGTGAATTTCAACAGATTTATTATGCTCTAAGAGAAAATCTTACGAAGCGTACCATGTACAGATTCAAAATAGATAAAGATAAATTTATTGAAGACTGTGCTTTGGAAATCAATAATTATCTTATGTTTATGAAATCAAAAAATGAATATAAAGTGGAAGTTGGTAAGGCAAAATTTAATGAATCTGCAATGTTCGTAATGGAAGATGTATCTTATGGGGCCAAGGAACTGGAAGTTGAGATTGATTCCGATCCAAAGAGCGATTTTGAGATTGCAAATTATATCATGTACCACACAATGCTGCCAAGACTTGCCATATTTAAAATTATTCATGCTGTTAAGAAGAGGGAACTGTTGAATAATCAGGATATTTTAGATACAGTTACACAAAAAATCTTAAAGATGTTGAGTGATATAAAAGCAGCAAATATTACATCCTATGAAGTGATAAACGGATATGAGCTAGACAGTAGAAATATCTTTGAACTTGATACAATCAGCGAGGAAGATTTTAATGAGGAATGGCGGGTATTTCAAGCAAACACAAATCGCAGTTCTGCAATGAATGAGTACTACAAGATGGATAGTAAAGGTGAGAAAGAGTTTGCCCAGAAGCTTGAGAATAACCAGAATGTATTGTTGTTTACAAAATTGAAGAAGGGTGGTTTTATTATTGATACTCCTTATGGAAATTATTCTCCTGACTGGGCGGTTGTATGTAGGAAAGATAGTTTGAACAGTCCGGAATTGGGCATTTACTTTATTGTTGAAACGAAAGCAGATAAGCAGGAGGTTAATTTACAGGAAGTAGAACAAAATAAGATTCGGTGCGGCAAGCTGCATTTTCAGGCAGTAACTGAACAGATAAGATTTGACTGGGTAAATAGCTATGAGGATTTCAGACAGAAATTCGGAGTTGCGGAAAGTGAGTAGGAGAATGAGGAATATATATGTTTTCACCAATAAATCATTTTGAAATTAATAGAAATGGCGTGAGTACAAATCAGGATTTTATATCTTTGATAGAATTGCTTACACAAATTAGAGATTTTCTCAATGAATTAGGATATTTAGCTTTTGGCAGAGATATGTCTGTTTTTAGACAGACAGGAGTAGTAAACGGCAATCTTATTCTTGATTCTGCAACAAGGACTATGGAGAGCATTCGTTTTTGCTGTATGAATGCTAATTTTGCAGATGCATATTCTTTGTTGCGTAAATATCGAGGTGACTTGTTTTATTATGTGTATCTTTTTACAGTATCGAATAATAGTGATTTTACTCAGTGCGTTGATGTACAGCAATTAAATGAAGATGAGAAGAATATTTGGGATTGGGTACATAATCAGCAAAAGGATTTGCATATAGGCTTTGTTTTAAAGTGTATTGCGTCATATCCAGCCGCAAGAAAGGCAGTAAAGGAATTTCAATTAAAGGATTCATCTGATAAGCTTGCAGATAAACTAAATAATTATGTGCATTCCAATGGGTATCGGTTTTATAATGAATCATACAACCGATTGGATGTAAAAAACAAAATAAAAGAGGAGTGCAAGGAGTTTGGTAAAGCAGCGATTTTTATTACAATTTCATTTTTGTTCTTGGTGGTGTTAATAAAACCATTGCTTATAATGTCATCTGACTATACAGATTATCTGGATGTCGGAGATACGCCGCCAGACGGTTCACAGTATTGGGTTGCACCGTTTGTATCAGACTTTTTGATTAATCATAAGAATGTATTGGATGATAAGTGTGATAGTTAACTAAGAGAAAAAACAGGAATGCAGATTTAGTGGAGGTATATTATGGCAGATATTAAATATGATATCTTGAAAGAACTGGGAGTGCTTTCCGAGAGTGCTAAGGGATGGAAAAAAGAATTGAATCTTATCTCGTGGAATGGAGGGACTCCCAAGTACGATATTAGAGATTGGGCACCTCAACATGAAAAGATGGGAAAAGGAATCACTTTGAGTAAAGATGAAATAAAGGAACTATATAAAATTCTAGGTAAGATTTTAGAAGAATAGAATTGGATGGTGATTTTATTGAGAAGGTCAGAAGGCAGGGAAACATTTTATAGATTGTTAGAATGGGATAAAGGACAAGCGGCATCGGAAAGGCTGGCAGCATTGATTTTAGAGCAGGAGGGGGTTCGTGATATTGATCCTTCACATCCATTAGGGGGAAAAGATGGTGGAAAGGATATGCTGGATACATAGAAACAAAAAGAGGTGATTTTATGTCAATTACATCCATAGAATATTTGCAAAGTCTTGTACGGGAACTTGTAAAATTACCCACCGAAACGGAATGGGTGGAGTTTAAGTGTAATAATAAGGAGCCGCAGTTGATAGGAGAATATATCTCAGCATTGAGTAATTCTGCCATATTGTGCGGTAGGACAAAGGGATATCTTGTTTGGGGAATTCATGATGATACACACGAAATAATTGGTACAGAATTTCAATATCGGAAAATGAAAAAAGGAAATGAAGAGCTGGAAGCATGGCTTTCACGTATGGTTTCACCACGAATCAATTTTAAATTTTATGAAATTCCTATGGATGGGAAAAATGTTGTAATGATTGAAATTCCTTGTGCTGAGAAACAGCCAGTTCAGTTTGCAGGAGTGGAATATATTCGGGTTGGTACAAATAAGAAAAATTTAAAGGAATATCCAGATAAAGAAAGGGAATTATGGCAGGCGTTTGATACAACGCCATATGAGCTTCGCTTGGCAAAAAGTAATGTCACGGAAGATGAGTTGGTTGTTTTATTGGATTATCCCAAGTACTACGATAAGATGGAAATGCCGATTCCGCGTAATAGGGATAAAGTTTTGGATGATTTACAGAATGAAAAGTTTATTATTAAAAATGATGCTGGAAATTGGAACATTACCAATATGGGAGCATTGATGATTGCGAAAGATTTGAAAAAGTTTGATAATCTTCATCGGCGATCTGTGCGCGTTATTTGGTATAAAGAAAATTCCAGATTGGATGCAATTAGGGAAAAAGAATTTTCGGGCGGTTATGCTTTTGCGCATGAGGATATTGTTCAATATATTATGACAATTATTCCACAGGAAGAGGTGATAGTGGAAGCAACAAGGAAGTCCGTTATTAGTTTTCCAGAAATAGCAATTCGTGAATTGTTGGCGAATGCTATGATTCATCAGGAGCTGCAACAACGTGGTACGAATCCTATGGTGGAAGTGTTCAAAAATCGAATAGAGTTTTCTAATGCAGGTGCTCCGCTGGTAGCAATAGATCGTATTGTAGATACGGTTCCAGTATCACGAAATGAGAACATTGCCGGATTTATGCATAAATGTGGTATTTGTGAGGAACGAGGCAGCGGATATGACAAGATTATAGAGGCTACTGCAAAAAATGAATTGCTTGCGCCAAGAATTGAGAATCAGAATAATCAATTTACAAAAGCGGTATTGTTTGCAAAGGTTCCATTTGAAATGACAACAAAGGAAGATCGTGTTCGCACTTGTTATATGCAGGCTTGTTTGGCTTATGTCAATTATGAGGCTGTCTCTAATGGAGATATTAGGAAATTGTTCGGATTATCGGATCAAGAAATGACAAAAGCATCACGTTTAATTCAAAATACAATAGATGCAGGGCTGATTAAGGCAGTTGATCCAGAAACAGCACCGAGATATAAAAAATATATACCATATTGGGCATAATTTAACTTTCGCTAACTTTCACTAATTAGCAAATTTATGTTTCACAATAGTATATACAATGTCAAAAACCTTTATTTTATGCGGTTTTTGACATTGTTTTTTATGATTTAGATAAAGTTTTAACTTTCGCTAACTTTCATGGTGTCCAAAATTGTTATTGGCGTTGATGGGAACATTCAAGATATTTATTTTTATACGCTAAATCCTGTTCCGGTTTCTGACATCGGGAATATAGATTATTCAGGTACAAATAAACAGTTTTGGCATAATCGTTATCGGTTCCCATGACTTCCGAAATAATATTCTCTGCAGATAAAAGATGAAGCTCGGCTTCTTTAGCATTGCCCTCGAAAAGCGCAATTGCGCCATACATCATCTGGCAGACTCCGTTATCTAAAGTTTGCATTCCCTCATGTTCCAAAACAAGATTCTCATAGGTGGAAAGAACCTGTTTTGCCATATCTGTATTTTTGGAGAGAATCAGCATATTGGTAAGGTTCAGCAACCTCCTTCGTCTTTTTCATCAGCAGGTATGTATTGGAAAGATTGTTGTACAGGTTTTCTGAACAGTTCATGAGCTAATGAGAAATTTTAGAGAAAAGACATGGTATGGGTATTTCCAGAGTATAGAAAGAGAGGGCAAGGCAATTTATGGATCATGAATATTCAAGGAGTTTGGCAAAAGTGCGCAGAGCAATATTCACTATTTTTTCATTTTCAAAAATTCTCCGGGCGTCATATGGTATTTCTTTTTAAATGCCCGGTGAAAATAGGAAAGGTTATGAAATCCCACCGACAGAGAAACTTCCAGAATAGAGGCGTTGTCGTCTTCCAACAGCTCCACCGCTTTTTCCAGCCGGAGATTATTCAGGTATTCCATGCAGGTCATGTTCATGTGTTTCTTAAAAAAACGCATGAAATGATATTCGCTGAAATAGCAGAGGCCGGCCAGGTCTGCAACTGTCAAAGCATCCATATAATGCGCCTCCATATAATCCAGCACAGTTTTTAATTTTTCTGAATAAAGGCTTGCGGAATTATCTGGGACAGGCGCAGTTTCCTGATATTGCAGCAGCAGAAAAACAGCCTGCAGAAACAGAGATTTTAAAGCCAGTTCATAGCCTGGAATATCGCCGTTGTACAAAGAACTGATCTGAGCAAATAGTTTCCGCAGGGAAAAATAAGCAGGATGCTGCGGCTTTAACACCCAGGGCAGGATAATTTCATGGTGGGTTAAAGGAAGAAGATACCTGGTGGAACAGATATCGGTGGAATTTCCGCCCAGGAAATTCATATGGAATACATAAGTCTCAGAAAGCAGCGGCTCTGCTGTTTGGATAGAAGCTGAGTGCAGCATCAGCGGAGGGACGAATATCAAATCCTCTGGTTCCACAAGGTATTCTGCCAGATCAATCTGATAGGAGCCCTGGCCTTTCAGGATCAGGGTAAATTCCGCCTCCTCATGCCAGTGAGTGGTTAATACAGGGTATTGCTGTGACAGAGTAGTGATGTACTTTTGTATCGGGAAAAAAGCTTCCCCATGTCTTGCGTCTTCTTTTTGTTCTAAAATCAATGAATGTAATTTTTTCATAATGACTCCTTATGCTGCCGAACCTGCTATTGAGCAGGATTGTGTTATAATAGGCAAATATATTGCAAGAAAATCCAGATATATACCATTATAATAGCAGTATCTTACAAAAAAAGAAAGTGATTTTCAAAAATATAGTTCAAATGAAACTGCTGTCTGCAGAAGGAGTTCGGAGCATACAGGAAAGATGCGGACAGCGGAAGCCCGGGGCGGCAGAAAGGAAGGATATTATGAATAGAAAATGGTGGCATGACAAGGTAGCATATCAGATTTATCCCAAGAGCTTTTACGATACCAATGGGGACGGCATCGGGGATTTGCGGGGGATTATCTCAAAATTAGATTATTTGAAGGAGCTGGGCATTGACATTATCTGGATTTCTCCCATTTATCAGTCTCCTTTTGTGGATCAGGGGTACGATATTTCCGATTATTATAAAATTGCCCCGGAATTCGGCACTATGGAGGATTTTGATGAGCTGCTGGCGGAAGCCAAGAAGCGTGATATGCATATCCTGATGGATCTGGTGATTAATCATTGTTCCGATAAACATGAGTGGTTTCAGAAGGCATTGGCCGATCCAGAAGGGGACTATGCGGATTATTTTTACTTCCGCAAAGGAAAAGACGGGAACCCTCCCGGCAATTATCGTTCTTATTTCGGTGGAAGCTGTTGGGAACCGGTGCCGGGAACAGACAAATACTATTTTCATGCATTTGCCAAAGAGCAGCCGGATCTGAACTGGGAAAATCCCAAAATGAAGCAGGATATTTACGATATGATTAATTGGTGGCTGGAAAAAGGTCTGGCAGGATTTCGGATTGACGCTATTATCAATATCAAGAAAAATCAGGATTTTCCAGATTTGGAACCAGACGGCCCAGACGGTTTGGCAGGATTTCACCGGGCTGTAGAGCGTACAGAGGGAGTGGGAGAGCTGCTGGAGGAATTAAAGCAGAATACCTTTGCGAAATATGATGCGTTTACCGTGGCAGAGGTATTTAACATGCATGAAGAAGAACTGGAAGAATTTATCGGAGAGGACGGACATTTTTCCACGATTTTTGATTTCAGCGCCCATTGCCTCAGCGAAGGAGAACATGGCTGGTACGATGCGCCGGACATTGATTTTAAAGAATGGAAGGAAACGGTGATCCAGTCGCAGATGAAATTGCAGAAGGTGGGATTTGAAGCAAATATCATTGAGAATCATGATGAGCCCCGGGGCGTTTCCAGATTTTTGCCGGAGTATGCCAGGAATGCAGCGGGAACCAAGATGCTTGGAACTGTCAGCCTGCTGCTGCGGGGAATTCCGTTCCTCTATCAGGGACAGGAAATCGGGATGCAGAACTGTGTCTGGGAAAAGATAGAGGAATGCGACGATATTAGTATGAGAGATCAGTATCAGACCGCAATTGACGCAGGTCTTACCAAAGAAGAAGCCATGAAAGTATGCGCAAGGTTCAGCAGGGATAACGCCAGAACGCCCATGCAGTGGAGCGGCAAAGCTCATGCAGGCTTTACCAAAGGAACGCCCTGGCTGAAAGTAAATCCCAATTATACTGAAATTAACGTGGAGGATCAGCAGGAAAAGGAGGATTCCGTTCTGCGTTATTATCAAAAGCTGATTGCGCTGCGCAAGTCAGAAGAATGGAAGGAAACCTTTACCTATGGAAGTTTTGCCCCAGCCTATGAAACGCAGGAAAATATTATGGCATTTTACCGGACGCTGGCTGGCAGCAGCCCAAACGTTGGAGAAAAAGTACTGGTGGTGGCGAATTTTGGAAAAGAAGCGGTGGAACTGCCTTTGGAATATCCAGTAAGAAATGTGCTTCTTTCTAATCTGCCCCAAAATCATGCTGATGAGACGCTGAAGCTGGCCGGATGCGGCGTGATGGTTTTGGAGTGCGGCGCTCGAAAGGAATAATTAAATTGAGAGGATTTCAGGAGGAGAAAAATCTATGAATCAGAAAAAACGAATGCTGGCCGGGATGCCCTACAAAGCTTGGCTGGATGGACTGACAGAAGAAAGAAATGAAAATAAAATGCGGATCTACAGGTACAACCAGCTGTCCCCGGAGCAAAAAGAAGAACAAGAACAGCTCATACGGGAAATTCTGGGGAAATGCGGAGAAAGTATCCATATTGAGCAGCCATTTCACTGTGATTACGGCTACAATATTGAAGTGGGAAATAACTTTTATTCCAACTATAATCTTACCATCCTGGACGTAGGGAAAGTGGCAATGGGAGAGAATGTAATGATTGCCCCTAACGTATCCATCTATACGGCAGGCCACCCGATCCATCCGGATTCCAGAAATTCCGGTTATGAATATGGAATAGGGGTTACCATTGGAAATAACGTCTGGATTGGCGGAAGCGTTGTGATTAA
The DNA here is from genome assembly GCF_004793545.1 of Petralouisia muris. GTDB lineage: Bacteria > Bacillota > Clostridia > Lachnospirales > Lachnospiraceae > Petralouisia > Petralouisia muris. Next base: position 50,304 of record NZ_SRYA01000004.1, on the reverse strand, counting down.
TCCGGGCGTGTCCATTGGGGACAATGCGGTAATTGGCGCCGGAAGCGTGGTGACGAAAAATATTCCCGCAAACGTCATTGCAGTAGGAAATCCCTGCAAGGTTCTGAGGTCGATTACGGAAGAAGACAGGAAATATTATTATAAAGATCGGGAATTTGACGTAACAGATTATAAGGACGGGGTTCTTAATATGAATGATTTGTGATACAATATCCCTGGAATTACAGTGATCAAAATATAAGAAAGGGATGAAAAATCATGAAACAAATAGGCGTGTTTTTTGCAGAAGGATTTGAAGAGATTGAAGGGCTGACGGTGGTGGATATTCTGCGCCGTGCGGGAGTGGAAGCAGTTACGATTTCTATTACAGGGCAGAAGGAAGTCCAAGGCTCCCATAAGATTGGGGTTTTGGCCGATCGCCTGTATGAGGAAGTGGATGTTTCTAGGCTGGACGGCGTTGTGCTGCCGGGCGGCATGCCGGGAACCGTCAATCTGGGGAACCATGCCGGGGTTTTGCAGGCGCTCAAATCCTTTGCGGAAGAAGGAAAATTGGTGGCGGCAATTTGTGCAGCGCCCAGTGTTCTGGGGCAGGCAGGGCTTCTTCAGGGAAAGAAAGCTGCGTGCTATCCGGGGTTTGAAGACAAGCTGACAGGAGCAGAAGTTGTGTATGAAGAGGTTGCAGAGGACGGAAATGTAATTACCAGCCGTGGAATGGGCACTGCAATTGCCTTTGGCTTGAAACTGACGGCCTACCTGACCTCCGAACAGAAAGCGAAGGAACTGGCGGAAGCTATTATTTACCGCCAATAGAGCGGAAGAAAGGCATTTTTGGTCTGTAACCACATTCGGTGCGAAAAAGGGTTGTGGAAAACGTGAGAGCGCTGCTCAAAATCAGTTACATAGACCGCTATGCGCCTGATTTTTGAGCAGCGTTCTCGAAGAAAAATCAGGCTATATATCTAGCGTTTAGAAATTGCCAGATATATAGCCCTACCGGGGGATGCGCACCCGCATGAAAACGTAGATGCCGCATGCGGCCGCATTTGGTGCAGAAGGAAATCATTAATCGCCATCTCTATTAGTTACAATCAAGATATTTTCTATCATCAAATCTCTGCAATTCTAATATACATGGAATAAAAGAAACTTTGCTCTCATGAAGGAGCAGAAAAGGAGTCATTGCATTGCAAAAAATCAAACTGACGTCATGTCTGCTGGTGCTTGTTTTATTTGCCGGTTCTTTTTTCCTGGGGCGGTTTGCGGCACAGGTGGCCCCTGCAATCAGTTCCGCCATCCATTCGGATGCGGAAGGAAACTGGGGATTGAGCTTTCAGGAGGAGGGCAAGCCTCCGGTGGCGGATGCCTCCTGCGATGAGCTGAAAAAATACGGCGCTTATTATATGGAAAACACACAGGAAAAGGTAATGTACTTAACCTTTGACTGCGGGTATGAAAACGGTAACACGCCGGCAATTCTGGATGCGCTGAAAAAGCATAAGGTGAAAGCCGCATTTTTTGTAGTGGGAAATTATCTTTCCACCAGCCCGGATTTGGTGAAGCGGATGGTGGAGGAAGGACATATTGTGGGAAATCACAGTTACCATCACCCTGATATGTCCGGCATGGGAAAGGAAGAATTTGCCAAAGAGCTGGGGGAACTGGAAACTCTGTATGAACAGACCGTGGGAAGTCCAATGGCGAAATATTACCGTCCTCCTCAGGGGAAATACAGCAATAACAGCCTTCAGATTGCCAAAGATATGGGTTATCAGACTATTTTCTGGAGCCTTGCCTATGTGGACTGGAATCAGGACAGTCAGCCTACCCATGAGGAAGCCTTTGATAAACTGTTAAAGCGCGCACATCCGGGAGCAGTTGTGCTGTTACATAATACCTCTAAAACCAATGGAGAGATTTTGGATGAACTTCTTACTAAATGGGAGGAAATGGGCTATACCTTTAAGTCGTTGGAGGAATTGCCCACTGCCTAATCCCGGGATTGTGATTGGTCAGCGTTCGCTGAAAGTAAATGGCGCTTACATAGGACAGATAAAATCCAGCCGCCAGTATCCCGCAGATACCAAAGAAAGGTTGACAACTGGCGGCGGAAAGAGGTATCATACATACGATAAATGACAGCCATGGGTCCGTCAGAGGGCAAAATGGCAAGTTGGAGGTTATTATGGAAATGGAGATGGAATTCCTGCGGAAGCTGCCCACGCCTGAAGAATTAAAGCGGCAGTTTCCGGTAAGCAGGGAGATTGCAGAGACAAAAGCGAAGCGGGATGAGGAAATCTGCAGTATTTTTGAAGGAAAAGACAACCGGCTGCTTCTGGTGATCGGGCCCTGTTCGGCTGACCATGAGGATGCTGTGCTTGATTATATTCTGCGGCTTCGGAAGGTGCAGGAGAAAGTGTCAGATAAAATTTTTATCGTTCCCCGTATTTACACAAACAAGCCCAGGACTGTGGGCGTTGGCTATAAAGGCATGCTGCATCAGCCGGACCCGGAGAAAGAGGCTGATATGCTCAAAGGGATTATTGCCATCCGCCAGATGCATATGCGGGCAGTGGAGGAGACAGGCTTTACCTGCGCCGATGAAATGCTTTATCCGGAGAACCACAGGTATCTTTCCGATCTGCTTTCCTATGTGGCGGTGGGAGCCCGTTCTGTGGAGAATCAGCAGCACAGGCTGACTGCCAGCGGCGTGGGGATTCCCGTGGGTATGAAAAATCCCACCGGCGGGGACTTTACCGTGATGATGAATTCCATTATTGCGGCTCAGTGCAGCCACACCTTTCTGTACCGGGGCTGGGAGGTGAAAACGGGCGGAAACCCTTATACCCATGCAATTCTGCGAGGGTATGTGGACAAGTTCGGCCGTAATATTCCCAACTACCATTATGAGGATTTACAGCATGTGCTGGAATTGTACGGAGAAAAAGAGATTGCCAATCCAGCGGCGATTGTGGATACGAACCATTCCAATTCTGGGAAAAATTTCTTAGAGCAGATCCGAATCAGCAAGGATATCATGCACAGCTGCAAGGTTTCGGCAGATATCCGAAAGCTCGTTAAGGGGCTGATGATTGAGAGTTATATTGAGGACGGAGCTCAGAAAGTCAGCGAACACTGTTATGGGAAATCCATTACTGACCCCTGCCTGGGATGGGAAAAGACGGAAAAACTGATTTATGAACTGGCGGAGCTTTGGTAATCTTCGGGTTTGCAGCGTTTAGAGGGCTCAGATCGCCAGATCAAATCCCCAGATGAAAAATAGTGATTGACAAATATTAGCAGCTGTGCTTTAATGGAAAAGAAGCTGAAAGAAATCAAAGAGAAAGCGAGGTAATATTATGATTAAGTCAAGAAATAACAGCAGGGACAATTTCATAAGGACAGATTGTAGATTTACCTCGGCGGCTGCAGGCAGAATTCCCCATTAAGTTCAGGAAATCAGTGACAGTATTTGTTTAGTTGTTCAGAATTGGAACAGCGGCAGTTTTGTATGCATGTATATAGAACAAGAAAATAACCCCGTGGTTGATCCACGGGGTTTTTAGCGCTCATTTTTAATGGATTTTAGGAAGGAATGTCTGCAGGGCAAAGCCAGTTGGAAAGGAGATGGTTGGGTATGAAGAAAATTTTGAAATATATCGGGCAGTACTGGTATGCGTATCTGTTTGCCATTGTCTGTATGGTGACGGCAATTCTTCTGGATATGCTGTATCCTCTGATAACAAGAAGTATTGTGGACGATGTGATTCTCGGGGGAAAGGTGCAGCTTTTGGGAGGTTTGCTGAGAGCGATTGTAGTCATTGGAGCAGGAAGGGCCATAGGCGGTTACCTGAAAGAATTTACCTTTGACGTGGTCAGTATTAAAATTGCGGCAAAACTGAGGAAGGATTTATTTGCCCATATTGAAAGCCTGTCCATGGATTATTTCAATGACGCCAATACGGGAGAATTGATGGCAAGAGTGAAGGACGATGTGGATGCGGTCTGGAATGCCCTGGGGTATGTGGGCATGCTTATGATAGAAGTGGCAGTTCATGTATCTATTGTCTTATACTGTATGTTTACCTTGAATTGGAGACTGGCGTTTTTCCCGCTCGGAGTAATGATTCTGATGGGAATTATTGCAGTGTTTATGGAGCAAAAGCTGGATGGAGTCTATGAATCCATCAGTGAAGAAAATGCAAAGCTGACTGCCATAGCAGAAGAAAACCTGGCTGGGGTAAGGACTGTGAAGGCATTTACACGGGAAAAATTTGAAATCAGCAAATTCCTTTCCCACAATCAGCGGTATTATGATTTAAATATGCAGCAGGCGAAGATTCTGGTGCGGTATTATCCCATATTTCAGTTTACCGGAAAACTTCTGCCGGTGGTTATGGTAATTATCGGCGGCGTGCAGGTGATTCATGGAGAAATGACATTGGGAAGTCTGGTGGCGTTTATTGAATACTGCAGGAATTGCGTCTGGCCCATGGAGATGCTTGGGTGGCTCACCAATGATCTTTCTTCTGCGGTGGCGTCACTGAAAAAACTCAATAAGATTTACAGACAGAAATCATCTATTTCCGAACAGGAACATCCTGTGGCGCTCAAAGAGGTAAAGGGAGAAGTTTCTTTTGAACATGTGTCATTTGCCAGAGGAAACCAGGAGATTTTAAAGGACATTTCCTTTACCCTGTCTCAGGGGAAAACTTTGGGAATTATGGGAGCCACCGGAGCAGGGAAAACCTCTATGGTGAATCTGCTGATGCGTTTTTTTGACGCGGAGGCAGGCAGCGTGAAGCTGGATGGCGTGGATGTGCGGGAATTGTCCTTAAAGCAGCTTCGCAGCAGCATAGGAGTTGTGATGCAGGATGTGTTTCTTTTTTCGGACACTATTTCTGAAAATATCCGGATGGGACAGCGCAAAACCATGGACAGTCATGCAATGCTCCATGCAGCAGAGCTTGCCCAGGCAAGAAGATTTATTGAAAATATGCCAAAAACCTATGAAACTGTTGTGGGAGAGCGGGGCGTCGGATTGTCCGGCGGACAGAAACAGCGGATCAGCATAGCCAGAGCGATTGCAAAGCATGATCCGGTTCTGATTTTGGATGATTCCACCTCTGCGCTGGATATGGAGACGGAGCATGAGATTCAGAAAGCGTTGGAAACGCTGGATTCCACCAAGATTATCATTGCCCACAGGATTTCAGCGGTGCGGAATGCAGATGAGATTATTTTTCTGGAACAGGGACGGATTAAAGAGCGGGGAACCCATGAGGAGCTTCTTCAGAAGCAGGGGCTGTATTATCAGACCTATTTGGCCCAGTACGGCAATGTGCCTGGGGAATTAGCAGGATAGTAAGGCGTTTGCAGAACAGGAAGTATCATAGGGACAGACAATGTTACTAAGTGGGAGAGTAAGAAAGCAGGTGATTCGGTTATGGCAGTAAATTCATTCAGAGAAGACGAACGGCTGGAGGGAATCGGGAAAGCGCAAACCTTAAGGCGGTTGTTTTCTTATATGCTTCAGTATAAGCTTCAAATCTTCGGCGTGTTAATCTGCATGTTGATTACCGTAGGGATTACGCTGATTAATCCGCTGATGATTGAAGCGGCAATTGACGTGTACATTGCCGGCAGGGATATGCAGGGACTGGCAAGGCTTGCAGTTCTTGCCGCAGCCTTGAATATTATATTTATTATTATGGTAAAAGTGCGTATGTACGTGATGGCAAAGATTTCCAATCAGATCCTTTTGGAAATCCGGCAGGAATTGTATGAACATATTCAGACTTTGTCCTTTTCTTTTTTTGACAGCCGTCCCACTGGAAAAATACTGGCGCGTATTATTGGAGACGTCAATTCTCTGAAAAATGTGCTGGTCAATGCAGTGACTACACTGATTCCGGATTTTATTACCATTTGCGGCGTAGTGGTGATTATGGTGGTGAAGGACTGGCGGCTTGCGCTGGCTTCTTTGAGCAGTATTCCCCTGATGGCGGCGGCAATCTGGCTTATTCAGAAATACTCTCATGAGAGCTGGCAGATTTTCCGGAAAAAGGGCTCAAACCTGAATGCATATGTGCATGAAGGAATAGCAGGGATGAACGTGGTGCAGAGTTTTCATGCACAGCATGAAACTCAGGATATTTTTGCAGGGCTGGTGAAGGAGCATGAGCAGGCGTTTATCCGGTCTGCGAGAGTTGCGGATTTATTCGGAAGTTCGGTGGATTTCTGCTGGGGGATTGGGGCTATGATTCTCTACTGGGTGGGGATTCAGATGATCGGCGCAGAGTATGTGAGCGTTGGCTTGCTGGTGGCCTTTGGAACCTATATTAATATGTTCTGGAACCCGGTGATGAATCTGAGTAATTTTTACAATCAGGTGATTACCAATCTGACGGCGGCAGAACGGATTTTTGATATTCTGGATACAGAGCCAGATATTGTTGACGGCGCAAAGGTGCAGGAATTACCGGAAATTGAAGGCCGTGTGGAATTTGAGGGAGTGTCCTTTACCTATGACGCGGGGACTCCTGCGGAGACAAAAGTGCTGGAGGAAGTAAGTTTTCTGATTGAGCCGGGAGAAACCATTGCCCTGGTAGGTCCTACCGGAGCGGGGAAAACAACTATCGTGAATTTAATCAGCCGGTTTTATGAGATTCAGAAGGGGAGAATTCTGGTGGATGGATACGATATCCAAAACGTGTCTTTAGAAAGTCTGCGCCGCCAGATGGGAGTGATGACCCAGGAGAATTTTATTTTTCAGGGAACGGTAAGGGAGAATATTCTTTATGGAAAAATGGACGCTGCGGAGGAGGAGCTTGTGGCTGCGGCAAAAGCAGTCAACGCTCATGAATTTATCCTGAAAATGGAAAAAGGATATGATACGGTATTGAAGGAGCGGGGCGCAGGATTATCCATCGGACAGAGGCAGCTGATTGCCTTTGCCAGAACCATGGTAAGTATGCCGAAAATCCTGATTTTGGACGAGGCGACTTCCAGTATTGACACCCATACGGAACTTTTGGTGCAGCAGGGCATTGAGGCTCTTTTAAAAGGGCGTACAAGCTTTGTGATTGCCCATCGGCTGTCTACGATACAAAAGGCGGATCGGATCTTTGTAATTGATCAGGGAGGGATTTTGGAACAGGGCAGCCCTTTGGAACTGATGGAGAAAAAGGGGCATTACTATCAGCTCTATATGGCCCAGTTTAAAGGAATTGAAAGAACTGACGGCAGAGCCGGAAATACACAGTGATAATAAAATGAATAGGAAGAAAAGCAGCAGGGCGCAGATGAAATGGCTGTGCCCTGCTTAAATTCTGATATATAATATTGTCTTTACATGATACGAATTGTCCCTTACATCAGAAGATGGCATTTGCATTGCGAAGGCGCTTGCCGTTAACCTTTTACGCCGCCGGATGCAAGGCCGCTGACCAGATTCTTCTCAATAATTGCAAAGAGAACCACTACGGGAGCAATTGCAAAGAGAGAAGCTGAGAACAGGTACTGCCATTCAATCATGTTATAGCCGTTAAAGATATTGATGCCCACAGTCAGAGGCTTATTCAGATCCTCGGAAATCAGAGTCAAAGCAACGGTATATTCATTCCAGGCATTGATAAATACAAAAATCAATGTCGTAACAATTCCAGGAGCAGCTACCGGAAGCAGAATCTTAATCATGGCTTCAAATCGGTTGCAGCCGTCAATTTTGGCAGCCTGCTCCATTTCAGAAGAAATTCCCATAAAAGTGCCTCGCAGCAGCCAGATGGTAAAGGCCTGGTTAAAGGCTGCATTGATAAAGATCAGTCCCAGAATGCTGTTGGTTAAGTTCAGTGTCATCATGACCTTGTAAATACCAATTAAAAGCACCACAGGCGCAAACATCTGAGAAACAATGACAAAGCCCAGAAATACAATATCGCCTTTGAATTTCATTCTGGACAACGCATATGCGGCGGGGATCCCGCAGAGCAGTGCGATGATGGTGGAGCCGCCGGCAATCAGAATGGAGTTCATCATATATTTTGCCATAGGAGCTCTGTTCCAGATATCGGCAAAGTTCGACCACAATGCATTTTTCGGGAAGACAGTTCCGTTGGCTGAGAATATCTCGGAGCGGTCTTTCAATGCGGTGCAGATCATAGCGAAATATGGATAAAGGATCAGCAGGCATATGAGGAATACAACCACATACAGGAGGATTCGCAATGCAAGCTTTTTGCCGCCGATGGACTTATTTGCATTTTCTTTCATGTTATTCATCCCCCTTTCTTAAGGTTGCAACCATGTAAACGGTTGCGCAGGCTAACAGTATCAGGAATCCAACCACGGAAACCGCTGCAGCTTCTCCCTGTTTGCCATTATAGAACGCAAGCTTATACAGGTAGGTTACAAGGGTGTCAGTCCGGTTGCCGGGATCTCCCTTTGTCATATTCCAGATAATCGGGAAAGAATTAAATACATAAATAATATTTAATACGGTGCTGACGGTGAGAGAGGAACTAACCAGCGGGATCGTAATTTTGAATAATTTCTGCCAGTAGTTGGCTCCGTCAACAGTTGCAGCTTCGTAGTAGCTGCTGTCAATGGACTGTAATCCGGAAAGGACAGTAAATGTAACAAAAGGAATTGTTACAAAGATACCGCAGGCAATTTCCCATGCAAACCAGGCTCCGGCGCTGGGAGTCCAGTTGACTGCATGGTCAATGACGCCAAGCTTCATCAGCAGGGTATTTAATGTGCCGTAGTCCGTATCAATGATAAATTTCCAGATGCTGGCCTGTACGACCAGTGTGGTTGCCCAGGGAAATACCACGATAGCGCGGGCAACTTTACGTCCTTTAAATGCGTTATTTAATAAAAGAGCCAGAATAAATCCAAGGAGGGTGGAAAGTCCCACCACTGCCACTGTCCACACAAATGTATTTTTCAAAACCATGGAAAAAGTAGGAGTGGACAGAATCTTGGAGAAATTGGCAAATCCGGTAAATCCTTTAATCAGTCCTGCTCTGCTGACTTTGCTTAACGCCATCCTAAATACGAATACAATAGGGATCAGGATAAACACAAACATCAGCAGAACGCTGGGCAGAATCCAGATATAAGGTTCTATTTTTTGAATAAATTTTTTCACAGGAACACCTCATTAATTATGATAAAAGAGACCGGGCAAAAGCCCGGTCTCCTGTTTTGTCTTAAGCGGGGCTTATGTGCTGCGTCATAAGACAGATGTTATGGAGCAATCTCTGCCTGTAAGTTGTCAAGCTGTTCCTGAACGCTTTCACCTAATAATGCGTTCTGTTCCGCACTGATAACGCCCTGTTTTACATCTGCCCATTCAGCCTTGGCAGTGGGATAGAATTTACAGCTTCCTACGATGTCAATCCATTCAGCCATGGATTCATCTTTTGCTGCAAGTGTCTCGCCGCCGGTCTTGGTTGCCGGTAAGAAGCCTTCCATCTCAACCCATGCAGAATAACGCTCATCCTCATAGAAGTAATCGAAGAATGTTTTGATTGCTTCCAGCTCTTCGTCAGAGTATTCGTTGTCAAAGCACATGAAACGGTCCATAACGCCGGCAGATACAGAAGTGCCGTTGTTGTTGGGGATTGGAGCCATGCCGTAGTTTACTTCGTTGCCGCCGTCTTTCACATAGGTAGGAAGACTGTTGGGAGCAATCATCATGGCAACTTTGCCGGTTCCGAACATATCCTGCAGGTCGTAACGAGTCTCATTGGCAGGGTCGGTGTTGGTGTAGCCATCGTTGATTAAGCCGATTGCATATTCAATTGCAGCTACGTTTTCCGGGCTGTTCAGTGTCCAGTTGCCGTCAGCGTCTGTAAAATCGCCGCCGTTGTTCCAGATATAATAAGCGAATGCAGCCTGGCCTTCGTCGGTTGTCATATCAATGCCCCATGGATAAACATCGGGATATTTCTCTTTAATCTTCTTGCAGGCCTCGGTCAGTTCATCCCATGTGGTGGGAGGAGCTTCAATGCCGGCGCCTTCCAGGATATCTTTGTTGTAGTACATTGCACGTGCGGAAGCCAGGTCTGGAATTGCCCATATGGTTCCGTCCACATTGGACTGCTCTAAAAATGCTTCATACATTTTGCCGTAGGTCTCTTCCGAAACATAATCCTGTGCCGGCAGAAGCAGATCGTCTGCCTGGTAATCTGCGAACACGTCAATGTTCAGGATATCAGGAGCCTGGTTGTTTGCCACACGTGTATTTACTGTGGTAGAGATATCATTCCAGGAAATAACTTCTACATTGATGTCAATTCCTTCATTGTCTTTTTCAAAATCACTTTCAAAAGTTTTCCACCAGTCTGCGGTGTTCTGGCCGTACTGAGCAGCAATAATGCTGAGTTCGATTTTATCGCCGCTTGCTTCTTCCGTATCATCCGTGTTAGTGTCATCCGTATTCTCTGTTTCCGCATCCTGTTTGTTAGTTGTCTCAGATGATGAGGGAGAGCTGCCGCATGCTGCAACGGACAGAGCGGTTGCCATACTCAGAGTAAGTGCGATAAATTTCTTCAGAGTTTTCTTTTTCATGGTTTCCTCCTCCTTAATTGGAAAGCACTGTACCTGCCGGAAAATTGTGTCTGTCTTTATGCTGTTTGACTGCAATATATGCAAAATTACAATCGCTCCGTAATATCCCCGCAAAGAAGTACTGCAAATAGCACAAAAAATAATAAGAAAATTTCCTGCGATTTGTACAAAGTGCTCTAAAATTTAGTGAATTAATCTTACCATGTTATCGTGAATGTGTCAATATAGAAAATTTGCATTATTGAAAAAAAGAGGACAGAAGTACCATGGATGTAAGAAGAACAGAAGGAGAAGCCTTGGCGACTGTTATCTGCCGGGAACTTTACTATATGGTGGAGCAGGGCTGGGTTTCTCCTCAGGACGCAGAAAATGTGCTGAAATATACAAACGGACTCGGAGAGAAACTGATTGCAGAAGGCAAAACTGGGGTTCGGGCAGGAGAAGGCATGCTGGGCAAATATCCTGCGGATGTGGACACTTACATTTAAGAAACGGAACAAACGCATTGTTGCAATGTACAAAATGATGAACTAGTTTGAAGTGGAAGACGAAGTGTGAGAATTAGGAAAAATAAACCAGTTTGAAGTCGAGGAATCCAGATGAAAGGAAAGAAATCAACGGATGGAATGATATGAGCAAAAAGTCTCTGCCCGCGACGGCGGCGATTTTAAAGACGAGGAAAGCTTCTTTGCGCCTGAGGCGGCAGAGCTGCGCAACAAATACATCATGCGCAATCCGGATTACATGGCGGCGGTTCCCCATTGATGGAAGAGATTACCATGATGAGCCGTTATGACCTGGTACCAGGAGAGGAAAATGTTGCCGGTCAGTATTGTATCTTTAAATCAATATCTTCACAATCGTAGCCGACAATTTTCAGGCGATTCTGTCCTTTCTGTAAGGATACGGTTTTGGTTATAAATCCATCTGTCGAAGTTTCAGGGGAACATTCAAGCAATGTTGTAACATGGTTATCATTATCAATATGCACTATTTTCGCCTGGCCTTTTGAAAGGCAAAAAGAAAGGTCTATCTCCATATTCTGATTTTCTGCAAATGTTTCGTTCCATATTGTTTCGCGGCCGTTAAACTTAGAGATGGTAAGAGAATATTCCTGATCTGTGAAATTGCCGACAGAAATTTCTTTGGCATAGCGGTCTGCTTTTTGGGATATCTTTTCATCAGAATTATATTCTCGTTTGGCGAATTCGCTGCCGCACGCCGTTAAAAGGAAACACAGAAGAATCATCCATATTAAATTTAGTTTTTTCATATTTGAAGCTTCCTGTTGAAGATTTTTACCATTATAAAACAAGTTGCCCAGATTTTCAAGAATTAATTTGGCTCACGGGTATATGGGACAAGAGCCGAAAATTGTGGATAAAACTGGAAACATAAGGGGCAGTTATCTTGCAATCCTGAAATTCGTGTGTTATAATAGCCATAACTAAAGATTTTGTAGGATATATCGAATATATCAGGCATAACCACATGGAAGTATATATTTTTTTCAAAGGAGTGATGATGTATGAGTCAGGGTTATTCACAGTTGTTCCAGAGCCTTTCAGGCAGCAGCGGAACGGGAAATCAGAATTTTCTCTCAGATTACGCCAGCATTAAGAGCGGCAGTTATGGCAAGCTTTTAAAAGCTTATTACAGTACAGAGCAGAGTTCAAGCACAACAGCCAGCAGCAAGAGCAAGAGCAACAGTTCAAAATATACTCTTGATAAAATACTGGAAGAGAAAAAGAATCCGACAATTTCAAAACAGGCGCAGGAAGCAAATTCCAATCTGACCACGGGGCTTTCGAATTTGAAGAGTTCTTTGTCGGCATTGCAGAATGATTCAACTTATACGAATACGGATAACGGTCAGAGCGCGTCAGACAAGGTAGTCTCTGCAATGAAAAATTTTGTGGAGGATTATAACAGCGTTGTAACTGCGGCAAAAAAATCCACGCTGGCGGGCAAGACAGCGTATGTAGCCAATATGATGAACAGCACCTCTGCCAATGCGGATAAGCTTTCAGAGCTTGGCATTACGATTAATGCCAATGGAACCCTTCAGCTGAATGAAGGCAAGCTGAAGGAAGCAGATGTTTCGAAAGTACAGGAGCTGTTTTCCAGTAATGATCTTATGAGTTATGGCTCTAAGATTTCGTCGCGTGTTCAGTTTGCAAATGTTGCCAATACTACTACAAACAAGACAGATAGTACCGACAAGACAGATGATACAGATAGTACAGGGACAAACAATGCGACAGGTTCCAGCGCAGCTTCCCTTAAGGCGGACAGCGAAACGCTCGCTTCTGACAAGTTATATGAAAAGATAAAAGATAAGGATGGGAACGAGACATACGACATTGACAAAATTTTTGCAGCGGCAAAGAGCTTTGTTAACAATTACAACGGTATGTTTGATAAAGCAGAATCCAGCACAAATTCCGGCGTATTATCGAATCTGTCTCAGATCAAAACAAAAACAGCCCGCAATGCGGATGTGCTGAAACAGTTTGGAATCAGCTTGGATACAAAAGGCAGATTGAAGATTGATGAGGACACATTTAAGAAAGCAGATATGTCCAAGGTTCAGAAATTCTTCAAAGACTATGGTTCTTCTGTTGCCACCAACGCTTCACTGGTGGATTTTTATATGACGACGCAAGCCAATGCTGCCAATGGTTATACAGCTGCCGGAGCATATGATGTACAGGGAAGTTCCCGTTATGCTGGCTATATCTAATCTGATTTTAGAAAAATAAGGACATACAGGATGCAAATCAACCAGAAATTGGTCTGGGGATTTGCATCCTTTTTGTTTGCCATAAATTATAATTTATCAGCAAATTTTTAGGCAGCGGCAATCAGTGCGTCCAAATCTTTTGACGGCAATATTCTCTGTGATAGAGCTGAAAACAATTCGAATGGGATAAAAAAATAGAAAAATTATAAATGAAAAAATGCGCAGAACTGCAGGTTCTACGCAATAGGAACACTTAAATTATAAGTGACAAAAAACGTCTTGTCAATATAGTCTTTCGGCATTTTTGACAAGTTTTTTTTATTATTCCGAAAGTTTTTCACAATTCTATGCATTCCTAGGCAGTAAGGAATGTGATAGAGAACTCAGGACAGCTTAAATTTGTTGCTCAAATGGAATTGAGAAAAAACAGGCAGCTTTTTGTGAACTTTCCAGGACGAAAACAGAACTGCAATTTAAAATGAAAGGGGTCGAAAACCGGGTCACAACAGGAAAGCAGAAGGGAGAAATTTATGCCGAAAAGAGGAGAAAACATAAGGAAACGCAAAGACGGACGCTGGGAAGCCCGCTATATTGCAGAGAGGGATGAAAATGGCAAAGCAGTCTACCATTCCGTTTATGGAAAATCTTATGCAGAGGTAAAAGAAAAACAGAAACGGCAGCAGTTGGAGGTAAAAAGGGAATGCTTTAAGGCAGCAGGCATGTCCTTGAAAGAATTGCTGGAACAATGGTTGCAGAATCACAAAATGCGTTATAAGCAGTCAACCTATTCCAAGTACAAATATATCATTGGCAGACATTTGGCGCCGGGAATTGGAAGTATGCAGGTGAGAAATGTGAATGTTTCGGAAATAAACGAATTTTTAGGAAATAAACTGCAGCAAGGCGGACTTGAGGGAGGAAAGCCATTATCTCCTGCTTATGTGCGTACAATGGCATTAATTTTAAACGCTGCTTTTAATTACGCTGCAGCCGAGGAATTCTGCAGTCCCCTAAAAACAGAAATTTTTAAACCTGCAGTAAAACAACCAAAGGTTTCCACCCTCAGCCACAGAGAATATAACCATTTAAGGCAATACTGCCAGGAGCATTTGAATGTTACCAGCCTGGGCATTTTGATTGCTTTGGGGGCTGGACTGCGGGTGGGAGAAATCTGCGCCCTCCGCTGGGAAGATGTGGATTCCGACAACCGTCTGCTCTGCGTCAATCATACTGTTTCAAGGATTAGTGATGATCAGGGCAAATGCAGATGGATCATCGAACTGCCTAAAACTATGTCATCCATCCGGGTGGTTCCTATTTCTGACGCGCTGATGGATGCGCTGCTGCAAGTCCGTGAGAATTCGGATTCCGATTATATTGTCTCGGATTGTAAAAGTTTTACGAATCCAAGGACGTTTGAGTACCGCTATCACAGAGAACTTTCTGCCAGCCGGGTGACGGAGGTTAATTTTCATGCGCTGCGGCATACATTTGCCACCAGATGCGTGGAGGGCGGGATGGATATTAAAACCTTAAGTGAAATACTGGGGCATTCCAATGTGGGCATTACGCTGAATACCTATGTGCATTCTTCGCTGGAATTGAAGAAAAGGCAGGTGGAGAAAGTAGAGAGGTTTTTTCAGGAAAGGGGTCAGGATTAGGGGTGGGAATTTGGAAAGAGGATGAATTCAGGGGATTTTGGGAAGATTGCGTAGAACCTGCAGTTCAGCGATAGATGATTTGGGGTATTGATAGTATGTGAAACAGCCAGAAAAATCATACAGGATATCAGCTGGAAAATGGTTGAGAAAGAAACTCCATGAAAAAAGTATCACTAACTTTAGTAAAAGAAGAAAGGAGTTGAAGCTATGAAGGGAAGGATGGTTTATGAAAATGAAAAGAATGAGTGAATATTTTTTGGCTTTTATGATGTTATTCAGCATATGGTTATTCTTGGGAGGAACGGCGGATGCTGCAAATTCTAAGGAGATAGATCTGCAGCCAAATAAAGTTTACAAAAACTATGACCTGACAGGAAATGGGAAAAAAGACAGTATAAAAATTAAAATGTCAGATGACACATATCGGACAGTTGCTATTATTATCAATGGAAAAAGGCAGGCTGCGTATAAAAATGTGAACGATGTTACGGCAAAACTGTATATATTGGAGAATGGAAAGCCTTTTCTGTATTTTTGGCTGGTAGAAGAAGACGAGGAAGGTCCCGTATGCGGAGTTTTCCAATACGAATCAGGTAAGTTAAAGCAGGTAATTGACTGTAAGAATTTTTTTGGTAAAAAACATAGATATGGTTATTCTGTACATAGTTCTGGAATAAGGGCAAAAGGAAATGCTTTGGAAATTGATTTCTGGTTAATGAGTTATACAGTGGGAGGAATGTCCTGCAATTACCGTTTTGAGTATAAAAATGGTTCCTTAAAAAGAACAAGCAGCCAGACTTCTGCTGTAAAGGCGCCTTTCACAACGATGACTGCTTCAAAAAATATAAAAATATATGACAGTCCAAACAAGAAAAAAGTGCTCTATACACTAAAAAGTGGTCAAAGAATCATGGTAATAGGAGCCTATGTGAAATCGGGAAATTTTTCTTTGAAAGTCAAAAATCTATCTACAGGAAAAAGTGGATGGATAAAATGTCTGAAAAAATTTCCGTCAGAAAAGCTTTTTAAAGAGGTGGTTTATACTGGATAGAAATTAAACTGTATTGCAATTTTTTCGATTATGTAAAGCGGGAATTGATGGAGGAAAGATATTCAATTTATAGAAAGGAGAATCAGGGTGGAGAGAAGAGCAGGAATAGGGAAAAAATTGCTTTCTATGCTGCTTGCAACAGTGATGTTTGTTACGGCACAGGAGGCAATGGCATTTGCTGAAACGGATGCGCGAGGAACAGATGCTACAAGTGCACGAAATCCAGTATATGATACAGAAAGTGATACGACAACGTGGAATTATGTTTCTTTTGGAAGTTATCCCCAGTCGGAAGTAACAGGAGAAGCGCTGACGGATGAAATTATCCAGGCAATCTATGACAAAGCAGGAGATGCATGGGTAGATGGAGTCAAGTATCGCAGACTTAGCAGAACCGATACGGATAACAGTGATTATTTTGGAGAAGGGGATTACCGCTATTTCAAATGGGAAAAGATAAAATGGCGTGTTCTAAACCAAGATGAAAGCGGAATACTTACTGTGATAGCAGACCAGGGACTTGATTGTAAGAAGTATGAAGAAGAAAGCAGTGCGGTTTCATGGAGATATTCAACGCTCCATAACTGGCTGAATAATACATTTTACACTACAGCATTTAATGCAAACGAACGGGGCAAACTACAAGGAAGTACAGGCGACAAGGTATATTTGCTTACTAAGGATAAGGCGGTATCTACGGAATATGGATTTTCAGATGTTTCTACAAAAGATTCTCAGAGCAGGCGGATGAAGGCAAGCGCTTATGCCAATGCAAGAGGAGCTTTTGTTGATGCACAAAGCGGTTATGAAGGAAATTGCTGGTGGTGGCTGCGTCCAGAATATGACTACAACTCGTATTCTGCTGGAGAGAGGGTGACAAAGGAGGGTAAAATTGAAACCTGGGATTTCGGAAAAACATATGGCGCAGTGCTTCCAGTAATCCAACTGAAAGAGGAAAGCGCAAATACACTTAACCCGGTATACAATTCCAGTACAGATGACACAACATGGAATTATGTTTCTTTAGGCAGTTATCCGCAGACAGAGATAGATGCTGAAAGTGACAGGGCATTGTATGTACAGCTAGAAAATGCCAGTTATACGGAAAGTGGTGATGTCCAAATAGGTGAAAATAGATATCGCAGGGTGGAAAAAAGCGATAATAATTACTCTTATTTCAAATGGGAGCCGATTATCTGGAAAATATTGAGGGCAGATGATTCTGAATTGTTTTTGATGTCCAACGAGGCTTTGGATGCCAAATACTATGATAACTCGTCTAATACTTCGTATGATTGGGAGAATTCTTTGCTGCGCAGTTGGCTGAATGATACATTCTATAACGCAGCTTTTAGTGATACGGAAAAGAGTGCCATTATAAATAAGACGGTGCAGAACGAAGCAAATCCAAGTTATTCTACAGGAGGAGGGAACAGCACGGAAGATAACGTATATTTGCTGTCCATTCAGGAAGCAGAAACTTCTGTAAATGGATTCAGAGGGGACAGTTCTGCAACATCCAGCCGAGAGATCCAATCCAGCAGTTATGCATGCCATATGGGAGCAGATGCCGGAAACAGCAGGTGCTGGCTGCGTTCTCCTGGTGGGAGCAGCTCATATGCAGCAATTGTTGATAAAACCGGAAGAGTTGACAGATTTGGGAGTAATAAATCAAGCGGCGCTTTAGCTGTTGTACCGGTCTTGCATGTTAGTAAGACATCAACAGCCTGGTCTTTGATAGAGAATGAGGGGCAGCTGCTTAGGGTGTCTCTTGAACATGGGGAAGGGATGAGCTGGTCCATATCGGAAGGAGGCAGTGAGACTTTTTCCGCAATAGTTACCGGCGCCCATCCATTCGGCTATACCTGCCAATGGTATCATGCCCCAAGTGCGGACGAAGAAGGAACCAGGATAGATGGGGCAACCTCTTCCAGTTATACCATAGAAAATGCAACTGTTGCAGATTCCGGCAGTTATTATTGCGTAGTGACAAGCGGAAAGTACCAGGTGACAAGCGGAAGAACAAACCTTACGGTTACAGAGCCTACAACGATCACTTTGAGTGATACAAATCTGGACTTAAACGTAGGAGCCAGACGGAAATTGACTGCTGCTATAACTCCTGCTAACTCATCGGTGAGTTGGTGGAGTGGCAATTCAGATGTGGCCAAAGTAGAATATAGTTCTCTTGTAGCCGGGAATGATTATCCTGTGAAATATAGTTCTGTAGAAGCCACGGTAACAGCAGTTAAGGAAGGCACAGCTACAATTTATATATCTGCAGGAAACACAAGTGAGTCATGTACCGTAACAGTGAAAAGGGATGGAGAACAGACCGGAGACTCGGAACAAACTACGATAACAGCCATTACTTTAAAACCAGATAAACTGTCCTTGAAAGCAGGTGCAAAAGGCGAAGTAACCGCTGCATTAACCCCGGCCTCCGCTAATGTGTCTGTAAAATGGACCAGCGATAACGTAAAAGCAGCAAAGGTCGAATCCAATGGAGGAACCAAAGCCACTATAACGGCGGTTGCAGCAGGGAAAGCTACCATTACTGCAGAAGCAGGAGGAAAAACAGCTTCCTGTGTTGTGGAAGTGACTGCAAATACCAATACCGGTACAGATACGCCGCCGCCAGGAAATTCCTCTCCCGGTACGTCAACGAATCCCACAGTGAAACTGGCAGCTCCGAAACTGACTGTGAAATTGTCTTCTGCAAATGCCGTAAAGCTGTCCTGGAACAAGGTAAGCGGAGCGGCAGGATATTATGTATACCGTTCCACATCCTCAAAAGGCAAATTTACAAAAGTAGGAACCACGAAAAAAACTTCTTTCAAGAATTCGAAGTTAAAGAGCAAAAAGACTTATTATTACAAAGTTGCGGCATACAAAGGAAAGACGGTAGGAGCAAGTTCCAATACAGCGTCCAAGAAAATTCTTGGTAAATTGTCCACTCCTAAAATGAAATTTTCTAATGTAGCGGCTTTCCAGAAATTTACTATTTCCTGGAATAAAATAAAGAATGCAAGCCATATAGAAATTTGGCGTAAAGTGGATCGGAAGGGAACCTATAAAAAATGGAAAACAGTTTCTGCAAAAAAGAGAAAAGTTACATATTCTTACAGAAGCTATACCAGGGGGCATACTTATTTCTATCAGATACGCGCCTATTACTCCAAGGATAAAGTGAAAGTGTACAGCGGGTATTCTAAAGGTTTGGGAATACAGTTATAAGCTGGAAAGAGGAAAAATGGAAAATCAGTTATGTTTTCGATGTTTTAAGATGAAAGGCAGTTACGGGGTATGCCCCCACTGCGGATATGAAGAAGATACAGGTGCGGCGCAGGCTTACCAGCTTGCGCCTGGAACTGTCCTGCGGGGCAGGTATATCATAGGCGTAAGTATTGGGTTTGGAGGTTTTGGAATTACCTACAAAGCTTTTGATACTGTTTTGAGTATCGTTGTGGCAATCAAGGAATTCTACCCGGCAGGGCTTGTGAATCGCGGGGAAGGAGAAGTAAAAGTAGGCATATTTTCAGGGGAAAAAGAGAAAGAATTTAAACGTCAGTTAGAGCGTTTTCTGGAAGAGGCCAGGAATATGGCAATTTTTTCTAAGGAAAAAGATATTATTAATGTATTTGACTATTTTGAGGAGAACCAGACTGCCTATATCATTATGGAATATGTGGATGCGCCTCTGCTCAAAGAAAGTTTGAAAGAAAAGGGAAAGTTTCCTGCAAAAGAAGCAGAGAAATATATTCTGGCGCTTTTGGAGGCTTTATCCAAAGTGCATTACCATGGCATTATCCACAAAGATGTCAGTCCGGATAATATTTTTCTGTTGGGTGAAGATTCCATAAAGCTTTTTGATTTTGGAGCGGCTAAATTTCAGGGGACAGAAACAGAACGTACAGAAGATGTGGTGGTAAAAGCAGGATATACGCCTCCGGAGCAGTATCGCTCCAGAAATGCACAGGGTGCGTTTATGGATATTTATGCAGTTGGGGCGGTATTTTATGAGATGGTCACCGGCGAGAAGCCTATGGAGGCTCCCGATCGATCGGTTGGAGATGAATTAAAAAAGCCGGGAGAGTTTGAAATTGAAATTGAAGAACGGTTAGAGCGAATTATATTGAAGGCCCTGGCGCTAAAGCCGGAATTGAGGTTTCAGACTGCGGAGCAGATGAAAGAGGCAATAACAGGCCGTAAAAAAGTGGGGCTTCCGGAAGAAGAATTGCGGAAATATCAAAAGAAGAAGAAAGCATTTGCAGTAGGATTAGTGTCTGTATTTACCGTTTTAGGGAGTATTTTTCTGTTAAGCCAGACGTATTTTTCAGGCAGGGGAAAAATTGATGTGTCAAAAATACGGGAAGAGGATATGGAGGTTTGGATTTCTTCCGAAGATGCAGATACAGGAAAAGAACTTTCAGAGGTGTTTTTGGAGAGTGTGGAAAAAGAATGCCCCAAGTTGCATGTAACGGTGCGGGTAGTTAATAGGGAAGAGTATGGCGCAAGGCTGCAGCAAGCTGCCGAGAAAGGGAAACTGCCGGATGTATTCTGTACAGAAGGCATTGAGGCGGCAGAGTACTGCACGGATTTGTCCAGGCTGCTGAATACAATGGAATTATCCTCTTATTTGTGTCTTGGGGAGCTTGGAAAAAAAGCCTATGAACTTCCCACTGCCATGCAGATTGCAGTTGCATATATCAGTGAGGAAAAAGAAGCGGATTTGCCGGAGTTTTTGGATGCGGACTCTTTATCAGATCAGAAGGATATTTTGGAATATGCAGAGACGGAGGAAGCATTTTTGGCATTTCAGGATAAGAATTCCCCTGTTTCTCGAATTGCAGGGGATCTGTCTGATATGGACAGGGTAAAAGAAGTGACCGTAGATGTAATACCGCCCACTGATTTTTCTGTGCTTCCTATCTTAAAGGATGGAAAATTAGTTGGGACGCTGGAGCATCCCTATGGCGTCAGCAAATATGGAGACAGTTCCAGGCAGGAAGCCGGAATGTTCCTGTTATCTCTGTTGTTCAGCGATGGCATGCAGAGCGCGGCTTATATGGGAAATGAAGAGGGAATTCCGCTGAACCGAAGGGTATTTGCCAATTATGAAGAAAATAAAATGACAACTTATCTGGATTTTTTAAAGGAATATGATTTGGAAAGTGCAGAACTTTATGGGGATGGCGGGATATGCCAAATTTTGCAGGAAGAGGCTGCAAGAAACAGTAAGTGATACAGTGAGCGGTGAAGAGCTGGGCGCTAAGAAAGAGATTTCAAAGGGAAGAAAAGCGGAGGAAACAGTAAATGGTTAGATGTTTGGGCTGTATGGCGGACATTCCGGAGGAAGAGGAGATTTGCAGGCATTGCGGCTATCAGAAGGGAACAGATGTAAAAGAGGCTTATTATCTGTTGCCGGGAAAAATGCTGGGAGGAAAATATCTGATAGGAAAAGTTCTGGGATATGGCGGCTTTGGAGTGACTTATATTGGATGGGACGCCACATTGAAACGGAAAGTGGCAGTGAAGGAATATCTGCCCAGTGATTTTGCTACCAGAAGTTATGGAGCAGAGCTGCTTACAGTGTTTTCCGGAGAGGCTACCGTACAGTTTGAAGCGGGGCTTAACAGCTTTATTTCCGAGGCAAAGCGGTTGGCCAAATTTAATCGGATTCCGGAAATTGTGGATATTTATGATTGCTTTATGGAAAACGGCACAGGGTATATCATTATGGAGTTTTTAGAGGGAGTTACCGTGAAAGAAATATTAAAGACGCAGAAGAACATTCCTGTTGATGAGGCTCGCAGGATAGCCATGGCTGTGCTACGGGGGCTTTCAGAAGTGCATAAAGAAGGAATAATTCACAGGGATATTGCGCCGGACAATATTTTTATCAATAACAAGGGGGAAGTAAAAATTTTAGATTTCGGCGCGGCAAGGTATGCAACGGCAGCTCAGTCCAGAAGCCTATCGGTGGTATTGAAGCCGGGATATGCGCCGGAAGAGCAGTACCGAAGCAGAGGAGAACAGGGGCCATGGACGGATGTATATGCCATGGGCGCAACTTTTTACCGGATGATTACAGGAATCCTGCCGGAAGAATCCATTGAGCGGATGGTAGAGGATCACCTGAAACCGCCCTCTGCTTTAGGCATAACGATTGAGCCTAATACAGAGGCCGCCCTTATGAACAGCTTAAATGTCAGGAAAGAATTCAGAACCAGGGATGCGGAAACCTTTTACAAGGAATTGGACAGTGATGAGAAAGTGGAGCGCATTCAGGAGGAAAAGACGGTACAGGAAGATTTTAAGATTCCTGCCTGGATGCGGTGGGGAACTGTAGCGGCAGGCATGTTGGTATGTTTTTGTATTATTTTACTTGCAACAGGGAAGATCAGCTTTACGAAAAAGCAGATTGACAGTGTAGGAGGGGCGGAGGCGTTAAAGGAAGGGGAATGTTATGTGCCCAATGTCTCTGGGATGAGTTATGAGGAAGCGGAGAAGGTTTTACAGGAGAAAAACTTGACAGTGCTTATTAATGGAATGAATTACAGTGAAAGCATTGAAAAAAATAAAATATTGAACCAGACGCCGAAAGACGGAGAAATAATAACGGAGGAAGAAACCGTGTATGTCATTATGAGCGGTGGAGGCCAGGAGGTGATGATGCCGGATCTGTCCGGAATGGAATATGAAGAAGCCCGAGAATTGATCGCAGCTCAGAACTTAGTGCTGAAAACAGATGGAGTAACAGAAGAATACAGCGATTTTGTGGAAAAAGGCAGAATCATTTCTCAGAACGTTGATCCCGAAGAAAGAATTAAGGTGCAGACGGAAATTACGCTTACAGTTTCCCTCGGCAGCCTTTCTACGGAAACTGCGGTTCTTACAGTGCCGGATGTCAGGGGAATGACGAAAAATGAGGCGTTGGCTTGTCTTTCACAATTGAAGGAATCCACCGGATTTACTTATTCTCTCGGAAAGGTAAAGAAAGAATTCAGTACAGAAGTGGAAAAGGGAAAAATAATCAGCCAGGGCTTAGAGCCGGGAAGTGAGGTGCGGACCAATGAGCCGCTGACTCTTGTGCTCAGTAAAGGGCCTCAGAAGGTGCAGGTACCGGAAGTTGTATATATGTCCAAGGAAGAGGCGGTAAAAAAATTAGAAGAAGCAGGTCTTTCCGTCCAGATCCAGGAGGAGTACAGTTCTAAAGTGTCCAAAGGGCTTGTGATTAGCCAGAGTCAGACTTCAGATGCCAAAGTGGGGAAAGGTACGGCAATTACTATCAGTATCAGCCTTGGAGAAGAACCGAAGAAATCAGATTCCGGCAATTCCAATAAGACGCCTTCATCTCCCACAGAACCCCAGGAACCTCAGCAGGAGCCCCAAGAACCACAACCGCAGCAGCCTCAGGAGCCGCAAGCGCCGCAACCGGGCGGAGAAGTCCTGGAAGATGACGGTGGAGTTGTAGAAGATGATAATAATAACGTAGTTGCAGACTGATACTGGGAATGGAGGAAATCATGGTTACATATGAGATTTTGTCAGAACCGGGAGAACGGGAATATAACGAAGATTATGCAGGAGCAAGGCAGAATGGTGAGGCGTTTTGCTTTGTTCTTGCAGACGGTTTGGGAGGACATGGCGGAGGAGATGAAGCATCCCGTATGGTAGCAGAGTATATTTTAAATGATTTTGAGAAGAAGGGAGAGGCATCAGAAGAATACTTAAGAGAATGTTTTGAAGAAAGCCAGAAACTATTGATGGAAGAGCAGGAAAAGCAAAACAGGCTCTATGAAATGAAAACGACTTTGGTTGTGCTTCTTGCAGATGAACATATTCTGCAGTGGGGACATATCGGGGATTCCCGGTTGTATTTCTACCGAAATAAGAAGCTAAAACAAAGAACTTTAGATCATAGTGTTCCCCAGATGCTGGTAGCTGCCGGAGAGATCAGGGAGGAAGATATTCGGGGCCATGCAGACAGGAACCGTCTGCTGCGGGTGATGGGATCTGAGTGGGATCATCCCAGATATCAGCTTTCACCCCCGGTGGAGCGCAGCGGCCAGGAGGCATTTTTACTTTGCTCGGATGGGTTTTGGGAATGGATTGAGGAAAAACCCATGCAGGCTGCATTAAAAAGGGCAAAATCCCCGGCAGAATGGTTAGAACAGATGCAAAAAACAGTACAGAAAAACGGAACGGGCAAAGGAATGGACAATTATTCTGCAATTGCAGTATTTGCAGATTAGAGGAGGAAAGACATGGCAATTATACAATGCCCAGACGGGCATTATTACGATAATGAGAAATTCGGCAGCTGCCCCCATTGTGCAAGCCTGGCGGAAGGCATGGGAGGACAGCAGGAATCCCTTACGGTGGCTTTGGCGCAGGAGGCCCGGCAGGTGGAAAATTATGCAGTGGAATACTTAAAGCACAATGCCCCGCAAACTGTAGTCCCTGCATCTGTACAGAGAGAGGAAGAAAAAACAGTGAGCCTGTTTGAAAAAGAGGGGGTATCTAAGTGTATTGCAGGTTGGCTGGTGTGTACTGAGGGCGAGGAATATGGCAGGGATTTTCCGCTGTATGCAGGGTTTAACCGTATTGGCAGAAGCCGCAGCAACGATATTGTACTGACCGATCCCCATGTGTCCAGAGAGGAGCACTGTTCTGTCATATATGAGGAGAAGAAGAATGTATTTTACCTGTTTCCCAAGGATGGAAACCTCGTTTATGCAGGGGAGGAAATGGTGGAACAGGCACAGGAGCTTATAGATGGGCAGGCCGTTGCCATAGGGGAAACAAAGCTTGAGTTTGTGGCATACTGCAAGGGAGAGAGAAAATGGGAAAAGAAGAAGTAAGTTCATTCAGGGTTTGTGTCTTAAAGCGGTCAAAATGTATGGCAGCCCATATGTTTTCACTGGTGTTTGCGGCATGTCTGTGTCTGGGGTGGAGCCCGCAGATTCTGGCAGCGGATATTGACAGCCAGATAGGGGAGGTCAGGATTGAGGGCGCTGTTGCAAAAATGCCTGAGATGAACATCTTCTGTTATCCAGGCCAGCAGGAGCTTTTAGAAGGTGTAAGCATTACATATGGGAAAGAAGAACTTATGGTGAGTCTGGCCCTTCCTTTTGCGCAGACAGAAGCAGGTACAAATTACTATATGCTTTTAGATATTTCAGCTTCGGTCAGCCCTGAGTATTTTGAAGGGATGAAAGGAAGCATTTTGGATTTTTGGCAGAATATGGGGGCAAAAGATAAGCTTTCCCTGATTACGTTTGGAGATGCAGTAACTGTAGTTTTTCAGAATCAGACGGCGGCAGATGATATTTCCGGAACAGTAAACGCATTGCAGAATACAGATCAGACTACCTGCTTGTTTGAAGCCATTGACAAAACAGCAAAGCTTGCGGATACCAAAGAAGAGGCGAATGTCCGAAAGGTGGCAGTAGTTTTGACTGATGGAGAAGACTTTTCACAAAATACTTCCACCAAAGAAGAGGCTCTTACAACGTTAAAAGAAAAAATGTTCCCTCTTTATGCCATGGCGGCTAAAGAAAATAACCAGGGAACAGAGAATATTTATTTAGACAGTATGGGTGCATTTGTTCGGGAGTCCGGCGGGGTGATGGAGGTTTTTGACGCAGAAAACGCAGTTGCTGTGATGCGGAAGCTGCATCAGACCTTTGCAGAAGCTTTTGTGATTTCTGCAAAGGCAAGAACCAATATGGTGGATTATAAGAAAAAGGCTCTGGCAGTTACATTTTCTGATGGAAAGACAAAAACTTCGGACTTTGTTGCGTCTTATTATCAGGAGGATGAAGAGGCTCCTGTGGCCTCTGTAAAACAGAATTCCAAGCACTCCCTGAAAATAACTTTCAGCGAACCGGTAAAAGGTGCAAATAAGACGGACGCCTATGAGATTAAGTATGAGGACTCCCGGATCACAGATGGATATATGGTGCGTTATAACAAGGAAAAAGCCTCTGCGGTTCTTACTTTTGAAGAACATTTGCTGAATGGAAAATACGAAATAAAGTTCCGCGGAGTGACAGACGATTCTATGGAAGAAAATGAATTAACCAAAAGATGCGCCATCCAGGTGAAAAAGGGCAGGAAATTGGGTGTTTCTGATTATCTGGAAAAGTATCAGGCATTTGTGGCAGGGACGGTTATTCTGACGGTACTGTTGATTGCCGGAGCCATTGTGTGGCACAGGGTGAAGAGACAAAAGGGGATTGTCACTATAGAAGGAAAAGCAGTGCTGCAATCTAATGTAGAGAGAAAGCATCATGTACAGGTGCTGAAGAAACAAATTCCCAAAAGACAGATACAGTTTTTCCTGGAGGGAGCCGCTGGTGCAGGACGGCAGTTGACGGTGGATGTTTCAGGGAGCATTATTGTAGGGCGTTCCAGAAACTGTGATGTTTCTATTGAAGACGAAAAGATGTCCCGTCAGCATTTTGCAATTTCTGACAGGAACGGCACGTTTTATTTGGAAGATCTTCATACTACCAATGGAACTTTGGTGAATGGAAAGCAAGTTGCTGCGCCAAGTCCTCTTGCATCCGGAGACAGGATACAGGCAGGGGACATTGCAATGACAGTGAGGTGGTAAGGTATGAAAGATGAGTATAGATGTCCAAACTGTTTTCAAGGGGATATCGGTACAGGGACATGTACCCGCTGTGGATTCAGCAGAAAAGAGGAAAAGCAGAATCCTATGCGCCTGCCGGAATGGACTTTTCTTGCGAATCGCTATTTGATTGGGCAGATTCTGGGCAATGGTGGATTTGGGATTACCTATAAGGCATTCGATGTGTTAAACCAGTGCATTTGTGCAGTGAAGGAATTTGTTCCGGTAGGCGTTGTAACAAGAAGAGAAGATAAGTTTCAGATTACAGTGACTTCCAAGTCGAACATAGAGGATTTTGAGCACGGAAAACGGCAATTTATGGAGGAAGCGGAAGTTCTCAAGAAATTGACGGATGTGCCGGAAGTGGTACAAATTATGGATTACTTTCTGCTGAATAATACGGCTTATTTTGTTATGGAGTATATAGAAGGCGCAACTTTGAAGCAATTGATGAAGATTTATGGAGGAAAAATTCCGCTGCCGGATGCAATGTCTATGGTTTGCCGTGCAGGGTTGGCTCTGGATCAGGTACACAAAAGGGCAGGAATCTTTCACAGAGATATCAGCCCGGACAATATTATGGTGACAGGGGATAACAGGATTAAGCTAATTGATTTCGGCAATGCCAAACACATTATTGGAAAAAGGAGCCAAACTCTTTCCGTGATTTTAAAGCATGGATATGCGCCTCCGGAGCAGTATTCCAGTACCAGCAGCCAAGGAAGTTATACGGATGTCTATTCTTTGGCAGTCACTTTCTATTATGTGGTGACAGGCATTATGGTTCCTAATGCGCCGGATCGTTTTGGTGGAGTAGAATACCGTCCGTTGTTGGAAATATGCCCGCAGGTTGGACTGGAAGCATCAGAAGCAGTAGATCGGGCATTGGTATTAAACAGCAGAAACAGGACGGGGTCTACGGCGGAGTTTGTTCGTGCCATTTCTTTGCCGATGGGAAAATCTGTGTCAGCTTATTTGAAACTGTCAGGAGAGAACGGAAAACAGGAATGGAACCTTCCGGAGAACAAAAAGGTGGTCATTGGCCGTTCCGGCGGGTGGGCGGATATTGTTCCCACCAACGACAGTAAGGTCAGCAAGCAGCATTGTGAATTGTTTTGGGATAGCCTGGAAAAGCAATTTTATCTTATTGACTGTTCTACTAACGGAACATTTATCGGCGGTGCAAGGTTGGAAAAGGGAAAACCTTATATTATTCCAAACGGCGGACAGTTTTCTCTTGGAAATCATATCTGTGATTTGGAGGTGGGATGGAAGAATGGCTGAAATGGAAAAAGACATTGTAACGCTTCGGTTGTTTCCCGAAAACAGGGCGGAACTGCAGATGAAAATAGAAATCGGCACATCCAGCATTATTGGAACCAGGCACAGCCAGGAGGATACAATTTTTGGATATGGATCCGGCAAAGAGGCCATTGCATTGGTCTGTGATGGCATGGGAGGGCTTTCCGGCGGAGAAATTGCAAGTAAAGCGGCGGCAGAGAGTCTGATCGATGCATGGTTTGGCCGGAAAGAGATTGTGGATATCCCGGAATTTTTGGAAAAAGAGGCGCTGAAAGCAGATGAGAGGGTATTTCAGCAGAAAAATGACAAAGGAGAACGGCTTCGGGCAGGAACTACCATCGTAGCGGCAATTATTCGTGGAAATGAACTGTATTGGCTGTCAGTGGGAGACAGCAAAATTTATATTATCCGCGGAGAGGAGATCCTGTCTGTGTGCAGGGAGCATAATTACAGGCTTACATTGAACCGTCAATTGGAGCAGGGAGAGCTGACGCCGGAGGAATATGCAGCAGAGGAATACCGGGCGGAAGCTTTGATCAGCTACCTTGGAATGGGAAATGTGTCTTTGATGGATTTAAACCGTCAGCCTTTTTGTCTGGAAAACGGAGACATTGTTCTTTTAAGCAGCGACGGACTGTACAGAAGCCTTGCGGAAGAAGAAATTTTGTGTCTGATAAAAGAATTTGGTGGGAATATGCAGGAGACGGCAGATGTGTTGACATCGGCTGCTTTGGGAAATAAACAGTCCGGTCAGGACAATACCTCTGTAGTGTTAATGCGCTATAGCCTGCAGGACAAAAAAGAAGAGAAAAAGCGAATGGGAGGAAAGAAGGATGAATTTAAAAAGATGTGAGAATGGACATTTTTATGATGGTGACAAGTTTCAGATGTGTCCCCACTGCGCAGCATTGGGCGGCGGAGAGCAGCAGGCAACCATGCCTTATGCAGAGACGGACAGCAGTTATAATACGGCTATGACAGAGCCTGTGACTGTTCCGATGTATGCTCCCCAGGAACCGCAGGCTGCCGGGGCTTTTCCGGTACAGCCTCAGATGGCAGAACAGCCCTCGGGGAACCTTTCTTTGCAGGATGCAGTGAGCAGGGCAATCACTGTCCCCGGAGGCATGGAACAGGATGAAGAGAAAACAGTCAGTCTTTACCAGTATCAGAACCATACAGATCCGGTAGCCGGGTGGCTGGTATGTATTGAAGGGACAGATTTCGGCAGTAGTTTTACGGTGAAAAGCGGCAGGAACTTTATTGGACGAGCGTCCCACATGGATGTTGCGCTGCGGGGGGATAACAGTATTTCCAGGGAAAAGCATGCCATTATTCTCTATGAGCCGAAACGCAGGGAATTTATAGCTCAGGCCGGAGAATCCAGAGAATTGTTTTATCTGAACGATGAGGTTGTTCTGAATCCGGTTCGGCTGAAGCAGTATGATATTTTGACCATCGGGAATACCCGGCTGATGTTTTTCCCCTGCTGCGGCGAGAATTTCAGTTGGGATGATTTTAAGAAAGACGGGGAGTAGGGATGGGTAATTTAAAGACAAACAGAAGCGTTGGGCTTTATGTGGCATTGACAATCCTAATGAATTTCCTGCCTATGATACTGGCAGTTGTAATTGGAAAGCGGCTGTTGTCGAATAGTTCCGGATTGGCAGTTTCTGCCTTGGGTTTGGGCGGAGGAAGCCTGCAGAGTATGTTGACAGATATTCTGGCGTTTCTTATTTTCGCATGGGTTTTTGCTGTCGCTTATTTCATATATATCCTTGTGTTGTTTTGGGGCGTCTGTCGTGATATGAATTCTATCTGTGGAAGATATGGCCTGGGGAACAGCATGAATTATATCCTGGTGATGCTGTTGTCGGCAGTTACCCTGAATATCTATTATATTTTTTGGTCAAACCAGCAGGGAAAACGGCTGAAAGAAGCAGAGGGACATTATCAGAGACAGGTGAAGGGAACCGGAATTTCACATCTGGTATTTGCCCTGCTGGGATCCGTTCCGGTATGGGTGTCTGCGTTTTTCGTATATAAACTTCGGACAGATCCTTTCTATTTGATGGCGCATGCTGGATTTATTGCTGGGGTGTCCATCGCAGGTTTTTTCCTTGGTTTTCTGGATATGTTGAATCGGGCATATTTTATCAAAGATGTGAATATCCTGGCAGAAGCATACAACGGGCAGGGAACCTGGGAGGAGAATGGCAGTCGGCAGGCTGGAGAAGAATATACTATGCCGGTAGACGATTTGACGCCTGACGCAGCCCAGGCATGGAAATCGAAGGATGCCGGGATGCAGGGCGGATATCTGGTGGGATGCAAAGGAGAATATCAGGGAGCGTCCATTCCAATAGAAGGAGAATTGCTTATTGGAAGAGATGAAACAAGCTGCCAGGTGGTGATTAAAAGACAGGATATCAGCAGGAAACATTGTACGATCCGTTATAACGGGGAAGGATCTTATACAGTGACAGATTGCTCTTCTAATGGTGTTTATGACAAGGAAGGAAATGCGTTTCCCAAAAATGTTCCAGTTGTCTGCGGCTTTGGTACAGTTCTTGTAATCGCAAAAAGCGGAAATGAGTTTCTGCTGAAATAGACAGACAGGGGATGAAATGTGATGGAAGATAGGACAGGAGAATTCAACAGGAAACTTACCGTAATGGACGGTGAAAGCAGAGTATTGGAATTATCCTTGGATGATTTGCATAAAGAACGAATTTTCTGGGGAAGAGATCCTGGGCACAATGATATTGTAATTTCTTCTCCCGCAGTATCCAGGCTTCATGGTAAATTTAAGATTGCGTCCCAGGGAATTCTTTTTGCAGATGTCGGCAGTACCAATGGAACTTATCTGGAAAATGCTGCCGGAAAACATTTGATACATAAAAACAGCGGATATGTGTTATTAAGAGACGGAGATATGCTGCGGGTACAGCCTCCAGATGAAAGACAGGGAAATTCTGTTTTGCTTCTGTATACGGAATCCATGCAGGAAGGAAAATGGCAGAAATATGCGCTGCCTGCCTCAAGGATTGCCATTGGCCGCGGAAGTGAAAATGATATTGTGCTGCAGCATATGGGGATTTCCAGAAAACATGCAGTGATTGAGCTGAAAGTGGACGCCTATTTTGTTTCCGACTGTCAGAGCGCCAATGGGGTTCTTGTAAATGACAATATACTGAATGGAACATGCAGGCTCAGGGACAAAGATGTGATACGCATCCTGAACAGCATCCTGATTTTTACCAATTCTGGAATTTATTATAAGAGTTCTCAGCAGGGTGTAAGCCTTCGGGTACGCAATATGAATAAAGTGGTGGGGAAAGGGAAACAGATTCTCCATGATGTGAACGTAGATATTGACAGCAATGAATTTGTAGCGATTGTGGGCGGCTCCGGCGCCGGAAAATCCACATTGATGAATGCTATCAGCGGTTTTGACAGGAAACGGCAGGGGACAGTCCTTTTTTCAGGATTGAATTTGGACGAGAATTTTTCGGTTTTAAAAAGCCTAATCGGCTATGTTCCCCAGCAGGATATCATCTATGAAAATCTTACGCTGAACCGTATGCTGGTGTATACGGCAAAATTAAAGATGCCCAAAGATACTTCAAAAGTGGAAATTGAAAAGAGAATCCATGATGTACTGGAAATGGTGGAATTGTCTGAACACCAGAATACATATATCCGTAAACTTTCCGGCGGACAGAAAAAACGTGCCAGCATTGCAGTGGAGCTTTTAGCGGATCCCAGTCTGTTTTTTCTGGACGAACCAACTTCCGGCTTAGATCCTGGAACAGAAAAGAAATTGATGGGAACTTTAAGCCGACTGGCAAAATCCCAGGGGAAAACAATTGTTATGGTAACCCACACGACGCAAAGCCTGGATTTATGTGACAAAGTGATATTTATGGGGCAGGGAGGAAGAGTCTGTTTCTGTGGGACATGCCAGGAAGCAAAAATGTTTTTTGATACAGATAATCTGGTGGATATCTATAATGAAATGGCTGCCCAGCCCGAGGAATGGGCGGCTCAGTATGCCGGATGCGTACCTTTAGAGCCAATCGGTTTCGGAGAAGGAAAAGAAGCGCCCAAAAAGAGAAAGTTTTCCGGGATCCGCCAGTTTTTCATATTAACCATGCGCTATGCAGAGATTATGAAAAATGACTTGCCAAGGCTGGCTCTTCTGTTTTTACAGCCCATTTTGATTGCGCTGCTCCTTGGGATTGTGGCAGATGACCGTGTATTTGAGATCTATGAAAGCACCAAATCTATTCTGTTTGCATTAAGTTGTGCAGGTATTTGGATTGGGTTATTTAATTCCATCCAGGAAATTTGCAAGGAACGTGCAGTGCTGAAACGGGAATACATGGGGAACATGAAATTATGGTCCTACACCTTGTCGAAATTTGTAGTCCAGATGGTTGTGGGCGTTCTTCAGGCGGCAATTATCGTAGCGGTATTTGGTGCGGTAATTGGTTTGCCGGAGAAAGGAATCCTGATGAAAAACAGCTTTCCAGAGATGTTTGTAACAATATGGCTGACAATCACATCGTCTATGGCTTTGGGATTTATTATCTCCGCATTTGTAAAAAGCGGAGATAAAGCAATGGCCTGTGCGCCTTTTGTATTGATTATCCAGCTTCTTTTTTCCGGCATTCTTTTTGAATTGAAAGGGGCGGGAAAAAAGATTGCTTATGCAACGATCAGCAAATGGTCAGTGGAAAGCCTTGGGAGCATTGCAGACCTAAACAGTCTTACAATGAAAATGCAGGAAGAATTGCCGGGAATTGAGCATGAATTCCAAGAAATCTTTGAATTTGCTAAAAAACATCTGCTGTCAAACTGGACAATACTGGCGGCAATGGTGGCGATATGTTATGTAATTACGGCTTTGATGCTTCGGAACGTGGCGAAAGATGGGAGGTGACGGAAAAGTTTGTCTTACGGGAGTTTTCCGAATGCGGCAGAATTTGCCATGCAAAGATATCCTGATGCGGCAGGGGATGGAGGCAATGAAAAGATGGGGTAAAACAGTTAAAGGAGCGATTGCTTATTCTAGCCGGGCTTGGGGCTGTCTGCTTTTGGCTGCATGTTACAGGAATTGGCTGTCCGATCAAATGGCTCACTGGCATTAGCTGCGCCGGGTGCGGAATGACAAGGGCTGCAGTTTGCATTCTGCGTCTGCAATTGGGCAGAGCATATCATTACCATCCACTGGTTTTTTTGATGCCTGTTTGCGTTTTGCTGTTCCTGTTTTGGGAAAAAGTTCCGGAGAAAGCGCAAAGAGAGCTTCTGATAATGACAGCCGCTTGTTTTGCAGTTGTGTATCTGGCACGGCTGTACAGCTCTGATCCCGTGGTTTCCATTGCGCCTGAAAATGGAATGATTGTGCATTTATGGCATTATTTGATGCAAAGGAAATAATGAAAATCAGGCACAGAAATATAAAAATGAAATGTTGAAGAACATGGTATGAACGGAGGAGAAAAAATGGTAAAAGAAGATCGTAGTTTAGGCATGTATATTTTGCTGTCAATCTGTACCTGCGGGATTTATGGATTGTATTTTATTTATTCCATGGCGCAGGATTCCAATACCCTTTGCGAAGGAGACGGGAAGAAAACGCCGGGGCTTTTCAGCTTTATCCTGCTGACAATTGTAACCTGCGGAATTTATGCAATTTACTGGGAATACAGTCTGGGAAACAGGCTGTCGGAAAATGCGCCCCGTTATGGGATGAATTTCCAGGAAAACGGCACAACCGTGCTGCTTTGGAATATTTTTGGCTCTATGCTGTGCGGGATGGGGCATTTTGTGGCAACAAATATTTTGATTAAAAATATGAATGCGCTGGCCCATAAATACAATGAAGCGAATCCTCAGCCTCCGGCAGCTCAGAATGTTGGACAGGCAGGGCAGCAGTCAGGCATTCAGGATAATGTCCAGTCAGATTCGCAGAGTTATGTTCCGGTTAACGGAGATGACGGTTATACCGTTCCGGCAGAAGAATGGGCGCCGGATTTTGGCAATGTTCCAGAGAGCGGCAGTATGGAATGCTGCAAAGGAACATATGAAGGGACTGTGATTCCTATTGACGGAGAAGTGATAATCGGCAGGGATGAGACCTGTTCCCATATTGTAATCAAAGGGCCGGAAATCAGCCGGAAGCATTGCGGAATTACTTATGATAAAGGAACAGGGAGTTATATTGTCACAGATTATTCTTCCAACGGCGTGTACTATAAAAATGGACAGGCATTTCCGAAGAATGTGCCGGTTGCCTGCGGATCGGGGACAATTCTTGTGATTGCAGAAAGTGGGAATGAGTTTTTGCTGAAATAGGGAGAGGAGAAAGGTGTATGAGGAAAAAGGTATTATCAGCGATATTGGCATTGGTAACGGCAGTTACCTGTATGACGTATCCTGTTGGAAATGCTGTAGCGGCAGGCAATATTCCAGAGGGAGCGAAAAGCTATCAGGGGAATTATTACTATGTGTATGAAGATGCAGATTCATGGGAGGATGCGAAAGCAAAATGTGAAAGCCGCGGAGGGCATCTTGCTACAATTACTTCTGAAGGGGAGGATGACATAGTATATCAATGTTTAGAAGACAGCGGATATGATGATGGCTATTTTGGCTTATACCGGGATGACAGTGGAACAGAAAGTGTATGGAAATGGGTGACAGGGGAGAAGGTAGTTTATACAAATTGGAAACCGGGAGAACCAAATGCTGATTATGGAGGAACAGAGGCTTTTGGCGGATATTGGGGTGGAGAACAATGGAATGACTTTCGGACATCAGAGTTAAGTGTCTATATCTGTGAATGGGAAGGCTGCACGATAAGGCTGAATGAACAATCTCTTATTATGAAGCCCGGAGCTAGTGAATATTTAGAATATTCTGTAATGAATCCGGACGGGATTCAAATAAATAAGTCTGCTACGTGGAAATCCAGTAATACGAAGGTTGCAAAGGTTTCTGCACAGGGAAAGGTATCAGCAATAAATCCTGGACACTGTACGGTTACTTGCAGAGTAGAAAACAGCAGTAAAAAAGTGAAAATTGTAGTAGTGCCCAGAAAAGTTACAAAATTGTCTGTCTTGTCAAAAACTAAGAACAGCGTGCAACTGAAATGGAAGAAACAAAATGGAGTAAGAGGGTATATCGTTTATATGTATAATCCCGATCTGAAAAAGTATAAAAAAGTGAAAAATGCAAGCGGAACTTTCCAAACGGCTGTGATTCGTAATTTAAGAAAGGGCAAAACATACCGTTTTAAAGTTTGCGCTTATGTAAGAAGCGGTTCTAAAAATTATAATGGAGATTATAGTAAGGTTTGCAAAGTGAGAATGAAGGAATAAAAATATAAAAACTGAAAGGAATGCAAAGGTTATGAAACAAAGATTATTAAAATGGGTCACAACGTTAAGCAGTTGCATTGTACTTTTGTTATTATGTGGGATTAATGTTCATGCGGCAGAGTATAGTATTTCTACCAATGATAGTTGGATAGAAGGAAGCACAGAAGAAAAAGGCGTAAATTATTATGTTTTTACAATACCGTCAGCGGGAAGGGTAACAGTTACATTTCAATCTTATACGCTTGGTGGAAGATGTTATTTATTGGATAAAGATTTGGTAAAGGAATATACAAATTTGGCTCAGTCGGGGAGTGTTACAAGTCCGTCTACAGGTAAATTTAGTATCGATCTGGAAGCAGGCGCATATAGCCTGAAAGTGTTTGGAGATCATTATGGGAATAAATATGCGTCAAGCTATAGGGTGAAGGCATCCTTTGTACCTGCACATAATAATGAAAAAGAGCCCAATAACGATTTTGAAACAGCAATGCCGCTGGCAAATGGCACGCTTGTAAAAGGTTTCTTTTCAGCAGATGACGGAATAGACTTTTATAGATTTTCCATAGGGGAAGGAGCAAATATTAGAACTACAGTTAGCAGAGGAACATTAGGAAAATATGATTTTTCGGTGTGGGACTCGGATTTGATGGAAGTGGATTCTTATGGTACATATGAGCAAACAAGGACGTGGGAGAAATATCTGGCTCCCGGAACATATTATATAAAATTAAGTAAGTTTAGTTATGGTGATAACAGAACAGGCACTTATACCTTAAAATGGGAAGGCTTCACCTATGTTAAATCCATCCAACTGAAAAAATCAACTCTGGTATTGGAAAAAGGAAAATCCTACAGCCTGCTTCAATCCATCTCTCCGGCAAGCGCAAACAATAAGAACATCCAATGGACTTCTGACAACACATCCGTTGCAAGAGTGGATTCCCACGGCAAGGTAACTGCCAATGGAATCGGAGCTGCAACGATTAAAGCAGCGGCCATGGACGGCAGTGAAGTAGAAGCAACCTGTCAGATTGTGGTAAAACCGGCTAAGACTAAAATTACAAAATGTAAGAGGACAAGGGACAGGAATGTATATGTAAAGGTAAAGGCTCAGAAAAATGTGTCCGGTATTCAATATCAGATGAGCAGAAGCAGGAATTTCAAAGGGAAAAAATCTTCCTACTATGCCGGAGCAACTGAGACAAGTGCCACTACAGCTGCCCTTAAAAAGAACAAAACTTATTATTTCAGAGCCAGGATGTATATTGATTACGGCGGAAAACGGTATTATGGAGCATGGAGTCAGACAAAAAAAGTAAAGACAGGAAAGAGAACCATGCTGACAGGATATTATTCCTGGAGATCTATATAGAGGCGGTACTTATACAAAATATCTATAAATGAAGAATGTGCCGTTGATTTTGGAATGTCATACCGGCGCACAGAGTTGCGCCGGTATGCAAAAGGATAAAAGGAATGGAATAAATTATGAAATGGAAAAAATATTTATGTTGTAGCCTATGTGCATTCATGATATCAGGCTGCAGTTTGCAAAATACGAGCCGTAACATACCAAAGAGTGAAACTGCTGTTTCAGAAAGTAATAGAGAGGAAGCTGTATCAGAAACACATAAGGACGCTGATGCTTTAGAACAGAAAAAAGAAGATAGTGAAAAACAGGAAATAGATTTCGCAGTGCGTCAAGGCTTCATGACTGAGGGTGAAAAATTGGCGGAGCCTCCGGAGAATTATGTTCCAATATATACGGCAGATGAATTGAAAAATCTGGGTAACGATACGGAGAAAAATTTTATCTTAATGGAAGATATTGATATGCAGGGAGTGAAATGGGATACATCAGCTGTTAAAAAATTTAGTGGTGTTTTTGATGGAAATCACCATAAAATTCGGAATATGAATAACTGCTTAATGAATTCTATAAAAGGTGGAACAATAAAAAACCTTGCTTTTGAGGATGTGGAAATGCAAGAGGCGGCATTGGCCTTAGAAATGATAGGTGGGACGGTATCAAATTGCTATGTATCAGGAAATATATCTGGCAGTGGAAAAAAAGCGGGCGGATTGATAGCTCAAATTTCATTGGATGGGATAAACTCAAATGTGAATAATTGTTATAATCTTGCAGATGTAAGTTCGGATTATTTAAGTAGTGTAGTAGGAGGCATTATTGGAAAGATAGAAATTATAAGTCAGTTGAATGCAGCTTTAGAGATACATGATTGTGAGAATTATGGAAATATTTCGGGGTGTCTGTATACAGGTGGAATTGTTGGTTATTGTTATTATGATGGAAAGTATGATAAAAACAAGATAAGAAACGTAACGGGCATGGAGTCAGCTCTGGATTATTCTGTGAACAGATGTTTTAATTATGGCAGTATAGAAGCACAATCAGGTATAGATGAAAACTCAGAAATAGCGGGAGGAATTTTGGGGAGAGGATTAATCAGCAATGGCTGGGATGAACAAGCTGTAACGCTTTCCATCAGTCAGAGTGCAAATTATTCATCAGTGGATTCGTCAAAATATGCCGGAGGAATTTGTGGAGATATTGAAATTTCCACAAATGAAAAAGGGAATACATATGTTTTAGTTAGCGATTGCATGAATGCTGGAGCAGTGCAAAAGGATAAATATGGACGTGGAATTTGTGGGAGAAATACAATGCTTTATGGCGGAATAATTTTTGAACGTTGTATTAATATTGGAGATTGTCATTATGCAATAACAGTTGGGCCATCAATGATAAATGGAA
This sequence comes from Petralouisia muris, assembly GCF_004793545.1. Classification (GTDB taxonomy): domain Bacteria; phylum Bacillota; class Clostridia; order Lachnospirales; family Lachnospiraceae; genus Petralouisia; species Petralouisia muris. Next base: position 12,175 of record NZ_SRYA01000004.1, on the reverse strand, counting down.
GACAGGGAAAATGGGAAATCACGGATTGTTATTATACAGATGGAGAAAGCACAGCAGAAGTAGAACTTGGTTCAGCAGATGAGACAAAATTGAAGGAGGAAGAAATCAAGAATCCTGATAATCTGGAGAACTTTAAATTTCCATTCATATGGGGAATGAATGAGAAGATTAATGGCTTTCCACACCCTCTTAACAGGGACGAAGCAGATTCCGCACAAGCCAATTATAAGGGATGGGAAAACCAAAAATTGGATGATATGCTTGCAGATGAATCAAAAAGCAATATAAACGCTATTCTTCTGAACAGGCATTATGCAGATATGCTGGCCTCTATTGGACAGGGCAGCCGGTGGCCGGAAGATGATTCCGGAACCTATCAGAACTATTTATCAGAGTATGATCGTGAAAATAATTTTGCGGTGTATGACATTGACGGAGACGGCATAGAGGAACTTCTTGTGGAAATCTCAAGCGCAAGTATGGCAGAAATGAGATTTGTCATTTATCAATATGATTTGGAAAGTGATACAATCAAAGTAGAATTGGATGAATTTATCAACAATACCTTTTATGATAATGGGATAATTGTTTCGAACTGGTCACATAACCAGGGCTTGGGAGACGCCATTTTTCCATACAATGTGTATCAGTATGATAAGAACCAGGATGTATACGTCAAGTTAGGAGATGCAGATTCGTGGAATAGAGAATTTGCGGAGAAAGATTGGAATGGGAATGCCTTTCCTGATTCTGTTGACAGAGACGGAGATGGAAATATTTATTTTATTTCCGATGCAGAAGGGAAAACAGAAACGGTAGACGGAGCTGAATTTGATAAATGGGAAAATTCGTTGTTTGGCAATGCAAAAGAAGCAGAAATTGATTGGAAAAATTTAAAATCAGAAAATTATTCTATTTACACAAAGGCATATTTAAAATATTGTCTGGAACAAGCGGAAAGAAGTAAAGGATTTGATGCGTCAGATATTGGTTATGTGTATATGAAAAATGAAGGTTCTCAGGATGCGGTGAAAGAAGTGCTTTCTTCGGAGTTCGGTATAGACATGCAAAGCGAAGAAGATGGATTTGAGTATACAGGAAATTATGATGGACAGCCTGTCATTGCCATGTACGCAGAGGATGGGGGCAGTATTGTTTATCAGAACCAAGAAGTCAAAAATCTGAACATGTTTGGTGTACATCCGGGAATGAGAACATCAGAATTAGAAGGAAAATTGAAAATTTATGGTTTTGAGCCCCATGAATATGGATTTGCTACAGGTGATGCTACAGGAAATTATTATCTGAATTTTAGTGAAGAAGGAGGAATTGTACAAAATATTACAGTATATTTAGGCGGCCGTTATGTTGGATAATAAACACGGAATATAAAATTATTAAAACGAAAAAATTGGAAATATCACCAAATAAAGGAGAGCATTTTCAAAAGAAAAAATTGAAGATATCACCAATAAAGGAGAACAGCGCATGAAAAACAAAAACCAAGGCACATTGCTAACTATTGCCCTGGGCATTATCCTTGCAATTTCTGCAGCTATATTTGTATTTCTTACAGTGACGGCAAAGCCGCCTAAATTATCTCAGGAGAAAATGCAGAAAACAGCAGAAGCTGCAAAGAAAGCAGAAAAAAATAATCGGCCGGAAGAATTTGCGGATGATGAGGAAGAAGCCTATGTGAAATCCATCAAAGCCTTTCAGGTAACGGCGGGAGAATCATCCGTCACTGACACAGCAAAGGCACAGCCGGAAGATACGGACAGTTCTGATAGAGAAGAGGCAGAAAATGCAGATGGCGGATATTTGTGCCCATACAGTTCGGAACGGCTTATGACAGAAGCAGACGTTCAGGAACTGAAACAGGGAACGTATGCAGATTTACCTCAGGGCAAAGGTATCATTCGGATGGTAGTAAATGAATTATATGCCAAATATGGCTATCAATTCGGCAAAGAAGAGATTCAGGCATATTTTGACCAGAAGGAATGGTATCAGGAGATACCAACAAGGAGCACGGATATGAACGATATCATAAAGAAAATGACAGACACAGAACGGGCTAATGTAGAGTTTCTGTCTCCATACATAGAAGAGGAATAGAAAGTGTTTGCAGGAAATGAGGGAGGAAAAGCTTGTGGAAAGAGCAGGTAACAGTACAAATAAGAAAATATGCCCTAATTGTGGAACAGCAAATTTTGAAGATGCACGGTTTTGTGAAAACTGCGGCACAGATATGGGAAATTATGGCGTCGTATCCAGTCCGCCGCAGCCAATGGTAAAAACGCCCATTCCCAAATGGCTGCTGATTCTGATTGCAGAAACTGTTTTGTTGGCAGTCAGTATTTACGGAAGTACAATGGCAATTCAAAGCAACAGGAGCCCGGAGCGGGTAGCTGAAAGTTTTTTTGTACATATTGCAAACGGCGATTGGGAACAGGGGTACTCTGAACTGGATGCAGAAGGTTCGGAATTTATCAATGCCAAAATGTTCGCAGGGGCAATTGCAAGAAATAATACACTGGGTATTGTCACCAACTACCAGATAGAAAGCCCGTATGATAAACAGGGGGCGGATGTGCTTAAAAGCTTGTATGAGCTTGCGGATAATCTGGGCCTGGAAGAATATTTGGGGCAAGGGAGCAGCGGATCTTCTTTTGAGAAGACATTTGAAATAAATTATCGGCTGAAAGGGGACACGGAGAAGTATTCTTATCTGATTATGATGAATCAGACGCCGGAAGGATGGAAGGTTGAAGCATCCGATTTTATATGCAGAGATTTTTGTATTTATGTTCCCAAAGGACTGCATGTCAGCCTGGATGGAATTGAGTTGGGGGAGAAGTATTTGCTCCAGGAAGGAGAAGAAGGATATGAAGGGGACGTTTATAAATCCATGGACAGCTATTCTGTTCCCAAGATTTTTTACGGAGATCATGAAATAAAAGTCACCATGGAGGATATGGAAGATGTATCGGAATCCTTTCAGATTGGATACGGAGATTATCAGTACCGGTTGGAAAATGTGCGGTTAAAGGAAGAAGTCCGGGACATGTTAATTCAAAAAGCGGGAGAAAACATGCAGCAGATTTACAGCGCTGCTTTGGCGGGAAAGAATTTCAGCGCCATAGAAAATTTGTTTTTTTCCAACGAGGAAATGAGAAAACAGGCGAAGGAAGATTATGAGTATCTTCTGGCTGATCTGAATGAAGGGGAATATCTGCCTACAAGAATTATTTTCCAGAATATAGAAGGAAAATCTGATCCCTCTAACAGCATTGTGTACATCAGCCTGGACTATATTGTGGAATATAAATATGAAAGCTGGAGCGGGGACTGGAAGAACAGCCAGTCTGACGGCAGCGAAGAATGGATGTTTGGATTCCGAAAAGAAACTGGGAATTGGGTTCAAACAAATTTGGGGTGTCAGACATTATACTACTAAAGGAGAAAAAAGATGAGTAAATTTTGTACGAAATGCGGCCGTCCTATTCCGGAAGGAGGGATCTGTTCCTGCCAGCTTCAGACAGGGATGAAAAATACAGAGAATCAAGTCGGCAGCCAACAACCGGCTGCAGGAGGAAACCAGCCCTCCAAAGCCCAAGCCGGCAATCCGCATGTGCAGCAGAACATGCAAATGCCGTTGAACCATAATAATCAGCAGCAGTCCCAGGGGCAGCAATTCCAAAACCAGCAGCAGTTCCAGGGGCAGCAATTCCAAAATCAGCAACAATTCCAGGGGCAACAATTCCAAAACCAGCGGATGTCCCAGAATCGGCAATTTCCCAACCAGCAATTTGACGGCCAGCAATACAAAGAGCAGGCTTCTGCATTTGCCCAGAATTTCTTTGGAAGAATGCTGCACCTGATAAAAAATCCGGTAACGGCAGGGAGGAACCTGATTTTAGAAGCGGATATGAAAACAGCTTTTTTGCTGATTGCATTTCAGGGGATATTTAGCGCGTTTTTTGCTATGGTTGCTGCAGGAAAATTATCTGGTTATATTCAAGCTGCATCTGGCCTGGCGGAGGGAATTTCATCCGGGCTGGGAAATGTGGTAGCAGGAGTTTTGAGTATGCCGTATTTCCGAATCTTCCTTGTGACAGTGTTATTTTCCATAGGGATGGCATGTGTGCTTGCGCTAATGCTGATGGCAGGGCACTTTGCATTAAAGATGCCGGTTTCTTTCCCGCAGATGATTTCTGCGGCGGCTATCCGCAGTGCAGTACTGGTTCCGGCCATTTTACTGTCCATTGTCATATTTGAGCTATCAGCGGGAATGGGAATTGCTTTGTTTGTTCTGATTAACATCTGGGGATTTACGGCAATGCTTGCAGCTATGTATGCCTTTGTCCGCACTGAAAAAATGGATTTTTTTGTGCTGATGGTAAGCATTATAATTCTATTTTTCGTAGTTCTTGCTGTATTTGTATTTACAAAGGCATGGACATTATACCTTCCCGATTTGATGAGGACAGCGATAAAAGGGATGGGTGGCATATCATGGCAACAGATTTTGGAAGAGCTGATGTAAAATTGGAATGAAAGAAATAGGTAATAGCAAGTAACATGGTTGTTTGCAGAATATATGCCTGAAGATTGTTTCCAGCGTGGAATTGAGAGCATAGGAAATGATTTTCAGGCATGTTTTTGAAAGGAATGGTGGTAAAAGTGAAGATATGCACAAAATGCGGGATTCGTTATACAGACGATAATATGTTTTGTGAAATGTGCGGCTCAAAATTAATGAAACAGATACAAAATTCAGGAATGCAGGAGCAATGGAAGCTGGGAGGAAATGTGCGGGGACAAGTAATGCGGGGACAGAATGAACATAATCCAAACAAATTAAATTCATTGCTTTATGTAATTCCAATAGTAATCATAGGACTGCTTTTGGTTTTACTTCTCTTGTTTTGGGATAATCTGCCAGTTGGAAAAAAAGGGTCGGCTGCACAGGAAACTGTCCAACAGGAATCTTCTGATGCTGCAAAGTCTGATGAACTTAAATTAGATTCCGGAAAGGAAGATGCAGAAAAGGAAGGAGCTCAGGAATCAGAGGCATCTTATGCAGATGCCGATATTAATGGTGTTGATAATGCCTATGTGCAGGTAACTGGAGTAGTAAACAAAGAAAATGGGAATTTTATCCTAAAACTACAAAAAGCGTCTTCTGTTAGCGCATATAACGTAGAGGAAGATATTATCTATAAGGAAGAGACAGAAAGTTTTACCCTTGACGGATTTGATCTTGAGGAGTATCTTGGAGATACCGTGGAAATAAAAGGAAAATTATCTGCCGATTTTGACGGGAATATTTCTTTGCATCCGGTAACCACAGAAATAAAGCAGCAGGAAAAAAAGGAAGCAGCTTCTAATAACCGCTATCAATTAATTCAGGCGGATGTCACCTGGGAGGAAGCTTTTTTAGATTGCATCAATCGCGGCGGCATGCTTGTGCGGATTAATTCTGAAGAGGAGTTTCAAAAAATAACTGAATTGATAGAAGAGCAGAATATGCAGAATATTCATTTTTATTTGGGCGGCAGGCGCGATTCGGATAACAAGTCATATTATTGGGCGGATGCAGACAATTGTTTAGAAGACGAACTTTTAAATCCCCAGGGGCAATCTTGGGCGGCTGATCATTGGATGGCAAATGAGCCGAGTTTTGTGTCAGAAGGTGACATGGAATTGTATTTAAATCTGATATACTATCAGGAAAATTGGGTGCTTAATGATGTACCGCTTGATATTACTCAATATTATCCTGGAAAAACAGGGTATATCTGTGAATTTAATGAATAAAAAGAAAAATAGCCGTAATGCGGTTTTACACCAAATAAAGCCCGGGAAGCGTTTGTATGAACAAATCAGCGATGAACTGTTTGAACGGGATTATACGAAAATTGCGGAGAATATAAGGGCATATAATTTGAGAGTAAAGTGGACAAGGGAAACGTGACAATTTCCAAGGATGCTCCTGTGAAAATCCAAGGAGAAACACGTGTTACGTCTATCACGCTTCGCAGCGGGGCTGTGGAGGAAGTTGACGGTGTATTCTGCCTTAGAAATGCAAAAAATTAGTTTCAGGGATTAAAGTAGAAAATGGACATATTGTGGTTGACCGCCAGATGGCAAAATCTGCCAGGGTGTTTTGCAGCAGGAGATTGTACAGGCAGGCCCTATCCGTATACAAAGGCAGTAGGGGAAGGGAATGTGGCAGCGCATAGCGCTATCTCTTTTCTTGCTTCACAGGAAATGTGAGAGTGACATATGAATCAACAGCTTAAGAAAGCATTTGGGGGATAGCCTTTCAAGTGCTTTTTTGTATACTCTTTTCCTGTTCGGCAATTTCTAATAGATTTGCCAGGGTGTTTGTGGTAAAATGAGGTAGGCAAGGAGCGTGGGGATTTGGTGGAAATGGAAAAAAAGAAGATTCCGGTAGGGATTGAAAGTTTTGAGAAAATCAGGAAAGAAGGATTTTATTATACAGATAAGACAGGACTGATTCGGGATTTGCTAAAGAACTGGGGTGAGGTGAATCTTTTCACTCGTCCCAGGCGGTTTGGAAAATCTTTGAATATGGATATGCTGAAAAGTTACTTTAGCCTGGATGGGGAGAAGAAGATTTTTGATGGGTTGGAGATTTTAAAGGAAACTGCTTTATGTGAACAATACATGGGGAAATCTGTTGGAAAAACATCATGGGAGGAAAGTAATTCTTTTGGTGGATGAATATGATGTTCCTTTGGCGAAAGCTTTTGATAATGGCTATTATGACCAGATGGTTTTCCTGATTCGGAATATGTTTGAACAGGTATTGAAGACAAATGGCAGTTTACATTTTGCAGTGCTGACTGGGTGTATGCGGATTTCAAAAGAGAGTATTTTTACCGGGTTGAATAACCTGAAAGTTTTGTCCATAGCAGACGCGCGTGTTGATGAGTATTTTGGGTTTACAGACAGGGAAGTAAAGGAATTGCTGGATTATTATATGCTTTCTGATAAGTATGCAAACGTAAAAGAATGGTATGATGGGTATCAGTTTGGAAATAAAGAGATATACTGCCCATGGGATGTCATAAACTATTGTGATGTCCTGCGGGCAGATCCCGATGTGCAGCCCCAGAACTATTGGCTGAATACCAGCAGCAATGACGCTGTAAGGCGGTTTATCCAAATGACAGGCAGCGGGCAAATGAAGCGGGAGGTGGAAAGTCTGCTTGCCGGGGAAATCATTACGAAAGAAATATTTACTATGGGTTATTTGATCCAAAGGGGAAAAACAGATGGAGGCCGTTTTTGCCTGGCAATTTCGAATATGGAAATCCGAAGTATCTTTACCACGCAGATTATGGAGTTTTTTAAAGAAACGGTTCAAAAAGACGGCGAGACTTTGGACTGCTTCTGTGATGCGTTGCAAAATGGAGATGCGGAGAAGGTGGAAAAATGCTAGGGATGGGACGTGTCGTCGAATCAGGAATCCGGGGACGGTTACAGCGGTATCCTGATAGAGATTGAAGATGCGGGGATAGGAATTGTGATTGAGGTAAAATATGCCAGAGACGGAAACCTGGAAGCAGGCTGTAAGGAGGCATTGAGACAGATAGGACAAAAGCAGTATGAAGAAATCCTGCTTGAAACGGGCGTGGAAAAGATTCTGAAATATGGGATTGCATTTCATTTTCGGAATGATTTTTCTGGTTGATCCAGGTTAGGAAGGAGAAGTATATGGGAATATATTTGAATCCGGGAAAAGAAAAGTTTTTTCAGGCAGTGAGTTCTAAAATTTATGTGGATAAAACAGGGCTGATAAAATATACGAATTCAGTGATGCGTACAAATCAAAAATTTGTCTGTTTCAGCAGGCCCCGCCGTTTTGGGAAGTCCATGGCAACGGATATGCTGACAGCTTACTACAGCAGAGGATGCGGCTCGAAAGAACTTTTTGTGAAGTTGGAAATTGCAGAGGATGAAAGTTTCTTGGAACATCTGAACCAATATGATACGATTTTCATTAATATGCAGGAATTTTTAAGCAGGACGGAATCCATAGAGGGAATGCTTGCCATGCTAAGAAAATCCCTGTTATGGGATTTGTTGGAGAAATATCCAGACTTCCGGTATTTTGATGATACGGATTTGGTGCGGACGATGCAGGATATCCATCAGAAAACAAAATGTTTTTTTGTTTTGATTATTGACGAGTGGGATTATATGTTCCGGGAATATAAAGAAAACCGAAAAGCCCAGGAAAAGTATCTGGATTTCCTAAGGGATTTTATGAAAGACAAAGAATATCTTGCCCTTGCCTATATAACAGGAATTTTGCCGATCAAAAAATATGGAACCCACTCTGCGCTGAATATGTTTTCGGAATTTTCCATGATGAATCCTAGGCAGTTGGCACAGTTTGTAGGATTTACGGAGACGGAAGTGGAAAATTTATGCGAAAAATACCATATGAACCTGGCTGAATTAAAGGAATGGTATGATGGATATCACTTTGGACAGGCAGAGTCTGTTTACAGCCCTAAATCGGTGGTGGAGGCAGTTACATCAGGGGTCTGTGACAGTTACTGGAACCAAACAGAAACATTTGAAGCATTGCGGATGTATATTGATATGAATTTTGAAGGGCTGAAAGATGACGTATTAAGTATGATGGCAGGAGAATCCATTCCCGTGAATACGGGAAGTTTCAGTAATGATATGACTACGTTTCACACGAAAGATGATGTGCTGACACTGCTGATTCATCTGGGGTATCTGGGATATGATTTTGACAGTAAGTGTGTGTTTATCCCCAATCATGAAATACAGGGCGAGTATGTGACAGCGGTTTCTGTTTCTGGGTGGGGAGAAGTGTCCAAGTCCTTGAAAAATTCTGCTGAAACGTTACAGGCCATCTGGAAGAACATGCCGTCCCAGGTGGCAGAAGGGATAGAACAGGCTCATGTTGAGACTTCCCATTTGCAATATAACGATGAAAACGCCTTGAGTTATACGATTTCGCTGGCTCTTTATGCGGCACGGAATTTCTACCATGTACATCGGGAGTATCCCACAGGAAAGGGATTTGCGGATATGGTATTCCTTCCCCGCAGGAAATTTCCAGATAAGCCTGCTGTTGTGGTGGAGTTGAAGTGGGATAAGACAGCAGAAGGGGCCATTGCCCAGATAAAGGAAAAACAGTATTGCAGGAGTTTGTCTGAATATCAGGGAAATCTGCTGCTGGTGGGCGTGAATTATGAAAAGGAAACCAGGAAGCATACCTGCGTGATAGAGAAGTTTGTGAAGTAAATGGAATTTAAGTAACAGGAGGAACAAATGCTGATTTATAATGTATTGATTTGTACTTACGGGATTATAGGTTCTGTATTTTGGGAATATTTCATTGTCGGGGCTGTTTTCACAGGCGTTTGATATGTTTGCAAATCTGGCGTCCAAGGGTGTGGCTTTGACTACGCTGCTGTCAGTGGCAGCTATTCCGATAGTTGCGGCAGTTTGCAGGGGAATGGGGATTAATATTCAGGAATGGTAATGGCAAGCTTTCGTTTTTATCTTACGGATACGGAAAAGGCTATGGGCTTTTCTGTGCTGATAAAGGCACCCAAAAGGAGGGGAGGTTATCATGAAAAAGAATAGAATGATTCAAAGCGGGGACAACCGTGCTCCTTGACTGTGACAGTATACTTTGGTATGGAAATGATCCAAACAATTGGTATGGGGAAACTACCAATGTGTGGGCGCAAAGTAAAATAAAGACTTATTTAAACAGTACTTTTGTTTATAACCATTTTTCTATCATCGAACAGAATGCCATGGCAAGAAGCATAAAGCCAACGCCGGCAAATACAGACGGTAACAGTGTACCGCATTTGATTTTTGAACCCCTTCGAGGAGAGAAAATCTTTCTGCTTGATGCAATGGAAGCAACTAATACATCTTATGGATATAAAGACTACGACAATGATGGTGATGATCGTACAAAAAGTGAAACTCGGAACAAAACAGGAGGCAATAAACAGTGGTGGCTGCGGTCGGCTGATGACGAGATAGCGTATGCTGTTGGCTACGTTAACTCGTCTGGGCACATCTCGGTTGAGACTGTCTACACCTCCGAGCCTAACCCCACCTTCACCGTTGGCGTGAGCCCCGCTTTTAACCTCAATCTGTCATCTATACTTTTTTCATCTGTGATTTCAGGTACAGCGGGACAGACAGGTGCGGAGTATAAGCTGACGCTTCTGGACAGCAGTATGAACATTGCAGTGGAGGGTGATATTGGCAGAAGCGGCGATACCATAACGATTCCCTACATAATTAACGGCGCCAGAGCAGGCAGCGCCACACAGGTATCCGTATTGATATTGGATCAGGAATATTCAGCAGGCAATACCAATGGCGCAAATGTGCTTGCCTATGAGGAGTTAAATGTGGACAGCTTTTCCGCAAGCGGCACGGGAACCTTTGTCCTTCCTGCTGAATTGTCGGGAAAGGTGTGCGGAACCGATTATTTTATTTATCTTGTGGCAGAGGATGTAAATGGCCAGAAGGAAACGGATTATGCTTCAGAACCTGTTGCAATTGACATCCAAGAGACGAAAAAAATTACCAGCGTGCAGGTGATACTGGATGCTCCGGCAGCTGGACAGGTATTTGATACTACAGCAGAATGCAGCACAGAAGGTGTGGAAAGTGTGTCAGCAGTATGGATGGATGCGGACACCCAGTCCATAAGCGGCTGTGCAGGTATAACAGGACGTATACCTTGAGGCTTACCATTGTCCCGGCGGACGGATATGTTCTGAATACAACTACATTAATTCAATTAAATGACGGCAGCAGGATAGTGGAGGATATTACGCTGAATCCCAATGACGGAAGCTTAAGCGGGACTGTTATATTTGAGACAGCGAAAGCAAAGCTCTTAAGCATTTCTGAACCAGCCCCCATAACTGGAGTTGCCAATGGCACGGAAAAGACAGCGGCAGCTTTCGGACTGCCAGATACAGTCACTATTGAGACAGAGGATGCTGCTGTGACAACAGCGGCTGCAGTATGGGCGATGGATGAAATCACACAGGAGCAGTACGATCCGTCAATCCTGAGTAGGGAGCAGACCTTTACGGTTCATGGAACCATAACCCTGCCAGAGCAGATAGACAATCCAGAGGGAATCAGTCTGGGTGCATCTATAAAGGTCACTGTCCTTGCGGCAGGTTTTGTAGGAAATCCGGCTGCGTACCCGGCAGAGGGAACCTATGCAGAAAATCAAAGCGTGGCTCTGCGTTCATCCACCCAAGATGCAGAGATTTACTATACGACGGACGGCGCCGCGCCAGACCAGGCAACTGGCATCCGATACACCGGGGCGATCCCTGTCACAGGAGTGCCTGGAGAGAGCGTAACGGCAACGATTCAGGCAATAGCGGTAAAAGACGGGATGCAGGACAGTGAGGTGGCAGCCTTTACTTACACGATTAACCTTCCGGCGCTGAAGTATGCTGTAACCGTACAAAACGGAACCGGGAGCGGCGAATATGAGCAGGGGCAGACCGTAACCATAACAGCCGATGCCCCGGAAGAAGGAAAGCAGTTTAAGGGCTGGAAGGTAGAGAAAGGTGCAGTCATCCTTGGGGACAGCAATGCCGCTACAACTACCTTTACTATGCCAGCGGAGGCGGTTAGCATTACCGCAGTCTATGTGGATAATCCGGATGCCACGGATATACCGGATAACCCAGACAACCCGGATAACCCGGACACACCAGATAACCAGGATAGGCCGGATAACCCGGACACACCAGATAACCAGAATAGGCGGGATGACCCGAACATTCCGGACGCGTCAGATAATCCGGATACAGAGGCTTATTACATTTTATCTGGGGCAGACAGCAGTTGGACGAAGGAGAGCAGGCATTCCCTCATTATAATCGGAAGCGGAGACTTTTCCAAATTTGCCGGAGTAAAGGTAGACAACAGCCTGTTGGATAAAGAATGCTACGAAGCTGCGGCAGGTTCTACCGTAATTACTCTGAAAGCAGCATATTTAAATAGTGCCTGCTGATTAAACTTAAAATGCTTGATTTTACTCAATGTCATTAACTTAAGGAAAAGAACAATACCGGATGTCTTTACACCCATTCAT
>NZ_SRYA01000049.1 GCF_004793545.1 Petralouisia muris | reverse complement strand
GTTCGGTAAACTCTTGTTCTTTTTCTCTCCTCAAAAATCGCAATTTCCTATAAAGCCAAAAAAGGACATTTCACTGTTATTTGAAATGTCCTTTGGGTGGTGTTACTGACACCACTAAATTATTTGTTGCACATCGAGTGAAAAATGTAATATGAAGTATTATTACATATTATTCAACAGAAATTTGTTGCACTGACGTTGCACTTTGGGATTTTTTTACTACCCAATCATGCCAACTACTCAATGATTTTCCTTTTAGAAATCCAATCAGCAATCACATAAAAGATTCTTTTTGCGCTCAATCATTTCCCCGATTCTCTCGATATATTGGGAAACATCTTTCACATTCTCGCTTCGCTCAATACGTCCGTCCGGGTACACCCGCTTTGATATGCTCCCGGCTCCGCAGGCGACTATGGTCTGCTTTTCCTCCATCATCAAAATATTATAAAGTCCAGCCTTCCCAGGCCTGGCATATCCCACATTTTCAAAATTCCCCGCCATATTTTTCTGTCGGTAAAGATAATAGGGCTCCATCTCCATCTTTTTCGCGTACCTGGCTGTTAAATCAATGATTTCCCAACTGTTTGTCATCTGCATGCCCTGATAATCCTCTGGAAACATCTTAAGCCTTGCCGCCCGCTTCAACGCAAGAGAGTGAACGGTCAAATTATCCGGCAACATTTCCTGAATCTGCTCCATGGTAGTTCTGACATCCTCAACGGTTTCTCCTGGCAGCCCCACAATTAGATCCATATTGATATTATCAAAGCCCAATTCTCTCGCCAGCCAAAAGCTTTCCACCGTTTGTTCTGGCGTATGCTTACGGCCAATCAGATCCAGCGTCTTCTGATTCATGGTCTGGGGATTAATGGATATTCTTGAAATTCCATGATCGCGCAGCACTTTCAGCTTCTCTCTGGTAATACTGTCCGGCCTTCCCGCTTCCACGGTATATTCCAAGATATCCGAAAGATGAAATGCACTTTTAATTTTTGTCAGCAAGCGATCCATCTGCCGGGGAGATAAGGTGGTAGGGGTGCCGCCGCCGATATAAACCGTGTTTAGCCTGTTCCCGCTGCAGGCGGAGGCTGCAAAATCAATTTCCTGCTCCAACGCATCCAGATAAGCGTCCGCCTGTTCTTTCCAGATTCCAATTGGAAAAGAAGAAAAGGAACAATAAGAACAAATACTGGGGCAAAAAGGAATGCCTACATAAAGACTGCAGCCTCCCTGACAGTCAATCCGGCTTAGAAGCTCCAGTTCCCGTTTTGCAATTTCTATGCTCAGGCTTATTTTCTGTTCCGACGCAAAATAAGCGTCTGCCATATAGTTTTTGATTTCCGCCTCTTCTTTTCCCTGCTCCAGCATGGACATGGGAATCTTCGTGGGGCGGATGCCTGTCAGAGTTCCCCAGGGAAGAATCTGTCCAGAGTATTCAGACAGCATCCGATACAGCGTCTGCTTCAGTCGGTTCTTCGTTTCTTTCCGATCTGAAAAATCCGTTCCTGTCACTTGCTTCATTTCCGGGAAAAATCCATCTCCCACCGAAGAATTCCGGGCAGAATCTGCCTCCGCTTTTGCCGGAAGGCACACAAGCAGATCAATGCTTCCAGGCTCCTGCTTCTGGTAACGCACTTCCAGCCGAAACAACGGCGCACATTCCTGCTCCAGCTTGAGAATTTTTTCCCGATCTGCAAAGACTTTTACTTCTTCTCTCGGATAAAAAGCCTTCACCAAAGAATGAATATCATATTCAAAATTCGCTTCATTTAACAAAACCGTTATCATCTCTTGTTTTCCCCGCCCTATCTTCTGGATCAATATTCGCTATAAGAACGTTTTATTCCTAAAGCCCCTTTTATCTAAAAATATTTTCTATAAAAAAGGATTACTGGCGCGTTCCCTGCCAATGGTGGTGATATCCATATGCCCCGGATACACGCTCACATCATCCGGCAGCGCCAGAAGCTTTTCCCTGATAGACCGCACAATTCCCGACATGCTTCCTCCTGGGAAATCCGTCCTTCCCACCGACTGGCAAAACAAAGTGTCTCCACTGAACAGAACCTTTTCTTTCTCCAGATAATAGCAGCATCCCCCTTCGGTATGTCCAGGCGTATGCAATACCTTCAGCTCCATTCCTGCCAGATTTAAGACTTCCCCGTCTTTTGCAAATACATCCGCATGGTAAGCTTCACTTTTTCCAATCATGGTGGACACATTTTTGTGAGGATTCTCCAAAGTTTCTTTCTCTGCTTCATGGGCGTAAATTTTAATTCCAAACATCTCCGCCAGCTTTCCTGCCGCCATAGCGTGATCGAAATGTCCGTGGGTCAAAAGCACTGCCTTAGGCTTTAATCCCTGCTGCCGGATCTTCTCTGCCAGCATCTGCGCTGAATCGCCTGGATCTACGATTACCATTTCCTTTGTCTCCCCATTGACGGCAAAATAGCAATTTGTCGCCACCTGCCCCACACAATACTGTTCAATCTTCATTTTCTGACTGCTCCTTCCTGTTCTTCATTAACTTGTCCAGCTGATCTCCCACCACGCGGAAATGCTTATCAAACGCCCGGATTGCCATTTCCAAATCCTTGTTTATCAGGGCGTGATAGATTGCCCAGTGGGAGCGCCTCAGCATTTCCGCACGCATCTTATTCATCAGAATTTTGGTACGGAAATTCTCTATAAACTGATCCATTAAATTGTCCAGCATGGAATTATACAAAATCAACATGCGGTTATGGGACGCGCTTACCAGCTTGTGGTGAAATTCCACATCCAGCTTTGCACTTTCCTTAGAACTCATGGGCTGATCCATTTTAAGCAGGATCTCCTTCATCTCTTCTAATTCTTCCTGCTCCGCCACCTCAATCGCCAGCCGGATTGCGGCATATTCATAACCAATCCGAATGTGAAAAATTTCAACATAATCAATCTGCATCAGCTTCATCACCATATTGACTGATTTCATCATATATTCCATAGGATCGCATCTGACGTAATTGCCGCTTCCCTGCTGGCACTCAATCAATCCCGTAATTTCCAGCATATGCATAACTTCCCGGACAGAATTCCGGCTGACTCCCATCTCCTCCGCAAGCTCCCGTTCGGTAGGGATTTTGTCATTCAGCCTTAATTCCCCGGATAATATCTTTTCTGAACAATAGTCAAATACATATTCATATGTTTTCTTTCCATCTAACCTGGAGTGATCCATTCTAAATCCTCTTTTCTGCACGCTCACGTCACAACGTTTATTTTAGTATAAGACCGGATAATTTGCAAGGAAAAGAAAAAGCAGGCAAACCGGATCACCGATCAGCCTGCTTTTCCTGAAAATATTGTTGTATGTATATGTACAGACAATTCACCTTTCGGCAAACTATCGCCCATGCTAATTCTGCCAGAATTGCATCATGACTTTTTGCGGCAAACAATTACGCATCTGTAATGATATGCCGCGGCCGTATTCTTATATGCCTTTTACCATGACAGATACCCCGTCTGGGATTACTGCGATATGAGCGTCTTTTCCTTTTTCCTTCAGTGCCCGGGCCAATGCCTCATTCACATCGGAGGCTGTTTCAAACCCCATCTCCTCTGCCATGGCACGGTATTGTTCACACATCACGTAAATTACCTTATGATGAATTAAAATCCGGCTTTGAATCTGATATTCCCACTGATCCGGTTTCGTCTCATCTTGGGGAACTTTTAAAATTTCCTCCATCAGCGATGTCGGACTTTCACAGTTTTTTAATGCCTGATAAAAACCTTCGCCCCCATGTCCATCCCCGCAGTTGGATACCATAATAATCACGCCGTTTTCTTTGGACACCGCTTCCGCTGCCGTCATGCCTTTTACAGATTGATACATGTTCTGATCCAAAGGATAACCGCCGTTGGTGGAAATCGCAATATCCGCAGATTTCTTCGGAATTACCTGGCAATACTGCTGGAGGAACCGGCAGCCGGCTGCATGAGCTTCCAGTGCGTCGCCGGCTACCGCATGCACTATGTTTTTGTCAGCGTCAATAATCACGTTGACAATGTACTTTTGGTTTGCCATTTTACTTGCGGCAACCATGTCTCTATGGATAGGGTTATTCTCCAATATGCCGGTACGGCTGTATGGAGAATCTATAAATGCGGAACAGTGGTTTCCCAAAACTGTAACCGCACTGGATACGCCGGGCAGGACGCTTTTGCGTCCTCCGGAAAATCCTGCGAAAAAGTGTGTCTCAATAAATCCTTCGCTCACCAGAAGATCTGCCTGGACCGCTATTTTATTAATCAGCAGCGGCGCGCCAGAGGGAAGGACTCCCAGATTAACCATATCATCCATGTTCTGGCTGTCATGGATCACAATCTTTTCCTGATCCACAATTTCTTCCCCGAATTTGCCAACCAACTCTTCCCTGGTGGTAGCCCGGTGGAATCCTGTTGCAATCAATAAGGTTATGTCTGCCTGGGGATTTCCTTCCCGGATTTCCTTCAGCATAAAAGGAATGATATGTTTGCTTGGCACCGGCCTGGTGTGGTCAGAACAGATGATGACTACTTTCTGTTTTCCCCTGGAAAGTTCTGAAAGTCTGGGAGAACCGATGGGATGTTCCATGGCTTCAAGCACCATCTCATCTTCTGTTTTCCCTGTTTTCGGCATAGATTCAATGGAAGATTCCAGAATCTCATAATCTAAATTATCATCCAGATGCAGCATCATGCCCTCTCTGGAAAATGGAAGTTTTATATCCATAAAATTCACCTCTTCTCTTACGAAAGCCTTCTGTTTCGCAAGCCTTACAGAAGGCTTCGTAAGACTGTTCTATGGGAAATGCTATTTTACGCCCATCCAGCCTGCAATTACCATCATCTGCACTTCGGATGTTCCTTCATAAATTTCTGTAATCTTGGCGTCACGCATCATACGCTCAATGGGATAATCCTTGGTATAGCCATATCCGCCATAGAGCTGCAGGCAGCGGCGGGTTACGTCAGAGGCATTTCTGGAAGCTACTAATTTTGCCATTGCCGCTTTATGGGAGAATGGCTCATGATCATCCTTGGCACAGGCAGCCTGATACACCAGCAGTTTGGCAGCTTCTGTATTTGCCTGCATCTGAGCCAGCTCGAACTGGGTATTCTGGAACTGAGAAATACGGCGGCCAAACTGGGTTCTTTCCTGGACATATTTAACTGTTTCTTCAATAGCGCCTTCTGCAATGCCCAGAGCCTGAGCCGCAATGCCCACACGGCCCCCGTCCAGGGTCATCATGGCATATTTAAATCCTTTGCCCAATTCCCCAACCAGATTTTCCTTGGGAACGATGCAGTCCTCAAAAACCAATTCACAGGTGGATGACGCCCGGATACCCATTTTATCTTCCAGCTTGCCGATGGAGAATCCCGGGAAGCCTTTTTCTACGATAAATGCGGAAATTCCTTTGGTGCCCTGGGATTTATCTGTCATAGCCAGCACAAAAAACACATCTGCCACCCCTGCATTGGTAATGAAAATCTTGGAGCCGTTCAATACCCAATGATCTCCTTTGTCTACCGCAACAGTTTTCTGGCCGGAAGCGTCTGTTCCAGCGTTGGCCTCAGTTAATGCAAATGCGCCGATCCATTCCCCGGAGCATAATTTAGGCAGATATTTCTGCTTCTGCTCTTCGGTGCCGAACTGGTAAATGGGGGTGCAGCAAAGGGAAGTGTGTGCAGACACGATAACCCCTGTGGTTCCGCAGTATTTACTCAATTCCTCTACGGTCTGGATATAGGCCAGAGTATCCATGCCGGCTCCGCCGTACTCTTCCGGGAACGGAATTCCCAGCAAGCCCATTTCCGCCATTTTCTTTACATTTTCCATGGGGAATTCTTCTGTCTTGTCAATTTCTGCTGCCAACGGCTTTACTTCATTTACCGCAAAATCATGTACCATGTCCAGAATGTCCTGATGTAATTCATCTCTTTTAAAATCCATAACCTATTCCTCCATCTTCTACGCTTTCCGTGCTTTAAACGCTGCCGTCAACGCCGGTACCACTTCATTTAAATTTCCTACAATTCCGTAATCCGCCACGTCAAAAATCGGCGCATCCTCGTCCTTATTTACTGCAATTACCGTATCTGATCCGGAAATGCCCGCCAGATGCTGAATTGCTCCGGAAATGCCGATGGCAAAGTAAAGCTTGGGCGCCACTGTTTTGCCGGACTGCCCTACCTGATGTGCATGAGGCATCCAGCCTGCGTCTACCACAGCCCTGCTGCAGCCAACCGTTGCTCCCAGCTCTGCAGCCAAATCTTCCAAAAGCTTAAAGTTTTCTGCGCTTCCAACGCCCCTGCCGCCGGATACGATCACTTCTGCTTCTTCCAGATTTACCGCCTCTGCAACTTCATTGACGCGCTCTGCCAAAGTGGTGCGGATTTCTTCGGGAGCCACATGGATCTCTTCTTTTACAATTTCTCCACTGCGGCCTTCTTCATAAGCGCCTTTTTTGAATACTCCAGGCCTTACGGTTCCCATCTGGGGACGGTGCTCGGGACACATAATAGTTGCCATTAAATTGCCGCCGAAGGTGGGACGAGTCCATGCAATATTTCCAGTTTCTTCATCAATGTCAATGCCGGTGCAGTCTGCCGTCAGTCCTGTTTTCAGGCGGCAGGACACCCTGGGTCCCATGTCCCGGCCATTGTTGGTAGCTCCAATCATCAATGTTTCCGGTTTATATTTTTCCACCAAAGTTACCATTGCTTTGGTAAATGCGTCTGTGGTGTAATATTCATATTCCGGCCCGTCTACGATAATGGCAGAATCTGCGCCATAACAGATGGCGTCCTTTGCCGCGCCTTCAATATCCTTGCCAATTACCACTGCTACCAGAGGACATCCTTTCTGGTCTGCCAGCGGCCTTGCCACATGTAAAAGTTCATATCCGACATTTTTTGCCTTTCCGCATTCTGTCTCTATAAACACCCATATATTTTTATAATCATTCAGATTGCCCATGCTAAGCCCCTCCTTATAAAAGTTTTGCTTCTTCCAGCAATTTCACTACTTCGTTTGCTGCGTCTTTCGGTTCCATGCCTGCCAGCTTTACGCCGGTTTTTTCCCTGACGGGCGTATAGGTTTTTTTCACCCTTGTGGGAGATCCTTTTAATCCGCACAGTTCCAATTTGATGGACGGAATATCCTCTTCGGTCAATACAGGAACTTCTTTTTTCTTGGCAGCCATTTTGCTCTTAATGGTGGGATAACGGGGCTCATAAGGCAGTTTCACAACGGTTACCACTGCGGGAAGCTTGGTGGAAATCATATCATAGCCAGAATCATGCTCCCGTTTTACCTGAATTTCTCCATCTTTTTCCACAATATCCAGCGCATAGGTAATCTGAGGCAAATCAAGATGCTCTGCAATTTCCGGCCCTACCTGGGCAGTATCTCCATCTGTGGCCTGCTTTCCACAAAGAATTAAGTCAAATTTCAATCCTTCTTTTTCCTCTATGGCTTTGATAGCCTCGGAAAGGATATAGCTGGTGGCAAGAGTATCGGAACCGCCAAAGCTCCTGCTGGAAATCAGATATCCTCCGTCTGCGCCTACTGCAAGACAGGATTTAATAGCTTCCTTGGCCTGCTCAGGCCCCATGGAAATCACAATCAGCTTGCCGCCCATCTGCTCTTTCAGTCTTACTCCCACTTCCTGGGCATAGGTATCAAAAGGATTCACAATGCTGGGAACGCCTTTGCGGATTAGGGTGTGAGTTTCAGGATCTACCTTGATTTCATTGGTATCAGGTACCTGTTTCATGCAAACACAAATATTCATAATGCTTCCTCCTCATATAATTTTATAAACGATAACAAACTTTTCCCGGATTTAAAATCATCTTGGGATCAAATACCCGTTTGATGCCTTCCATGACAGCCATATTGGTTTCTCCAACGGAATCCACCAGATATTTCACTTTGCCAGAACCAATGCCGTGCTCACCGGAAACAAGCCCGCCGCAGTCTGTGGCTTCTTTATAAATGATGTCAAAGAATTTATCTACCCGTTTCTTGAACTCTTCCTCCTCCAAATCATTGGAACACTGGTAAATATGGAGGTTTCCGTCTCCGGCATGGCCGAAGGATTTAATGGTAAGTCCGCAATCTTCTCCCGTCTTGTTGACAAATTCCAGATAATCTGCAATCTTATTCACCGGAACTACTACATCGCATTCATCCAGCAGCTTTGTCTCTTCCATAATCGCTTCCAGGAAAGAAGAACGGGCAGCCCATGCGTCTTTCATCTTGGCAGGAGTGTCTGCCACCAATACGTCAATGGCTCCTTCTTCCAATACCAGCTCTGCCGCCTGCTCCACCAATGCGTCTACTTCATCCTCTGAATTTCCGTCCAGGGTTACCAGAAGATATGCGCCGATTTGAGTGCCCTCTAATTCCTGGGGAAATACAGATTTGCCAATGTAACGCTCCGACGCCAGCACAATCTCACGTTCCATAAACTCAATGGCCTGGGGGTCCATATGGGCCATTTTAAACTTGGGAACCGTGGCAAGTGCGGAATGCAGGTCTTCAAAAGGAATAATCAAAGAAGCCGCTGCCTTGGGCGCAGGTATAATCTTTAAAGTCAGCTCTGTAATAATCCCAAGGGTGCCCTCGGAGCCAATCATCAGGTTCAGCAGGGAATATCCGGAAGATGTCTTGGATACGGTGGCTCCTAAGCGGGTAATTTCCCCGGTAGGCAGCACAACAGTCATTGCCCTTACATAGTCGCGGGTCGCTCCGTATTTTACCGCGCGCATGCCTCCTGCATTGGTTGCCACATTTCCACCTACACAGGCAAATTTCTCACCTGGGTCCGGCGGATACAGCATCCCTTTGCCCTGGCAGTCTTCTGCCAAATCATTTAACAATACGCCGGCTTCGATTTCCACTACAAAATTTTCCATGTCATAGGATTTAATCTTATTCATTTTGGAGATGTCAATGAGCACGCCGCCATACAACGGCACTGCCCCTCCCACCAGGCCGGTGCCGGCCCCTCTTGGGGTAACGGGAATATTGTTCTCATAGCAGATTTTCATAATCCCCGCAACTTCTTCAGTAGAACGGGGCTGAACTGCCACATCCGGCATATGAGTTCCGTAAATGGGCATTTCATCCTTGGCATAGTCTGGGTTAATGTCTTCTCCCTGGAACACATAACTTGTGACTGTTTTCAGCTGCTCCACGATTTCTGGCGTCAATTGGTTGTACATAATGTTACCTCCTTGAAAATTTATTTTCCTGCTGTATTCAGGAACCGGATTATATTATTTTCTACTCTATAAAACAAATCTGCCTGTCAGGCATTCCTGTGATTTCCCTGGCCTAAAACCCCAACAGGGCTCCCACATAGCAAATAATTCCTGACAAAAACACAAATAACAGAAAATATTTGAACACTTTACTTAAAATCTTACTTTCTGAGCCTACCTGGTTGATTGCCCCTGCTCCAATGGCAATTCCCTGGGGACAAATCATCTTGCCGATTCCGGCGCCCATTACATTTGCCGCCGCCATCCAGGTTGGATTTAAGTCAAGGGCTGCCGCCGTCTCACTCTGAAGACCGCCGAACAGCACGCAGGTAGAAGTTCCCGAGCCTGTGACAAACGCCCCAAGCGCCCCAATCATCGGAGCAAACAAGGGATAGAAGGAACCGGTAACAGCCACTAAGAATTTAGCAATATCGGAAATCATTCCGCTGTAGCTCATAATTTTTGCAGTTGCCATCACAGAACAGATGGTAAGTATGGTTTTCCAGTATTTTTTCAATGTTTCTAAGAATACCTGGCCCATGTTCTGGAAAGTCGCCCCCTGAATCCATCCTCCGATTATTGCCGCAAGGAATATCATAACTCCCGGAGTATTGATCCAACTGAAGCTAAGAGCGTTGCCTCCTTCCCCGGCATATACGGTAACGGCGCTCTTAATGCCTGCAATGACGTTATGTATAGGCGGACATAAGGCAGATGTAGCCATCAGGAACAGGAAAATCAGAAGAAAAGAACTCCAGGCTTTCAAGCCTTCTGCCGCTCCTATGGATGTTTGCCCCTCTGTTTCCCCGGAAAGCTCAATGGCATATTCTGGATCTGGTTCCTTATTAAAAATCTTTGCCGCTGCAATCATACATCCCAGGGAACAGATAGAACCGATAATATCCGGCAGCTCCGGTCCAATAAAATGCGCCGTAAAAAACCAGGGAATGGTAAAGGAAGCCGCCGCCACTAGAGTAGTGCCTATCATGCCCTTTAACGCCTTAACTCCTTTCCCGCAGATGCAGACCATCAAAAAAGGAGAAAGAAACGTCAGAATACATTGGATATTCACAATACTCCCCGCCAACGGAACCAGCTCCGTTCCAGTCACAGATGCAAGAGTTACGGTAGGTACGCCTACAGATCCGAAAGCAGTAGGCGTGGAATTTACCACCAGGCAGCCTAACACTGCACTCATGGGGTCAAGACCGATTGCCGCCAGCATGGAGGCCGGAATTGCCACGGCCGTTCCGAATCCTGCCATGCCTTCCATGAAATTCCCGAATCCCCATCCGATAATCAAAGCCAGCACACGTTTGTCTCTGGAAACTCCCGCCAGCATTTTCTTCACGGATTCCATAGCGCCAGTCTTTAAGGTCAGATTATAGGTAAACAATGCCGCTACAATCACAAGGCAGATGGGCCACAAAGCATTTAAAACTCCCTCAAGGGCTGCCGTCGCAATGCACATTGCATTTAATCCCCAATACCCTGCTGCCAATGCCGCTGTAAGGACAAATGCAATGACACAAGCTTTGTGCCCAGCCATCTTCAGGCCGCTGAGCGCTGCGATCAGCCAGAGAATCGGCAGCATCGCAAGCAGAAATTCTAATAGTAACAATTTTCTTCCCACCTTTCTTGATTGGATTATCCAATTTATTATTTTTATTGGTTATTCTTCTAAAATCACCCGTATTTCACACAATTAATCTGTATTTTTATATTATTGGGTCGCCCAATTTCTAATTACATTATAGCACGCATTTTTGATACTTCAAGTGTTTTTTATATTTCTGTTACTTTTTAACATTTTTCTTTTCTTTTTTTGTATATATTCACGAAAATTGGGTCACTCTTTTTTCTGTTTTTATATAACACATGAGATTAACGGATTTTTTTGCAGGTTACTCTTGCATTTTGCCGCATATCTATTTAAAATAAAAATGGCTCCTTGCCATACCGAAAGTAATACTTTATAAATTGGAGTGAAGAAAGATGAATCAAAACAGCAAAAGAACAAGCCATCTGGGACGCAAGGTAAACGGTCTGGTAATCTTCCTGCTGATCATCAGCATTATCACCGTGGTGGGTCTTTGTATTTCTATGTTTTACAACCTGATTATGGACATGATGGAGGCCCGGTGCATCAACGGCACAGATATGCTGGCCTATGAACTGGAACACAATGATTCCCAGGACAAAACCTTACTTTTGGATGAATTGAAAGAGCGAATGGATTGTGAATTTACTATTTTTGAAGGAGATGTGCGCACCTACACAACGGTTGAGCAGAATGGAGAACGCCTGGTAGGCACGAAATTATCAGAAGATCTTGCTGATATTATCCTAACTCAGGGAAAATCCTACATAGGACAGGCCGAAATCATGGGTACAGACCACCTGTGCTCCTATGTTCCGATTACTGATACAGAGGGGAATGTTACCGGTTTAATCTTTTCCGGAATTTCTGTGGCAAATGTCAGGAAGCAAATTAATCGCACAGTTTTTATGGCCTG
Organism: Petralouisia muris; assembly: GCF_004793545.1. Lineage (GTDB taxonomy): Bacteria > Bacillota > Clostridia > Lachnospirales > Lachnospiraceae > Petralouisia > Petralouisia muris. The sequence goes on along the minus strand of NZ_SRYA01000049.1, from coordinate 23,689 downwards.
TGCCGCCGGAGGGATACTGCTTCTTTTCAGTGGCGTTGTAATGTCATTGTTTATCAGCCATTCCGTCTCTAAGCCCCTTTCCAGGCTCACTGCCCTGGCGCAAACCATGGAAGAAGGAAACCTGGGCCTTAGACAAACAGGAACCGTAACCAGCAATATCCATTCCCATGATGAGATCGGGCTTCTGGCGCATATTTTTGAAAATACGATTCTCCGGCTGCGAAACTATATCGGAGAAATTTCCACCATACTGGAATCTATCTCTGACGGCAACCTGACTGCCGGAACCACTCAGGATTATGTGGGAGACTTTACTTCCATTAAATCTTCTTTGGATGACATTCTGGGTAAATTAAACCACACCATGTCCCAGATTGCAGAAAGCACCGAACATGTTTCCAATGGCTCCAGACAGATGTCTATCGGTGCGCAGGCGTTAAGCCAGGGAGCGGTGGAACAGTCCAGCGCCGTGGAAGAACTGGAGGGAACCATTAAAACTATTGCACAGCAGGTAAAGCAGACTGCAGAAAACGCAGAGGATACCAGCCGGAGGGTAGAGGCTGTCAATGAACAGCTGATGGAAAGCAATGAGAAAATGCAGGAAATGATACTTGCAATGAATGAAATTAACGAAAGTTCCAATGAAATCAGCAATATCATCAAAACCATTGAAAATATCTCACAGCAGACGAATATCCTTGCCCTGAATTCCTCTGTGGAAGCAGCCCGCGCCGGAGAAGCCGGAAAAGGATTTGCCGTAGTCGCCAAAGAAGTGCGGGAGCTGGCCGGCAAAAGCGAGGAAGCCTCTCAGTCCACAAACAGCCTGATTGAACGTTCTATCCATGCAGTGCAATACGGTACAAAAATTGCCAATGAAACCGCTGCCCAAATAGCTTCTGTCACAGAGGGAACCAATGAAGCAGCCATGACGATTAACCAGATTGCCGACGCTGCCCGTTTACAGGCTCAGGCAGTCACCCAGATACAGGACCGTATCATACAGATTTCCAATGTGGTACAGACAAATTCTGCCACTGCACAGGAAAGCGCAGCCACCAGCCAGCAGCTCAGCTCACAGGCCGGACTGCTGCAAAGCCTGATTGAGATGTTCCATCTGAATCCCTGAAACTGATTTTCAAGATGCCAAAAAAAGGACTTTGGGAAAATAAGTAACTTTCCCAAAGTCCCTTTTCTAAATATTTATCGTAAAGCAAGCTCCAATTTCAATGCCATCTGAACATTATCGTAAATTCTGTCAGCCACCGCATCATTTTCATTCTCTGATAAGGCAGATAATATCATTATATCAACATCGGATTCTTCACAGTAGTCGCCACGCGCATAAGAACCATATAAGATAATTTTCCGCAAATCATTCCCCAATACTCCCTCCTATCCTCTGGTTCTCTCAATATCAATAACGCTTTCCACCTGCCGGATCCTATCAATCAGGCTGGTTAATTCTTCCTTCCCCCTGGTTCCGAATGCAAGTGTAATGGTTGCCACGCCCTGTTTACTGGTGTTGGAATGAATAGAGCTGATATCAATCTGGCGTTCTGTCAGGATCTTGGTAATATCCACGATAAGTCCAGTACGGTTATTTCCGTATATTTTGATTTCTGCCATATACCGGCCGGCTTCCCCTTCACTCTCCTGCCATTCTGCATCCAGCAGGCGGGCCCGTTCAATTTCAGAGAGATTGATTATATTGATGCAGTCTGTCCGGTGAATGGAAATCCCCCTTCCCCTGGTGACAAACCCCACAATCTCATCTCCCGGAACCGGTGCACAGCACCGGGAAAACCGCACTGCCACATCATCAATGCCTTTTACCACAATCCCGCTTCTGGAACGAGTATGAGTATCCTTTTCCTTATTTCCGGAGGAGGCTGCATTTCCCATTCCATCATTGGCCATGCGCTTTAAGATTTCCTCATCTGTGATGGCTGCCTTGTGTTCCTTCTTGTAATACTCCTGCATCTTATTGATGATCTGGCCTTCCTTTAAGCCGCCGTGGCCTACCGCCGCCAGCACGGATTCCCAGTCCCGGAACCCATATTTGCGCATAATCCGTTCCTGATAAGAGGGCTGGTTCAAATCTGCCCAGTTAATGGCCTTGGCCTTGCAGTACTGGACAATCAGCTCCTTTCCTCTGGAAATATTCTCTTCCTTAAATTCACTGCGGAACCACTGATTGATTTTATTCTTGGCCTGGGTGCTCTTGACAATATTCAGCCAGTCCCGGCTGGGACCTCTGGAATTCTGGGAAGTCAATACCTCAATCCGGTCTCCGTTCTGAATAACATAATCAATATTTACCAGCTTCCCGTTTACCTTAGCGCCTATCATCCGATTGCCCACTGCGGAATGAATGCTGTAGGCAAAGTCAATGGGTGTGGAACCGTTGGGAAGATTCTTTACATCTCCAGAAGGGGTAAAGCAGAATACCGCTTCAGAAAACAGATCCAAATCACTTTTTAACAGACTCATAAATTCCCGGTTGTCAGACATATCCTTCTGCCATTCCAGAATCTGACGCAGCCAGCTTAGCTTCTCCTCTTCCTGGCTTTTTTCCGCCACTTTGCTGCCGTTAGAAGCCTCTTTATATTTCCAATGGGCCGCAATTCCGAATTCCGCCGTCCGGTGCATCTCAAAGGTACGGATTTGAATTTCAAAGGGCTGTCCGGTGGGTCCGATTAACGTGGTGTGCAAAGACTGGTACATATTGGGCTTTGGCATGGCAATGTAATCCTTAAACCGCCCAGGAATAGGCTTATACATCTCATGAATCACTCCAAGAGCCGCATAGCAGTCCTTGACGGAATCCACAATAATACGGATGGCAAACAGGTCATAAATCTGATCCAGAGTTTTATCCTGATTTACCATCTTCTTATAAATGCTGAAAAAATGCTTTGCCCGGCCGTCAATGGACGCTTCAATCCCCGCACCCCTGATATGTTCCTTCACTTCTTCCACCAGCTTAAAAATATACTCTTCTCTTACGCTTTTGCGAAGGGCAATCTTCTCCACCAGATCATAATAAGCATCCGGCTCTAAATATTTCAAAGACAAATCATCCAATTCTATTTTAATTCTGGAAATTCCCAGACGCTGGGCAATGGGGGCATAGATATCCATCGTCTCCCTTGCCTTTTCCTTCTGCTTCTCCGGCTTCATATATTTCAGGGTCCGCATATTGTGCAGGCGATCCGCCAGTTTAATCAGAATCACCCTGATATCCTTGGCCATAGCCAGAAACATTTTACGGAGATTCTCTGCCTGTACTTCCACTTTATCCGCATCATAGGACAACTGACCCAACTTGGTGACGCCATCTACCAAAAGCGCAACTTCCTCGCTGAATTCCTGAGAAATCTCTTCCTCGGTCATCACTGTATCTTCCACTACATCATGGAGAATTCCTGCAACAATCGTCTCTTTATCCAACTCCAGTTCGGCAAGAATAATAGCAACGCAAAGGGGATGAATGATATACGCCTCACCTGATTTGCGCACCTGTCCCGTATGTGCCTTATCTGCAATCTTATATGCTTTTTCAATCAACGAAATATCTGTAGAGGGGTGATACCGCCTCACACTTGCAATCAGCTCATCATACAGACTTTGGGGACTTACAAATTCTTTGGTAGCCTTAATATGTTCATCCACTATAACCGCTTCCTTCTGCTCACTTAATTGAATCATCTTCCTATCTTCCATATGCATTTCTCCATCCCGCAGCTCTCTTCTTCCATAAATTCATTCCCATTCATAATTTTGCATGAACTATATTATAAATAATTTTTCCTAAAATTGCAACGATTTCATGTACCTTTGCATGTTCTTTCCCTGAATTTTTAACTCCTCCTGCCAGTTAAATCCAAGCTTTTCGGCCAGATGGACGGATATGCCGTTTCCTTTTTCTATCAGACAGTGAATCTCTTCAAACTCCGTTCCTTCTCTGGCAAACTGGAGAATTCCCTCGCATAACTCCGTGGCAAATCCCCGGTTCTGAAATTCTTTTCCAATAAGATAGCCCAGTTCCAGCACGAGCTTTCCATGAATTTCCCTGAGATTCAGCCCTGCCCTGCCTATCATTCTCCCTGTGGCCCGCTCAATTGCAATCCACATGCCGAATCCATAAAAAGGATACATATTCCGAATATACGCTCTGGTATATTCTTCCTCTTTTTTCCGATCTTCATACAGGCCTTCGATAAAATCTGTCATTCCCTCCCCCTGATACAATTCATACAACCCATCCAAATCCTCCACGGTCATCTCCCGCAGGAAGCACCGCTTTGTTTCTATTACAGTCCACGGCAATCCATGCTCCCGCTGATACATCCGTTCCAGAAAATAAAAATCCACCTCTTCAAAGCCTTCAATTACCATAATCGCCCCATCCAGCTTCTGTCCCAGCAGCCTGGGATTTACATAGCCCACTGCGGCAATCTTCCTTCCCTCTCTGAGGGATAATGTCTGATCTGTTGCTCCAATCATCAGGCATTCCTCCGGTTTCAACTGGTGCAGCTCCAATACCATACGCAGTTTTTCGGGAGAATCAGCCTGAAACATATCCAGATTAATAATCTGCACGCCATACCGATAAATACCGTCCAACAGCTCTGTCAACCCATCTTCCATCACAAAACGCTCCGGATCTTCAGGCTTCGCCACATTCATCTCCTTCAAAGACAGAATCAATCCCTGTAACGCCATTGCAAACCCTCATTTCCGCAATAAAATGTATCTTTTACTATACCACATTTTAAAATAATTGACAAATCTAACCAGAATTTTTCAAAAAAACGGTTGCGCCTTTCATTTCCTGTGAACTATAATTTACAAATAAAAAACTTTTACGAACGCATTCTGTTTGGACGCCTGCGGCAGTCCTAAGGAACTGTCCAGAAATACTTTTTAATGCCCTGAGAAAGGATAGATCACATGAAAGCAACCCGAATTATTTTTATTAGAGGCGCTGTGGAGACACTGGAATTTTTCTCTCTGCAGATGGCAGAGGCTCTCCAGGCACAGGGATTCAAAACATGGTTCTGGGATATGAAAGCCCCTTTAAGCAGCAGAGAACATTTTCTGGAATTGAATGATTACGAACATACTGTTCTTGTCACATTTAATTTTATCGGATTATCGGGAGAATCCCAGTTTCACTCGGAAAACACTTCCCTCTGGGAGGAGCATGGCGTTCCTGTCTTCTGCATTATGGTGGATCATCCCATGTATTATTACAAAAGACTCCGGACGGGTATAAAAAACCTGACACTGATTTGCATTGACAGGGATCATCAGTCCTTCGTCAGCCAGTATTATCCCGAATACGGCAAAGTGCATTTTCTGCCATTGGCCGGCACGATGCTCCCCGGGGCTCCTCTTCCTATGAAAGATCGGAACATTGATGTGATTTTTGCCGGAAATTATGTGCCCCCAGACCGCCTGACGCCCCATATTCAGCATATGGACGAAGAAAGCCGTGATTTTTACTTTGATATTATCGAAGAACTGATCCGCCATCCAGACCGTCCGATGGAACAGGAATTAATCGCCCGCCTGACTGGTGAATTTCCGCAAATTACAAGAGAAGAAACTCTTTCCTGTCTTCACAGCATGATCTTTATTGATTTATATGTGCGTTCCTGGTTCCGCCGAGAAATCATCTGCAGTCTGGCAGAAGCGGGCATTCCGGTTACCGTCATTGGAAAAGACTGGGAAAAGGCTGGCTGCAAACGCCAGGAAAACCTGATTCTCACAGGCCAGAAAGATTCCCTTGCCTGTTTGAAAGCCATGGGGCAGGCAAAAATCTCTGTCAATGTAATGCCTTGGTTTAAAAATGGCGCCCATGACCGAATTTTCAACGGGATGCTGCAGGGATGCACTGTGGTAACAGATTCCTCTGCCTATCTGGATGAAATCATTTGCAGCAAAACAGATTATATCGCATTCCATCTGGACCGTTATCAGGAAATCAGCCGGAAGGTGAGCTATCTCCTGGAACATCCCGGCGAAACGGAATGCATTGCAGCAGCCGGATACAAGAAAGCCGCCCAATCCCATACCTGGGCAAACCGGGCGCTGACTTTGCTGGATATTATCAGCAGGGACTCACAATGAGCCCCTGCTGTATTTACAGTAATCCCATTCTCTGAAATTCGTAGTAAATCCCGTCCTCCTGCACACTCCTGCAAATTACATCCGCCATTTCTTTGATTTCTCTGCAGGCATTTCCCATTGCAACGCTTACGCCGGCATGGGACATCATCTCATAATCGTTCATACTGTCTCCAAAAGCCACGGTATCCTGTATCCCCATCCCATAATGCCGGCACACCAGCTTCATTCCGCTGCTTTTATCTGTGCCTTTGGGAATAATCTCCCCGTTCAGGCAGTTTCCCCCCTCCCGGTAAGGATGCACAGCAAATACAAACCTGTCCTGCAAATATTTCCTGCTGTTATCAATGGCTTGGGGGGTTGTGCTGGTAAAGCATATTTTATATGCGCCTTTTTTCGGATATTTTGCATAGGGAAGAATGGGGATTCCCAGTTCAATTTCCTTCTGCATGCGGATCAGCTCTGAATTGGTTTCCTCCGGCCTGGCCTGCCTTAATAGGGTTTCCATCTGGGGATCGGTATAAATTCCCTCAGGGCTTTCAATCCTGCAAAACATTCCCTGGCTATGGAATATGTCAAGGCACTCCTGGATGGTTTTCTCGGGAAGTATGCGGTCAAACAGCACCTCTCCCTCCACTTCCACATGGCTTCCGGCACTGGCAATTACCCCGTCAAATCCAATCTCCAGAATCTCTTTTCCAATAATGGGCATATTCCTTCCGGTGCACAGCAGCACCTTATGCCCTTGTTTCCTTGCCCTTTGCACCGCTTCTGCAGCAAGAGGGGAGGGCTGCGACATAGCCGCAACCAGAGTCCCATCAATATCTAAAAAAATCAATTTCCTGTTCATGCCTGTTCCTCTGTTTTCAAAAAACTTTCCATACAGAACGTTCCATTTACCCTTTCAAGCTGCGGACAATTGCCACCCTTGTTTCCGGAGACGCCTTTCCTGAACTCACAGGCTCCAGCTTCTTTTCCTCCGGTAAATCGGTAAAAATCATTGGAATCACTGTATCATAGCCTGCTTTTTCAATCTGCTCTTTCTCAAATTCTATCATAAGCTGGCCTTTTTTTACAACATCTCCGTCTTTTACACGTGCAGTGAAAAATTTCCCCTGCAGATTCACGGTATCCACTCCGATATGTATCAGTATTTCCGTGCCGAAGCTGCTGGCAAAACAAACCGCATGCTTTGTATCAAACACACTGATTATCGTGCCGTCTGCCGGCGCATAAACTTTCCCTTCTGATGGGATAATTGCGGCGCCGTCTCCCAGAACCTTATTGGCAAAGGTATCGTCCTTCACTTCTTCCATAGGAATCAGTTCCCCTTTTGCATATCCGAAAAAGACTTCTTCTTCCGGCACTTCTAACTCTTCCTGGCGGCCGAAATCTTCCTCACGCCCATTTTCTTCTGTCCTGCCGCTGTCTGGCTCCACGGCAGCCGCAGCGGCTGCAGGCATTTCCTCCGGAGCTTTTTCCATAAATCTGCCCAGCGCCAGAGTCATTACAAATCCGCCTGTAATGGCAATTCCATGGGCGATCACATAATTCAGATATCCGTGATTGGAAGGGTCAGCCAGAGCAATTCCCGGAACCACGGTAGTTCCGAACCCAATAGCTGCAAGATCTGTGAGATACACAACAATTCCGCCTAATGCGCCGCCGATACAGCCGCCGATAATCGGGAAGCGGTATCTTAAGTTAATTCCGAACAATGCCGGCTCCGTAATCCCAAAAAGGACAGAAATAAAGCTGGGAATGCAAAGCTCTCTTGTTTTTACATTTTTCCGATGCATCAAAAGGTAGCCAAGCACGGCTCCGCCCTGGGCAATAATTGCCACAGACATTAAGGGATTGATAAAGTTCCGTCCGGTATCCGCCAGAAGCTGCGCTTCAATTGCGCCGAAAATGTGGTGCAGTCCGGTAATTACCACCAACTGCTGCAATCCGGAGAATACCGCATAACCAAACACGCCCAGATTCTGGGTCATCCATACCAGCCCGTTGGTAATTCCGGAGGAAAGTCCCCGGCCCACAGGCCCAATTACTGTAAACAACAGCAGCGCGCCCACTAAGGTTGTCAAAAGAGGAGAGAGCAGCAGCCGTATCACTTCCGGAACCTTCTTTTCAAAAAAAAGATCCAGCTTCGCTGTCACAAATCCCATCAGCAACGCCACAATAATTCCGCCCTGAAAACCAACCAGATCTACTCCCATGCCAAAAATATGGAGTGTTGTAACCTCAACCGTGCCCTGAGCCGCGGAATAGGCGTTGGCTAAACTGTCGCTTAACATGATGCAGCCTATTACGATTCCAAGTATGGGCCTTCCGCCGAACCGCTTACATGCACTGTAGGCAACTGCCAGCGGAAGAAAACCGAAAATTGCACCAGAGGAAATATTAATCAGTCTGTTAATTCCATATAAAGTGTCATTTGCACCACAAAATCCAGATTCCCCAAAACCCCTGACAAGCCGGTCAGCAGCGCTGCCGCAAGGATTCCTGGCATGATATCCACAAAAACATCTGACAGAGCTTTCACGATTCTCTGCAGGGGATTCATTTTTTTGTTTGCCTCGGTTTTCAGGTCGCTAAGACTCATATTCTTCATATGATTGTGCTCCGCAAATACTTGGTACACATCATTTACCAGGCCCGCTCCGAAGATAATCTGCACCTGATCCCCTGCCACAAACACGCCTTTGGCGAGATCCACATCTTCGATAGCCTTTAAATCTGCCAAATCATTGTCCTTTAACACAATCCTGAGACGGGTGGCACAATGGGCAACTCCCTGAATATTATCCTTTCCGCCCACTAATCTTGTCAGTTCTATGGAGATATTTTCATATCTCTGCCGCTTATTCGCATCCATTCCATGCGCCTCCTTATAATTTAATTGTCGAAAGAAGCATCTTTTTGATTCCTCTGCGGCCGCAGTATAAAAGATTTTCCAGTTCTTCTCCCTGCCTCTTGTACTTATCATTATAACCGAATATAATAAAAAATATATGGAGATATGTGACATCGATATTGATGATTATGACCATCTTTCCCTCCAGAGCGTAGTTGAAAAACACTAAAGCTCCTCAAAAACATTTTTATTCAGACAGGAACCAAAATCCAGGATTGCACGCCTTACCAAAACAACATCATACAGGAGGAAACTTTTTATGCAGAACTATAACTTTTCCAACGATTTTTCCAGAAACATTGACGCCATGATCTACACCTGCGGTTATGAAAACTGCTCCCCCGGCCACAGCTACGGCCCTATTATGCGCAATGGGTATCTGATTCACTATATACTGAAAGGCTCCGGCGTCTACAAGGCCAGAGGGCAGATATTCCGTCTGAAGGAAGGAGACGCCTTTCTGATCTGCCCCGGCGAACTGATTTACTATGAAGCTGACAGCAAAACTCCCTGGAGCTATGCCTGGATCGGCATGCAGGGCATTAAAGTGAAAGGCTACCTGGAGCGGACAATCTTTCCAAAAGAGCTGGTGCTCCACTACGGGAGGGATGAGCAGCTTAGGCTCTGCCATGAAAAAATGTCCAAAGCCGACCAATTCCCTCAGAACAAGGATTTAATCATGAACAGCATCCTGTACGAGTACCTGTTTCTTCTGGCCAGCAAATTTCCTGGCGATGGCCATTCCAGCCAGGAGAAAAAATCCGATTATGTAGAAGAAGCCCTGAATTATATCGAAAGCCGCTACTGCGATCCCATCACCATTCAAGATATCGCCGACCATCTGAACATCAACCGCTCCTACCTGCACCGGCTGTTCAAATCAGTGACCGGCCTTTCTATTCAAAGCTATCTTCTGGATTACCGGATCCGGCAAGCCTGTATCCTGTTAACAACCACCGATCTGTCTATCCGGGTGATCGCCCATTCTGTCAGTTATGCAGACCCCTTATATTTTTCCAGACTTTTCCATCAGAAAAAAGGCCTCAGCCCCAGTGAATACCGCTTTGAATTTTCTCAAATATAGGAACAACTTCCTATATTGTCGAAAAATAATAGAATTTGTCGATTAATTTTTCTTGAATTTTGACCAATTCCAACTTATAATGAGAAAAATTAACAAATTTTTACAAATACTTTTTTCACAAAGGAGGAATTGAAACTTATGAGTAAAAACAAGAAAAGGGCGCTGATTATCATTGCCGTGATTCTGCTGATTCTGATTACCATTGCCGTCTGCTATTTTCTTTTTACCAAAAAAGACGCCAACGATCTGCAATACGACGACAATGCCACTGCCGGTATTCTGCCGGGGGTTGATGTGGATGAGAGAAGAAAAGAACTGCAGAACCTCTTAGACCGCAGCATGATCGCATTCTCTATCAACACCTCTCCCGTATTCTTAAACGGAACGGCGGAGGGAAACCTGCTCATTGAAAATCCGGGAAATAATGCCAAATTGCTGAAAGTCAGCATTATTGTAGATAACACAGAGGAAGAAGTCTACGCTTCCAAGTTCCTGAAGCCTGGAACTTACATTGAAAACGTCAAGCTGGACAAGGTTCTGGAGAAAGGAACCTACAGCGCCACTGCTTATTTCAAGGCTTATGAAGAGGAAAGCGGCGAATATATCGGCCAGACCGGAGCGCAGATTACCATTACGGTACAAAATTAACCTGCTGTATTCATACTGTGACGGATGCGCTACGGAGGTATACTTATGAAGAAAAAAAATATGTTTTTACAGCTTGCATTAACAGCAGCATTGCTTGTTTCCACATTTTCCACAACTGCCTATGCTTCAGATGTGACGTCAACCAGGGATATCCCGGTAGGCGGTTCCGGACAGGTGGAGATGGTAGGCACCATTGAACCCACGATTCTTACGGTTACCATGCCCACCTTTGTTCCTTTTAACATCAGCAACAGCCTGTCCACCCAGAACAAGGTTATTTCTCCAAGAATCAATGTGAAAAATAACTCCAATGTTCCGGTTCAGGTAGATGTAGCATACACCAGCGTGGACATCAGCAAATTGAAGAACACAACCTGGAGCAATACCGGAGCTGTCACTGCCAACCAGATCGCAATTGGACTGAAGCAGGAAGAAACGCCGGGTGAAATGCCCAAAGACCTGTCAAACGCCAGATGGCTGGAAGCCAACAAACAGCAGGATATGAATGTATTGATCCTGAATTCCAACCAGGAAGGCGCGCTGTATGTAGTAGGAACTCTGGGACAAGATGTCTCCGAAAGCGCTACCTTCAATGTTACTCCCACCTTTGTGGTTAGAAAAACATCCGGCACCGCAAACTAAACCCGGAGTCCTTTCTCAGGATTCCCCATAAACGCAGCAAAATAACACAAAAGATTAACGAATCATGCATCTGTCACAGTATTTTACCTTATAGAAACCTTTCTGGTTCCATTAAGGAGTGAATATAGATCACGCAGCCGCCTTCGAATGCTACGAAAGCGGCTGCACTGTCACGATAAGAATTATCCTCCCATACACAAAGAAAGGAGTTCTACTATGGCTGTCTATTACGTTACCATTTCCCTTCTCACAGGGCTGGGATATTTCACTGCCGGTAAAAAAGAAAACCAAAAGCATACCGTCTGCTACCTGGCCCTTGCTTTTGTCCTGTTTTCCTTTCTGGCTTCCTTTCGGTACGCCATCGGCTTCGACTATTTTTCCTACCAGAACATTTATCATCTGGTCATCCCCTGGTCCTTTCAGGATATTTTCCTGTACCACAAAAGCGAGCCCTTTTACTATTTGATTTGCAAACTGTTTTCTCTGACTGGCTGCCCGTTCCCTGTCTTCCTTACGTTTGTCAATCTTTTCCTGATGGCTGCCGCCATACGATTTATTTCCCGGGATTCGAAAATCCCCTGGGTCAGCGTTTACCTCTATCTCACCCTGCAGTTTCTGGCCTATAATATGAACTTAATCCGCCAGTCCATTGCCGCCGCCTTTTTTATGCTGGCGTACCCTTACCTGAAACACAGAAAGCTGCTGCCCTATACGGTTCTCACTGTTCTGGGCGGACTGTTCCACAACTCCCTGTGGTTTGTCTGGCCCCTGTATTTTGTCCTGCCCCGAAAGCACAGCAGGAAATGCCTGGGGCTCCTGCTTGCGGCTGCCTGCCTGTGTTATTACTTTTTTGATCCGTTGTTCAGCCTCCTGGCCCCGGTTCTTCCAGCAAGATATGCGAGATACCAGGGCGGCTATTTCTGGAACGCCAATGGCTTTGAATATGTATTGCTTCCAGCCGCTTACTTACTTTTGATCTGTTTGTTCCGAAACCGCATTGCAGACCCGCAGCAGCGGGCCATTTATGTAAACAGCGCCTTTTACCAGTTTATCATCAACCTGTTTATCACAAAGCATTTTATCCTGGAACGGTTCGCAGTCTATCCCTTTGTATTTTCTCTGCTGGCAATCCCGGAAATTATTGACTCTTACCGGCAGGAACACTATTGTCCTGAAGCGGAAGACGCCGGATCTTCCCATAAAAAAACAGGAACCCAGACTTTGACTTACCGCCGCATCCTGTTCCTGTTTCTGTCGTTTGGTATGGCCTGGTTCTTATTTTCCGCCGCCGAAGGCTTTCATCGGGTCTACCCTTATGTCAGCTTATTAGATAAAAGCATTTCCCTGCCGGATTAACTGTCCGGCAGGGATAAATTCTTTTCGCCCGCCAGGCGCAAACGCTTTACTGCTTTACTGCTTTTCTGCCCTTGCCATGGCAATCTGGAAATCCTTCTGATCCGTAAAGATCTCTTCTTTATACGGATTTTTCTTCTGCTCAACCGCACGTTTGATAATAGCGGTAAGGCAGATAACATTGGCTCCTAACGCCAGCAGCGCAATGATTCCCTGGGCTCTGGGATCTGCATAAGACGGCTGGGCAGCATTTGTTAGAGCCATTCCGTCCGCATATCCCGGCCCATACAGGGACGGAAGCACCGAAAATCTTCCGCTGACTTGGAATAAGGGAAATACCTGTGCAAACATGCACCAGGTAGCCAGCGTATTGGCGCGGTTCTGAATCCATCCGCCCTTGTTCCAGAACTTGTTTGCAAAGGTAGGCGCCAAAAGCAGCGCAAACCCGCAGTACCAGGAATGGGTAGGAAGGTTCAGATATGTATACTCGAAATTCCAGATATCATAAGCGATGATAAAACACCATGTCATATCCGGCCACAGCATGTCGTCTTTCTTTTTAGAGGTATAGATTCCCCACCAGCCGGTCATACAGAAAATATTGATAATTCCTGCAATGCCATTCACCCAGTTCCACCAGCCGCCGTACCGCCATACGCCTTCACTGGAAAACCAGTATCTGGAGCCGGTTTCTGCCAAAGCCTGGGCACCCTTAATGGCAGATTCAAAGTCAGAGCCTACTGCAATTAAAATATTGATTGCCACAATTACAAAGGGAAATGCCTTAAACCACTGAGTTTTGCCGACGCCCCATTTATATTTAAGCATCATAAACCCTACACAGCCTGCGGCTGCTGCATACAGCTTGGCGTAATGAAACCAACCGCCCATATACAGATGCGTCTGGTTATTCACCGCCCATTCTGCCCCAGAGGCAGCTCCCACTGCAATGGCAATGAAATAAACGGTTAAAACTGCCGGCAGCGCCAGGAAAAAGAAAATCCCTCCTGCCTTTGAACGGCGGGCAATTTCATTACAGAGAATCAGCCCGGCAAATACCATCACCCAGCCAAGAAGCTGGTACATGGCATTTTCCCCATAAATCTGAAATAACATATCATATCTCCTCCTTAAATCGTGAAAAATTCCAACTGGTTCTACCAGTTATTTTATAAAATTTTAACACTTTCTTTATACTTTTTCAAGTTTATTAATAAATAGCCTGGATTTACATCTGCAGCTGCCTTAGACGCACCAAAACACAAGCCAGCGCAGAAAAGGGGCTGGCGGGAAATGACAAATTTCCCACAATATATCTTGTGATTCTTTCAATGTCACAACCATATATTGTGTATCAATTGCATTTCCCAACAGCCCCTTTTGCATCATCCTTCAAAGGGTTATAGTAAACGGCAAATTTATTTGTTGTTTACTGTAATTTCTGCTTTCCACAACCCATGAAGATTACAGTATTCATAAGCAGCCACCGGCTTCTCTCCGGCAGAAAGATGAAATTCCGCTTCCGGCTTCTCTCCGGCAGAAAGCTTCCTCAGCATTCCGCCTTGGTCTGTCTCCAGATAAATCCACATAATATAATGCTCTTCCAGCATAGGATGCTCCAGTTCTCCCACCTTTACCGAAATAATGTCTCCCTTTTTCTCCACCACCGGCACATGTTTTTCTCCAGAAGCGTCTGTGGTATTGGCTTTCAATTCCTGAAAAACCTTTGCACTGTCATGTTCTCCTGTAACAATCTCCATTGCCAGGCTGCCGCATTCCCTGCATTTAAAAAAATTCATATCTTCTTTTCTCCTTTTCTCTTCCTGATTACCAGAATCTTATTACTATAACGGCAGTTAAATGTCGGCGAATTTAGGCAAGTAAAAACGTCGATATTTAACCGCCGGAGTAATATTATCTCCTATTTGCAAATTTTCATTCTCCGTCTGCCAGACCAAAAACAGGAATCAGGGCTGCAGCCTGAATTTCTATTTCCCGTTTTACTGTTCTACGGTGATTTGATAAGAGCGCTCAAACACGCCTCCCGGCACAAGCATATTGCCCCATTCCCGATTCCTCAAGTTTCCCTGAAAGGCTTCCCTGTCACATCTTCCATACCAGGGTTCAATGCATACAAAAGGCGCATGTTTCTTCTCCGGCGACCAGATTCCTACCAACGGAGTCTGAAAACTCACGGTAAGATAGGGCTCATTATCCGGATTTAACAGTGAAACCTTTTGTACCTGATAATCCTCCATAATGTACACGCCTTCGTCAAAAACTCCCTCTTCCAGCACCCTTCTGCCCTGAGGAAGAGTCAGGACGTTCTTATAGCTGCGCATCAGCCCTGTCTCCAAATCAATTCTGGAAAACAACACTTCTTCCTGATCCATCCAAATGCTGTATTCACTCTGGGATTCTCCTTCCTTCAGCGGACACAGAAACCCCGGATGGCCTCCTATGGAAAAATACATCTCCCTTTCCCGCTCCAGATTGATAACCTTCCAAGTGACAGTAACGGTATCTTCCTTCAGGCGGTATCCGATTTCCAGCCGGAAATCAAAGGGATAGTTCTCCTTTGTCACGGGAGTTGCATCCAGCCCGAATGTGATTTCCTCTCTGCTCTCCGAAATACAGGCAAATTCCATATCTCTCGCAAATCCATGCTGAGACATGGGGTATTCTTTATTGTCATACACATATCTGTCATTGATTAATCTCCCCACTACGGGAAAAAGAACCGGAGAACGGCGTCCCCAATACCGGGAATCTCCCTGCCAGAGATATTCCTGTCCCGTTTTGTTGTTTTTCAGGGATACCATCTCCGCACCCAGATTTGAAAACTGTACTGTCAGTTTTTCATTCTTCAATTCATACACCATAGCTATTACACTCCTTTAATTTATGATTTTACTGATATTTTTCCACATTTGCGCTGTCTACTTTTTCAAAAGGAACCCAGACGCACTTGCCGTCCTCAGAAATTCCCTCCATCTCTTTAGCGGAACCGCCCGAACCCAGGGCAACTGCCGCTTTCACCGCAGCTTCTCCCTGACCGGTGGCCGACTGATAGACCGTAAATGCCATATCCCCTGCAATAATTGCCGCACATCCGTCTGCTGTGGCGTCAATTCCCAGAATCACCGGATCTGAAATTCCATTCTTCCTGCAGGAATCAATGACTCCCAGAGCCATGGCGTCGTTATTGCATACTGCCACATCAAATGCTTTTCCTGTGCTGAGGAACACATCAAAATACTTCTCTGCCTTCTCCTGCTCCCAATCCGCATGATCCTGAAATACATAATTAATTTTCTTTCCAGAACTGTTCAACGTATTTTTCAGCTGACCTGTTCTTCCCTCTGTGGCGGAATGGCTGGAAGGCCCTGTTAAAATCGCCACATTAATCTCATCTTTTCCCGACATGCTGTCCAGAATATATTCTGCCTGATACTCTCCGGCAACTCCCTCATCGGAACCCACATACATATACTTGTCCGCTTCCAGATAGGAATCATCCGGACAGCTGTTAAAAAATATAATCGGAACGTCCCCTGCAATGGCTTCCAGTTCCAGTGTGGTATCTGTATCCACCGGGGAGCACATAATCACCTGATACCCTTCCTCCACGGCCTGCTTAATCTGCGCCACCTGTATCTCAATGGAGTCCTCTGCCTCATGCACCTCAAGAGTCGCCCCCATTTCCTCCGCTGTCTCCTTGGCGCTGTTTACCAGCACGGTACGGAAGGTATCTGCCGAAGACAGGGACAGATAAATTCTCACATTGTCCCCGCCAGCGGAAGAACTGCCCCCTCCGGCGCACCCGCAGAGACAAACTGCCATCCATATTGCCAGCATTACGCCTGTTGTCCTTTTCATCCCAACCCCTCCTTAAATCCGGAATAGTTTTACCTGTTCTGCCAGTTCTTCTGACGAGGCTGTCAGGCTCTTTGATTCTTCCGCCACATGGGCGCTGTTTTCTGCGATTCCCTTAGCCTGCTCCAGCATATTTTCTGAGGTAGCCAGAATCTCGTCAGAGCTTGCCGCCTGTTGTTCTGAGATGGCTGCCACATTGGTCGCAACCTCGTCTACCTGATTAATTTTACTTACCATATGCTCTATCATTTCGCTAGTTTCCCGTATATTTACAAAAATCTTCTCAAAGGTATCTATGGCTGTATGAATCATCTCGCTGCTTTGGTTAATATCTTTGGCACTTTCACCGGTCTGGCGCACTGCATCCTTCACAAGCTCATTAACCTGCTCAATTAATTTAGAAATGTGTTCTACGGAGTCTGCGCTGTTATTTGCCAGGATTCCGATTTCAGAAGCCACAACTGCAAATCCCCGTCCTGCTTCTCCGGCCCTTGCCGCCTCAATGGAAGCATTCAGTGACAGAAGGTTTGTCTCTTCTGCAATATTTCCAATTAACTGGACAATCTCCACAATTTCACCAGAGGCTGTTCCCACTTTGCCGACGGCCGATTCCAGCTCACGGATGGAAAACATAATATTTTCCAAGGCTTTCCCCACCTGCTCCATATCTCTTTGGCCTTTTTGGGACGCCTCCACAGTCTCCCGCATTTTATGCTCCACATTACCGCTGTCTGCCTTGGTATCTGCCACAACTCCTGCCAGCTTCGTTGCATTCTCTGCAATCTCGTATACAGAAAGGGAAAGCTGATCCACCGTTGAATTCAATTCTCCCATAGATTCCGATTGAATAGAAGCCGCAGACTGCATCTGCCTGGACATATTATCGCTGGTATCTGCCTGTGCTCCCAGCTTACCGGAAATGTCTCCCATGGAAGCAATCATTTTCTTCATGGAACGAATAAACCGCTCTACGCTGCGGCTCATCACTGCAATTTCATCCTTTCCTTTACTGGTAACCTCTACGGTAAAATCTCCGTCTGTCATGGCAGTGATCACCTGAGTTAATTTCTTCACCGGATTGATGACAATATGCGTCACCCGCTCAATGACTGCGCAGAGAATCAGAATGGAAACCACGCTGATAAGAATCATAATGGTGCGAAGTCTTACCAAATCTGACATAACAATCTGCCTGGGAACATAGGAAATCAGAATCCAGTCCGTTCCGGCCACTTTTTCAAAAACCGTCATATTCCCGTCCAAAACACAGAAATCATAATCCTGTGCGGCAATTTTCTCTCCCACCTGCTTCTGGAAGGCGTCGCTGCCGCTTTCGCCGATTCTGGTGGAAATCAAGGCATTGTCACGATTGGCCAGAATGGTTCCGTCCCTGCCGTCCACCAGAAATGATTCCGCATTCTTCATCTCCATAAAACCGTTTACAATAATGGAAATCCGATCCAGCGTCATATCTGCGGAAATCACTCTTGTGCTTCCTGAGCCATCATCTAATATTCCGGAAGCGCTGATTACATTTTCTCCCTGGGAATTAACATAGGCGGAGCCTACTGCCATATTCACTCTGGTAAGCCCTTCCTGATACCAGACGCTGTGAACCGGGTCCGGCTCCTTGAGGGAGGACTCTGCCGCCTGAAACACTTTTCCTGTTTCATCCCCGATATACAGTCCCCGGGGATAATTGGAATTATAATTGTAGTAGGTATCCAGTATGGTCTGTAGCTGTTCTTCGTCCGGCCTTATGCTTTCCACTGCTGCTTTCACTGCCTGAAAAGTCTCAATATTCTCATTCAGCCATCCTTCGATATGGGAGGACTGGTTCCCTACCGAGGATTCCAGAAGACTTCTGGAATAATTCTCAATCATCCCTGCCGATGTGTTGTAAGCAATCAGCACCATTGCCACCATCAATAGGACTACAAGGGGCACAATAATTGCCAAAAGCTTAGCTTTGATGGAGATGATTCCATGTTTTCCCCTCTTTGGTTCTCTCTTTTCCATGAACACCCTTCCCTTTCCTGACACAGTTTACAGGACTGTACTTCATTTCTTTCTATTTTAGTACGTTTCGGCAAATTATACAAGAAAAGTTTCAAAAATCGGTTCTTTTTTTACAAAATTGGAGATATGCCTGTGGTCTATCATACTTTAAACAAAAAAATTACAGGATAGGGCGCCAGCCTGGCAGCCGGAACCTTGTATCCTGCAATTTTTCTCTTGAACTTTATTCACTTAACTTTTTATGGGCATGTTCCTTATGCTTTTCCAACGCTGCCGCAGACTTCTATTTTACTCATAACGTATTCTTTTACCTTTTCTCTTCCGCAGGCATTGTATTTCTTTGGATCTATGGTGTCCGGATTTGCGCTGAGCACTTCTTTTACGCCGTTGGAAAATGCAATCCGCAGGTCGGTTGCGTAGTTAACCTTACAGATGCCCCGGCGGATACACTCTTTCACTGCTTCATCCGGCACTCCCGAAGTGCCGTGAAGCACAAGAGGAATGGATACCGCCTGACGGATTTCGCTTAAGCGCTCCACATCCAGCTTAGGCATTCCTTTGTATACGCCGTGGGCGGTTCCGATGGCAACTGCCAGAGAATCAATGCCGGTGGCTGCTGCGAATTCTACCGCTTCAGACGGCACCGTATATCCGCCGCCTTCTCCGCCATCTAAGTCATCCTCTTTGCCGCCCACTTTTCCAAGCTCCGCTTCCACCGGAATATGGGATGGACGGCAGGCGTCAACCACCGCTTTGGTCACAGCAATATTCTGTTCAAAGCTGTCGTGGGAGCCGTCAATCATAATGGAGGTGTAACCCGTCCGCAGGGCGCGCATTGCCAGTTCAAAGCTGCTTCCATGATCCAAATGCATCACCACAGGCACGCTTGTATGCTCTGCCGCCGCCTTTACATTTGCGTAAAAATAAGAGAGGTCAGCATATTTCACCGTAGAAGGCGTTGTCTGCAGAATCACCGGCGAACGCAGCTCCTTGGCTGCATCCACTGCTGCCTGAACCATTTCCATATTTTCCACATTAAATGCACCAATTGCATATCCGCCTTTCTGTGCGTCTAACATCAATTGTTTCGTTGTTACCAATGCCATGACAATTCCCTCCTAACGCTTATTTGTTTTCCAGCAGACGAACAATTTCTTCCCTGGATGCTGCATTCATCAAACTGTCTGTAAATTCTTCATGCATCAGCTTTCCAGACAGCTCTGCCAGTGTTTTCAGATGCAGATCCCCGCCGTTTTCGTTGGTTGCAATCATAAATATCAGATGTGCCAATTCTCCGTCCTCTGAGGCAAAATCAAATCCTTCTTTGGAAACGCCCACTGCCACTCTGGGGATTTTTACTGCGCTTGTTTTCGCATGAGGAATCGCAATTCCCATGCCCATTCCTGTCGTGGACAAGGCTTCCCTTTCATAAATTGCTTTCTTAAAGGTTTCTTTATCAGCAAGCGTTCCTCCTTGTTCAAGCAGGGTCGCCATTTCTTCAATTACTTCGTCTTTCGTTTTGCCTTTTACCTGCAGCGTCACTGTATCTGCATGGTACAGGCTCTGTGCCGGTTTTACTTCTGTCCGGCTTGCATTCCCTGCGCTTGCGCCGGAATTTGCCGTTGAAACTGCGGGAGCCACTGCCGCTTCCACTACTTTCGGCGTTACCAGCACATACAGGACTGCTCCGATTGCAGAACCTACCAAAATGCATCCAACCCACAGAAGGGGCTTGTTCACCAATCCAAGAATCAGGAATCCGCCGTGAGGCGCAGGCACTTCAATTTCCATCATATAGGATAACACTGCGGAAACAGAAGAACCAATCATCAGAATCGGAATTACTTTTAACGGATTTTTTGCCGCAAACGGAATTGCGCCTTCGGTAATATGAGTGCAGCCAAGCACATAGTTAATCAGTCCTGCAGCTCTGTCGTCTTTGGTAAAACGGTTTTTGCAGAAGGTTGCCGCCAGAGCAATAATCAGCGGCGGGGTAATGCAGGCTGCGGAAACGCCTGCCATAAACAAGTAATTTCCCTGACCTAACAGCATGGTTCCTGTCACATAAGCCGCCTTGTTTACCGGACCTCCCATATCAAACGCCGACATACATCCCACTACGACGCCTAACAGCAGTGGATTGGAGTTTTGAAGGTTGGCCAGAAAATCCATCATCATGTTATTAAGAGCCGAGCAGGGATTTCCCAGCAATACCATCACCGTCCCAGTGACGCCTACAGATATAATGGGTATCATAAAAATCGACTTCAGCCCTTCTAACTGCCTGGGCAGCCTGCTGAACATTTTTACTAGCCAAAGCACGAAATAACCTGCCAGAAATCCTCCGATAATGCCGCCGATAAAGCCGGAACCTGTCTCAGAGGCAATCATGCCTGCCACCAGTCCTGCCAGCATACCAGGCCTGCCAGAAATGGACTGGGCGATAAACGCCGTCAGTACCGGAACCATCAGACCCATGGAATATCCGCCAATGGATTTAATCAGCGCCGCAATTTCATTGTACTGGCTGGACTCCGGATCAAAGGAATAAATTCCCCATAAGAATGAAATGGCAGTCAGCACGCCGCCGGCAACCACCAGGGGCAGCATATGGGACACGCCGTTCATCAGATGCTTGTAAATCTGACGGCCGATGGACAATTCCTCTTCTGGAGCTGCCTGCGCCGCCTTACCGCTTCCCTGTCTGACGTGAACATTTCCGTCAAGACATCTCTGAATCAGCTCTTTTGCCTTGCTGATGCCGTCTGCAACCGGAACTTCCAGAACTGGTTTTCCATTAAAACGCTCCAAATCCACATTTTTATCGCAGGCTACAATAATTGCGTCTGCTTCCTGAATATCTTTTGCCGTCAGGGCATTTTCTACTCCAATCGCTCCGTTGGTCTCAACCTTAATCTCGCACCCAAGCTCTGCAGCGGCTTTTTTCAGCGCCTCTTCTGCCATAAACGTATGTGCAATTCCGGTCGGACATCCGGTAATGCCTAATATCTTCTTTGCCATGCTTCTATCTCACCTTTCTGACCTGAATATTTTTCCTGTATGCTTCTACTTTTTTTAAATCCCCGATTGCATCGCTTTCTGCTACATTCGCTCCGGTAGCTGCTGATTTCTTCAACGCCTCTTCCACCTGCCTGGGATGATACAGCCACTCGCTCATAAATGCGGCAAGGGCGGAATCTCCCGCACATGCGGAGCTGCGCAGTTCTACCGGCTGTGCGCCTGCATAATAGACCGCTTTCCCGTCGGAGAAATAAGAACCTCGCTCCCCAAGGGTCAATAATATATTCTGTGCGCCTTTTTCATGCAAAATATCCATGATTTCCTCGATATTTTCTTCCCCCTGAACTGTAATTCCGAAAATATCTTTCAGTTCCTCGTCATTGGGCTTAATCAAATACGGGCGGTACACCAGAAGCTCCTTTAATTTGGGGGCGCTGATATCCAGGATCACCTTCACATTTTTTTCCCTGCAAATAGACAGAACCTCATCGTAATACTCTGTTCCCACGCCTTTGGGCAGGCTGCCGCTGATGGATAAATATTCCATATCCTCAAGCCCCCGAAGCAGCTCTGTCATTTCTTTCTGATTTTCTTTGGTCACCAGGGAACCCTCGTTGACAAATTTGAATTCCTGAGTGCCGTCGTTTAAGAAAATATTGATTCTTGTCGTATCCTCCACCATAACCGGCAGCACTTCAATGCCCTTTTTTCTGGATTCGCTCACAATATAATCTCCTGAAAACCCTCCGAAAAAACCAAGGATTTTAGACTCCACCCCAAAATGCTTTAATACAAAGCTTACATTCAGCCCTTTTCCGTTTGGAGTATACACCGTATCAAAGGTACGGTTCACTGCCCCCGGAACGATTCCCCGGGTCGAAACATTCATGTCGATTGCCGGGTTTGTTGTTAATGTATACAGCATTTTTAACCTCCTCCTGTTTTGATGGCTTCATTCTACAATAAAAAAGGATGAAAATCTTTTCCAAAATTGAAAACGGTTTTCATCCTTTTCCTAATATATAATATAATTAATAATTCAATCTTTTATTCATAAGAGGTAAGATAGTCAATAATCAGCCGCGCCATAATCTGAAGCGGCACCCGAGAAGACACTTCAAATTCCTTGATTGCCTTGTGACTGTGGTGATATCCCACAAGACTGCAGGCCGACAATTCCAGCAGCGGAGACTGGGCGTTGCAGCAGCAGGTAAGAACTTTGGCTCCGCAGAGATTGGCGTTCTTCGCCGATTCAATCAATTCCGGCGTCATTCCATTCAGGGAAAAATTAAATACCACCTCATCTCCCTTTAAACGCCTGGTTTTATTTCTCATAATATTGGGGTCCCGCACCGAAACTGCATTAAAATCCAATAGCTGCAGCTTCAGTGTAAATTCCTCTGCCACATACTCTGTCAGCCCCCGTCCGAAAACAAAGATTCTGCTTGCTTCCTTAAGATATTGAATAATCTCCAGAATTCCCGAAACGGAAATCTGCTCAATCACCCGCTGAGCTTCAATCAAGGATTTGTTCATTACTTCCCCCATATTCTGGATATCCTTTTCTTCCGCCTTCACCGTCAGCCGGTACCGCAGTTCATTAAATCCGTTCAGCCCGCATTTTCGTATTGCCCGAGAAACAGTGGACGGAGAAGAAAATGTGTCAAAGGCAATTTCAACAATAGACAATTCCGGCATTCTCTCTTCATTATCGTTGATAAACCGGACAATCTCCAGCTCTGTTTTTGATAAACCTTCTGTAATTTCTTTATTCAGCTCAATTAGCATCGGCATCCTCCATTCCCGCTGCACCCCATATGCCCCGTTTTTTTATATTTTACAATAAATCGGCACATAATTCCATGGCAGATAGAAATTCTCCGATATTTTTTATAAAGAAAACACTTTAACACTTCATAGTAACACAGTCTTTCATATTAAGATAAAAAAGTGTCTTCGACACTTCAGCCCCCTAGCCCCCATTCATGGGGGAATTA
>NZ_SRYA01000048.1 GCF_004793545.1 Petralouisia muris | reverse complement strand
TCTATCATACAGGTTTGCTCCAGTTTTGTATAGGTACCCACTATCTACCGTTTACGATGTATCAGCCTTTTCCGTATAAAGTCATTGACAGTGTAAATACTGTTGTATATACTGAAAAAGGCTCCTTTTTTAGCAGAAAATCAATAAAAAAGGGAAATTAAATTCTGATAACTGTAAGCTTTATCTGCAGGCAATGCTCGATAAAGGCAGCGCAGCAACATAGAAAAACAGGATAAGTGAGATTATGAAAAAATTACTGGTATACTTAAAAGACTATAAAAAAGAAAGCATTCTTGCCCCGCTGTTTAAAATGCTGGAGGCATCCTTTGAACTGATTGTGCCTTTGGTGGTAACGGCAATGATAGACGTTGGAATTGCAGACAAAAACAGCGGCTATATTCTGAAAATGTGTCTGGTTATGGTGGCGTTGGGCTTGATTGGACTTTTGTGTTCTGTGACGGCTCAATATTTTGCAGCGAAGGCGGCAGCTGGATTTGGGACCAGGGTGCGTCATCAGTTATTTGCCCATATTCAGAGTTTTTCTTTTACGGAAATCGATCAGGAAGGAACGGCTACCCTGATTACCAGAATGACCAGTGATATCAACCAGGTGCAGTCTGGGGTCAATATGGTGCTGCGGCTGTTTTTGCGCTCCCCGTTTATTGTGTTTGGGGCCATGGTTATGGCGTTTACTATTGATTGGAAAGCCGCTTTAATTTTTGCAGTTGCAATTCCGCTGCTGTCTCTGGTGGTTTTTGGAGTGATGGCCGTTAGCATTCCCCTTTACCGGAAGGTTCAGGAACGTCTGGACAAAGTGCTGGGCATTACTCGGGAAAATCTGACTGGCGCCCGGGTAATCCGTGCATTTCATAAAGAAGAGGAAGAAAAGGCCAGATTTGAGGAAGGATTGGAAAGCCTGACTTCCATGCAGAATCATGTAGGGAAAATCAGCGCATTTATGAATCCGGTTACTTATGTTATCATCAATGGCGCTACGATTCTTCTTCTGTATACCGGTGCAGTCCAGGTGGACGCCGGAAGCCTGACTCAGGGGGAAGTGGTGGCGCTGGTAAATTATATGTCTCAGATTCTGGTGGAATTAATTAAGCTTGCCAATTTAATTGTAACCATTACGAAAGCAGTGGCATGCGGAAACCGGGTGGAATCTATTTTGGAAATTCAGAGCAGTATGCCTGCAGATGGAAACCAACTGGAACATTCTGTCGGGGGGACGTTGTCATCTGATTTTAGAACTGCAGATGGAAGCCCGCTGGAATATTCCGGTGGAGAAGTTGGAGACAGCACGGAGCAATCAATTGGTGAAACAGGAAACAGAACAGAACAATTGGAAACGGAAAATCAAACGGGGACGCCTGCAGTGGAATTTGCTCATGTGGGCCTGACTTATCAGGGAGCCGGCGGAGAAAGCTTGTCAGACATTGATTTTTCTGTGAAGAAGGGAGAGACCATTGGAATTATCGGCGGTACCGGTTCTGGCAAAACATCGCTGGTGCATCTGATTCCCAGATTTTACGATGTTACCAGCGGGGCGGTATTGCTCAATGGAAGAAACGTGCGGGAGTATCCTTTGGAGGAGCTGCGTCAGAAAGTAGGAATTGTCATGCAGCGCGCCGTGTTGTTTAAAGGAACCATACGGGAAAATCTTTGCTGGGGGAAGGCAGACGCTTCAGAAGAGGAACTGTATGAGGCCTTGGAAATTGCTCAGGCAAAAGAAGTTGTGGAAGGGAAAGAAGGCAGTCTGAATGCTCCTGTGGAACAGGGAGGAAAGAATTTTTCCGGCGGGCAGAGACAAAGGCTGACCATTGCAAGAGCATTGGTGCGCAAACCGGAAATTCTTATTTTAGATGACAGTGCGTCGGCGTTGGATTACGCCACTGACGCTAAACTGCGTAAATCCATCCGGGAAATGGAAGGCAGTCCCACAGTATTTATCGTCTCTCAGCGCACCTCTTCCATCCAGCATGCAGATAAAATCATTGTATTAGAGGATGGAGAAGTGGCCGGTATTGGCACCCACCAGCAATTATTAGAAAGCTGCGGAGTGTATCGGGAGATTTATGAATCCCAGTATAAAAAGCAATAAAAGGCAGCCATGAAGGAGAATAAATCTGAAGAATTAGGAAGAAATAGGAATTTATACTCAAGAGCATACTTATTTGCCAAATGATTTGCTTGTTTTCTTAAAATAGCGAAAACTTGTTGGCAAATCATTTCGCTCACGGGTATAGGAAACGGCGGGAGGCAGCCATGAAAGAAAAGGGAAAGAAAAAACATCAGGCAGGAACCTTGAAAAAAGTGTTGAAATATATTGAAAAATATAAGATTTTTCTTATTTTGTCATTGATTTTCGCAGTGGCAACTGTAGTCTCTACCCTCTATATTCCAGTGGTGACTGGGCAGGTTATCGACCATATTCTGGCGCCAGGAAAGGTGGAATTTCCGATTATTTTTCGGTTGTTGGGACGAATCGGAGTAATTACCGGGGTAACGGCATTGGCCCAATGGCTGATGAATGTGTGTAATAATAAGATTACTTATGAAGTGATTCAAGATATCCGCAGGGAAGCTTTTGCCAAAATTGAAGTGCTTCCTTTGAAGTTTATCGACGGACATTCTCATGGGGAACTGGTGAGCCGGGTCATTGCAGATGTGGATCAGTTTGCAGATGGTCTGTTGATGGGATTTTCCCAGTTGTTCACAGGTTTGGTAACGATTTTGGGAACGCTGCTGTTTATGCTGTCCATCAATGTGAAAATTACGCTGGTGGTTGTTCTTATTACGCCGGTTTCCCTGTTTGTGGCGAGCTTTATTGCCAGGCGGACGTTTTCCATGTTTATGCTGCAGTCTACAACCAGGGGTGAACAGACTGCATTAATTAATGAAATGATAGAAAACCAGAAGGTGGTGCAGGCTTTTTCCAAGGAGGAGGATGTGCTGAAAACCTTCGATGAAATCAATGGCAGACTGGAAAAGGCGTCTCTGCAGGCAACCTTTTTTTCTTCTCTGACCAATCCCTGTACCCGGTTTGTCAATAGTCTGGTATATACAGGGGTAGGATTGGCAGGAGCTTTTTCTGCCATGAGAGGCGTATTGACGGTGGGGCAGCTTTCTTGTTTTCTCAGTTATGCCAATCAGTATACGAAGCCCTTTAATGAAATTTCCGGAGTGGTGACAGAACTGCAGAATGCTTTGGCCTGCGCGGAACGGATTTTCCGTTTAATTGAAGAAGAGCCTCAGACGCCGGAGCCGGAACATGTAAAAGTTTTGGCGGATGTCAGGGGAAATGTGAATCTGGAACATGTGTATTTTTCCTACGAGCCGGAGCAGAAACTGATTGAGGACTTTAATCTGCAGGTGAAACCTGGGCAGCGGGTAGCGATTGTAGGGCCTACCGGATGTGGAAAAACTACAGTTATTAATCTGCTGATGCGGTTTTATGATGTAGATCAGGGCAGTATTCAGGTAGAGGGAATGGATATTCGGGAAGTTACCAGAAGAAGTCTGCGGGAAAGCTATGGAATGGTGCTGCAGGAAACTTGGCTGAAAGCAGGAACTATCCGGGAAAATCTGGTGATGGGCAAGCCAGACGCCACTCAGGAGGAAATGGTAACGGCTGCTAAAGCCGCCCATGCCCACAGTTTTATTAAGCGTCTGCCCAAAGGGTACGATACTGTGATCGGCGAGGAAGGGGGGAGTTTGTCTGCCGGGCAAAAGCAGCTTTTGTGCATTGCCCGGGTGATGCTCTGCCTGCCGCCTATGCTGATTCTGGATGAAGCAACCTCTTCCATTGATACCAGAACGGAAATGAAAATACAGAACGCATTTGCAAAGATGATGGAGGGGCGCACCAGCTTTATTGTGGCCCACCGGCTGTCCACCATACAGGAAGCGGATATCATTCTTGTTATGAAAGACGGGCATATTTTAGAACAGGGCAGCCATGAAGAATTGCTGGCGCAGAAAGGATTTTATTCGGAGCTTTATTACAGTCAGTTTGCCCTTTAAAGTATCCTTTTGCAGTGTTTACTCAGGATTATGCAGAGCTTTATTACAGCCAGTTTGCCCTTTAGAATCCTTTTTTAATCACATCTTTCCCGAACCGTTCCTGAATGGATTGCATGGCTTTTTCTGCCCGCAGCTCTTTCTGGGTTTTGGGCAGGTCAAATAATGTCATTTGCACTGGTTCTGGTTCGGCAGCCAATTTGGAGGTTCGCACTCCAAGAAGACGGATAGGCTCTCCGTTCCAAAGCTCATCAAACAACAGGCAGGCATGATGGTACAGGATTGATTCCTCATCTGTAACAGCAGGAAGCTGCATCTGGTGGGAGACCCGCACAAAGGAAGCGTAACGGATTTCTGTGCTGACCATGCCGGCAAGCTGGTGATAGCGTTTCAGCCGGGAGGAAACTTGGCGGCAGAGGGAGCGTATCGTCTCTTTTGCCTCCATTGCAGTTTCGGCGTCTCTTGAGAGGGTAGTGGAATTCCCCACACATTTCAGTTCGCTTTCTTCGGTGTGAACTGGGGAATCATCAATGCCGTTGGCAAATTCCCAGATCAATCGTCCATGGCTTTTCATATGGCTTTCCAGAATTTTCACATTTGTCCGGGCCAGATCTCCGATGGTTCGGATCTCCATTTTTTCTAATGTGGCGGCAGAGGATTTTCCTACCATAAATAAATCCCGGACCGGAAGGGGCCACATTTTTGCAGGAATTTCTTCCGGAAATAAGGTATGGACACGGTCAGGCTTCTGGAAATCAGAGGCCATTTTTGCAAGAAGCTTATTGGAGGAAATGCCGATATTAACGGTGAAGCCAAAAGCGTCCCGCACGGCGTCTTTGATGGCGCAGGCAGCGGTAATCGGATTGCCGTAGGGTTTCTCGTATCCGGTAAAATCCATATAACATTCGTCAATGCTGACCTGTTCAATTCTGGGGCAGAAGGTAACCAGAAGTTCCATCAGCCGCTTGCTGTAAGAATCGTACAATTTGTGGTCCGGAGGAACCAGCAGAAGGTTGGGGCATTTCTGCAAAGCATGGGCGACTGGCTCTCCGGTAGTGATATGGTATGCCTTGGCAGGGATGGATTTGGCCAGGACTACGCCGTGGCGGCTGGCCATGTCTCCGCCGATAATAGACGGGATTTCCCGCAGGTCAAGGGCGTCGCCGTTTTTTAGTTTCTCAACCGCAGTCCAGGAAAGGTAAGCGGAATTAACGTCAATGTGGAAAATTAATTTTTGGTCCATTGGATCACCTCGCAGCGTATCGTGATAATAACCATCAGGATCCCTCCTTATGGTAAATTATACCATACGTTTGTTCTGTTTGGAAGCGGTATTTTATGGGAATTTTAAATTAAATAATTGTAATTTCAGGGAAAATAGCATATAATAGAAGAAAATTATAAGGTGAAAGATTGAAAGGGGATAGGATGAAAGAAGATATAAAATGGTGTGATTTGAGAATCACGATACCATATGTTATGGGGCAATTGTCTGAGAAGAAATTATCAGCAATTATTGAGAATTTAAGGGAAAGTCAATTTAAAAATGCAAAACTTATTATGTCAGAGCTTCATGTAGCGGCTATATCATTAGTTAACGGAAAGAAAAATCTTTTAATTGAACCCCAGCAAATTACTTTTGCTTCACATTTGGAGGATGGGTTTGATATCGAAGCTATACAACTTCAATTTTCAACTGTGCTGAATGCATTACTCATTGATGATGAGAATCAATATTTGGTGAATATTGAGGGAATATCAGACACTGATAATTCTCATGCTGAGAGTAAGCAGTTTTTTGAGGAAAAATTTATGCCTTTGGATGATGATATTTGCGGTGTGGGATACCGTTTTCTGGTGAATAGTGGTGAATTGTTCGGTGAATTTAAGATAGAGCCATTAGTATCAGATGTGGGTAAATATTATTATCAGTGGGTGTTGAATAAATCGGAAAAAGGGACAATTGAAGATATGTTGCATGATGTGCAGAGCAATATGGATAAAGAGCGAGACGGATGTTATAGTGTAATAAGGAGATAAGATATGAAGAGGCTTACTTTGCCAAGGGAGAAAACGGGATATGTTCCTATGGGAATTTATAGTTATCCGCAGGCAGAACGGAAGGAAGCTTTTTTAAAAATGTTTTCTTCTATTGAGGAGGAGCCCGCAATAAATGAGAAAAGGATGGAGAATCTTAAGGAACTCAGGGGGGATTACCGTTGAATCAGGCATCAATATTTACATTGGAAAAACGTGGCAACGCTTATAAAGATTTTGACAGTTTTCCATCAGATCTGTATGTTGATACAAGTGCATGGATTGCTGTTTATAATGGAAATCTTTCTTATAACCCGATGAAAGAGTTTATGAGTGACTGCTTGAATAATAATACAACATTGTATCACTCGGAAATGGTTTTATCTGAAGCAGTTCATGTGAATGAAAAGGCTTTTTATGACCAGTATGCGGAAAATTATCTATCACAAGCGAAAGAGCACGGAAAAGTAAATCAGAAGAAACTGAAGAAATTAATTAATCGTGCCCATCCAGAAATTCTTACTGACATCAAAATTTCACAAAATCAATTGCTACATATTATTCGGACAAGCAGTGATCTCCTTGAATATGAGACTGATACAGAGGCATTTGAAGAAATGTTAAAAATACGGGATGCATCTGGAAATATTCTTGGGACGAACGATGCAAAGCATGTTTATATTGCAAGGCAGTATGGAATTAATTCATTTCTGACGGCAGATGGAGATTTTATTGCTTTGGATAATGACAATATTTATGTGCCTCAAAATGAAAAATATATCAGAGAAAAAATCGGAAGAAATAATGTTTATCTGGAATTTGACCCAAATCAGTATTAATCCAGGTCCGAATTTCCTGTCGAATTTTATCTTACATTTCCCTTTGACAATATTTTAACACGGTGGTATACTAAACAAGTGTTACCAGAACAGGAAACATCAGTTTCTTTATGGAACTGCCCCGCGGACAAAGCTTTGCCTGAGACAGAACGGCAGGGAATGTTCCGGAGAAAGAAATAGAATAGAGGTGGAAAGAATGGCAGTACAGCAGGCAGATATTAACAAAGTCCGTGCATCTGTATCAGGACAGCTGGGCAACAAAGTCATGATTCAGTTGGACAGGGGCCGCAACAGGGTTGACATTCAGGAAGGAGTTATCAAAGGAGCCTACCCGTCGGTTTTTACCATATTGGTAGATGATGACAATGAGAAAAATCCACCGCAGTTACTTTCTTTCAGTTATGCCGATGTGTTGACAAGGGATATCAGAATGAAATTATGCTAATGAAAGTAAAATGAATAAAATGCTTCAATTCGGAATAAAATGTACAAATATTCAGGATTGGAGCGTTTTTATTTTGGAATTATCGAAAAAATATATACATATGAACCGGGAAAAAGGAAAAGCTGTGACACAGATTACACTGGATGATGATTTTAATGTACCAGATACCAAACCGGATTTGATACGGATTATTCTGGATAAAGGAGAAATCAGGCTGGATGAAACCACCATTACCCAGGATCACGTATGGCTGAAAGGCGTGCTGAAATTTTCTTTGCTGTACCGCAGTGATCAGGAGGAAGGAAAGATAAACAGCATGAACGGGGAAATTCCCTTTCAGGAAAGTCTTGCCATCGATGGGGCCAATGAGTACGATACCGCCAGGATGAGCTGGGAAATGGAAGATTTATCCATAGGAATTATCAATTCCAGAAAGCTCAGCGTGAAGGCTTTGGTGGTGCTGAAGGCTGTCATAGATGAAATTTATGATGAAGATGTGATTACAGGGGCAGAACGGGAAGGAGGTATACAGCTTCTGGAGGATAAACTGTCAGCCATGCAGCTGTTTTTGGCAAAGAAAGATACTTATCGGTTTAAAGAAGAGATTGTCCTGCCTTCCAATAAGCCCAATATCCGGCAGGTATTGTGGAAAAGCGTGCAGCTTCGAAGTGTGGAAATGCGTTTGTTTGACGGGCAGCTGAACATCAAGGGAGAAGCATTAGTGTTTGTTCTATATGAAGGAGAGGAGGAAGAAGAACATTTACAGTGGATGGAAACTGCCCTGCCCTTTACAGGCATTATTGAATGCAATGGATGCAGCGATGATATGATCTGCGATATTTCCTATGATATTGCAGGGATAGAACTGGAAGCTAAGCCGGATTACGACGGAGAAGAACGCATGCTCCATTTAGAGCTGGTATTGGATTTGGAACTGCAGGTATTTACAGAGGAAGAAGACCGGATTGTGGCAGATCTGTATGCCACCAATGAAAAACTGACGCCGGTGTATCAGGAGTCTGTTTTTGAAAAGCTGCTGCTGCGCAATGCTTCCAAATGTAAGATTGTGGAGAAAATGAGTCTGGATAAAAATCAGGAGCCTATTCTGCAAATCTGCGCCAGCGAGGGAAATGCAGTGGTAGAGCAGACAGAAATTGTAGAAGGAGGAATTCAGGTAGAAGGAACCCTGCAGATGAATATTTTGTATGTGACAGCAGATGATCGAATGCCGGTTGCATCCATGAAGGATATTCTTCCCTTCCATTATCTGATTGAGGTCCCCGGAATTAATGACAGCTGCCGGTATCATTTGCAGACGGGAATCGATCAACTTACCACCGTGATGACAGACAGCAGCCAGGTGGAAGTGAAAGCAGTGCTGGGATTAAACTGCATTGTGTTTGAGCAGCAGAAGGTGCACAAGATTACAGAGGTGGAACAGGAGCCTTTGAATATGGAAGAACTGCAGGAAAGCCCAGGAATTATTGGTTACATAGCTAAGGATGGAGATAAGCTCTGGAATATTGCCAAGGAAAACTATACGACGATTTCAGAAATTGTAACAACCAACCAGCTTCCGTCGGAACAAATTAAAGGAGGAGATAAGATACTGATTATCAAAACTGTGGGATAAAGGAACTGCTGGCAAAAGGATGACTTTTTGCCAGCCCTGCTTTTGGGCAGCGTGGAGTTTAGAGCGTGTTTGAAAAATTATTTACACTATAAATTTTATATCTCCTGAAATTCTCTTGAAATCTTCCGGTTTCTGGCTTAAAATATAAGTAATATTTTACAAAATACAGTATGCTGATGAATGTCAGGCAGGAGGGAAAGAGATGAAGTGGAGAAGAATATTATGTTTTTGGATGGCGGCAGTATTGGCTTGTTCCGGATTGCCGCCGATGGAAGCTTATGGGCAGGAAATTTCTGGGACGTCAGGAAGTATTGCGGAAGCAGCCAATGATTTCTATTTAGAAATAGACAGGGAAACGGACACATATGTAGTTACAGGAATCCATGAGTGGGCGAAAGACTGTACAGAAATCCGTATTCCTGCTGCAATTAATGGAAAAGAGGTAACAGCGGTAGGAAAAAAGGGCAACAGTTCTGAACTATTTGCAGAATGCCCTAATTTGACGAAAGTAACGCTTCCGGAAGGGCTAGAGAAAATCGGAGATATGGCTTTTACGCGTTGCAGGCAGCTTACGGAAATCGTGTTGCCAAGCAGTCTGAAAAGTATTGGGAAGAATGCTTTTACAGATTGTGAAAAGCTGGAACAGGCAGTACTGCCGGAGGGACTTGCGAGTATGGGAGAAGGAGCGTTTTCCAGCTGCGAAAGTTTAAAAGAAGTAATATTGCCAGGCAGCTTGGCACGGATAGAGAAAAGCGCATTTATTGCCTGCAGCAGCCTGGAGAAGGTGACGCTGGCGGAAGGGCTGAAGGAAATTGGAGGAAGTGCATTTGATCAATGCACCAGTTTGACGTCTCTGGAATTACCGGAGGGATTGGAAACGATAGAAGGAAGCGTATTTGAAGAAAGCATCAATCTAACAACCGTTAATTTTCCTGATACGTTAAAGACAATAGGGAATGCAGCCTTCTCCCAGACGAATTTGTCGGAGGTCTCACTGCCCCAGGGACTGGAAGTGCCGGAGAGTAATCCATTTATATATTGCAGAAACCTGTCTAAGATTACTATGCGCGCTGCAAACGGAGAAGGAACGTATTGCGTGGTGGAAAATGATGTTTTATATAACAAGGATAAAACTACCATAATCACATATCCGGGCGGAAAGCAGGGAGAGTATGTGATGCCTGACACTGTTACATTGATTGCGCCAAGCGGATTTTTAGGAAGCGATGGTTTAACCAAGCTTACAATTCCTGCAAGCTATTCAACAGGAATATGGAAGGGATGTCCTTTTGAAAGCTGCAATTCTATCCAGGAATTTGTAGTGGCAGAAGATAATCCTGAGATTATGTCCAAAGATGGATTTATCCTGGATAAGACAGGGAAGAGGATAATTGCCGCGCCAAACGGACGGGAGATGATGGTAATTCCAGATGGAGTAGAGGTTGCAGAAGCGTATTCGATTTACAATCGGGCTGGAAAGTATCTGAAGGTGCCGGCCAGTGTTAAGACGATTAGGGATGATTTGAGCTATTACCGAGATAAGGATTTTTGGATGATAGTAATTAAGGATAGCGCCGGAGAGAGATACGCACAAGAAAAAAATATTCCTTATATTTATGAAGGGGATCCTCTTCCGGATAAAAATCCGCCGGAACCTGAACAGCCTGACCCCACCCCCACGCCAACCCCGCCAGACCCAGAGAATCCAACCGATCCCACCCCCACGCCAACCCCTACCCCAACTCCCACGCCAATGCCAACTCCTCCCAAGGATGAAGAGCCGGACAGCACAAAAAACTGCAGCCATAATTATAAAGAAACCTTGCTGCGGCAGGCCGACTGCAGAGTCGGCGGAGCAGTGCATTGTGTCTGCGGAAAATGCGGTCATCAGTATATAAAAGATACCCCAGCCCTGGGACATGATTTTGAGGAACAGGCGGAGCGTAAAGCATCTTTTAAGAAAGACGGAATCATCCGGGATATCTGTAAGGTCTGCGGAAAAGAGGGAGAGAAATCAAGTATCAGAGGAGTGGAAAAGGTGAAGCTTTCCGACACAGAATTTGAATGGAGCGGAAACGTAAATAAGCCCTCTGTGCTGGTAAGGGACAGAAAAGGAAATGAACTGGCAGACGGACAGGACTATACGGTGGATTTCTCCGAATGCAAAGCCGCAGTGGGAGTTTACAATGTGAAAATAAACTTCCAGGGAGACTACACGGGAACGGTAAGCAGAAGCTATAAGGTTTATCCCAAAGGGACTACTATCACGAAGGTGACAAAGAAATCCAAAGGCTTTGCCCTGGCGTGGAAAAAACAGGCGAAAGAGACGACCGGATACGAGATTCAATATTCTACAAGCAAGAACTTTACCAGGAAAACCACCAAGACAGTTCTGGTAAAGAAGACCAAAACTACCAGCAAGACAGTCAGCAAACTGACAGGAAATAAGAAGTATTATATTAGAATCCGCACCTATAAGACGGTGAAAATCAATAACAAATCCAGGAAGATGTATTCTGACTGGTCTAAAACTAAACAGGTAAAAACGAAAAAGTAAAAGAAAGATATCAAGCGGGCAGCGGAAACGAAAAAATTCTGCTGTCCGCAAAATTTTACAAAAAATACAAATGTTCTCCGGTTGCTATCGGAGAAAGATGATGTTATAATCACCTTGTACGAGAAATTCAGGCAGAAGAGTTATGCCTGCCTGCAAATACATAGAAAGGTCATTCAGAAAGGAGATTTGCATGAGAAGAAAGAGACTGTTGGCAGCAGTACTGGTAATTGTCATGGGAATGTCACAATTTTCCGTAGCTATGGCGGACAAGAAGTCCGATGCGGAACAGAAGAAAAAAGAGGCGGAAGCGAATTTAAAGTCAAAGCAGAGTGAGATTAACCAGATCGAGGAACAGCAGGAACAGCTGCGCAGTGAAATTAATGCATTGGACGCAGAATTAGTGAACGTTATGATAGAGCTGTCCACATTAGAGGAAGAACTGGCAGTTAAAGAAGATGAGTTAGAACAGACTAAGGCAGATTTGGAGCAGGCAAAAATAGATGAGCAGAATCAGTATGAGGCGATGAAGCTGCGGATTCGCTTTATGTATGAAAAGGGAGACACCGCCATGCTGACCAGTCTGCTGGAATCTGGAAGCATTGCAGATCTTTTGAACCGGGTAGAATATGTCAACGAAGTTTATTCTTATGACAGAGAGCTTTTGACAGAATACCAGAACACCAAGGAGCAGGTGGCAGCGTTAGAGAAGCAGCAGGAAGAAGAGATTCAGGCTCTGGAGGTAAAGCATCAGGAATATCAGGTGGCAAGGGAAAATTTTGAGACAACCATAGCCCAGAAGAAGGATGAGGTAGGAGATTTCCAGACCAAGCTGGCAGCAGCCCAGGAGCTGGCAGCCAAATATCAGGATACCATTAATGCACAGGATACCATTATTGCTCAGGAAAATGAACGAATTGAACGGGAGCGGAGAGAAGCGGAACAGCGTGCTGCAGCCGCTGCAGCGGCCGCAGCGGCTGCCAGCAGAGCCAGCAGCAATTCCGGCGCAAGCAATGTCAGTGATTCTGCCAGCAGTAATTCCGGCGGCAGTTCCTCTGACAGCAGCAATTCCGGCGGCGGGGGAAATAAGAACCCGGGATACAGCACAGGGGTAAGCGGAAGCGCAGTGGTCAATTATGCAATGAATTTTGTGGGAAATCCATATGTATGGGGCGGCAAAGATCCCAATACCGGCGCAGACTGCAGTGGATTTACTAGTTATGTGTATGCGCATTTTGGGATAAGCATTCCCAGTTATTCCTATTCCCAGCGTTCTGTGGGACAGGAAGTTAGCTATTCCAACGCCCAGGCGGGAGATTTGATTTGTTACGCCGGACATGTGGCAATTTATATGGGCAACGGTCAGATTGTTCACGCCAAGGGAACTGCGTACGGAATTGTAGCTTATGATAATGCAACCTATCGGCCGATTATTACGGTGCGCAGAGTGTTATAAGGAGGATGAATGATGGAGATAAAGACATTACAGAATGATATGATAGCAGCCATGAAGGCTAAGGATAAAGGCAGAAAGGATGCAATTTCCGCATTGGTTTCCGCTGTGAAGAAAGCGGCTATTGATGAGGGCTGCCGGGAGGATATTCCGGAATCTTTGGTGGATCGGGTGATTTTGAAGGAATTAAAGACGGCAAAGGAGCAGCTTGACTCCTGTCCGGCGGAACGGACAGATTTGCTGGAGGAATATCAGCTGCGGCATGACGTTATCAAGGAATATGCTCCGGCCATGATGTCAGAAGAGGAAGTAAGGGCTTATATCACGGAGAAATTTGCAGAAGTGGTTGCTACCAAGAACAAGGGCCAGATTATGAAAGCCGTTATGGCAGAATTAAAAGGCAAAGCAGATGGCAAAGTAATTAATCAGGTAGTGGCAGATTTGTGCAAATAGGAGTTTGATATGATAATACAGTTACCGGAAAAAGTAAAGTTTATTATAGATACACTGACAGAGGCAGGATATGAAGCTTATGCGGTGGGAGGATGCGTGAGGGATTCCATTTTGGGACGTATGCCAGAAGACTGGGATATTACAACCTCTGCTTCCCCGCAGCAGGTAAAAATGCTTTTTCCAAGAACTGTAGATACAGGAATCCGGCATGGGACAGTTACCGTGCTCTGCGACAGAGAAGGGTTCGAAGTGACGACTTACCGGATTGACGGAAAATACGAAGATAAGAGGCATCCAAAAGAAGTTATTTTTACCTCAGACTTAATCGAAGATTTAAGACGGAGGGATTTTACCATCAATGCAATGGCCTATAATGAGCAGGATGGATTGGTGGACGCATTTGACGGAATGGGGGATTTGAAGCGCAGGCAGATCCGCTGTGTAGGCAATCCCGCGGAACGTTTTATGGAGGACGCCCTGCGCCTGATGCGGGCAGTGCGGTTTGCGGCCCAGCTTGGATTTGCTATAGAAGAGGAAACCAGGGAAATGATTCCCCGTCTGGCGGATAATCTTGCCGAAATCAGTGCGGAGCGAATTCAGACAGAATTAGTAAAGCTATTGGTTTCCGACCATCCGGAAAAGATGCGTACGCTGTATGAAACGGGAATAACCCGTGTGATTTTACCGGAATTTGATAAAATGATGACGACGCCTCAGAATAACCTGCATCATTGCTATAATGTGGGAGAACATACGATAGAAGCTTTGCTGCATATCAGAAAAGATAAGGTTCTGCGTCTGACAATGCTCCTGCATGATGTTGCCAAGCCTGTGTGCAGGACCCAGGACGAAGAGGGCGTGTATCATTTTTACGGGCATCCCCAGGCGGGGGCGCAGATGGCGAAAGAGATTCTGCAGCGGTTAAAATTTGACAATGATACCATAGCCAAAGTCACAGCGCTGATTACCTGGCACGATCACAGGCCGCTGCTAGAGGAAGCAAACATCCGACATGCCATTCATCAAATTGGAGAGGAAAATTATCCGGCTCTTTTTGAAGTGAAGCTTGCGGATACGCTTGCGAAAAATCAATACAAACGGCAGGAGAAGCTGGAGTACCTTGCAGAATATCAGCGGATTTATCAGGAGATTATGGACAAAAAGCAGTGCCTGACCTTAAAGGAGCTTGCGGTAAAAGGCGATGATCTGATAAAGCTGGGAATGAAGCCCGGCAAAGAGTTGGGAGCAGTGCTGGAATGGATGTTAAAGCACGTATTGAATGTTCCGGAGGACAATACCAAAGAAAAATTATTGGAATTGCTGAAAACGGCAAGAAAACCAGAATAGAATCCGACCCTTTCACATATGATAGAAAGACACAGGAAATAATCCTGTGAATATCATGGTGGAGGGGTTTATGTGTATAATCGAGAAAATCTGATTTTGGAACAATATCCTTTTGAAGTGAGACAGACAGTAAAAGGAAGAGGCGCATTGATTTGTGATACGGATAAAGGTCTGAAGATTTTAAAAGAATATAAAGGCTCCGAGGGCAGGGCGGATTTCCTGTATGGTTTGCTGCAGTTTTTGAAGAATCATGGACAAGAACGGATTGATTGTATTGTAAAGACCGGGGACGCCAAAACCATAGCCAGAGATGCGGACGGAACTGCCTATATGGTAAGAGATTGGTATGAAGGCAGGGAATGTGATACCAAGAGCAGGGATGATATTTTAAAGTCCATCCGGCAGTTAGCCGATATACATAATGTACTCAGGGAATTTCCGGAGGAAATACCGGAATATCTTCAGGTAAGGGATCATACTCTGCTGGAAGAAAATGAAAGACATACGAGAGAATTGAAAAAAGTCCGCAATTTCATTTTTTCCAGAAAAAAGAAAACAGATTTTGAGATGGAGTTTTTGAAAAGCTATGATATATTTTACAAAGAGGCCCTGGAAGTGGTGGAATTGCAGAAACAGGAGCAAAAAAGAGAAGAGGATGGAGAAAAAGAAGGCGTCTATGGTATCTGTCACGGAGATTACAACCAACACAATGTACTGTTTTCCAGACAGGGAATTGCAGTGCTGAATTTTGAAAAAGCATCCTATGATATCCAGGCGTCGGATCTTGGAAATTTTATGCGCAAAATTCTGGAAAAGCATAACTGGAATATGGGCCTGGGGATGGATATGCTGAGCGCTTACCATAAAGTCAGAGCTTTAAGCGAGCAGGAGATGAAGCAGCTTTATATCCGCCTTGCTTATCCGGAAAAATTCTGGAAAATTGCAAATCATTATTTTAATACCAGCAAAGCCTGGGTGTGCGGACGAAATCTGGAAAAACTTGAGAAGTTCATTTCTCAGAATGAGGCCAGGGAAAGCTTCCTGCATTTGATGTGGAAAAAAGCCTGAGGAGGAATTAAGATGCAAAAGAAAAATATTTATATGATTTTACTGGCGGCTCTGCTGGGATTACTGCTGGCCGGATGCAAAGAGTCTGGAAGCAAACTTACAGACGGCAGAGAATCCCTGAACGGAAGAGAAAAAGAGGAGGGCTTTATTGAAGAGGTGGAAATACTGAAAGAAACCGACAAGCTTTATGTAGTGACAGCCATTGACACAGAGCGAAGCATGATTACGCTGCAGGACTGGGATACCACAAGAGAGAAGCCCTTTAATTATACCGGCGCAACTTATTTCAAGGGGAAATACGGAGATAATCTGACGGTAAGCCAGATTTCCGTGGGAGAGTTGGTGACAGTGGAACGAAGGGGCGAAACCCTTGTAAACGTTCAGATTTCTGAAGAGGTATTTTCTTATGATGATCTGTATCATTTCACCCTGGATCTGACAAAGCAGACCTTAAGCGTAGGCGGCAGCACCTATTTTTTTGATGATAAAGTAGCTGCCTATCACGGAAACAGCAAGATATCTCTGTCGGAAATCAGCGAGCAGGACACCATCTGCCTGCGGGGGATTGACAGGCAGATTTATACCATTCAGGTGCTGGCAGGCCATGGAACGGTAGCCCTGAAGAACGCCGAGATTTTTCAGGGAGGCTACATTACGATTGGCAATTTATTGTCAATGAAGATTGTGCCCCAGATGCGGATTGAAGTGGCGGAAGGAACGTATCTTCTGGCAGTTGCCAATGACGGCTACGGCGGCAGCCGGGAGATCACTGTGGAAGCAAACCAGGAAACCACCGTGGATCTGAACGAGCTAAAGGGCGAAGGCCCCAAGTCCTGCCAGATTCAGTTTAAAGTAGAACCGGCAAATGCAGAGGTTTATCTGGACGGGGAGAAAATAGATATCAGCCATGCAGTGGAAGTCCGCTACGGCGCCCACCGTCTGACTGCCAAAGCGGAAGGCTATGAGGAATGGAGCAAGATTCTCATTGTAAACTCCAAGACAGCAGAGTTAACCATTAAGCTTACGGATAAGAGTTCGGACGAGACGATTTCCACAGCCAACCCCCCCAGCAGCAGTAACGCCAATAATAATAACAGTAACAGCAATAACAGCAATAACAGCAATAACAACAATAACAACAATCATAATAATAATAGTAACAGCAACAATAATAACAGCAATAACAACAATAACAGCAATAACAATAATAATAACAACAATAACAACAATAACAGCAGCAACGTAACCAGCGGCAACGCCACAAGGCAATAAGGGACAGAGATTTTTTATATTTTACTGCACAGGTCATTGCGGGCAGTTTTTCATTGACATCTGTCTCCTGTATAAAAAACGTTTCCTTACCCCGGAATTTTCCAAAAAACAGTTGAGAAATTCCCCCTCTTGAAGTATGATAAAAGCAGCAGGTTTTTATCCATGCAGTTTGCATGAAATCAATGCGGCCGGACGCCGCAGCGCTGCAGAAACATAAACGAGGAGGATTAGAATGGATTACAAAGAAATGTATCAGGAGTGGTTAAATAACCCATATTTTGATGAAGCAACCAAAGCGGAGTTAAAAGGAATTGCAGAAGATGAAAAAGAGATAGAAGATCGTTTTTATATGGATCTGGAATTTGGTACCGCAGGGCTTCGCGGTGTCATTGGAGCTGGAACAAACCGTATGAACATCTATACGGTACGCAAGGCTACCCAGGGACTTGCGAATTATATTGCATCAGTAAACGGACAGGCTAAGGGTGTGGCAATTGCTTATGATTCCAGAAGAATGTCACCGGAATTTGCAGATGAAGCGGCTCTGTGCCTGGCAGCGAACGGGATTAAGGCGTATGTGTTTGAATCCTTAAGGCCGACCCCTGAATTGTCCTATGCAGTTCGCAAGCTGGGATGTATTGCAGGAATCAACATTACTGCAAGCCATAATCCCCCTGAATATAATGGATATAAGGTATACTGGGAGGACGGCGCTCAGATTACCCCGCCCCATGATAAGGGAATTATGGATGAGGTGAAGAAGGTTACCGATTATGCGACAGTGAAAACTATGGACAAGGCAGAGGCAGAGAAGGCCGGACTTTATACCGTTATCGGCAAAGATATCGACGATCCTTATATGGAAGAGTTAAAGAGCCTGGTTCTGCGTCAGGACTGCATTGATGCAGTGGCAAAGGACATGAAGATTGTATACTCCCCGCTGCATGGAACTGGAAATATTCCGGTGCGCCGTGTGCTGAAGGAACTTGGATTTGAGCATGTTTACGTGGTGCCGGAGCAAGAGCTGCCGGATGGGGAATTCCCAACCGTAAGCTATCCCAATCCGGAATCGGAAGAGGCGTTCCAGTTAGGTTTAAAGCTTGGCAAAGAAGTAGATGCAGATTTGATCCTTGCCACAGACCCGGATGCTGACCGTCTTGGCGTCTATGTGAAGGATTCCCAAACGGGAGAATATCACAGCCTTACTGGTAATATGTCAGGCTGTCTCATCGGTGATTATGTCATCAGCCAGAGAAAAGAGAAGGACGGACTTCCGGCGGATGGGGCTTTTGTAAAGTCCATTGTTTCCACCAATATGGCAGACGCCATTGCGAAATACTACGGTATTGAATTGATTGAGGTATTGACCGGATT
Organism: Petralouisia muris; assembly: GCF_004793545.1. Classification (GTDB taxonomy): domain Bacteria; phylum Bacillota; class Clostridia; order Lachnospirales; family Lachnospiraceae; genus Petralouisia; species Petralouisia muris. The sequence goes on along the minus strand of NZ_SRYA01000048.1, from coordinate 18,662 downwards.
CAAGTTTATCGGCCAGAAGATTCTGGAATTTGAGAACACCGGAAAAGGAACTTATCTGTTCGGCATGGAAGAGAGTTACGGCTGCCTGACAGGAACTTACGCAAGGGACAAGGATGCGGTAGTGGCTTCCATGACCTTATGTGAAGCAGCTGCATATTACAAAACGAAAAACATGACTTTGTGGGACGCCATGATTGCTATGTATGAACGTTACGGCTATTACAAGGATGATGTAAAGGCGATTACCTTAAAGGGAATCGAAGGATTAGAAAAGATTCAGGAGATCATGAATACCTTAAGAGAGAATATGCCCAGGGAAATCGGAGGATATCGGGTGGTATCTGCAAGGGATTACAAGAAGGATGCCATTCAGAATATGGCGGACGGACAGGTAACGCCAACAGGGCTTCCCTCCTCCAATGTGCTGTATTATGACCTGACAGAGGACGCATGGGTATGTGTAAGACCTTCCGGAACAGAACCGAAGGTGAAGTTCTACTATGGCGTAAAAGGAACTTCTTTGTCGGATGCCGATGAAAAATCTGAACAATTAGGGAAAGAAGTGCTTGCAATGATTGACAAAATGCTGTAAAACATATATAATCCTTAAATATGTGGTTTAGGATATAAAGAAAAGAAATTACTTTGACAGATATATGGCCACAATAATTTTAAATAGAATCCAGAGGAGGAATTTTGTCATGAACAAAGCAGAATTAATTGCAGCGATGTCTGAGAAAACGGAATTGTCCAGAAAAGATGCTGAGAAGGCATTAAAGGCATTCACTGATGTAGTTACAGAAGAACTGAAAAAGGGAGAGAAGATTCAGTTGGTTGGATTCGGTACTTTTGAAGTTTCCGAACGTGCGGCAAGAACCGGAAGAAATCCACAGAGTGGTGAGGAGATGGTAATTCCGGCTTCCAAAGCGCCGAAATTTAAGGCAGGTAAAGCGTTAAAAGATTTAATTAATGCGTAGTCAGTTTATGACATTATTGAGGACTCTCTGGGATAGATGCAGAGAGTCCTCTTTCCATATGAGTTATGCGCCTGATTTTTAAACGGCGCTATCGAAGAAAAATTCTGCGCACTATATAAAAGTTATTTCTGAACAGTTCCTAAGCAAAGAACTCAGGGCTTTTCAGCTGGATTCTATTTTGAGAGAGGAGAGGAAAAAGTGCGGCTTGATAAATATTTAAAAGTTTCCCGTCTGATTAAGCGGAGAACTGTGGCAAATGAAGCCTGTGATGCAGGCAGAGTGTCCGTGAATGGAAAAGTGGCGAAAGCGTCCCAGGATGTTAAAGTGGGCGATGAGATCGAGATTGGCTTCGGAACCAAAAATGTAAAAGTAGAAGTGCTGGCAGTACAGGACACCAGCAGGAAGGAAGAAGCGAAAGAATTATTTAAATATCTCTAATTGCAGGCATAAAATCCAGCCTCCTTCATATATTTAAAAAGGACATCCATATGGTCCCGGAAATATGGAAGGAGGTTTTTATATGGAAGAAAGAGCGGCGGGAGGCAGTCATAAGATTGTAATATCCAACCGGAAAAACGGAGTATTGAATGGCGTAATTGACGTGCTTTCCTTTGATGTGGGAGAAATCCTCTTGGAAACGGAAATGGGAATGCTGATGATAAAGGGAAATGATCTTCACGTAAACCGCCTGACACTGGAAAAGGGAGAGATAGACATTGAAGGAAAAATCGACAGTTTTACCTATTCAGATGTGAAATCTTCCGCAAAGCAAGGCGAATCTTTCCTGGGAAGATTGTTTAAGTGATGCAGGTAAGCGCAGGGATTATAAAGGAAGCAGATGTGCTGCTGGCCTCTTTCTTTACCGGAATGATACTTCTGTTTGTGTACGATCTGCTTCGAATTATGAGAAGGCTGATTTCCCATAAAGCCTGGGTGACGGGAGCGGAAGACCTGTTATTTTGGATTGGGAGCGCCATTGCTCTCTTTGCCATGCTGTACCGGGAGAACAGCGGCTATATCCGGGGATTTGTGATAGGCGGCGTTCTGGTTGGGATGTTAATCTATAATCTTTTGCTCAGCGCCTGGGTAGTAAAAGGAAGCGTATTTCTCTTAGAAAAAATTCTGTTTCTGGTAGGCAGGCCCCTGGTGTGGACAGCCCGTATCCTGAAAGGGCCTCTGGGACATTTGAAAAAGATGCTGAAAAAAGTCTTACGGTTTTGGAAAAAACAATTGAAAAAAATATGGAAAGCAGTTAGAATAGGATTATGTAAATTATAGACGCGCCGGATTTAGAAGCAGGCTGAGTGAAGTCAAGCGCCGGATTTAGAAGCAGTCAGGCTGCAGAAAGCGAAAAACCGGTGCAGAGAAAGGCAGTAACATGGGAAAACGTGAGAAAGCGCGCAAATCAAGCGCAGAGCGAACCAGAATGCGCAGGAGAAGAAAGCAGAATAAGTCCAGTATGATATGCATCACGTTGATTGTGTTGACCTTAATTGGCGTTATGTCTGTTCAGATTACATCCGTGTATCATAAGAATCAGTCTTATCTTACCCAGGAAGCAGAGCTGCAGGCGCAGATGGAATCGGAAGAGCAGCGAAAAGAAGAACTGAAGGAATATGAGAAATATGTGAATACAAAAGAATACATAGAGCAGGTGGCTAAGACGAAATTAGGACTTGTTTATCCCAATGAGATTATTTTCAAGGAGAAGAAATCCTCCGGGAAATAAATCCCGAGGATGAACCGTTCATATGAATTTCCTAAAACACATAAGCCCCTTAGAATCGCCAAAAGCAGTGGTTCTAAGGGACTTTTTGTCTAAAAGTTTTTGAAAACTTGTCCCGGGTTTGACAAACATTTCAGCCGCTTCTTTTTATAATAACTCCTGCACGTTTGGCATGGAAGGAATGGCCAAACAGAAAAGGAGGACGAAAAATGAAACAGACAAGATGGAAAGAAATTGTATTATACGGTTTGGCAATGGCAGTGTCAAAAGGAGCTTTTGCAGGGTGCTATCCGCTGATCCCGGGATTTTTTACCGCCTGCTATTTAGAAGAGGTCAACCGTACCCTGCTGCTGATATTCAGTATTTTTGGGATGGCGCTGTTTGTCCCGGTGCAGGCTATGGCAAAATACACGGTAGCGCTTCTGGTAACGGCAGCGGTAATCAGGCTGGTGGAATGGGCCTACAAAAGCTGCCGTACCTATATCGGAGCAGGCGGGGCGGCTCTGAGTTTATTTCTTGTTGCCATCGCGGGGGAGCTTTTGCAGGTGAGAAACCGGGCGGTTGTATGGATGGGGATTTTGGAATCTGTGCTTGTATTTGGAATGGTTCTGGCGCTGACTCCCATCCTCCACCAATTTATGGAAGGGGGATTCTTTTCCTTTGGCCGTAAAGAGGAAATCAGTCAGATTGCACCGGAGCATGGAGAAAAGCTGGAGACGTACGCCAGGTCTTTTAACGGACTGTCTCAGATTTTTTCTCAGATGGAAAGCTTTAAAAATAATTTTGAGCCGGAGGAAATGGGGAAAATGCAGCAGGAAATTGCAGGAAAAATATGTATGTCCTGCGACCAGTGCGCCATTTGCTGGCAGGAAGAAAACAGCCCGATGTTTGAGGTTTTTTACCGTCTGTTTCATTCCATAGAGAAGCGGGGCGGGGCAAAGGAAGAGGTGCATCAGGAGCTGGCAGATTACTGTCCTTATTCTGACAGTATTATAGAAGAAGCGGTAGGGGTTTTTGAGAAAGCGAAGCTGAATCTTGCATGGTATAATCGCCTGCTGGAAAACCGCGGGGTGATTGCAGAGCAATTGGACGCCATGGCTTACATTATGGAAGACTGCGCCAGGGAATACAAAGATATCAGCAGACGGGAGGGGAAACTGCTGGGTTCTGTAAAATACAGAATGAAGGAACGGGGAATTGCGGCAAGGGAGATCCGTCTCTATGAGAGAAGAAATGGAAAATTATCGCTGCAGATGCGGGCATGCTCCAAATGGGGAAACTGCGTTCCAGTAAAAGAACTGGCAAAGGCGGTTAGCCAGGGGCTTCACCGGGATATGGCTCCTGGAAAGTACGTCCGATCCATGGTGGGAAAGGAAGAAAACTTTCTGACTTTTGAAGAGGATACCTTGTTCCACACGCTGCAGGGGGTGGCAAGGCTGACGAAGGATGAGGCCCAAGTATCGGGAGACAGTTTTTCTTTTCTGGAACTGGACGGAGGAGAGAGTGTGATGGCCCTGTCAGACGGAATGGGTTCTGGAATTCGCGCTTGTAAGGAAAGTGAAATGGTGATAGAGTTAATAGAGAAGTTTCTGGAAGCCGGATTCAGAAAGGAAACTGCCATCCGGATGATGAACTCTGCCATGGTAATTCAGGGTGAGGAGGGGATTTTCTCTACGGTAGATCTGGCTTCCATGGATTTGTATACAGGAATATGCGAGTTTTATAAAATTGGTGCGGCAGCCACCTTTATCAAGCGGGGCGAAGAAGTGGAATGCATTTCTTCCGGAAGCCTTCCGGCAGGAATGTTCCATCAGCTTGAGATTGACAGAACCAGCCGTCAGCTTCAAAGCGGGGATTTTGTGATTCAGGTAACGGACGGCGTACTGGATGATTTGTATGTGCCGGCGCCAGAGGAGACATTTCAGGAAATTCTGGAAGACATTCAGACAAATAATCCGGAACAGATGGCCAAGCAGGCGCTGGAGAGGATTTTGCTGTTTACTGCGGGAAAGGTGCCGGATGATATGACGGTGCTGGTAACAGGAATTTGGGAAAAATAGCGGTGAAAACCCGTGAAGGGCAAAATGGCTGAAGATAATAACAGGAATTTTGAAATCAGGGAGAAACAGATGCAAAAGAAAATCTTGGAATATATGAGGGAATATCATATGGCAGAGGAGGGGGACTGTATTTTGGCTGCGGTATCCGGCGGCGCAGATTCTCTTTGCCTGCTGCTGATTTTGCTGGAATTGCAGAAAACAGTTGGATTTGATGTGTGCGCTGTGCACGTGGAACATGGAATCCGCGGAGCAGACAGTGTCAGTGACGCCTGTTTTGTGGAGAATTTCTGTAAAGAACGCAAGGTTCCCTGCCGGGTGTTTCACTGCAATGCTTTAGAGTATGCAAGAACACAGAAATTGACGGTGGAAGAGGGGGCAAGGAAGCTGCGGTACGGATTTTTTGACTGTGCTGCCAGAGAATTTGGCGCAGACAAGATTGCAGTTGCCCATAACAGAAACGACTGTGCAGAAACCATGCTGTTTCATCTGGTGCGGGGGACCGGACTTAAGGGAATGTGCGGCATCCTGCCTGTACGGGGGAAGATTATCCGTCCCCTGCTGTGCGCGGAACGAAAGGAAATTGAAGCCTATCTGGCAGACGTCCGGCAGGAATTTTGTCAGGATAAGACCAACGAAGCGCTGAATTATACCAGAAATAAGCTGCGCCATCAGGTATTTCCTGTGTTGGAGCAGATAAACAGTCAGGCTGTCGCCCATATGAACCGGATGGCAATTCTGACAGGGGAGACTGCAGAGTTAGTGGAGGATTTGACCAGGGAGGCAGAGAAGCAATATGTCACCTGGCAGGGCCGGGGCTGCTGTATTTCGGGGGAAGTGGTGAAAGAAAAAATGATTCTTCAGAAATCGCTGCTTTACCAAAGATTGTCAGAAGCAGCCGGAGACAGCAAAGATATTACGGATTTGCATGTGCAGCAGCTTCAGGAGCTTTTTGGCAGACAGGTTGGAAAAAGACTAGAGTTTCCTTATAATATTACAGCAGAGCGGGTGTATGAAGGAATCCGGCTGGAAAAATGCGAAGGGAAAAGAGCTAAAAAGGGGCGGCCCATGGGAAAGGCGGAAGAAATCCGGCCCCAAAGCGCCAACTCGGAAGAGGAGGAAACCGCCGCCGAAACCCAAGGGGATTTCCTGGAGCTTCAGCCGGACAGCGATTTGATAATTCCCTGTTATGGATATGAGATTCATGCCAGATTATTTGAAAATAATTTTCAAAATGAAGAAATTCCCAAAAAAATGTATACGAAATGGCTGGATTATGATAAAATAAAAGGTACCATGCAATTTAGAACACGTCGGGAAAAGGATTTTCTGGTGATCAGTGCAGATGGCAGAAGGAAAAAGCTGAAAAAATATTTTGTGGATGAGAAAATACCCAGACAAAAGCGGGACAGTATGCTGCTCCTTGCAGATGGCAGCCATATTCTTTGGGTCATAGGGCACCGCATCAGCGAAGATGTAAAAGTGACAGAACATACCAGAAGAATTCTTGAGATACAGGTAGATGGAGGAACGGTTCATGAGTGAAAAAGTCCGTGTATTAATATCAGAAGAAGAAGTGGAAAAACGAATTTGTGAAATGGGAAAAGAGATTAGTGAATATTATAAAGGGGAGGAAGTTCATTTGGTCAGCGTCTTACGAGGCGGGGTATTTTTCACCTGTCAGTTGGCAAAGAGGCTGTCAGTGCCGGTCTCCCTTGATTTTATGTCCGTATCCAGTTATGGAAATGACACCAAGTCCAGCGGAGTGGTGAAAGTAATTAAGGATCTGGATGATGCGATTGAAGGGAAAAATGTGCTGGTGGTGGAGGATATTGTGGATTCCGGCAGAACCCTGAGTTATTTACTGGAAAATTTGAAAAGCAGGAAGCCGAAGAGCCTGAGACTGTGCACTCTTCTGGATAAACCGGAATGCCGGGTGACAGATGTGCATGTGGACTATACCGGATTTCAGATTCCGGATGAGTTCGTAGTGGGCTATGGCCTTGATTATATGCAGCATTACAGGAATTTTCCTTATGTGGGAGTCGTAGAATTAGAGGATGAGGCGGCAAAATGAGTCTGCCGCTTCCAAAGAGTAAAACAGAATATCAGCAAATTTTGCAGACTATGAGAGAGGAGGCATAAGAAAGTATGAATGCACAGAAACGTAACCGGGCATTTGGATTATACATTGCTGTGATTTTGATCCTGGCATTGCTCTGGGTGCTGCGGGACAATTCTTCCGGTTTTGGACAGAATTCATTATATACTTATGCGCAGTTTGAACATGATTTGAAAAGTGAAAATGTGGTGTCGGTGATTATTTCCCAGAATCGGGAAGTGCCCACAGGCCAGGCAGATGTAACCCTGAAAGGGGATTCCGGCAATGGCGGCGCCAAAGTGCTGTACGTGTCGGATATCAATACTCTGCAGGAGACTATGAAGTCTTATGATTTTGCAGATTATGTGGTCAAGGAAATGCCGGAGGAAAACTGGCTGATTTCCATACTTCCCACATTGATTTTGTTTGCCGTGCTGTTTGTGTTCTATATTATGATGACCAATCACGCATCGGCAGCTTCCGGCGGCGGAAATAAAATGATGAATTTCGGCAAGAGCCGGGCAAAAATGACAACGGATGAGAATAAGAAGGTAACCTTTGGAAGCGTGGCAGGCTTAAAGGAAGAGAAGGAAGAGTTAGAAGAACTGGTGGATTTCCTTCGGGCGCCCAGAAAATATACCAAGCTTGGGGCAAGAATTCCCAAGGGCGTCCTGTTGGTGGGACCTCCCGGAACTGGTAAAACACTTCTGGCAAAAGCAGTGGCAGGAGAGGCAGGCGTGCCCTTTTTCAGTATTTCCGGTTCTGATTTTGTGGAGATGTTTGTAGGCGTGGGAGCTTCCCGTGTCCGGGATTTGTTTGAAGACGCCAAGAAAAATGCTCCTTGTATCGTGTTTATCGACGAGATTGATGCAGTGGCAAGGCGCCGCGGCACCGGAATGGGCGGCGGACATGACGAAAGAGAGCAGACCCTGAACCAGCTTTTGGTGGAAATGGATGGATTCGGCGTCAATGAGGGAATTATCGTGATGGCGGCTACCAACCGCGTGGATATTCTGGACCCTGCGATTATGCGTCCAGGCAGATTTGACCGGAAGGTACATGTGGGAAGGCCGGATATCGGCGGAAGAGAAGAGATTTTGAAGGTGCATGCCATGAATAAGCCGCTGGGAGATGATGTGGACTTAAAGCAGATTGCCCAGACCACAGCAGGCTTTACAGGAGCCGATCTGGAGAATCTTTTAAATGAAGCGGCCATCTATGCGGCCAAAGAAGACAGAGCATATATTATCCAGAGCGATATCCGCAAGTCTTTTGTAAAAGTGGGAATCGGCTCTGAGAAGCGAAGCCGGATTATAACAGAGAAGGAGAAGCGAATTACCGCTTATCATGAGGCGGGCCATGCGATTTTGTTTCATGTGCTGCCGGATGTGGGACCGGTGTATTCCGTGTCCATTATTCCTACAGGGATAGGGGCGGCAGGATATACCATGCCGCTGCCGGAACGTGAGGAGATGTTTAACACCAAAGGACGAATGATGCAGGAAATTATTGTGGATCTTGGAGGAAGAGTGGCAGAGGAACTGATCTTTGATGATATTACCACAGGAGCTTCCCAGGATATCAAGCAGGCTACCAGTGTGGCAAAGGCCATGGTGACTAAATATGGAATGTCGGAGCATGTGGGACTGATTAATTATGATAATGAGGATGATGAGGTCTTTATTGGAAGAGATCTGGCGCACACCAGAGCATATGGAGAGAATATTGCAGGAGTGATCGATCAGGAAATTAAGCGCATTATTGACGAGTGTTACCAGAAATCCAGAAACATTTTGATGGAGCATGAAAAGATTCTTCATAAATGTGCAGATCTCCTTTTGGAGAAAGAAAAAATCAGCAGAGATGAGTTTGAAGCATTGTTTGAAGGGTGAATTGTGCAAAATGACGATGGAAACCCCAGGGAATAGGGAAAAGGTACTGTGCAAAACATATAGAAACGGGCTGCAATTTTTATTAAGTTTGTGCACACTTATTGGGAAATATATGGTACTATAATTACTGTAAAAACCCCCCAATACATTATATAGTTTTTGCTATACCCCATAGTAAAAATACCTTCTCCTAAAAAGGCAGCCGTAACAAGCTGCCTTTTTAATGCACATGGACACCGAAGGAATATTGTCAGCAGAGCTGACGGATACCCGGCACGGCGGTCAGGGGGAATCTGCCCTGTCCGATCGGCACAAAAAATTGTGAGAGGTCATGCTATGAGTAAATATTCTATTTATGAATTGAATCAGAGACAGCAGTATATGATGCAGATGCGTCCCTTGCTACGGAAACATGCGTTGTTTTCCGATGGAACTAAGGATTACAGGACCCCCCCGGAGCCGGGGGAAAACGAGAAGGTCACACTGACATTCCGCACAGCAAAGAATAATGTGGATATTGTATGGCTGTGTCATGAATCAGGAAAGATTCCTATGGAAAAGCAGGAGACCAGGGGAGAATTTGATTATTATCGGACAGAGGTGCAGCTTGGGACAGAAGAGTACCGATATCATTTTGAAATAGCAACCGGAATGCTTCATTGTTATTATGACCGTATGGGGGTTACGCCTCAGGTGCGGCCGGAATATTCTTTTGCCATTGTGCCCGGATTTTCTACGCCGGATTGGGCAAAAGGCGCAGTGATGTATCAGATTCTGGTGGATCGTTTCTGTAATGGAGACTCTTCCAATGATGTTGTAACAAATGAATATTACTATATTAAAGTCTACAGCCAGCATGTGGAGAATTGGGAACAGTACCCGGCGGATTTTGGCGTAGGTGAATTTTACGGCGGGGATTTGGCTGGAGTAATGAAGAAAATGGATTATTTACAAAATCTCGGGATAGAAGTATTGTATTTTAATCCTTTGTTTGTTTCCCCCTCCAACCATAAATATGATATTCAGGACTATGATTACATAGATCCTCATTATGGCGTGATTATCTCGGACGGCGGAGAAGAGCTGCAGCCGGGAGAAACCGATAATGCCAAGGCCACCAAATATATTAAGCGGGTTTCTGATATTGAAAATCTGGAGGCCAGCAATGAGCTGTTTGCCTGTCTGGTAGCGGAAGCCCATAAACGGGGAATGCGGGTAATTTTGGACGGAGTATTTAACCACTGCGGTTCTTTTAATAAATGGCTGGACAAAGAACTGATTTACGAAAAGGAAGTAGGGTACGCCACCGGAGCCTATATATCGGCCGACAGCCCTTATCGTGATTTTTTCCAGTTTCATGATGAAAATTGCTGGCCTTACAACGGCAGTTATGACGGTTGGTGGGGGCACGATACGCTGCCTAAGCTGAATTATGAAGGATCCCAGGAACTGTACGATTATATTCTGGATATTGGAAGAAAATGGGTTTCTCCGCCTTACAATGCAGACGGATGGCGTCTGGACGTGGCGGCCGATTTGGGACATTCCGTGGAATTTAACCATCAGTTTTGGCGGGATTTCCGCAAAGCAGTGAAGGAAGCCAATCCGGAGGCTATTGTGCTGGCAGAGCACTATGGAGATCCGGTGGAGTGGCTGCGGGGTGATCAGTGGGATACGGTGATGAATTACGATGCTTTTATGGAGCCGTTAACCTGGTTTTTAACTGGAATGGAGAAGCACAGTGATGGCTATCGGCAGGATATGCTGGGGAATTTCCAGAATTTTGAAGGAGCCATGAATTATTATATGACCCGTTTTATGACGCCCTCTCTGCAATGCGCTATGAATGAATTGTCCAATCATGATCATTCCAGATTTTTGACCCGTACCAATCATAAGGTGGGCCGGGTGAATAATCTGGGAAGTGCGGCGGCAGGAGAGGAAGTAAATAAGGGAGTTATGAAGGAAGCGGTAGTGGTGCAGATGACCTGGCCGGGAGCGCCTACGATTTATTACGGAGATGAGGCTGGAGTAGTAGGATTTACGGACCCGGATAACCGCCGGACTTATCCCTGGGGAAAAGAAGATCAGGAATTGCTGGATTTTCATCGTGATATTATTCAGATTCACAAACGGTATGACGCCCTTAAGACAGGTTCTTTGAAGTTTTTGGGCGGAGATTATCAGGTGATGTGCTACGGGCGTTTTAACAGGCGTCAGCAGTTTGTTATCATCATCAATAACGACTATGTAGAGCGGGAGATGGAATGGAGAGTCTGGCCGGCCGGCATGGGTCGGGAAACGAGATTAGAGCGGATTATGTTTACCCAGCCGGAATCTTATTCTCTGGAACCGGTCGTTTATGAAGTGAAGAATGGACGTCTAAAGCTGTCCCTGCCGCCCAATTGTGCAGTGATTCTGAAAAATATCGGGCCAAAATAAAAAATTATCTTGCAAGCGGAAAAATCATATGTTATAATACAACTTAGCTGAGGAAATCAAATTGTATGATTTACCTCTTGCATTATGGATGGATTCCCGAGTGGCCAAAGGGAGCAGACTGTAAATCTGTTGGCGACGCCTTCGAAGGTTCGAATCCTTCTCCATCCATTACCTTATGTTTTGATAATTGAATAGAGTTTGCCGCAGTGGCGGAACTGGCAGACGCGCAGGACTTAAAATCCTGTGGTGGCGACATCGTACCGGTTCGATTCCGGTCTGCGGCATTTGTAATAAGGCTTGATTCATAAATGGATTAGCCTTTTTTGTTTTGCAGTTTTTTTGACAGAATGGATTTGGGTTTTGCGTAAAAAACAGTGCGAAAGCATGGATTGGGAGAGAAAGATAATGTAACAGTGCGAAGTAATTGGAGTGAAATTCTAAAGACTTCTACTTTATTAAAATTTTATAGTTGTAACTATTGATATTACGACTGTGTTGTGATATTATTTTGTTGTAACAAAAAAGTATATAACGAAAACATAAATAAGGGCAGTCATATCAAAGAAAGGATCAGTGTGGTTTGTAGATGAGCAGAGAGATGGATAAGCTGAAAAATGCCCTGGCTGAAGCGGAAGCTGTTGTAATTGGAGCAGGCGCCGGTTTATCGGCTTCTGCCGGGTTTACCTACAGCGGGGAGCGGTTTGAAAAGTATTTTGGAGATTTTATAGAAAAATATCATATTTCAGATATGTATGCCGGTGGTTTCTATCCTTATGAAACCTTGGAGGAATATTGGGCATGGTGGAGCAGGCATATTTATTACAATAGGTATGTGGACACTCCCAAGCCGGTATATTCTCGATTACATCAGTTGATGAAAGAGAGGAATTATTTTGTACTGACCACAAATGTGGACCATCAGTTCCAGAGAGCCGGTTTTGATAAAAAGCGGCTGTTTTACACTCAGGGAGATTATGGGTTGTGGCAGTGTTCCAAAGCCTGCCATAACAAAACTTATGATAATGAAGAAACCGTGAGGAGTATGATTTCGGAACAAAAAGAAATGAAAGTTCCTTCAGAACTTGTACCAAGCTGTCCGGTCTGCGGTGCGCCTATGACGATGAATCTGCGGCAGGATGATTTATTTGTACAGGATGCGGGGTGGCATTCGGCTGCAGAACGGTATCGTGAGTTTATCCAGAATTATAAAAACCGGCGGATTCTGTTTCTGGAGCTTGGGGTTGGAGGGAATACCCCTGGGATTATTAAATACCCTTTCTGGCACATGGTCAATGAGTGGAAAAATGCACAATATATCTGCATCAATGCCAAAGAGGCTTATGCACCGGAGGAAATTAAAGATAGATCCATCTGCATTCAGGCGGACATCGGGGAAGTACTCTGTCAGTTAGATATTTATGGGAAACAACAGATTCAGAAGCTTCACATAAATAGCTGTTTTTTTGATAATGAATAAAAATTTTCCAATAGAACCTTATTTCGGGGAAATGCATATTTTTCATAAAGTTCGGCGTATAATAGTTATAATACATTGCCCTTTCTATTTTGATTTGCTATAGTAAACTACGGAGAAAAGCAACATTTTACAATATTCCGAAGTAAGGAGAAAAGGATGGAGACAATTAAGAGGGATTTGTATTTGAATCGGCTGATTGAACGTAGAGAAAATGGCTTGATTAAAGTGGTTACTGGTATTAGGAGATGCGGAAAATCATACTTGCTGTTTAAGTTATATTATCAGTATCTCTTAGGTTCTGGCGTAGAGGAATCCAGAATTATCAGAATTCCGCTGGATGATGATTATGGAGACCTGCATGACAGCAGGAAACTGGGCGGCTATATTAAAGAGCGTATATCCGATGATGGCATATGGTATGTTTTTTGGACGAGGTCCAGATGTGCAGGGGATTTGAGGCGGTACTCAATGGCCTGAACAGAAGGGAGAATCTGGACATCTATGTAACAGGAAGCAATTCAAAATTCCTTTCCACCGATGTACTGACGGAATTTCGGGGGCGCGGAGATGAAATCCGGGTTTATCCGTTATGTTTTTCGGAATATGTTTCTGCATATTCAGGAGATACATATGATGCGTGGATGGATTATTGTACCTATGGAGGATTGCCGCTGATACTCAGCAGAAAAACAGATGAATTAAAGTCAAAATATCTGATTGATTTGTGCAGGGAATTGTATCTGAAGGATATTGAAGAGCGTCACAGGCTGCGTGGAGACAACTGTATGGCAGCATTGGTAAATATCCTTGCATCGGCGGTGGGTTCGCTGACCAATCCGACGAAACTGGCAAATACTTTTGGCAGCAATGGGATGAATGTCAGCGACAAAACCATAGGAGTTTATATTGGATATCTGTTAGAGGCTTTTATTATCAGTAAAGCAGAGCGGTATGACATTAAGGGAAAGCGGTATATTGCTTCTCCTTTTAAGTATTATTTCACGGATGTTGGGCTGCGCAATGCTCAGCTTAACTTCAGACAGCAGGAAGAGAATCATATTATGGAGAACATTATCTATAATGAACTGTTGATCAGAGGATTTAATGTGGATGTTGGCGTTGTGGAGCATTCCGAACGAGATGAGAATGGAAAAGTGGTTCGCAAGAGGCTGGAGGTGGATTTTGTCTGTAACCGTGGCAATCAGAGATATTATATCCAGTCTGCCTTTGCGATTCCGGACAGCAGCAAAATGCAGCAGGAGCAGAAGTCATTGGTGCATATTGGCGATTCTTTCAAGAAAATCATCGTGGTCAAGGACAGGATTAAATTATGGCGAAATGGGGAAGGAATTGTGGTTATGGGGATTATGGATTTCCTTTTGAAACCGAATAGCCTGGAACTGTAATTTGCAAATTATGTGGTGCGCAATAAACATAACACCCCGGGTATCATCAAATACCCATTCTGGCAGATGACGGCGGAGAATCCGAAGGCGGTGTATGTTGGCATCAATTATGGGGAGGCCTTCTGTCCGAAGAAGATAGAAAAGCGATCCATCTGTTTGAATGGAGAGATAGGAAAGATATTAGAACTGCTTTAGTATATCGTGATGCCTGCTATCCACCAGGATGATCATTTTACTTTGCATACCGTATCACTAACTTTAGATTCCCTTTCTCCATCAGAATATCAAAAATATCCTTCATATTTTTCTGATATCTCCCAATCTCACTGAATTTCTCATTCAAAAAGGAAATATACTCCGACCTATGATGATTCGATTATAATAAACAAAGGTTAAAAGAAACCAAATCTGCCCCTTTTGTATCTTATTCTTTTTCACATACCTCTCAGACATACCAAGTACTCTCATTGTCTCTGCTGCACAGGGCTCTAGTTTTATCAGCGCCATAACCTTATAGATTGGATTCTCTTCAATCAATTGCGTAAAGCCTGCAAAATATTGGGTTTCTGTCTGTTCACCTTCACAAAAGATATAATAGCGATACTTTTTCTTCTCCAGATGCTCTTGGCGGCGTTTCTTCTTCTATGCCTCCATTCCTGCTTTTTAGGCACCTACATCACTCCAGTCTATGATTTTCTTCAGATAGGGATCTGCACCATATTTACCTTCCAAATATTGTTTATCATATTTTGTGTCCTTACGAACAGATTCTCCATTATCATTTTTAGACTCAACCAAAGAATATAATCCTGAATTCTGTCCTCTTCCCTTTGCCGCAAACCAGATTTCGTCTCTCCTGAATACTTCGTTATTCATGGTAGACAAATCATGTAAAGTGAAAATTAATTGCCCGCCTTTCTTGTTAATATTCATATCTGTAAATAGCTTAATCACATATTGCAGTAATACAGGATGAATCTTTGCGTCCAATTCATCAATAACCAGCGCACTTCCATAAATCAGACTTTTTGCAATTAACGGAAGTAAACCGAACAATTTTCTTGTCTCACTGGATTCTTCCGACAATGTGATTTCTGCACTATACCCATCTAGGCAAGGTTGGCGAGAGATCCTCACTTATTTTTAATTTTCCGAAGATTCCTTTTAATTCTGTTGATTCTGTATTTCTTCTGAAAAGCGCCGAACGTCTTCCGGTATCCATTTTCACCCGATCAAGACTTTCATAAACAACTTCGCCTTTCTTCACATGAAGAATGTAACGATATTCTGCTTTTACCGTTCTGAAAAACAATTCAAATTCTGTCGGTTCCTCTTTTGCCTGTTCAGAAAATGCAAATGGTTCTACCGGAATTTTACGGACTTTATAATCGCAATCAGACTTATCACAAGTCGCACAGAGCGGTCTTAACACTTTGGAATCCAATGTATGCAATGCTTCTAAGACATTAGATTTTCCTCCTCCATTAGGTCCATAAATCGCAGAAATTGGCAAAAACAATTTACCATATGTATCTACATAGAGAAATAAACGGTATACCGTTAACCTTGGCTTGGAATCACCTTTATACGCTTCTTAATTCTTGCAACAGGGGGATTTCTATATGACTTATTCAGATGTTATTATATTACGTCTCACAAAGCTGTGTCGGGAACAAGGCATTACCATCAACAAGCTGGCTACGCTGTCCGGCATTACACAATCCACCGTTGAAAATATTATGTCTGGGAAAACAAAGAACCCAAAACTGAAAACACTGCATAAACTTGCAATTGGCTTGGGGATGATGGTATCTGAATTATTGGATTTCCCTGAAATGAACGAAACTATCTTTGAGGATGAATAACCCATCCCGCTACGGTAATGAGATATCACACCTTGCATAAAATTTTTCCTCTATACAATCAGCCATACTTCTCTTTTTATGAATCGTTCTTTTTTGTTACAACCATATGAAATGCGAGATTAAACTTCCAACAGCAGGAACCGACCCATATTATGGAAAATATTGTTTATAACGAATTACTCATTCGCAGATATTATGCCGATATAGGAATCATAGATGTGTATGGAAAAGCTCAAGAGGGAAAACGTGTACGCAAGCAGCTTGAGGTTGATTTTGTTGTTAATCAGGGAAGTCAGAGATATTATATTCGTCGCTTATGATATGTCATCAAAGGAAAAGCAGGCTCAGGAATTATTTCTTAGGATAGACGGCCGCCGGCATTGAAATTTAGTTCCATTTGTGCTATACTCAACAAAATTCTTTGCAGGAGGTTTTATCATGAGCGGCATGAAGGAAAAATTACACACCGGAGAGCTGTATTTGCCTGGAGATGAAGCGATTATTAAAGAGCAGGTGGTTTATCAGGACAAGCTGTGTGAATACAATCAGACCAAACCCTCCCAGGCGGAACAGAGGGCGGAAATGCTGAAGGACATGCTGGGGGACTGCGGTGAGGGAGTATACATAGAAGCCCCGTTTTACGCTAATTTTGGCGGGAAGAACTGCCATTTTGGAAAGATGGTGTATGCGAATTATCATCTGACCTGTGTAGACGATACCCATATCTACATCGGAGATTATACGATGATTGGGCCAAATGTCACTCTTGCCACTGCAGGGCATCCGATTCTGCCTGAGCTTCGGGAGCAGCTTTATCAGTATAATATGCCCGTTCGTATTGGAAGGAATTGCTGGATTGGAGCTGGAGCCGTGGTAATGCCGGGCGTTACCATTGGGGACAATACGGTGATTGGAGCCGGGAGCGTGGTGACGAAGGACATTCCGGCAAATGTGGTGGCGGTGGGGAATCCCTGCCGGGTGATGCGGGAAATCGGCGAGCATGACAGGAAATATTATTTCAAGGACAGGGAGATTCTTCCAATTTCCGCCGATATAAAATACAAATAAGAATCAGGAAGGGGAATGGAGCGTGGACACAAGGTATCAAATATCAGAACATACAGAAAATATTTTTTCAAAATTCTTCCCTATGGAACCTGGAGAAGGAAAATCCGCTGTGGACCACAGTTTTCAGATTATGCTGGCTCGTCAGGCAGACAGAAAAAGTATCCGCGGCAGGAACTGGAGAAATGACGATGGATTTTCCGGGCCTACAAAGGAAGAATTATTTCAGATAAAGGCAGAACGGAAGAAGAAGTGGAAGCGGGAAGCCGAGTACAGCCGCCTGCTGGAGGAGAGTTCTCTGAGACGGAGGTACAAAGAGAAAATAAATGTAAAGAAATATCCTCACGGCAGCTTAACCACAAAAGCATACAATGAGAGGAAAGAAGATGGAAGAACGGGAGCAAACTCAGGAGTATGATAAGAATCCACCGTCAGATTCGGAATCGCCGGGCGGCGGATTGGAGGAGCGTCCGGCAGATTCAGCGCTGCCGGGCGGCCAGATTAAGGAGTGTCTGGGAAAAGAACGTTCAAAAAAGGAGCGGGAAAGTTTAAAGATACAGAAAGCAGAGTGGATATACAGCCAGATACAGAAGCAGCGGGAAGCGGAGGACGCGTTGTTTGAACAGATCCGTCAGGAACAGGACGTACTGGACAGGCTGAACCAGTCCATTGAGAAGAATATGGAACGGACCAGGGAAGCCAGAAAATACAACCAGGAATTTCAGGAGCATATGGACTCCCAGGTCTATGCCATGTATGGAATCACGGAAGATAAACTGCAGGGGATTCGGGAATATCGGAATGCCTATTACCAGGGCTGCGCCTTTTCCCTGTTTCTGCTGTCTGTGGCGTTGGTGGCATTGTGCGGCGTCCTTCATGGGTTCCAGTCACAGATTTGCCTGTTTATGATTGCTTTTACAGGGATTGAGGGAACTCTTCTGGCTCAGGAGAAAAAGAGGGGAAAAATCCTGGATATCATTTGCAAAATTCTGTATCTCCTCATGTTTCCCCTGATGATGGTGGTATTTATCTGTTTTGAACTGGGCTATCAGGAGTATCATATGATTCTGCCCTGGCTGGCAATCTTTGGGATTTGCGTACTGGTGGTGGGAACTGCAGCGTATTTCTTCCATAATCCCTATCGGAAAGAGAAGCGGAAGGTGGGTGAAGCCAGAGAGACTATCCGTGAAATTGAAAAGACAGCCCGAAAGGAAGTGCGCAAGAACCAGAAATCCAGAGAAAAATCCGAAAAGCAGCAGAAAAAACTTCTGGGCCGGGAAGCGGCAAGACAAAAAAAGCAATTAGAAAAAGAGGAAAAGCAGAGGCAGCGGCTGTTAGAAAAAGAAGAAAAGCAGCAGCAAAGATTGTTGGAAAAAGAAGAAAAGCAGCAGCAAAAGTTGTTGGAAAAAGAAGGGCAGCAGCAGAACCTGCTGGAGAAAAAAGATAATATGCTGTCCCGGTTTCAGAAAAAAGAAGAATATCCAAAACTGGAGACAGCAGCGGATGATAGTTTGGAGATTGAATCAAAAGACCGGGAAACAGAACAGTGAAATTGTTTGGGAGACAAAATTAGAATTTCTAATTTTGTCTCTTTTCTTGCTTTATAGGAAATTGCGATTTTTGAGGAGAGAAAAAGAACAAGAGTTTACCGAAC
>NZ_SRYA01000047.1 GCF_004793545.1 Petralouisia muris | reverse complement strand
AAAGATGGAAGGAAGAGATGGATTGTCCTGTATGGATTTTTGAAGGTATATGAAAGTAAGAGAATAATCCTCGATAGCTCAATGGTAGAGCACGCGGCTGTTAACCGCGGGGTTGTAGGTTCGAGCCCTACTCGGGGAGCTTGAAAAACCTTGTAAACATCGGTGTTTGCAAGGTTTTTTGTTACTGATTGTTCCATTTTGATTATTATCAAGCTTGGGAGCCACTACTATAATTTCTGGATTTTATTGTAACAAATATACATCCACAGAAAACAGATACAGTATTAGAGGTTGCTGCGGGGACTTGTGCCTGCGGATGCTCGTTTGCGCCATTAGTTCAGAATGTAACTTGCCTTGACATGACTTCTGCAAAGACACAATTCTGTTAAATTACCCCTTATACTCTCCTAAATGCAAGCAAGTAACCAGAGTAAAATACGATGCCGAAATAAACAGCTTAAAAACTATGATGGAGAGTATTGAAAAGCAGCAAATTGGAAAGTGTTGGCAACAGGAGTTAATGGAAGATATAAAGAAAGCGGTTGACGAACTTATTAGCGGTATTGAATATGAAGATGAATTTTACACGCAGCTACTAGGCAAGATGGTTGTCAATGATACTGGAAGCTTCCCCGCACACAGGGCGAAAAAGCGGTAGCCCCTGAAATATTCCATTTACTGTAAAGAAGTATGATGGAAGTGAGAATGTAAGGGATGGAGGGAAGCCTTATTTTATCGAGGTTAGAGGTACGGAGAGGACGATAACTATATAGGGCATTGCTTCAATGGGATTTGATATACCAGGTTAAAATATGCCAGACCTATTTGTTTCATTGTGGACAAGTAGGTCTGATTTTATGTAGTAAACCACACAAGTATAAGAATTGAAGTTGCTCGACCTAATTTGCTTGTTTTTTATGGGTTGAAAAGATATAATGTAAGCCAGAGCTGCTTTTTCACAGTTTGATTTAAATTGAGTAATAATTGTATTAAAATATAAAAAATTGGAGGTTGGCATGAAGTATAATGAAAAACATATTTTTCGTAAATCAAGTATTGACCGCGTCGCCTCTCCCGATCAGCTAAATGATTATATCCGCGTATCCAACCCGAGCGTATGGATGATGCTGGCGGCGGTGGTTGTTTTGCTGGCGGGAGTATGCGTATGGGGAGTTTTCGGGCGTCTTGAAAGCAAGATCCTCTCCGCAGGGACATGCGAAAACGGCGTTTTTATCTGCTATGTTACGGAGGAAGACGCCGCTAAGATTAAACCGGGAATGCTGGTAAAGGTAAACGGGAATGATTTTGCTGTTTCTGAAATTTCCCCAAGGCCAATTGCTGTAGGTGCGGATATGGAACCCTATTTGATGCATCTTGGAGGTTTTTCCGAGGGTGAGTGGATGTATGAGATAATTGCAGATGCGGATATCCCAGATGGTACATACAAGACTGAAATCGTTACAGAAAGCGTGTCGCCGATGTCGTTTATACTGAATTGAGAGGTGAGCCTGAAGATGGATACGAAAAAGATAAAACAGCCTGTCAGAAACGGTAAGGTGAAAGTTCCTATGGTAATGCAGATGGAAGCGCTGGAATGCGGCGCGGCTTCTCTCACGATGATCCTTGCATATTTTGGGAAATGGATACCGCTTGAGCAGATACGCGCCGACTGCGGCGTATCGCGTGATGGCTCAAACGCAAAAAACATCCTAAAAGCAGCGCGCAGCTATGGTTTGGTTGCAAAGGGCTATCGTTATGAGCCGGAGGGTTTAAAAGAGAATGGAAAATTTCCCTGTATCATTCATTGGAATTTCAATCATTTTGTCGTGCTGAACGGCTTCAAGGGCGGCAAGGCATATCTTAACGACCCTGCAAAAGGGAATTATTCCGTGCCGATGGAAATATTTGACAAGTCTTTTACCGGGATTTGCCTGATGTTCGAGCCTTCGGAGAGCTTCGAGCCGGGCGGAAGCCCCAAAAGCATAATGAGGTTTGCAAAAAAACGGCTGAAAGAGGCCAAAACAGCAATGGCGTTTGTGGCATTGACAACGCTGATTACCGCTCTGTTGGGAATTATCACCCCGGCATTCTCGCGGATTTTTATGGATAGGCTACTTACCGGTGAAAACCCAGAATGGTTTTTGCCGTTTATTTTCGCGCTTGGAGGAATAAGCGTGATACAGCTCATTGTGGAATGGATTAAGGCTGTTTATTCGCTGAAAATAAACGGTCAGCTTTCGGCAGTCGGAAGTACCGATTATATGTGGAAGGTTCTTCGTATGCCGATGGAATTTTTCTCCCAGCGCATGGCGGGGGATATTCAGCAGAGGCAGAGAATGAACGCTTCGGTTGCACAGTCATTGGCAGAGACTTTTGCGCCGTTGGCGTTAAACACGGTCATGCTGGTGTTTTATTTTGTTGTGATGCTTCGCTACAGCCTGATTCTCACGCTGGTGGGGGTGGCTTCCATCGTAATCAATTTTGTGGTCTCAAGGATTATATCCAATAAGCGCATGAACATTACCCGGGTACAGTTGCGCGACGCGGGAAAACTCGCAGGAGCTACTGTGACGGGGATTGAAATGGTCGAAACAATCAAGGCCAGCGGCGCAGAGAATGGATTTTTCGAGAAATGGGCGGGCTATCAGGCGAGCGTAAATACCCAGCAGGTGCGTTTTGAACGCCTAAATCAGTATCTTGGCATGATTCCTGAGCTTGTGTCGTCACTGGCGAATATCG
This sequence comes from Petralouisia muris, assembly GCF_004793545.1. Taxonomy (GTDB): domain Bacteria; phylum Bacillota; class Clostridia; order Lachnospirales; family Lachnospiraceae; genus Petralouisia; species Petralouisia muris. Next base: position 34,730 of record NZ_SRYA01000047.1, on the reverse strand, counting down.
CCGTGCTGATACTCGGAGTTTATTTTACAATAAATGGAAAGTTTACAGTGGGCATGATCATGGCATTTCAGGGCTTTTTAGGTTCTTTTACTGCACCGGCGCAGACGTTGATTTCGGCGGGACAGACGCTCCAGGAAATGTGCACGCAGATGGAGCGCGTTGAAGATGTGATGGAATACCCAACGGATGTGAATTGCAGCAGAGATGGGATTTCAGAGGATGCGGAGTACAGCAAATTATCGGGCAACGTGGAACTTAAAAATGTCACGTTCGGCTATTCGCGCCTTGCAGAACCTCTGATCAGGGATTTTAATTTAACGCTCAAAACCGGCAGCCGCGTGGCGTTTGTCGGCACATCAGGCTGCGGAAAATCCACGCTGTCAAAGCTGATTTCGGGGCTTTACAAACCCTGGGAAGGCGAAATCTTATTTGATGGGAAGCCCATAGAAAAAATAGACAGAAGCGTTTTTACCGGATCGTTGGCGGTGGTCGACCAGGATATCATTTTGTTTGAGGATACAATCGCAAACAATATCAAAATGTGGGATGATTCGATAGAGGATTTTGAGGTAATCATGGCGGCCCGGGATGCGCAGCTTCATGAGGATATTATGCGGCGTGACGGCGGCTACAGTTACAAAATCACCGAGGGAGGCAAGGACTTTTCGGGCGGCCAGCGGCAGCGAATGGAGATTGCCCGCGTGTTAGCCCAGGATCCGACCATCATCATTCTTGATGAGGCAACTTCTGCACTGGATGCAAAAACGGAATTTGAGGTTGTAAGATCCATAAAAGACCGTGGAATTACTTGTATTGTTGTGGCGCATAGGTTATCGACCATACGTGACTGCGATGAAATCATCGTGCTTGATAACGGGGAAGTTGTAGAGCGCGGAACACATGATGAGCTGTACGCCAGAGGCGGCATCTACACACAACTTGTAACAAACGAATAAATAGGGTGGAAATAGGATAATGGGATGGTTTGACGAACAAATAAAGCAGCGTAAACAAAACGATCAGGATGTTTTTACAGACGCCTTTATCAACATTGCCGGCGCAGTGATGGGCAGCCGTGTTTCAGCCGCGCTGAATGACGAGCGGCAGCAGACGAAAAACGCCTTTGACGAGATATTAAGATTTTATCATATAAATACGAAAGATATTCCCGACAATATCACGGACAGAAATGAACAGCTTGAATATTTGCTCCGCCCGCATGGAATCACGCGCCGCACGGTAACGCTCTCGAAAGGCTGGTATAAAGATGCAATCGGAGCAATGCTGGGAATACGTAAAAGTGACGGGATGGTTGTCGCGCTTATCCCTACGGGGTTTTCTGGCTATAGTTATAGGGATATGGAAACCGGAAAATATGTGAAAATAAACGGCAAAAACCAGGAGCTTTTTGAGGAAGAAGCGATAGCTTTTTACAAGCCGCTGCCGCTGAAAGAGATTGGGATTTCGGATTTGATGCGGTATATTCTGGGAACGCTTTCTCCCGCTGATTTTGTGATGACGGGCGCGTCAGCGCTGGCGGTAACGTTGATCGGAATGCTATCGCCGAAGCTTAATAACCTGTTGTTTTCACGTGTTATCGAGGATGGCAGCACACAGATTTTGCTTGCGATTACTGTGTTTATGATTTGCGTGACGCTCAGTTCCCTGCTGATAAACGGCGTGAAGTCGCTGATTATAGCGCGGATAAACACCAAAATGAGTATTTCGGTTCAGGCTGCAGTCATGTCTCGCTTAATGTCACTGCCCGCAGGGTTTTTCAAGAATTACAGTTCAGGAGAATTATCTGCGCGGGCGCAGTGCAGCAATTCGCTGTGCGAGATGCTGGTGTCTGTAGCGCTGACGACAGGACTTACGTCTGTATTTTCACTTATATACATATCGCAGATCTTTGTGTACGCGCCCGCACTGGTGATGCCGTCGCTTATCATTACTCTTGCTACAGTGGTGTTTACAGTGGTATCGGCATTTGTGCAGATGAAAGTCAGCAAAAAAAAGATGGAGCTGTCCTCAAAAGAGAGTGGAATGTCCTATGCACTGATCTCGGGTGTGCAGAAGATTAAGCTTTCGGGAGCAGAAATGCGTGCGTTCGCACGGTGGGGAAACCTTTATGCCGAAGAAGCGCGGCTTGCCTACAACCCTCCGATGTTCCTGAAAATAAACAGCGTTATTTCAAGCGCCATTTCGCTTGCAGGAACGCTTATGATGTATTGGATTGCAGTATCGTCAAGAGTGTCCGTAGCGGACTACTATGCATTCAATACCGCTTACGGAATGGTTTCCGGGGCATTTATCTCGCTTGCGGGAATCGCATTGACTGTGGCGCAGATTAAGCCAATTATGGATATGGTAGAGCCGATTTTGAAGGCAGTTCCCGAAATTTCCGAGGGAAAGCAGATGATTACGCGGCTTTCGGGTGGCATCGAACTGGATAACGTTTCCTTCCGTTACAACGAAAATATGCCGCTTGTGATTGACGATCTGTCGCTGAAAATCCGTCCGGGGCAGTATGTGGCAATCGTGGGCGCAACCGGGTGCGGAAAGTCTACGCTTTTACGGCTTATGCTGGGCTTTGAATCGCCGCAGAAGGGCGCCGTTTATGTAGATGGAAAGGATATTGCGGCGGTGGACTTAAAGTCTTTAAGGCGCAATATCGGCGTGGTTATGCAAAATGGCAAGCTGTTTACGGGAGATATTTTCTCGAATATTATCATATCTGCACCGTGGCTTACTATGGATGAGGCTTGGCATGCCGCCGAATTGTCAGGCATTGCAGAGGATATTCGCCGTATGCCGATGGGGATGCACACAATGATTTCCGAGGGCAGCGGCGGAATTTCGGGTGGGCAGCGGCAGCGGCTGATGATTGCCCGTGCCATTGCACCAAAACCAAGCGTGCTGATGTTTGACGAGGCGACTTCAGCCCTTGATAATCTCACGCAGAAAACGGTTTCGGAATCGCTGGACAGTCTGAAATGCACGAGGATTGTTATCGCGCACAGGCTCTCTACCATCAAACAGTGCGACAGGATTCTGGTGCTTGATAAGGGAAAGGTTATCGAAGACGGGACATATGACGAGTTGATACAAGGAGGAGGTTTTTTTGCAGAATTAGTGGCCAGACAAAGGGTTGACGCTCCCGCAGAATTGAGGACCTGAAAAATTTTTTTCAAATTTATTGGCTCTTGGAGGTTTTGATTCGTATAAAAGAATAAGGACGTAAATCACGTCTATGATTATCAGTTTTTATACTGTAATCTGTAACAAAGCGTAAAGGTAACTTAATATCAGGAGGAAAGCGCTATGGAAAAAAAAGACCTTATTGAAAAGGCAACACAGACAAAATTTGACGAAGAACTTATTGCAAAGGCAAAACAGGCAAACTCTGTCGAAGAGCTTATGGCTCTCGCAAAGGAAAATGGTTATCTGATGGACGAGAAGAAGGCAGAAGTTTATTTTGAAAAGCTTCACAAGATGGGCGAGCTATCGGATGATGAGCTTGGCAATGTAGCAGGAGGCGGATGCCGTCCCAATCTTTGTCCCTTCTGCGGAGGTGACCTTGACGCCGTCAAATCACACTCTACTTTCAAAACTTTGTGTTGCCCATACTGCGGTAAGTTTGCATGTTGAACAATCATGGTGTGAAGGGAAGAGGCCCTTTTATGGCTTTCCCATACTGCGGTCCGTGGGGGCAGTAGGACAAATAATATCCGTATTTTGCGGCAGTTTCCGCAAATAATTATAAGGAGTGAATTGAGATGAGCCGGTACATATTAAATCCAGACATCGCCCTGCGCTCATGGCGGCTGGTGCCGTATGCGTATTACAGAAAGGGTGTCCGTTACGCGAAAGGATTGAAAAAGGAAGAGTTTGAATTCCTTTTGAAGTGCGACGGTAAAACGGAGTTTGAGAGGGAACTGCCGCTTGCGGAAAAATTTTTGGATATGGGATTTATTGCTCATGCAAAGGATGAGGGTATCCTGTCTGAATGGCAAAAACACCTCGACTGTGACAACCGCTATTTTCCTGCAATAAGCTGGATGATAACAGGGAAATGCAATTATAGCTGCCTGCACTGCTTCAACGCTGCCGATAACGCTCCCATAATGAGTGAGTGGACGATTGAGGAAGCAAAGAGGCTGATTGAGCAGGCGCAAAAGTGTGGAATCAATGCTTTTACGATTACAGGCGGCGAGCCTATGCTCCATAAGAATTTTTTTGAGATTGTGGAGAGTATTTACGCACACGGAATGTACCTTGAGGATCTGAACACGAATGGTTCTTTCCTTGACGAGACAGCATTGGAGCAATTTAGGAAAATCGGCTGTAATCCGCTGATTAAAATATCCTTTGATGGAATCGGACATCACGACTGGCTCAGAAACCGCAAGGGGGCGGAGGCGGACGCGCTTCGGGCAATCCGCCTGTGCGTGGAGAAGGGCTTCCGTGTAAAAGTGCAGACGAACGTCCATCGGCTTAATATCGAATCCATGCTACCTACAGCGGAAATGTTAGACGAAATGGGCGTGGATGAAATGAGGGTGATCCGTACTTCAGAATCACCGCGCTGGAAGGAAAATGCAGATGGTTCCTGTTTAGAGGTTGAGGAATATTACGAAAGAATGTTGGAATTTGCCGACAGATATATCAAAAAGAAACACAATATGAACGTAGATATCTGGCAGTTTCTTACGGTGTTTCCACAAACAGAATTTTATCGCCTGCGCCCCGTTGAATACATTGCCGGAGAGTACCGGGACAGTATGCCCGTATGCCGTGGGAACAGGGGGATGGTTGCGGTTGCAGCAGACGGAAATGTCTACCCTTGTATGCAGATGTCAGGGTATTTTAGCGCGAAGAACAATTTCCTGGGCAACGTTAAAAAAGAGGGACTGCAGCCAATTCTGCAAAAAGGGAGATATCTGAATGAGGTCTGCGCTACACTGGGGCAGTTGTCGGAGCACAATGAAACCTGCGCGGTGTGCCCTTATTTTAAACACTGTGGGGGTGGCTGCCGTGCACTGGCGCTCGCTATTACAGGTGATAAATTTGGCATTGATCCCGCAAAATGTCTATTTTTCCAAAAAGGTTGGCACAGGAAAATCAAGGAAACACTCCGGGGTTGGAAAGATATAGCGCCTATGGAGGGTGAATGATGGAAGAGGAATTACGGCGACTGTTTGACTTTCAGAAGTTTTCGGAGAATCTGCGTCTTGCTGAAATGTTGGATGAAACTGAGAAACGTTACGGCGAGGCGCTTTCAGATGAAGAACTGGAACAGGTGAATGCCGCGGGCGAATTTGCCCCGTTTGAAAGCCGGGAGGATAATTCCGATGACTGAACTGTACAAAAACACCGAATTTGAGCAGATTTATGCTAAGTTTAAGGATAAGGTGGCGCGATATATATATGGGAAAATACCGAACGAACAGGATGCGGAGGATTTGACTTCGGACGTGTTCGTCAAGGTTTTTAAAGGGCTTTCAGGATTTGATGAGACAAAGGCTTCCCTGTCAACATGGATCTATAGGATAACACAGAATGCCGTTATTGACTATTATCGTACGGCGAAATCTGTTTACGGGCTGCCAGAGGAACTTTGCTTTGAGGGAAACATTGATGAGGAAATGCTTAACGAGGAAATGCTCAAAAGCCTTGCAGATGCTCTCGGGCAACTCCCCCAGCGGGAACGCGATATCATTATCCTGCACTATTATAGCGGGAAAACGTTGAAAAGTATCGCAGAAATAATGGATATTTCATACAGCTATGTAAAGCTGCTTCATACAAAGGCCCTGAAAGTTCTGCGTGAAATAATATAGGCTCAAAGATCCTGACAGACATACTTCTAGTATGATAATAGATACATATTAGAAGTATGTGAAAGGGCGATCAAACATGGCAGGAAAAATAAAATAGCCACAAAATCACTGAAATAAAGGCACTTGGCGGTATTGAATACCATCAGATGCCTTTTTCTTTTTGCGTATTGTCTGGTACAGCGCCTTCGCGGCTTCTGCTATCAGGCGGACAGCGTCCGTTTCGCACAAAACAGTCTCATGAACGCTATGAGATTTTAATGGGGCTTTTGGATGAATCCGAAAGAATGGATAGGCCAGGTGTCCGTGATGCCCTTGACCGTGTGAGCAAAGACAACTTTGGGGAGTTTGAATCTACAGAGTGGAGTATTGTTTTTAACCAGACAGACGGGCAGGCAGCCTATTACCACAGGGAAAATTATAGAAAAGGTTATGCATTTACGATTGAATGAGCAGGAGGAAATGTTATGAATTATGCGAAGGTTTTATTGGATTTATACAGGCTGAAACGGGATGAAAAGAAATCATCTGCATAGATGAAAGGCATTTTGGCGGAGAAAAGACTGGCCCATGTGCAGTTTTATGTCTGTTTTGTAGATGAGCTCATGCCGGATGAGAGTACGGGGAAAAAACGCTTATTCTGGCGGGGGAGGTGGCTGTATGAGAGAGGCGCTGCTCGCAGGAAAGGATATCTGCAGGGAATTCCAGGGAAATACAGGGGGATGGTCTATTATTCTGAACCGAACCGTATCATCCCTTTTTATCAGGATGCAGAGGTTGCTGCTGAATATACTCCGGTGGGGTATTTTGATTATAAGGATCAGCTAAGTTTGCTGGAGGAACAGAGAGAGAGGAAGGTAATTGGTAATCAGAATCATTGAAAATCAGACTTTTGACATGGAAAGGGCTCTCTATGGGAGCGAAGGCGTATTGGTGAAAAGCTGTTCTTTTGACGGCCCGGCAGATGGGGAAAGCGCCTTTAAGGAATGTTCCGATATTGTGGCCGAAAACTGCTTTTTTAATCTCCGCTATCCGTTCTGGCATAACAATGGGCTTAAAATTTCCGGTTCTGAAATGAAGGAACTTTGCCGTGCATCTAGGCAAAGAAAAATCCCTCGACTTTATGCCATTGCGGTCGGGGATAATGCACAGGGTGGGACGCTTATTATAGGAAGAAATGATAATGGTGGTGTAAAAGGGATTCACAATGCTAAAAAGTTATTAGAAGATATTCCGAATAAAATTGTCTCTATGATGAATATTATTGCAGATGTAAATCTTATAGAAGAGAATGGATTAGAATCTATAGAAATTATTGTTGATAGCTATCCATCTCCAGTTAACTATAGAGGAAAATATTATTATCGCAGTGGTAGTACCATGCAGGAAATAAAAGGAATTGAATTATTAAAATTCCTTTATGAGAAGCAAGGGAAAACATGGGATAGCGTACCTATACCAGGAGAAACCGTAGATTCTTTGAGTAAGGAAGCATTACAAGAGTTCAGAAAAAATCTGTTTATAAAAAGCGGTTAAGTAAAATTGCGGTAGAGGTCAATGACAAATTATTGTTAGAGAATTCAAAAATTATTTGAGGGAGAGAATTTGATACGAGCGGCAATTTTAATGTTTCATCCTGATCCAGAAAAATGGGTAACAGGCGCATATATAAAAATTGGATATTTCGGAGATTCTGATTCTGATTTAAGGTATCAAGATGAAGTTCACGGGCCATTAATTTTACAAGCGGATAAAGCGATAGAGTTGATTTATACAAAGTATATGAAGGCTTTGATTGATTATGAGGGTTTGCAGAGAATAGAAACATATATGTTTCCTGTGTTTTTCTTTCTCATCCAGCTCCGTTTCTGCGTCACGGATGATGTCTTCCGCAAGATTGCTGATATAGATTGTGCTGTATATATCCTGCAGCAGCAGAATCGGCTTGGTCCCTGTGAAGTTCTCTATCTGCAGACGGTCTTTGAGCGTTTCGTATGCCGTTTCAATTCCCCATCTCATATGGTACAATTCCGCAATCCGTCGGCTGTCAAAGGTTTCCGATGGCAGATTTGTGATGAGCACTTCTTCCTTCCCTTCTGGTAACGGCACTTTGACCATGCGCAGGGTGATGTGCCCGAGTTCTTCCATCCGCTGTCCGATATCCGTTCCTTTATAATGGTTGATCCGGCTTTTGTCCAGACGGATGTCCACCCATGTGTCTGGAAAGGATAAAGAGGACTGCTCTTTTTTATAGTCACTGGATTTGAGGCGCGCAAGGAACAGAACCCCCTTCTCCATCATCCTGATAAGTGTGCGCCTTGCGGCGCACGTTTCTAATGGGTGAAAGTCCCTAATCCGCCCTAGTAGTGGGAAGGATACAGCCGAATGCCAAGGGTGTCCATCGCGAGGTGGAATCTGAAGGAAGGCGCAGGCAAATCTCTGGTCTGATGAACAGAAATCACATCAGGCTATAGTTAGGGATAAGGTTGCACTACAAACTAAAGTCCAATAACTACTCGGAACTAACTATAGTGAATGTGGCAGATATATGGAGAGAAAGAAACTACATATACTGAGAATACGAAATATCTGGCAGATGGCATTCATCGATATGGTTCGAAAGTATTTATTATGATCTCGACTATGTCAGGAAGATCCGGCATTCCTGAAGGGCCAGCGCCTTCTGTCCTTCCGAATGTATGGGATCCCAGGGAAGTGCAGAGAAAAATGACCGTAGAAGGGATCCATCAGTATGTAGAATGGTTTGCCATTGGCGCCAAAGCTGCCGGAATTGATGGCATTGAGATTCATGCAATTCATAAAGGATACCTGTTGGATTAATTTGCGATTTCCGCGTTTAATAAACGTACGGACGAGTATGGAGGATCCCTGAAGAACCGTCTGCGTTTTCCAATTGAGATTGTGCAGGCAATTAAAGAGATCTGTGGAAAGGAATTCCCTGTCTCACTGCGTTATTCTGTAAAAAGTTATACAAAAGCCTTTAACCGGGGAGCAGTTCCGGGGGAAAAGTTTGAAGAGTATGGAAGAGATTATGAGGAAAGCAGGAAAGTTGCCAGAATGCTTCAGGATGCAGGCTATGATATGTTAAACTGCGACTGGCATCTTTCACCTTTCTGCCAGTTATGATAGCTGTGACAGCGTCTAAACATTTTAAATGCAACCCTTATATTGATTGCTATGTGGTGTTGTCGGGCGCTGGTTAATGCCAATTGGGGTGCGATTGCCGCTCGGATTGCCGGGGGGGGGTGAAACAATAAAATTCCTGTTTTTCTCTATGGCTCAGACCACGTATACATCCACTGTCCTGCCGCCGTTGTTTTTGGTGCTGGTACTGGCTTATCTGGAACGTTTTCTGGGAAAACATTTGCCTGATGTACTCAAAGCGATTGGAACCCCGTTTGTATCTGCCATCATAATGATTCCTCTTACTATATTGGTTATCGGTCCCCTCTCCGATGCAGCGGCTAATGGTATTGCTGTAGCCTATAACTATCTGGCTCATACTGTTCCTGTTGTAGCTGGCGCTCTGGTAGGCGGTATCTGGGAAGTGTTTGTTATTTTTGGCGTTCACTGGGGCGTTACGCCAATGAATATCGCCAATTTCAATGCCAATGGATGTGACACTTTTCAGGCATTCCAGACTTGCGCAGTCGTTGCTCAGGCTGCTGCTTGTTTTAGCGTAGTTCTGAAAACCAAGCAAAAAGAGATGAAACGGGTGGCTTTCTCCTCTGGTTTGACAGGCATCTTCGGTATTACAGAGCCGACAATTTACGGCATAACCCTGAGTTTGAAGAAACCTTTCATTTGTGGTTGTATTGGAGGCGCTATTATCAGCTTGTTCCATACGATGTATTATGCCTATGCAGGACTGCCTGGTTTATTGACCACTGTTAATGCGATTAGTGATCAGAATCCCATGTCTTTCCCTGGTATGATGATTGGAACCATTGCCACGATTGTAATTACTATAGAACTGGTACTTATTATGGGTTGTGACGAAAAGACGACGGTCTCTGTTTCTGATAATGGCAGCAATACCGATCTTGAGTCCGTAAAAACTGCTTCAGCAGATCAAGAAGAAGAGATTGTTGTATACGCGCCCCTGAACGGAGAGATTAAGCTTATCAGTGAGGTTAATGATCCTACTTTTGCAGAGGGGTATTTTGGGGCAGGGTGCAGCAATCATTCCTTCTGAAGGCAAGTTGTACGCTCCTTTTGACTGTACTGTGGCAGGTCTATTTGATACGCATCATGCCATTAATCTGGAGAGTAACGGTGTAGAAATGCTCATTCATATCGGCCTGGAAACTGTTACTTTAAAAGGAAAAGGCTTTTCACCCAAGGTAAAGGACGGCGATGTGCTGCGGCGCATTACAGATGGCGTCCTTTCCTGAGAGCGGTATCCTAACCATAATGGCATCGACTTTTATCATACATACCGGGAGGACATAGCCTTAATGGCGGAGATGGGATTTAAGTGTTTTCGTACCAGTATTGCATAGACCCGCATTTTTCCCAATGGGGATGATAATGCACCAAACGAAGCTGGCCTGCAGTTTTATGACAAGTTGTTTGATGAATTACTGAAGTATGGGATTGAGCCAGTAATCACTCTTTCTCACTTTGAGATGCCCTACAATTTGGCAAAGAACCATAATGGATGGTTAAGCCGTTACACACTGGATTGTTTTGTACGTTAAGCCGTTACGGTGATGGAACGGTATAAGGATAAGGTCAAATATTGGATGACTTTTAATCAAATTAACAATCAGAGCAATACGGCTGCTGATATTTTCGGATGGACCTGTTTCGGCATGCGGTATTCTCAGTTTGAACGGCCGCAAGAGGCCATGTATCAGGCGGTTCATCATGAATTTGTGGCTGGAGTTCTGGTGGTTAAAAAGGGACATGAAATTAATCCAAATTTTAAAATAGGCTGTATGTGTGCCTTTGTTCCTTTCTATCCTTACTCTTGTGATCCTGATGACGTAATGACCGCTACAGAATGTATGCACGAAAGATACTATTTTTCCGATGTTCAGGTTCGAGGACATTATCCTTCATTTGCCAAAAAAGAATGGGAGCGGAAGGGCTACCAGATTATTATGGAACCAGGAGATGAAGAAATTCTGGCTGAGGGCAAGGTGGACTATTTAGGTTTCAGCTGCTACATGTCTAATGCAGTCAAGGCCAATGCAGTGAAGGATACCGGAGCCAGCCTTGACGGCAGTTCGCCAAATTCTGTGGCTAATCCCTATGTGAAAAAGAGCGACTGGGGATGGCAGATTGATCCAGTGGGCCTGCGCTATGCTCTGATTTCCCTGTATGAGCGGTATGAGATTCCATTGTTTATTGTAGAAAATGGTTTCGGAGCTGTCGACGTGCTGGAGCCGGACGGCAGCTGCCATGACCCGTATCGGGTGGAGTATTTGGGCGCACATATTCAGCAATTGAAAAAGGCAGTAGAAGAGGATGGCGTGGAACTGATGGGCTATACCCCTTAGGGCTGCATTGACTTAGTGTCTTTTACTACCGATGAATTGAAAAAACGATATGGTTTCATCTATGTGGATAAAAATGATGATGGAACCGGCAGTGGAAGGCGCAGACATGCTGGAGGCAATGGGCAGCGCAGATCCTCAGTCCCTGGGAAGCTATGACGATTCGGAGTGGGAGGCTTATGACAGATATGTGATGGCAGCTGTCCGGGCTGGAGAAGAAAAAGGCATGATAGAGGTTAAGGTTACGGCAGAAGGATGTGAGGAAATACGCATGGAACTTGCAGTTCTGCGCTAGAAGGCAGAAGCCTTAGCTTTCCGAGAAGTTATTATAAGTGTACATATGAAAAACAGCAGCAGAAAATATGAAGTCACCTTCTGCTGTTGTTTTCCAGTGTTTTCGGATTATAATATAAAAATGCGAAAGATATGAATTTCGCTTTGATGGCGGAACGCACACGGTATATGAAAGAGAACCAGAAAGGGACGGAAGATATGAGAAATAAAGCGTCTAAAAGAACTGATTTGGCAACAAAAAAAAGATTGCTTGTACCTTCATTAGTAAGGATGGCCCTGGAGCCCGCCAAACGGCAGGCTGAGCAGGATGGAAGTACGTTCTAATCCAGCATAACCTCCTTCACAGACAATTGTTCCATCTGTTTTGTATAGGCAAACATCAGTGTTTCGTACAAGACAAGGAATACGGCAAGAGAAATCAGCATGATTGGAACGTCAAACTGGTAGTCCGGTATCCCTTCCATGTCTTTAAATATGATCGTTACCGTAATCTTTAACAGCACATATTGATAGACCGTTCCCAATACAAATCCAAAATACGCCCAGGGGCGGTAACCACTTAACACCGCTTTTGTGCATTCCTTTGCACTGTAGCCAAAAACTTTCATCATGATAATGGTTTTTCTGTTTGCCTTAATGACAGAAGTTGCAGCGATAAACAGGGTTGTCACGGCAAGAACCAGTCCGATTGCCATCATCATAATACTCATCATCCGGCTTGCCAGTTTGTCCATACTGAAGGACATTTGTGTCATTGCTGCAAAGCAGAACACGGCAAAGGCAATGAAAAAGATCAGAGACTTTCTCTGTCTGACATTGCTTTTTTGAAGTTCCTGCAAAAAGGGCAGATCCGAGTCCCTTTTAGCGGGAACAATTTTGCGTAAGGATTGTTCCCGGATTAGCTGCAGAGCCGGAACCTTTAATTTAAAATAGCTGTAGACAACTGCCAGCAGGGAAAAGAAAATTGTTGGAAGAAGGACAAGCATTATGCACAATTTTGGATGAAAAGTGATTGGAAGCTCCGGCAGATACCCGTCCTTGTTCTGGATTTCGTATAGTTTCGGCATCAGCAGATGAGCTGCAACATAGCCCAGGGCAGTTCCTGCAAATACTGTCAGGCCAAAGGCCCGGAAATTTTTGGCTATGGTAAATCTGCTGTATCCTAACGCTTTTAAGACGCCAAGCTGCTTCTGGTGGGTGTCGATGTAATGTCCAATATAAAAACATAAAAGTACAACGGCAGTTAAAAGCAGGCAGCCGCCGGACACTGCGCTGACTACTTTCGCCGTGCTGCATTGTGCGTCATAAAATATTTGTGCAGTCTCGGTTGTTATAAGATGCTCTACGGTGATAAGGTCTGAATAATAATTTAAGAACATGGCAGACACGAGGACGGCGCACAGGCTGACAATTAATATGCCAATCATTTTAAAAATATCTTTGAAACTTACGATCATATGATTTCCTCCTACCATGCGATTTGATATGCAGACTTGGGAGTGTCATTTTGATATTGCTTTCTGATTTTGCCGCTGTTCATGGAGATTACGGTATCCGCCATTTCTGCAATGTTCTGGTTATGGGTTACCATCACCATGGTAAATCCCAGTTTTTTCTGCAGCTTACAGATTAAATCCAATACCATACGGCCGGTAGCTTCATCCAGCGCTCCAGTAGGTTCATCCAAATACAGTACTTTTGGCTGTTTTGCCAAAGCCCGTGCAATTGATACCCGCTGCTGCTCTCCGCCGCTTAATTCATGGGGGTATTTTTTGCTTTTGTCTGCAAGCCCTACAGCTTCGATTAAACTGCGGTAGTCTTTATTTTTCACCAGATCTGCTCCCATTTTCACATTTTTGTCCACATTCAGATTAGGCAGAAGAAAATATTGCTGAAAAACATATCCAATGGCATTTTTTCGAAAGAGGGTCATTTCCTTGTCGTTCATGCTGCAGATATTTTTACTGTTGTAACATACCTCTCCGGCATCTGCCGATTCCAGGCCGGAAATTACATTTAAAAGAGTAGATTTGCCGGAACCTGAAGCGCCCAGTATTACCATAAAGTCTCTGTCTCTGATATCTAAGGTAATGCCTTTTAACACTTCGTTTCTGCTGTCTCCCGTTCCGTAAAATTTATGTAGGTTTTTAATATGTATCATATTTTGTTCTGCCTTTCTGATGAATTTGGTTTCTGAGGAGTTGAAAATTTCTGCATATTTCTGTATGGAATCATAATTATTGGGTTTTCCTGGTTTTTTCAAGCAGCAGCAAGCCCTGAAAAATTTCTGTCATACGTTCCTCCAGCTGTTTTGCGGTATAGCTGCACAGCCCTGTGGCAAACATGGCGGCAATGCCATGGGTATAAGTCCATAAATGCTGATAGATTTTTTCTGCGGTTTTTTTGTCCAAATGATAGGGTTCCTGGACGGACTGCAATATCTTGTCGTAATGCTCGTCTATCACAGGCAGGATGGAAGAAATATCTTTGGAATCAACGGGGCTCATAAACAGCAGCCAAAAGAGCCTGGGTTCTTCTCTGGCAAAGCGGATATAGGCAATTCCAACTCCCCGAAAAGGCGGCTGGCTCTTTAATCCTTCCTCTACATACTGCCCATACAGCTCTTTTGCTTTGAGAATTATAAGTTGTCTAACTTCCTCCATATTTTTAAAAACAGTGAAAATCGGCCTTGCGGAACTGCCCAGTTGGTTTCCTAACTCTCTGGCGGTAACGGCGTCAATGCCCTGTTTCCTGGTGATGTGCAGGGCCGCATTCAGGATTTCGTCTCTGGTAAATTTAGCTTTTGGGGGCATGGATGCTCCTTTCTAAAACGAATGTTTTAAATTGATTGTTTTATTATAGGGTTAAATTTGGGGTTTGTCAAGATTTCGATAGATTGAAACTGTATTATTTTTACGAAATGGAATGAAAATAGATGTTCATAATTATGGAATGCAGTTGACAGATTCTGGAGAAAATGGTTATAGGGTGGAAGTTGTTTCTATTCGGGAAAATGCGCCGCCTATTCTAATTCGAATGGAATCAGAAGGAATTATAAAAATTATTTCTATTCTCAGGGGAATGACCCTTAGCGGGCAGGATGAATTGATTTATGAGGAAACGGATAGTCTGAAAATTGCACATGCATTTAGAAAGGCAGGTAGAACGATACAGCATGATTGATTTCCGGGATATATACTATATATTATGAGAATCAGTTATTTTCCGTCAGTCATATCAATAAAAAAAAATTACAAAAATAAAAAAAATGTAATTATTACTGTTTACAAAAGTGAATATGTATGGTATGGTAAATATATACAAAAAGTATTGGCTTTATGTTTTGTAAGAAGGAGGGGTCAGTGGATAAAGGGTGAAAAAGGTCGCTATATCAGAAATTGGTAGTAGTTTTTGTTCAAACATTACATGAGAGGGGGAAGAATTAATGAAGTTAAAAGGTATT
Organism: Petralouisia muris; assembly: GCF_004793545.1. Lineage (GTDB taxonomy): Bacteria > Bacillota > Clostridia > Lachnospirales > Lachnospiraceae > Petralouisia > Petralouisia muris. The sequence continues at coordinate 19,614 of NZ_SRYA01000047.1, read as the reverse complement.
TTAGCCATTGTTTTAAGTGTAGTAATAATTAACAGTACCATGACAATTTCTGCCAGAGCTGCAGAGAATACACAGTGTACAGGATTTGAGTACTCCTTACAGCCAGGTATGGAAGAGTGGGGACAGTTAAATCATGGTGAAAGAGTTTTGGCTTCTCAGATTCCAGAAGAAGTATTGAAGCAAATGCCGACTGCTGAATTAGTATCAGCCGTACTGAGTTATCCTTGTTTTCTCGACATGATCTTTTATAACACATATCAGGAAGGGTTTGAGGTTGTAAGAGATAATTTTAACGGTTTACAGGAATTATTGAAGCGTGAGGATTCGGGTGAATATTTAGTAGAGGCTTATAAAAATATTGATTTATATCAGATTTTTAGCATAGGTGATGAGGATGAGAAATTTGATGAATCATTAGAATTATTATATTTAGAAACTATTCTGGCACAGCCGGAAGTAATAGAGACTTTATCAGAGGAAGGTTTATCAGAACTGGAGATATTGGTTGATAATAACTATGAAAAGCAATTGTCTAATGAAGAGGAGTCTGCATCTTTATCATATTCTGGTTATTATGAAAGCCTTGCAGAACAACAAGGAATAGAACTTTATGATTATAGTTCAACAGTAAAAACCCCTAATGGTTCATCGGTTACTGTTATTGTGCGGACAGGTACAGCATATAATAATCGGGATGCTGTAAAAAGAAGTATCGAAGCAAACTATCCTGGGGCCTCAGTTGTGGGCAATGCGACGATTAAATATAATTGCCATGCGTATGCATGGGCCGGAAACCTTACAGTATGGATGAATGATCCTTCAAGATATTGGAGTGATGGAAGTTATTCATTAAAAGCATCTAATTCTCCTACTGCTACAGGACAGAAAGCATATTATCCTGGAAATGGAAATGAACATAGTGGAAATGTCATTAGATTAAGTGGTAATATGATAAAATCTAAATGGGGGGGAACAAAGTTTAGTAGAGCATAGTGTTGGAAATTGTCCATATTTCTTTGTGCCATTATCTGTTAAATTTTATGGAAGGTAAATAAGTAATTAACCCTAAAAAGTAAGTTTGTTCTTGGTATTTAATTACTGCACAAAATAAACTTGTTCATAGAAAAGGATAGAAGTACTAACTATAAATGAGTTATGCTTTTACCCTTTTGTATACTAATGCGCTTAACAAAATTCCATTTGTATGATAGAATATAAAAGGAAAAAGTAAAGGGAAAAAGCGCTATGGGGAAAAAAGCACAGAAGCCAATAGAGGAATTTGGAATAAAAAAACTTTCAAAAACAGAATTAGAATTTATGAAAATTATTTGGGCTCATCCAGATGGAATAAGCAGCGAGGAATTATACGCTAATTTTAGCCAGGCATTAGGTACAAAAACAACTATTTTACATAGAATTACAGAAAAAGGGTTGGTAAACATTGTACAAAAGGGCAGGCATTATTTTTATATGCCTAAAATATCCAAACTGGAATATGAGCAAATTTTGATTAAAGCAAAATTAAGGAAGGAATTTGATATAGGATCTTTGGAGGGGATGATTGCCGCTTTTTGTGGGCGGACAAAATTATCAGAAGAAGAATTGAGAAAGGTACAACAATTATTACAAGAACTAAAAAATGGATGACAAATATTTTTTTATAGAAATAATGTTAGTAGTTTCGGTATCAGGAAGTTTCCTGTTTGTTTTTACAAAAATTTTCACTAATATATGTCTTAAAGGTTATGAAGTCAAATATGAGTATTTTTTATTTAGGGTATTAGTGATTTTTTTTCTGTTTCCAGCGATGGCATTATCATACGTTATAATAAAAAATAGTGTTAAAATTTATCAATTGCAAATAGTATCTGATGATTTTGTGCAGATGAAGGTTTCTGATACTAAATTTCTTTTATTTAGTGATGAAATAAAAGGTTATATTTTATTGATTTTTGCGGTTTGGCTCATTGGGGCGGTATTAAACTGCGGAATCCGAATATTACGTGAAAGAGTTGTAATAAAACGTATTATGGAATATTCTGAAGAATGCAAAGAAGATTCCATAAATGAAGTTAGAAATAATTTAGTATGGGAACTGAATGTTAGGAAGGAAATTAAAATTTATCGAAATGAAATAATCGCAAGCCCATTTTCAATAGGTATACTTGAACCGAAAATTATTTTGCCTCCGATGAAATTTAATGAAGAAGATTTGTATTTTATCCTAAAACATGAGATAATTCACTGCAAAAGGGTTGATATTTTATATCGTATATTCATGGTAGTGATAAGAGGATTGCATTGGTATAATCCAGTTTTAAGCTATTTTGAAAAGGATTTTTTTAATTTTAGCGAAATAGCATGTGATGAAGCTGTGATAAAGGATTGCGATTTGAATGTGCGTAGCCAATATGCGGAATTGATATTATGTATGCTGGAATCTGAGCAAACGAATATAAATATTACTGGATTTTCTAATAGGGAAGAAAAGTATATGAAAAGGAGAATTACACATATTATGAGGGGAAAGAAAAAAATTCGTAAGGGTATTGTTGTTTTAAGCACAGCATTATTTATTTTCATGTGCCCGATGGTTACATATGCATCAATAATAAATATATCAAATGTTAAAAATCATCTTACAGATGGTTTAGAGAATATGTATAGTGTAGTTGATGGCTATAATAATGAATTCATAGAATATGAGGAAGATTTATCAATTGAAACAGGGGAAAGCAAAGAAAGGAAAAATTTCTTTTTAATAACAAGAGGGAATAAAAATGTTGACGTTACAATAGCAGGGAACGGGGAAGCACAATTTCATGAGGTGGCTTTAAATAAAGGGGCTTCCATCCGGGTAACACTTTCGTCAGATAGTGCAAAAGATTCTTTTCGAGCAGGTATCGTAAATCTTAAGGATGGAAAAAGAAGGTATGTTGAATCTATAGAAGGGTCTGTGGCATATACATTTTCAATCAATGAAAAGGCAGAATATGCAGTATATATTACAGGTCAAAATGGAAAAACTGGTAAAAATCTGAATATTATTGGCAGGATAGCTGTAACATATTAGAGCGTGCATTCTCATTTCATGGCTTAGGAGGCATCATTCCCATCTGCTTCTTAAGCCTGTTTTTCAGACTGGCAAGAAACCTGTCATTTCCAATTACCTTAAGCATAGGGCCGAAGGACAGAACCTCAATCAACAATTCCGTTTCCATTGCCTGATTGTAGTAAATCAGGCATTCATAAGTGTTTTCTCCAATTTTTCTGGTGTTTTTCTTATAATTTGCAAAATGCAGCATAGCCCGTTCCAGGGCATTGCGCTTGTTGATAATATGTAGCTGGAGCGGTTCTTTATAATAAGAATCCTGGATCAAGGCATTTAAGTCAATCTGTGAAGTGAAATATTTATCCGTAAGGCAGACCTTTTGGATGCGGGCAATGTTTAAGATTTCCAGGCGCATTCTGCCGTTTTTTACTTGTTTCAGGGCAAGCAGACGGAACTTGTCATTTTTCACCGAATATTCCAGACGTGCAGGCGCATAATAGTGATGCACTCGGGTTCCGCTGGGAGAATTGTAGTCGAGATCTACATATTGACGGTGTTTTTGAGCAGAAAGCAGGGTACGGAAATGATTGCGGTATGTTTCATCCGTGTAAGGATCTCCATCCGTGAACCGGTCATAATAGTAAATTTGCTCCTGACGCCAGAGAGGTTCCACAGAATTCAGCATATCGCCCAGAGATTCAAATTGTTCCTGGTCTAAAAAGAGCGACATACGGGGGTCAGACAGCAATGCTTTCAGATAAGCTTTCTGAAGGCTGGAAAGGGGCGTGAGAAATCCAGAATTTATTTTGGAAAGATAGAGATTGTGATTCTTTTCAAATAAATTCCAGCTTCCGTTTTCCAGTTTGGGAATGATGGCAAGTAGGCTTTCTTCAAATCCTTCTTTGCAGATCTGGCTGCGGATCTCATCTATCGTGAGGGCGCTCTGACAGGTCAGTAAGTGGCGCAGCACCTGATAATAACAGCTGTAAATTTCAGAAAACAGTTCCATTTGTGTGTTCTCCTATCTGGTACATTTGATACATAGTTTGTAAATCATGGTAAAAGCGCTGTTCCACAGATTTCGCCGTGCATTCCAGCGACAGTATCCTCCCGGTAAAGGTTCGAATCCAGGGCAGCATTTCGTTGCAGTCAAAAGCTTCTCGCCGGTACTGCCAGGTATTCTCTGCAATCCTTGTGACATCGCCTCCTCTGCCCTCACGTTTCAGCCGGTCAACAATATAGAGTTCCCCAGGCTCTTCTACCTGCAATGTCATGGTTAAGACGTCAAGATGATGGCGTTCTGTCCCCTGAAAAGATACGCCCCAGAGCTGGCGGCGGTTCCGTTCCAGTTTATTCTGCAGGTCTTCATATTCCGGTGAAGGCTCCAGAGAAACTGCATGCTTGATGGTATCCAGACGAAAACAGGTAAACCGTTTGCTTTTGCTGACATATCCGCAGAGAAACCGTCTGCCGCTTCTGGAACTGACAAATATTTGCAGCGGGGTGCAGTTTGCAGTATTTACCAGACCTTTTTTGGAACTCTTTATTTCCAGTTCTACCGTGAATCTTCGGTTCATGGCGTCAAAAAGCGCCAGAAGGATTTCATCTTCCAGTGTATGTACGAAAAAGCTGTGTTTTACCCGAAAGCTTCGGTTCGATTGCTCCAATTGTTCCAGAATTTCATTTCCGATCACGCCGAAGCAGCCCGCCATCTGATAGAAAGCCAGGGCATCCATAACAGTTTCATTGGATTTCAGCCAGCGGGCCAGGGTATTGTCCAGGAAAAACAGGACGGTTTTCCCCTTTTTTTCTTTATTCAGAAGCCCTTCTTTTTGGTAAGCGTTGCATTTGCGGCGGACGGTTTGAATGTCAAAAAACGCTTCGTATTCGGTCAGCAGGCAGTCTGTAATTTCTTCTGCAGTCAATGACCGCCCGTCCTGAAGCAGATCCAGAATCAGAAAATGCAGCACAATATCGTTGTCAGTGAAGCTTTTGGTTTTCCATACCCGAAACAGGGGATTGAAATCCAGAAGATTGCTGTCAATGGCAAGGGAAATATTAAAGCCGCCGGACACATAATCCTTCTGTACGAAAGGGCCAAGCCAGCTTTCCAGCCTTCTGCGTTCATTATCGTAGGTGCGGGGGCTTTTATCCATGAATTCATTTCGGGTTTTAAAGCCATAGACAAAAAAATCCCTGACATATTCTCTTGTTTTGGAAAAATTTTTAATCAGTTCCTGAAAATTAGACATTTGTTTTTCTGCTCCTGTAATGATATGGATGGCTATGGTTAGTTTACCATGAAGTTTTAGAATCAACAATGTTTGAAATAAAAATTTTTAAAAAGCAGAGTTATATTATGCCCAATATGTTATGGAGGATATAGAGATTGCGTCTAAGCTTCTTGCAATTTCAACAATTGTTGCGATACCGGTAGCTTTGGTAATGCCAAAACTTGCGTTGAAATTTGGAAAAAGAAATCTTTTGTTTGTCGGTGCGGCGCTATATATTGCAGCTTCTATAGGGATGTATGTTTTTCGGCTGAATTCGATTGTTGTATACGCATTTGCATTCATTGCAGGAATTGGAGGGGCTGTTCCGAACAATGTTTGTTATGTAATGACAGCAGAATCCATTGATTATGGTGAATGGAAAAACGGAAAACGTGTACAGGGAGCATTGATGTCATTTATTGGATTTTCTGTAAAAGTTGGCGGTTCCATCGGAGGGATGCTGGCATCCTTTATTTTAAATCTTGGGGGATATGATGGAACTGCGGCTGTGCAGACAGAAGCGGCAAAAAATGCAGTTGCTATGAATTTTATTGGACTTCCGGCAATTATGTTTGGTATTATTATTATTATCAATCTGTTTTATACACTGGACAAAAAATATCCACAGATTAAAGCGGATCTGGAGGAAAGAAGAGCGGGAAGCGTGGAGCTGGCGGCAGAATAAAAGACAGGAGGTAGAAAAATATGGCATTAATTGAAATGACGTTTGCAGCGGACACGCTGCAGAGATGGACGGATGTGACCGTTATCCTTCCGGTAGAAAATGCTGGAGTTCCCAATGTGGTAAAGCCAGAAGTATTTCCAACCCTATATCTGCTTCATGGTTTTAGCGGAAATTCAAAAGATTGGCTTACATACTCAAATATCAGGCTTTGGGCAGAGCAATATAATATGGCAGTAGTAATGCCGTCAGGTGAAAATGGATTTTATGTAGACAACAATGGGGCTGAAATAAGGGGTGGGAAGTTCATAAAAGAGTTAGTTGAATATACAAGAAAAGTATTTCCGTTGTCAACCAGAAGAGATCAGACGTTTATTGGCGGATTGTCCATGGGAGGGTTTGGCGCCTTAAGAAATGGACTCGTTTATTCGGAGATTTTTGGTAAGATTGTTGCATTATCAGGCGCATATATCGTTGATGATATTGCAGGAAAAAAAGAGGGGTATTTTGATGGAATGGCAGGTTATGGATACTATTCCAGAGTTTTTGGTAACTTGGATACGTTGAAAGAAAGTAAAAATAATCCACTGGTATGCGCGGCAGAGGCTGTGAGGGAAGAACGAGTTCCGGAAATTTTTATGGCATGCGGAACAGAGGATTTTGTAATTGAGAAAAATCGTAACATGAGAGATGATCTGAAAGCGTTGGGCATTCCCATAAATTATTATGAAGAAGAGGGAAATCATGATTGGATATTTTGGAACAAATGGCTTTTGAAGGCTATGGAATGGATTGTGCAAATGGAAAACAAAATGGAATAGGGAGCGGATGAAAATGAAGATACAGGAAGTTATAGATGGAATTATTGAAAAAACAGGCGTTCAGCTTTCTCCAGAGCAAACCTGCGACCATGTTATGTGCGGAGATCCGAACAGAGAGGTAACTAAAATTGTCACTACATTTATGGCAACAGTTGAAGTGATAAAAAAAGCAATAAAAATAGGAGCAAATTTTATTATAACGCACGAGCCTACATGGTATACCGGGCATGATACGACAGGATGGCTGGAAAATGATGAGGTATATGCAGCAAAAAGAAAACTAATCGAGGATCATCAGATCACAATCTGGCGTTTTCATGATCATATGCATATGTCTGTGGATGAAGATGGAATTTATCGTGGGTTTGAACGAAAAATGGATTGGAAAAAATATCGGATTCCATATCAGGGGAACGAACAGGAATTTGGCGGAAGCTATGAAATCCCGGAAACTACACTGGAAAATTTATCAAAAGAGTTTAGGGAAAAAATAGGGATAGAGGTTATTCAGTTTGTCGGGAACAGGGATGTGACGGTCAGACGTGTTGGCGTCTATGTTGGAGGAGGCAGTCTCGGCCTTGGGATTGAGGAACGTCCAATGCAGCATATGAGGGAATTAGATATTGATGTGGCTGTGTGCGGAGATATTACGGAATGGACATTAAGTGCGTATATTAATGATGCGAAAGCCCTTGGCATGAATAAAGCAATGCTGGTTCTTGGCCATGAGAGAAGTGAAGAGATGGGGATGGAATACCTGGGAGAATGGCTGAAAGATATTACAGGGGAAATAGAGATCATATTTATAGATGCAAAAGAGCCATTTGATTATTTTGTTTGCCCATAATCAATTAGGAATATAACAAAAGAGCTTTCGGTAAGCATTGTGCCGATAAGCTCTTTTCTAATCCTATGGCCTTAAGCCCTGCCATAGCCGAAATTGGGAATGGAAAATCCCCGGCATTGCCAGAGTTCGCAACTTTTTTGAAATGATAAATTACCAAATCTTGTATATAATATTCCCATCAGCAGCAAACAAGAAAGGATGAGGATGATATGTTTGTATTATATAATGAAAACACAAGGTTTCCGGTGAAAATATGGCTAAAAAATCAGGAACAATTAGAGGAAAATTGTCTGGAACAGGCATATCACCTGTCACAGCTTCCTTTTATCCATAAATGGGTCTGTCTGATGCCAGACACCCACGCAGGCAAAGGAATGCCAATCGGCGGAGTGATTGCGGTAAAGGATGCGGTGATTCCAAATGCAGTAGGCGTGGATATTGGCTGCGGCATGGATTTTATACCTACCAATATCCCTATGGAGGCTATAAGGGACATCCAGACAGGCAACGGCACAGTGATTCAGGCAATCATTGGAAATATTATGCGGACAATTCCATTAAATACCGAACGGTATAAGACGCCCCAAAGTTCAGAAACCCTGGATCGGGCAAAAGAGGAAATGGAAAAATATGAGAAGAATCCGGAATTGCTGCCTTTGATCGAGGACGGATATTTTCAGGTGGGAAGTTTGGGCGGAGGAAATCATTTTATAGAGCTTCAGGAAGATACCGAAGGATATTTCTGCATTATGATTCATTCCGGAAGCCGTCATCTGGGGAAGGCAGTGTGTGATTATTTTCATGAGACAGCCAGAGAACTGAACCAGAAATGGCACAGCGAGATAAAGGATGAGTACCGCCTGGCTTTTTTGCCGGTACATTCTGAGGAAGGGCAGCAGTATATCAATTGGATGAATCTGTCCATGGACTATGCCTTTGAAAACCGTGCACGCATGCTGGGAAAAATATGTGAAATAGTAACAGAAGTGATGGAAAAGCATACAGGCCTTAAGGTGGAATTTGGGGAGGAAATCAACTGCCATCACAACTATGCCGCATTGGAAAATCATTACGGCGCCAACGTATGGGTGCACCGCAAAGGGGCTACCAGAGTGCGGGAAGGAGAGCTTGCCGTGATACCGGGAGCTATGGGCTCTTACAGCTATGTGGTGGAAGGAAAAGGGAATAAAGAATCCTTTTGTTCATCTTCCCACGGGGCAGGCAGGAATTATTCCAGATCAGGGGCAATGCAGGCTTTTTCCGTGGAGCAGGTGATGGTAGATTTAAAGGAACAGGGAATTGTTCTGGGAAAGCGGAAAAAGAATGATGTGCCGGAGGAATGCCGGTTTGCCTATAAAGATATTGATGAGGTCATGGCGCAGCAGTCGGAGCTTGTTACCCCAATTCGTAAATTGAAGACAGTGGGAGTGGTAAAGGGGTAGCATTTCAGTGATAGGAATATGCATAGCTTTGCGTTGGAAACAGCAGGGGTGCGTAAAGGGGTTATGATTCAGGAAATTATTTATTTATGCCAGGGCATCGGGAGTTAGTCTCTGCCCGGCGGTGCCTGCAGCGTGCTGTCAGGTATACCATAAATATTTCACACAACTTAACATGGGGTTAAGGAGTAATTTGTGCTGTCGAGGGTTCGAATCCCTCCCGTGTCAACGGTAGCTCAGTGGGTAGAGTACACAACATAAAATGGCAAAGGCTTTAAAGGCCTGCGGTTCGAATCCGCTCTGAGACAATGATTTATCCTGAATTCAGGCATTGCCCGCAGCCATAGATGCAAGGTGAAGCGGCATATCCTGCAGCTTTACGGCGCAAGGTGAAGCGGCATACCCTGCAGCCTTACGGCGCAAGGTGAAGCAAAAGACAATGCATTTTTGGAAGCGGAGCATGCAGTTGGCAGGCCGCCTGAAAATCGGGGATACCGCAAGCATGCAGTTGGAATTGAGCCATGCAGCAGGGTGGTTTTTATAAGCGGATCAGGCGTACCGCCTGTATCATGTCCGGAACAAAAATCATTCCACAGCAGGTCAGAAATTCCTTCTGCTGCCTGCTCAACCGATTTTCCGCGGTGAGCCAAAGAATGAGGGATGCAGATGGGAGGTAAAATATGAAGTATATAGTGAAAGATAACCAGGCCGGGTTTGTATTAAAAAATGGCGTCTTCCAGAAAATGATAACCTCCGGAACGTATCATTTTTCCAGAACCTTGGGTTATCAGATAGAAATTGAGGAAATGGAAGGAGAAGTGGATTACCTGGATGTGCCTTATCAGGTGCTTGCCAAAGATCCTGCGTTTCTGGCATCTACCGTACATATGGAAATTCCCGACGGGGCTGCCGGCTTTTTGTTCATCAATGGAAAGCTGACTTCCTTTGCAAACAGGAAGGAATACACGTTCTGGAACGTATTTGAAAAACGTGAAATCAAGACAGTTTCCATGGAAGAAACTGCAATGGGGCCGGAGGTCACAAAACAGATGCTGGCCATGATTCCGCGAAATCTGTATACGGTAATCTCAGTGGGAGAAGGGGAAACAGGACTTGTGTATTATGATAATATGCTTCAGGGTCAGCTTTCCAGGGGAGTGTACCGGTTCTGGAATTATATTCATGAGGTGACATACCAGGTGTTTGATATGAGACAGCGCGAGCTGGATATTGTAGGACAGGAGATTCTTACCAGGGATAAAATCGGGATTCGGATGAATGTTGCCTGCATGTACAAAATAAAAGATGCTGTGGAATTTGCTGCAGCAGTTTCAGACATGAAAGGGCAGCTTTATTCCGCCGTGCAGCTTGTGATCCGGGAGATTGTGGGAAATTATAAGCTGGATGAGATATTAGAGAAAAAAGAGCAGATTTCCAGAGAAATTTATCATGCATTACAGGAGAAAGAGGAAATGTTCTGCATTACTTTCCTGGCTGCCGGAATCAAAGATATTATTCTGCCCGGAGAAATTCGGGAGATTATGAATTCCGTGCTTGTGGCAGAGAAAACGGCCCAGGCAAATGTGATTTCCAGAAGGGAAGAGGTGGCGTCCACCCGCTCCCTGCTCAACACAGCCAGGCTGATGGATGAAAACCAGACCCTTTATAAGCTGAAGGAACTGGAATATCTGGAGCGTATCTGTGAAAAAGTTGGAGAGATTTCCGTCAATGGAAATATGGGGATTGTAGAGCAGTTGGGAAAAATGATAGGAGCGTGAAATTTTTGCTACATTGTAAAATGAAATGCGACAAGAGTTATTAAAACTCTATCGCATTTCTTTTTTTATACAATTTTGTAGGGAATGTGTCGAGGGTTTACGGACTTTTGGCACATTCCTTTTTTATTTGCAAAAACGGTAGGAGGTGTTAAGAACGTGAAAAAAGGCAATAGGCGGTTGAATTATGAGGACCGCAAGAAAATTGAAAAAATGGTAGAGCAGGGGGCAAGGGTAGTAGTGATTGCTGATACAATCGGTTTTCATAGAGCGACTATTTACAATGAGTTGCAACGTGGAGGCACACCCTACCGGGCAGATGTGGCACAAAGGACGGTGTAGGCATGGCGTACACAATGGAAGAACTGCAGGAAACGGCTAGGGAGTTGGCTGATATGGTAGGCAACGAGGTTATAGACGAATGTTTACCGCTTGAAGTCTTGGAAATGACAGCAGACATATTGAAAGAGGATTATAAGCAGATTGTACAGGCAGCAGAGGACATAAGAGAAGAGGACAAGGCAATAGAAAAATTAAGATAGGCAGCAGGAAAGGAGCGTAGGCATGGCACAAAGCCGGACAGAAAAATATACCGTAGTTTACAGGAACGTAAAGCGGTGTGAGTTTCACAATATAGGGCAATACATCATAGCAACCAGTGTTATAGGCGGTACAACCTTTTGCGCGTTCTTTGATACAGGCATACATACCGAGGAAAGCATAAAAAGGCGTGGAAGCATAAAGTTACATTCAATTTATTCTAAAAAATAGGAGGAAAAGAACAATGAAACAGTTAGCAGAAATCAAGGTAGGAAGCACCGTAATAATCGGTGGAATGGCATGGAACGTATTAGCACAGGAAGAGGGAAAGACGCTTTGCATTGCTGACACTATTTTAGAGAAAAGGGCGTTTGATGATGGGGGAAGCAACGACTGGAAGAAAAGCAGTTTGAGGGAACGACTTAACGGGAAATTCTTAAATGCCTTGTATGAAGAACTGAAAGCAAAGGGAATCGGGCAGGACGCTATATTAGAGCAGATACAGGATTTGACTACAGATGATGGATTAAAGGATTATGGCAGCAGTACGGACAAGGTATTTTTACTTACTTGCGAACAGTACAGACAGTATCGCAAGTATATGAGGGATGTACATGATTGGTGGTGGCTCATTACGGCAGACAGCACAATAAATAATTTTGCTCGCATTGTGGGTACGGACGGCACGCTCGGCGACGGCTATGCGTACGGTGGCAACTCTGGCGTTCGCCCCGCTTGTGCATTTTCATCTTCTATCAAAGTGGACGAAGAGGAAGAATAAAACTGCCGGGGTGCGGTAGCACCCCACAGCAGAACAGGAGGTAAAGCTATATGCAGATATTTGGCATGAGGAAAAAAGGCAAGCCAATAATCAAGTGCGATAAGTGCAATCGGATAATCAATAAAGAAAAGCCAAAATGGAAAAAGGTAGGCGATATTGAATATTACTATCTGAAATGCCCACGTTGCAAGGCGGTGTATACCATATCGGCAACGGATACGGCATTAAGACAAGATATAAAGCGGTTTGAGGAAATGACAGCAAAGGCACAGGGCAGAAAGCCAACGGAAAAAGAGATACAGGAAGCACAGGAACTATTACAGGCAAATGTAGCACGAAACAGGGAAATAAAGGCACAATATCCGCTTGAAATCAAGCCGTAAGGAGGCAGCAGATGAAATATAGAGGTTTAACTTTTGACAGGAAAAAACAGGCGTATAAGTGGGTGTACGGTATGCCCTCATACGGTTTTGAAACAGAGGAAATAGCAGAGATAGGAACGCCAAACGGCGATTTTTACGACATTGACCCTACAACACTTGGAGAAGAAACAGAATACACGGACAAGCACGGCAAGCGGATGTACACCGGGGATATTGTAACCCTGTTAGTTGACGGCGAGGTAAGGGAGTTTGTCGTTGACCGTGCAACGGTAGACAGGGAATACAACACATTGCCGGGATTCGAGGGAGAAACAGTAAAAGTAAGGTTGGCAGGTGTGGTTGTTTTCCGTTGGATTGACCCGGACGGAATTATACATCAGCTTTTACCATGCGTTGACCCTATGGGGATAGATGATACTTTGCTAATGGAAATTATAGGCGCAGTTGCAGAAAGGGCGGTACATGAAAGCGAGAGCCAAAAGCAGTAACACGCCTTGCCCTATATGGGTACAGGGCGATTATATAACAGAACCGCCAATTAGACCAGTAGACGGGGCAAAACGCCCCGTAGGTCATTACATAGACAAGGGCGGTTATCCGGGTGCAAATGTATATGAGATAAGCATAGAAACGCTATGTAGGGATACAGGGGCGGTAGACCGCCGGAAATGTGGAATTTTTGAAAGCGACATATTACTTTACGAAACAGAACAGGAAATAGGCTATTTCATCATACAGGACACAGAAACAGCGGTAGACATAATAAACGGCGAGATTTTAGGGATTGCGGATTTACAGACAGAGGATATAAAGGTAATCGGCAATATGATAGATTTTCCCGATTTTGTAGAGGGCATGAGGTACTGCGTTGATACAGAAAGGGAAATACCATATCTACCCGCACTGGATGTACAGATAACGCCGTATCCGTACTTAAAGCTGACTTGCCTTAAATGCAATCATACATTGCTTAGTTGTGCTTATATGGCAAGGCATAAGGACTGCGGGGGATATTTGACAGCGGATTTTGCAACAAAAGTATACAGGAAAGGAGAACAAAAAGAAAAGGCGTTTGCATAGTGGCTGACGCAAACACCTTTTCATTGCTGCCTTATAGCAATAATTACACCTATTCAAATTATACTATAAGGCGTGTTGAAAGTCAATAAGCAAGCCTAAAGAAACGTGCCAAAAGGCTAAAAAAGTAGCACGTTTCGGACCTTGTATGGGGTATTAACATCTAGGGCATAACTTATAGGGTATACTTACACAAGTATATTATGTGTATGTATAGTTGTGTAAGTATATGTTTTAGTTGGTGTACCTTATGCAAGGGATAGTATAAGGAGAATGATAGCATGAGGAAAAGTTTTGTAAGAGAGAAAAAAATATATTGCGGAGAGGAATATTTAGAGGTTGATATAATCCATGTAACCAATAAGCCGGAAGCGGGGAAAGAGAAAAAAGGGAAGAGCAGCACACAGCAGAAAAATTTGAATGATAAGAGAAGCAAAAGGCGGTTTGTACAGATAGCCAATACCAATTTTGGGGCAGATGATTTACATATATCAGCAACATACAATGAAAAGCATTTACCTATTACCCTAGAGGAAGCAGAAAGGAACGTACACAACTATTTGGACAGGGTAAAAAGGAAGATGAAGAGGGAAACGGGGCAGGACTTGAAATATATGCTTGTGACAGAGTACACCCCGGAAGATGAAGAGGGGCAGCAGTTGACCCTAGAGGGCATAGAGGATAAAAACACTAAGGCGGTAAGGATACACCACCATATTATCATAAATGGCGGTTTAAGCCGTGATGATTTGGAGTTGATGTGGAGCAAGACCCGGATTAACTGGAAAAAGGCAAAAGACCCGGAATACAGGAAAAATGTAGATTACTTGGGGTTTGTAAATTGCGACAGGCTACAGCCTAATGAGAACGGCATAGAGGGGTTAGTAAATTACATAAACAAGCGTAAAAAGGGGTGCAAGAAGTGGAGTACCTCTATGAATCTGAAAAAACCAAAGGTAAGGAAAAACGACAGCAAATACAGTTACAAAAAGGTTTGCACATTGGCAAAGACCCCGGAAGATAAAGAATACTGGAGAAAGGTATATAAGGGGTATGAGCCTACAAAGATAGATTTTCAGTACAACGATTATACAGGGTGGAGCGTGTATCTGAAAATGCGGAAAGTGAGGGATAGGGCAAAGTGATTATAGGATTGCATGACAGCGAAAAAGAACACTTTAAAAAGGCTAAGACGTTCCCAAACTATGCCCTTATGAAAATATCAGCTTATCATAAGGCAAAGGGGGATACCGTGGAATGGTGGGACCCTGTAAAGACCTATGACCGTGTTTATTCCTCAAAGATATTTGACTTTACAGAAGAAAACAAGGATTTACCGCCGGATACCATAAAGGGCGGTACAGGGTACGACATAGAAAGCAAGCTGCCACAGGAGATAGATGATATATACCCGGATTATTCCATATATCCCGATTGTGATTATGCAATAGGGTACATTACAAGGGGTTGCCCTAGAAAATGCCCGTGGTGCTATGTACCGCAGAAAGAGGGGAATATAAAGCCGTACAGGAAATGGACGCAGCTAGTTAGATTCGATACGCCTAATCTAATACTTATGGATAACAATATATTGGCTTGCAGATATGGCATAGAGCAGCTAAAGGACATGATAGGCAAAGGGTGGAAAATAGACCTCAATCAAGGCATGGACGCAAGATTAGTTACAGAAGAGGTAGCGGATATATTGGCGGGGTTGGACTGGATAAAGTGGATTCGGTTTTCATGCGACACAATAGGGCAGATAGAAAGCATTGACAGGGTAGCGGAAATGTTAGGCAGCAGAGGTATAAAGCCGTACAGGTTATTTATATATGTGTTGGTGCGGAAAGACCTAGACGAAGCAGACTACAGGGTACAGAGGTTAAAACGTCATAAGGGCATACACCTTTACGCACAGGCAGAAAGAAACGAGGGTTTAGGAATCAGACCAAACAAAGCACAGCTTGAATTTACCAACCGTTATATATACGGCAATTTGTACAGAAAAGAAACATGGAAAGAGTATTTAGATAAAAGACCGTGGATAAGGCAGAGATTGGAGCGTGATATAGATTGTATGAGTTAAACAAAATTCATAATGTGGATTGCTTGGTAGGTATGAAACAGTTTCCCGATAAGTTTTTTGAATTGGCAATAGTAGATGTGCCGTATGGAATAGGGGAAGCCGGACAGAAAAATAAATATAGGGGCGGTTTGGCAATTCCACAGGATTATAAACCGTATGAGGGAAAAGACAGGGAAGCGCCGGGGCCGGCATACTTTGAAGAACTGTTTAGGATAAGCAAGAATCAAATTATATTCGGTGCTAACCATTTTATAAGCCGGATACCGATAGATAGCAGTTGTTGGATTGTATGGGATAAGCAGAATGAGTATACAGATTTTGCGGATTGTGAATTAGCATGGACCAGTTTTGACACGGCGGTAAGAAAGTTTGCTTTTCGTTGGAATGGTATGCTACAGGGCGATATGAAGAATAAGGAAATACGCATACACCCGAACCAAAAGCCTGTAAGACTGTATGAAATGATTATCAGACGTTACGCAAACGCCGGGGATAAGATTATAGACACACACGCCGGAAGCGGTAGTTGTCTGATAGCAGTACACAGGACAGGACACGACTTTATAGGGTTTGAGATTGACCCGTATTATTGCGGATTGGCAGAGGAACGGCTAGAAGCAGAGAAAAAGCTGACAAGCATTAAAGACAGGATAAAACAGAGAATGAGGAAAGGAGAAATACAGGCATGATAGCGGTAATTGATTTTGAAACAACAGGATTAAAAGCGGGGATTGATGAAATACTGCAGGTATCTATCATTGATGAAAATTACAATACGCTTTACAACACATATTGTAAACCGCTTAGGCACAGCACATGGGAAGCAGCACAGAAGATAAACGGAATTACGCCACACAGGGTAACGAGTAAACCGCCGTTTGAATTATGCCGGGAAAAGGTAAAAGAAATATTGACGGCAGCAGATGAAGTTATAGCCTATAATGCAGATTTTGAAAATGGATTTTTAAAGGCTTACGGAATCTACATAGACCCCGGAAAATGGGTTGACCCTATGTTAATGTTTGCAAGGATATACGGCGAATACGACAGCTTCCACGATTCTTACAAACGGCAGAGCCTTACAAAGTGTGCAAAGTATTATGGATATGAATTTAAGGCACACGATTCTTTAGAGGATGTAAAAGCAACCCTGTACTGCTACAAAAAGATGATAGAGGGGAGCGGAAAACAATGCTGACACTTCCAATAATGGGTAAATGGTTTTATATGATTCTGTCCGGGGAAAAGAAAGAAGAATACAGGGAGATAAAGCCGTATTACATAAGCCGTTTCAAGAAAATATTTGATATGTACCCTTATTCTGCTATACCCAGTGGGGGCGATAAAAGGGAAATCAGATTTAGGAACGGATACGGCAGCAGTAGACCGGAATTTATAGCATTATGCACACTGGATATAAAGACAGGTCGGGAAGAATGGGGAGCAGAGCCGGGGAAAGAGTATTACACGTTAAAAATACATGAAATCTGTATGAAATCTAATTGCAGCAAAGGGGAATTGGAAGCACAGAAAAGAAAGGAGAAAAGAATATGTAGCAGTCGGCATTTGTAGCACATTGCCCATATGAGGTAGGGGATAAAGTCAATATTACATTTTATGAGGGCGTAGCGGTAATTGGCGGCCCCGTAACAGCAAAAACGGCAGAGGTAACAATAACGGATATTTTGGCGGTACATTCGTTTAAAAGGCAGCAAGTAACATTTATGTATGAGATTAACAATATTAAGGTACTGCAGTTGGTGGAATGGGAGGCGGTAAAGCATGGGAAATAACGGATTTGTGACCGATTCGGACACAGAAAGAGAGTTAAGGGCATGGCAGACGGCAAGGGAAATGCCAATAGATACAGAGAAGTTAAGGCAGCAGTACAAAAACAGGCAGAATAACGCACAGGGGCAGCACTTTGAAAGGGAGATTTTAGCCGGGTGCAGAATGTATCAGCAGCACGGCATAGCAGCAATAGACAAAACGCCCGAACCGTTCCGAGTATCAAAGAAAAGCCAAAACGGAATATTCACAGGACGTTTTAGCACCCCGGCGCAACCCGATTTTCAAGGGACCCTACACGGTGGGAGGTCAATCGTATTTGAAGCAAAAAGGACAAGCAAAGACAGGATAACAAGAAATGTGCTGACAGATACACAAATGGACGTGTTGGAAAAGCACAACCGATTAGGGGCGTTGTGTGGGGTATGCGTCAATATTCAAGATGATTTTTTCTTTATACCGTGGAATGTATGGCGAGATATGAAAGAGATGTACGGCAGACAGTACCTAAAGGCAGAGGATATAAAGGGGTACAAGGTAAGGTTTGACGGTGCGGTACATTTTCTTGATAAGCTGATAAAGGAAGTTATATACAGGAAAAAGGCAAATGTAGGAAAGTCGGACATGATATTTGAAAACATATTAAACGATATAGAGGGGGCAACATTCTATGAAAATATACATCAGCGGGAAGATAACAGGCGATAGCGGATACATAGAAAAATTTAAGGAAGCAGAAAAGAAAGTAAGGCAGCAGTGCAAAGGGTGCGAGGTAATCAATCCGGCACTAATCTTACAGGAAATGCCGGAAAGCACGACACACGCAGAATACATGAAAGTAAGCCTTTGCCTACTGGATATGTGCGATTCTATTTATATGTTGCCCGATTGGGAAGAAAGCAAAGGGGCATATATGGAATATCACAGGGCGTTTGATATGGGTTATCAGATATTAGGGGTGTAGCTTATGAGGATAGACGGATTAGCCGGGGCGGGGATACCGTACCTAAGCATGATGAAAAAGGCGTTGCCAAAGGAAGAGCCAAAGAAAAAGAAATTTAAGAGCCACAGGCTGACAGAGATTGACCCGAAAACCAAAAAGCCACGCCTTAAAAGAGGGGTAAGTACAGAAAGGGCGGTTGAAGTCTTGTTTATGTTTGAAAATGCGGACGTAACGCCTAATCAAATTGAGGGTATGAAACAGACCATAGAGAACCAAAGGCAGCGTATTTTGAAACTGGAGGATTGGTAAAAAGGAAAGGGGCGGTAATATGCCGACAAAGGACTATGAAAAAATAAGAAATGCAGCAGTATACATGGACGGAAAGCCTATAAAAAGGATACAGGAAATAGAATTGCCGGAAATGAGGATACAAAGAGAGTCTGCAATAGGCAGAATTATAAAGCTGATAAAATCAGAAATTTTTATAATCATGTTTAAGTTGAGGAACGGCAGAAAGGGGCGGTAATATTGCGAGAATTGACATTAGGAAGCCTATTTGACGGTATCGGCGGGTTTTGCTATGCAGCATACCTTACAGGGCGTATAAAGCCGATTTGGGCCGCTGAAATAGAGCAAAACTGCATAGACATAACAAGGTATCGTTTCCCGGAAGTAATGCACGTTGGAAGCGTCACGGAATTAAAGGGAGATGAGATACAACCCGTGGATATAATCACTTTTGGGAGTCCGTGTCAAGATTTGAGTATTGCCGGACAGCGAAAAGGATTAAAGGGCAACCGTTCCGGGTTGTTCATGGAAGCGATTAGAATTATTGAGGAAATGAGGTTAGCAACAAATGGTAAATATCCAACTTTCATTATTTGGGAGAATGTACCCGGTGCTTTTTCATCAGCCAACGGAGCAGATTTTAGAGCCGTGCTTGAAAAAATCACAAAAACCAGTATTCCAATGCCTGCAAGTGGCGAATGGGCAACCGCAGGAATGGTTAGAGGGGCAGCAGTTGACGCAGCTTGGAGAGTGCTTGACGCCCAATAATGTTGAGCTAAACATTACTGGGCTAATGTAAAGCGAAAAATAATGTAAAGTCACCTCCTTAAATGCCGCAA
>NZ_SRYA01000046.1 GCF_004793545.1 Petralouisia muris | reverse complement strand
CTTTCGTGAAAAAGAGCGAAAGTATGATAAAATCATCTGTTCTTATAAGAGTCCTGAAATATCTTGTCCAACAAAAGGGCTATCATTTATAAAAGTTGTAAACTGGTGTATGTAGATAAAAATGATGATGGTTCAGGCAGTGGAAAACGTTATAAGAAGAAATCATTTGAATGGTATAAGAAGGTGATTGCAACGAATGGTGAATCGTTATAGATTTTTCCATTTATTATGTGGTTTGGTGTTGGCTGCGGGAGGTGGTATGAGATATGAAACTGCAATTAAAAGAAAGAGCTGCACATGAATTATTTCAGGGAAAAGGGGATGCTATTATCTGTGACATTGCATCAAGTGATATGATGCACTCAAAAAACAGATGTTTTATCACGATCAGATTGAGGCAGGGAGCTTCTTTAGGACTACACCGTCATGAAAAGGAAAGCGAAATTTACTTTATTATGCAGGGACGTGGACTTTATACAGATAATGGGGAAGAATATGAGATTAAAGCTGGTCAGATTAAAGTGTCTTATTGTGGGATATGTGGTTCTGATATTCATATCTTACAGGGCTCAGAAGATCATAGGATGCATCTTCCATCAGTCATAGGACATGAAATGTTCTGGGACAGTTTGGTGTGTAGGGAGTAAGGTGGAAAGTGTCAAACCGGGAGACAGGGTTGCCGTATGGCCAGTGAAATCTTGTAAAGAATGTTTTGCCTGTAAGGAAGGCTATGGGCATGTATGTCAGAGCCTGAAGGTTCGGGGAATTGAGACAGAAGGAGCTTTTCAATATGCATGGACATTGGACGAAGAGGCGCTTGTCAAGATTCCGGATACAGTAAGTATGCTTCATGGTGCATTAGCAGAGCCGTTAGCAATATGTTGTCATGTGGTAAAGAGAGGAAACGTAAAAAAGGGTGATTTTGTTGTTGTGATTGGCGGTGGTCCCATTGGCATTATGACAGCATTGGCTGCCAAAGCTGCCGGGGCAGATGTAGTGTTTGAAACATCGGGTTCACAGCCAGGAGTTGACAGTATGGTTCAACTGCCAAGAGTACATGGTGCTGTTGTGTTGGTTGCAATCTACGGAAAACCGATGACAGTTGATTTAAAGCAGCTTTATTATTATTAAAATCTTGAAAGAATAAAAAATGCAGGCTGAATTGGACGCAAAATTGGTATATGGGCATGATTTTGAACAAATTATGCAGTTAAGCAAATGTACGTTGGTTTAAAGTTTTTACATGGCTGATGATGGAAATGCCATCGTCTGCTGATTGCCTTATGCCTGTATTCAGAATGTACCAGTAAGATGGAAGGGGCGATAGCATTGGATGAAAAACAGACTTTTTTGGAATGTGAAAGAAACAGGGTGTTTTATCTGCTGATGATGAGTGGAGGAATGCTGGGAGCCTTTACATATTGTGTCAGGGGTGGTGTTTTCTGTAATGCACAGACAGGTAATATCGTACTTCTTGGGATGGCGATTGGACATGGAAACTGGAAGGGAGCAGCATATTATCTTATTCCAATTACGGCATATGGGTTTGGGGCTGCTGTGTCAGAGGTATTGCCAGGAACTGTGAAAAGGGCACATTTGGTTCGATGGGATACATTGTTGGTTGGAATTGAAATGCTGGTAACGTTGCTTTTGGGTTTTTTGCCGGAAAGTGTTCCGTTTCAGTTTTCACAGGTGGCAATAAATTTTATTTGTTCTATGCAGTATAATACATTCCGTCAGGCAGAGGGAGTGCCAATGGCGACAACGTTTTGCACGAATCATGTGCGTCAGGCAGGAATTAACTTGGCAAGGTGGCTGCAAAAGGGCGATGCAGTATACGTTAAAAAATCTTTGCGGCATGGTGAAATGCTTATAATGTTTCTTATAGGAGCCATTATAGGAACAATTTTATGTGGTATGTTTGTGGGCAGAGCAATTTGGGGAGCGTCAATCATGTTATTTATAGTATTTATTGACTTGCTTCATGCAGATTTAACAAAAGAAAAGGGAATGCTTGGACGTGTGCCGACAGGACATTAAATAAAACATAAAAATACTTTAAAAATGTAAGGTTGTGCTCAAGAAGGATGGAAAAACGGCTGAGGCAACAAAATTGATGGCAGTTATGGGGCTTGGTGTGAAATGTGGTCAGACAGTAGAGGTTACAGTAGAGGGCGCGGATGAGGATGCAGCCTGTGAAACAATGAAAGCTTTTTTTGAAGCAAATCTATAAAGTGAGTCAGCTTTTGGCAGTGCACATCTTTGTTCCTTTATAGGAAATTCCGACCTGTTGAGACACAAATAAAACATATGTTTGCTGAACATATGTTGAATAGATATGTGTTTAAGGTATACAAAACAGACGGTTAAGGATTTAGAAGATATAAAAACCTTCTTCTCCAAAATCGTCTTCATACGGGTCATCTTCATGCCGGTTGTAATGGAAAGTGACAGAATTGCCATCATATTTATCAATCCGGGAAGTGGCAATCACAGGATGCCAGAGATAATGCCCGATATATTTTGCCAAGGTTTTTGGATTGCATTTGTTTGGTTTTGCATAGACATAGAAGCCTTCCTTGTGTTCCCGGTAACAGCGTGCTTTCACCTTTTTAAAAGAGTGGCCGGTCCTGTGCTCCATTTCATTCAGAAGTGCGGTACGGAAAGTTATTGTCTCAGGCAGGGCAGAAACGGCTTTTGCAGCGGAAAGGGATTAACTTTAGCTTTCCGCAGTGTGGACAGCCGTACATGGCCCGCCGAAAGAGGGGCGCCACAGTTAATCATTTTTTCAACATTTTCGATGACAGAGTCACGGGTATGAAGAATATAAACCATTTCTTCATAGTGGTCTTTAAAAATATCTTGTAGTATGCTCATAAGATTATTATGCAGGAAAACGACACAAAAAGAAACCCCTAATTCTCCTCATGAATGAGGGGCCAGGGGAGTTGAAGTGTCGAAGACACTTTTTTACCTCCTGGATGGAGCAGATGGGTTATAAAAGCACCTGTGCAGAGGATTCAGTGGCAGTCGCAAGGAAGCTGATCAAGTCCGGCTGCCGGTTAGAGGGTGTGCCCGGATTTTTTGTCAATCGGAATGGTGACTGGGAGATTGCCTTTTATAAGAAGAACAGCGGCTATCTCTGTCCGGTCTGGTCAGGAGAGGGTCTTTTGACGGCGTTTCAGATTCGGCTTGACGTTCCTTATCAGAAGCGGAAATATGTCTGGCTCAGCAGTGCAAAGCTGAACAAGGGATGTTCGCCGGGAAGCTCGGTAAGCCTTTCCGGAGATCAGGATGTGGGCCGGGTATTTGTAACGGAAGGGATTCTGAAAGCGGAGAACACCCACCAGCGGTCAGGGGAGACTTATATTGGGAATCCCGGAGTGATGAACCACAAAGAACTCAGGCAGCTGCTTGCCCAGATGAAGGAACGCGGTCTTCGTGAGGTAGTAGAAGCAAACGATATGGACAAGCTGATGCGCCTTGACTGCAGGGAAGATTATGGAACCGTATGCCGGATATGCAGCGTTAAAGGCCCCCAATGCCCGAAAAAGAGGGAAAAACGTGAGCAGATCCGGAAAAAGTGTCTGAAGCTCTATGAGATCTGCGGCGAGCTTTCCTTAAGCTTAAGCCGTGCAACGTGGGATACAGATGAAGAAGGCATGTGGCAGGGGCAGTATAAAGTGATTGACGACTGGGAGCTTCGGGAGCCAGAAGATTTCTGTGGAAAAGCCGCCGCTTAGTTGCTATAATGTATTTAATCATTTAAGGCAGGAAAGGACTTAAGGAGGATGGAAGGAGCGTGGAAAGAAATGGATATGCGAAAAAAGAAACTTCCGATTGGGATTGAAAATTTTGAGAAACTACGTTTAGAGGATTTTTACTATATTGATAAAACAGGACTCATCAGGGAGCTTCTTAACAACTGGGGGGAGGTGAATCTGTTCACCCGACCCAGAAGATTTGGAAAAACGCTGAATATGAGCATGCTGGAACACTTTTTTTCATTGAATGGGGATAAGCGTATTTTTGACGGGCTGGGTATTTCCAAGGAAACTGAGCTTTGCGAGGAATATATGGGGAAGTATCCGGTTGTTTCGATTTCCTTGAAAGGAATTGACGCACGGAACTATGAAATGGCATTCGAAATGGCAGTTCAGATTATGAAAAGAGTTCCTGCAAAAGTACAATATCTTTTGGAAAGTGATACATTAAGTGAACAGGACAAAGCGGAATACCGTAAACTTCTGGATGATCATATGTCAGAAGCAGTATTTTGTAATAGTCTGAGAGTCCTATCGGAATTGCTGGAGAAGCATCATGGCACAAAGGTAATTCTGCTAATTGATGAATATGACGTTCCTTTGGCAAAGGCTCATGCGAATGGATATTATGACCAGATGATTTCATTGATTCGTAATCTGCTTGGAGAGACGCTTAAAACAAACAACAGCCTGAAATTAGCGGTGCTGACCGGGTGTCTTCGGATTTCAAAGGAGAGTATCTTTACCGGGCTTAATAACCTGAAGGTACTGACGATTGCAGATGAGCGTTTTGATGAATACTTCGGTTTTACAGATAAAGAAGTGAAAGGCCTTCTGGAGTATTATGGCGTAACGGATCATTATGAGGAAGTAAAAAGATGGTATGACGGTTACAAGTTTGGAAATGTAGAAATGTATTGCCCTTGGGATGTACTGAACCATTGCGACAGGATCAGAAGCGGGTCTCATGTGCAGCCGGAAAACTACTGGATCAACACCAGCAGCAATGACGCAGTGAAACGGTTTATAGAAGAATCGGCAAATGTTACGACCAAACGGGAAATTGAGCGTCTGGTGGCAGGGGAAACCATTACAAAGGAAATCCATCAGGAACTTACGTACCCGGAGATTTATGATACGATTGATAATATCTGGAGCCTGCTCTTTACCACAGGTTATCTGACACAGCGGGAAAAAGCAGAGGGAAGGCAGATGAAACTGGCGATTCCCAATCTGGCGATTCGTGATATTTTCGAGACGCAGATCATGGAGTTCTTTAAGGAGAATGTCCGGGAGGACGGGGAGATGCTGAACCGTTTCTGTGACGCACTGCAAAATGAGGATGTAGAAAATGTGGAGAAGATTTTCACGGAGTATTTAAGGAAGACCATCAGTATCCGGGATACGGCCGTAAGAACAGAGATGAAAGAAAATTTCTATCATGGTATCTTACTTGGAATCTTAGGAGTGAAAACCCGGTGGGGGATTTCTTCCAACCGGGAAATGGGAGAGGGCTATGCAGATATCCTTGCAGAACCAGATACCGGGGATATGGGGATTATCATAGAAGTGAAATATGCCCATGACGGAGAGCTGGAGGGAGCTTGTAAGGAGGCGTTAAAACAGATCGAATATACAAAATATGAAGATGACCTTGAGGATGATGGGATAGAGAATATCCTGAAATATGGGATTGCCTGCTATAAAAAGCGATGCAGGGTCATGCTGGCAGAAAAGTAATTAAAAGATAATAAAGGTGAATGAAAGCTCTGGAGCAGGTATGTTTCAGGGCTTTTTTCATGCCGTCATGTACGGAAAAGCTGCCGGCGGCAGTTTCTTTGTTTTCAATATCCATCAGGGCATAGAAAAGCGGGGCTGTTTGATACAGTTCTGTTTTTTATGCCCTGATACACGTTGCCATGTATACCGCAAAAAGTCCAGTGGATTTTTGAGACTAAAAGAGAGGAGAGGAAAAATATGGGGACACGCAGCCCGCCGGTTTTGGCATTGGGATTTTTGTACTGCTACGACAAAATAAGATGAGATTTCGGAATCCGAAGGGCTTGACCGGCCGAATATGGAAATGCCCAAAAGCCAGATTCAGCTATTGGAAAAGATTGCAGCAGTAAATAAAAATATTGTGGTCATTCTGGCGGCAGGGGCAGCAGTGGAAATGCCATGGCTGAAGCACTGTAAAGCATTAATCCATGGATATCTCTGCGGCCAGGCGGGAGCAAAAGCCATGCTCCGGGCGATCGCTGGGGAAATAAATCCTTCCGGCAAGCTGAGTGAGACATATCCTCTGAAATATGAGGATGTATCCTCGGCATCGTATTTCCCGGCAAAAGAACGGACAGCAGAATACAGGGAAGGACTTTATGTAGGGTACCGTTATTTTGAGACGGCAAGGGTTCCGGTGCTGTTCCCATTTGGATATGGGCTTTCTTATACCACTTTTGCATACAGCGATCTGTCAGTGACAAGAGACGAAGCAGTGTTTACCTTGAAGAATACAGGGAACGCAGATGGTGCGGAAGTGGCGCAGCTTTATGTATCTGCAAAATGCAGCGGCATTTACCGTCCAGAAAAGGAATTAAAAGGCTTTGCAAAAGTATTTTTAAAGGCAGGCGAGAGCAGGAAAGTTACCATTCAGCTAGATGATAAGGCGTTCCGCTATTTCAATGTAAATACAGACAAATTTGAGATTGAAGACGGCGAGTATGAGATCCTGATAGGGGCGTCTGTATCGGATATCAAATTGTCCGGCGCCATTCATGTGGAAGGGACCAATGGGCCCATTCCCTATGACAGGGCAAAGATGGAAAGCTATTACAGCGGCAGGATCAGGCAGGTGCCCGATTCGGAATTTGAAGCTCTTTTGGGGCATAAGATTCCATCTGGAAACTGGGATTCTTCGGGGCTTTTGGATATGAATGACGCAATCTGCCAGATGTATTATGCAAAGAGCTGGATCGCGCGGCTTGCATATAAGATTCTCACCAATATGCTGAAAAAGGCAGAGAAGAAAGGAAAGCCGGATTTGAACCTTTTGTTCATCTATAATATGCCCTTCCGGGGGATTGCCAAAATGACCGGCGGTATGGTGACAATGGAGATGGCAGAGGGAATCCTTACGGCAGTGAATGGACATTTTTTCAAAGGATTGGGAAAACTGATCGGTGGATTTTTCCGGGGCAGAAAGAAACGGAACAGGGCAAATGCAATTCAGTAGGAGGAATGGGACATGAATATGTGGAATAATTTTGCAGAAAGCCATCCGTCTGCAGCAAAATGGATTCGGGAAGGCGGCCTGTTTTTCATTGTCAGCAATTTGATTACCGTATTAAAGTACATCCTGCTCCAGTTTTTGCCAAATGCGTTTTCCGGGCTTCCGGTGGTGGATTTTGGCTGGCCGGGCATTCAGGTGACGCTGTTTGGGGAAACCTTTAAATGGAATATCATCGGGTATGACGCGGCTCACGGCGGCCTTCCTTACTTTTGCGCCTATATGATTGCCATGTTTTTGGGCGAATGCATCAATTTCCCATTGCAGAGGAATGTGGTATTCCGCAGCAAAGGGAATGTGGCAAAGCAGATAGGATGGTATTTTCTGGCATTCTGCGTCATTACCTGTATCGTCAATTCCATCAATTGCGTGTGGGTGGCGGTTGCAGGGATTTTCGTACCGGATTTTATCTATAACATCGGGACCACGGTTTTAAACGGCGGGGTGTCCATGATAATCTTTTTCTTAGTAAATAAAATCATCCTCCCGGAAGGGGAAGCGAAATAAAAGCGTTGATCCCAACGCTGGCTTATGCGCTTATTGCAATCACGCTGAATGAATGATATATGATAGAAAAAGGGCAGCCGCTCGCAAAGTGGCTGTCTTTCGTTTATTTCTGTGAAACCGCTGGTGTATATACCTTTGGGTATATATTGGAAAACAAATGATAACTTCTCTATTTCCTCAGGATTCGTATAATAGAATTACAATATAATTTTACCAGACAAGGAGGATCAAAATGAAACGTTTTCTTACAATATGTTTTTCATTCCTGATGATTTTCTCCCTTACAGCCTGTGGGGGCAACCAGGAGAGCGCCTCTCCTTCCCCTGCTTCGCAGCAGGAGGAAACGCAGAATACCCAGGCTGCGAGCAGTTCGGAAGAGGGGAATTCTTCTCAGGATAATAACGGTGGAAGTACAGACAGCAAGATTTTGATTGCCTATTTTACGGCAGCGGAAAACAGCGGCGTAGACGCAGTTTCCTCAGCCAGCTACTCTACGGTAAACGGGACGGCAGTAGGGCGTCTTCGTGCAGTGGCAGATATGATTCAGGCAGAAACCGGAGGAGAGTTATTTTCCATCCAGACTTCCGTGGTATATCCTGCAGATGGAGGAGAACTGATTGATTATGCGTCCAAAGAGCAGGAGGATAACGCCCGGCCGGAGCTGACCAGTCAGATTGAGAATCTGGATCAGTATGAAACTGTTTTTGTAGGTTTTCCCACATGGTGGTATGATATGCCCCAGGCGTTGTACAGCTTTTTTGATGCGTATGATTTTTCAGGAAAAACCATTATCCCATTCAATGTCCATAACGGCAGTCGGTTTTCCGGGACTATTGATACGATTCAGGAGTTAGAGCCGGATGCAGAGGTAATAACAGATGGATTTACGGTGAGTGAGCGGGATGTATCAGATGCGTCAGGGGATGTGGCTGAATGGCTGGGCGGCCTTGGGTATTAAAGGAGGATTGTAATGTATAGCGATAAAAAAATTTCATCTGACGTTTCCTTTATAAGAAACAATGTGAAGCGGATTGTCCTTGTAGCCGCATTGTTGATAGGTATGCTGTGCTTCCAGCAGGAAACTGCCCAGGCGGCAGGTAAAAAAGCAGAGCTGACGGTTACAGATATCTCTCTTTCTGTAGGACAGAGCAGACAGCTTAAGGTATCCAACGCAAAAAAGGTGACCTGGTCTTCTTCTAAGAAATCTGTGGTGAGTGTCAGCAAAACAGGCAGGATAAAAGCAAAACAGGCGGGCAAAGCCACGATAACCGCCCGGGTTTCCGGAAAAAAATTGAAATGCAATGTAGTAGTCAATCAACCTTCTTCGAAGAAAAAGGATATCTTAATTGTATATTTTTCACAGACTGGAACCACAAAAAGCGTAGCGCAGAAATTACAGAAACTGACAGGCGGGGATTTGCTCCGCATCCGGGAAAAAGAAAAATATTCCAGTGATTATGATAAACTGACCCAAAGAGCGAAAAAAGAAATCAGGCAAAACGCAAGGCCTAAAGTGACAACGGAAGCGCGGAATATAAAAAAGTATGACGTAGTCTATGTAGGATATCCCATCTGGTCAAAAACCACGCCCCGGGCAGTCAATACATTTCTTGAGAAATATAATTGGAAAGGAAAGACGGTGATCCCATTTTGTACCAGCGCCGGAAGCGGCATTGCTGGAAGCCTGCCGGATTTGAAGAAATCCTGCAAAGGGGCGTCCTTCAAAGAAGGTTATACGGCAGGCAGCGGAAGCAGGGCGGAAATCAGGAATTGGCTGATAAAAATTGGAGAATTGGAAGAAGAGAATCAGACGCCAACCCCTGCCCCGACGTCGACTCCGACTCCAACCCCGGAACTGCCGCAAGACAATAAGATATTGGTGGCTTATTTTTCCTGGAGCGGGACAAGTGAGGCGATTGCCCAGAATATCATCACCCAGACAGGGGCAGATTCTTTCCGTATTGAACGGGAGACGCCGTACAGTACAGATTATACAGAAACCGCGTATGGAGATGCGAAAACAGAAGCGGATACAGACGCAAGGCCGCCCATCAAAAATCCGCTTGCTTCTGTGGCGCAATATGATAAAATTATTGTATGCTATCCCATTTGGTGGCATACTGCGCCAATGACAGTGGGAACTTTTTTAGAACGCTATGATTTGAGCGGAAAATATATTTATCCAGTTTCCCAGTCTGCATCCATGGATGAGTCCCAATATGCCCAGTCAGTTGCATTCATCAAAGCATGCGCCAAGGGCGCGGTGGTGGATGACGGCATTTTTTCAAAGAATGATGCAGAGATCAGCGCTTATGTTGCAAATACCGTATTAAAGTAGGACAGAAAAATGGAGACGTGCCATATGAAGAGAAGAAAAAAGATAGCGGGTATCTTTCTCATAGCGGTTTTTGCCATTGCCGCATTTTTCCACAGTCCGTCTGTGGAGGCAAAACAGGAAATTAAAATCAGCCAGAAGAATCACAAATGCCGGGTATGGGCAGTTTCAGAGTCCAATGCCAGGTATGGGAAAAACGCAGTGACTGCCGGGACAGAATATTATAAAGAATTTCTGGTGGACAATGTGTTCCATTCCAAAAATAACGGGGATATCCACTACAATGTTTATTTCCCGGATTCCTATGATGGGAAATCCAAGCATGCTTTATACATTACCCTTCCCGGTTATCAGGGGCTTTATTTTCAAGGGGTGGCGGAGAATATCAAGACAGAAGATTTTGGGTTTGAGGCACAGAAATATAATTCTGAAATGGTTATCCTGGCGCCCCAGTTAAATGACTGGGAGGAAACATCTGCAGACCAGACCATTGCGCTGGTGGAATATTTTCTCAGCCATTACAGGATTGACCCGACGAAAGTTTATATCAACGGGTATTCCGGCGGCGGTGAGACGCTGTCCATTGTCCTTGGCAAACGGCCGGAGCTTTTTACGGCGGCGCTTATGTGCAGTTCCCAGTGGGATGGAACATATCAGCCGGTGGTCAGTGCAAAGACGCCTGTTTATTTCGTAATTGGAGAGGACGATGAATATTATGGTTCACAGCCATTTCGAAATGCCTACAAAAAACTGTATGAGTTATACAAAAAGCAGGGCTTGTCAGAAAAGCAAATCAAAGATTTGCTGGTGCTGGATGTGAAAGACAGTGCCTATTTTGCAGGAACCGGGATTGCGTATCAGCATGGCGGCGGATATCTGTTCTGCCGGGATGCGGAGATTATGGGCTGGCTGTTTCGCAAGTAAGGATTGATAGAAAAGTTATTTCTTAACAATTCCTAAGCTGCCGGAAACGGTGGAATGGAGATGGATGGCGCCGGGAAATTAAGTATTTGCAGAATCTATGGAATACGGATATCATTAAGACAAATAACAGAAAGGATGGTAAAAATGAAAGTTTTATTAGTAAATGGAGGACCCCATAAAGAAGGATGCACCTATACAGCTCTTTGTGAAGTAGCAGCCACGCTGGAGAAAGAAGGAATTGAAACAGAAATCTTCTGGATTGGCAATAAGCCCATCGGCGGCTGCATCGCCTGTATGAAGTGCAGGGAAAAAGGCGCTTGCGTCTTTGATGATGTGGTAAACCGGTTCCGTGAAAAAGCTTACGGGGCAGATGGGTTTGTGTTCGGAAGCCCGGTGCATTATGCAGCAGCCACTGGAAATATGACAGCTTTTATGGACAGATTGTTCTATTCCGAGCTTGGGGCAAATGGAAACAAGGCATTTTATATGAAACCGGCAGCGGCCGTTATTTCTGCCAGACGCGCCGGAACAACAGCAACCTTTGATCAGTTGAACAAATATTTTACCATTCAGGAAATGCCGGTGGTATCCTCACGCTATTGGAATATGGTGCATGGCACAAATGCGGAACAGGTAAAGCAGGATGCGGAAGGCTTGCATACCATGCGTGTATTGGGCAGGAATATGGCGTATATGCTGCGCTGCCAGGAGGCGGCCCGCTCAGCCGGCGTTCCAATGCCGGAGCGGGAAGAGGCTGTGTTTACCAATTTTATCCGGTAAAGCCTGCGGAGAAATGCTTTCACAGGGGAAGTGTTGGGCTCCAAAGGAAGGGAGGAAAGATGTATGGGACGAAAGACAATTTTCAAAATAGCTGTGGATATCGGCATGACAGCCGTACTGCTGCTTCTGATGGCTTATGGGATGGTGGGAGAAGCGCTGCATGAATGGCTGGGAGCCGGGATATTTGTGCTTTTTGTCATCCACCATATACTGAATGGAAAGTGGAGCAGAAATGTTTTAAAAGGAAATTATACGCCAATGCGCATTGTGCAGACGTTTCTTGCAGCAGCAGCGCTTTTGGCAATGGCTGGTTCCATGGTCAGCGGAGTCATTCTTTCCAGGCATGTGTTCTCCTTCCTCCCAATTCAGGGCGGACGATCCTTTGCCAGGAACCTGCATATGGTTTCTGCGTATTGGGGACTGGTTGTTCTGTCTCTTCATCTTGGAATCCATTGGGGCATGATGATGGGAATGGCCAAAAAGCTTGTGAAAAAACCGCTGCCAGCCTGCAGGCGGCTCCTGCAGGGAATGGCCTGCCTGATTGCAGGATATGGGATATATGCCTTTTTAAAACGGGAAATCGGAAGCTATATGCTTCTGAAAAGCCATTTTGTGTTTTTTGATTTTGAGGAGCCATTGGCACTTTTCCTGATGGATTATATTGCGGTAATGGGGCTGTTTGTCTGGATTGGGCATTATATTTATCAATTCATATTGAAGAAATGGAATAGGAAAAGCTGAGGAGAAATCCTTGGCTTTTCCTATTAATCGATATGGCAATATCAGTGAAGAGCCGGAATCAGATTTTGCCTGATATGAAATTGATTTCATCATTATATACAAAAAATAGTAAATAATATTATGTATAATGTTAATTTACAAATAATAAAACATGGTATATTATAAAAATAAAAATGAAATCAATATCATAAAAAGCAATATAGAGAAGGAAAAATTTGGTGGATGCAGGGAACAGGGATTTCATGCGTAAAAGAGAAGCTGCTGTAGGAGGAGATCAATGATAATGGATGGCTCCTATACCGATGAAGGGTTTAAGGAATTTCTGCGCGCCAATGCCGCAGAAGGAAGCAATAGCGAGCTGCTTAGATGGAGAGAACAGATTGAGAAATCTCTGAATATTCTGCCTATGAATGAATACAAAGGACAGCCGGTTTATAAGATAGTGTTTATGAGCCAGTCGAAGGAACAGCTGGCGCAGCCTCAGAAGCTGCTGGCGTCTGATTTTGAATTTTGTATTCAGGATGAAAACAAACATGGTTTTATCAATGGAGAAGTGGTAAACAGGCAGTTTGACAAAGGGAAGGCGATTGAAAGAGTTTGCAATTATCTGCATATTCCGTTGTGTGATTCAATAGCGATCGGAGACAGCATGAATGATAAAGAAATGCTTAAGGCAGCAGGCGTAAGTATCTGTATGCAGAATGGCAGCGAAAATCTGAAAAAACTGGCAGATGATATTTGTCCGTCTGTACAAGCAGATGGAATTTATAATGCTTTTTTGAAGCATCATTTACTTTGCGGCTAAGAATATAAAGAATGGATATCGGTTTCAAAAATTGTTTATGAGTGAGTGGAAATACATATTTTTCTATCTCAGGCAGAAAGGGTGGAATTATGAGAGAAATATCAAAAAAGAAGCAGTTGGATTGTGGAAAAACTGCTGGGGAGAAGCAAAAGAAAGAAATTGCCAAGAAAGCTCTGGATGCAGAGTGTATATTTCAAAAAAGGTTAGAGAGGCGTCACGATGAGCTCAGGTGGCTTTACATGGAACTGTATGGGAATGATTCTATGTTTGCGGAGCTGTGTGATAATCTGAGATTATTCTATCTGGAAAGAAATGAAGCGTTGAGGGTATTGGATTCAGAACGGGAAACAGATCAGGGCTGGTACAAAAAGAATGATATGCTGGGAATGATGTTTTATATTGATAATTTTGCGGGAAATATGAAAGGCGTGGAATCCAGGCTGGATTATATCCAGCAGTGCAATGTCAATTATATTCATTTGATGCCATTTCTTGATACCCCAAAAGATCGGTCGGATGGCGGATATGCGGTGGCGGATTTTAGAAAGGTGCAAGAACAGCTTGGTTCTATGGAAGATTTGGACAGTCTGACAGCAGCGTGCCATAGAAAAGGAATCAATGTTTGTATGGATTTTGTCATGAACCATACTTCAGAGGAGCACGAATGGGCAAAAAAAGCCCGTCAGGGAGACGGAGAGTATATGAGCCGTTACTTTTTCTTTGACAATGCTCATGAGCCGTCTATGTATGAAAGGACGGTGCCCCAGGTATTCCCTACGACAGCTCCGGGCAATTTTACATGGCTGCCTGACGCCGGCCATTATGTAATGACTACGTTTTATCCGTATCAGTGGGACTTAAATTATCAAAATCCACGGGTGTTTAATGAGATGATGTACAATTTTCTTTATCTGGCAAACAGGGGAATTGATATTATCCGAATAGATGCAGTTCCCTATATTTGGAAAGAGATAAATACATCCTGCAGGAATCTTCCGAAGGTGCATACCATTGTGCGTATGATGCGGATTATCAGTGAAATCGTCTGCCCCGGCATTCTTTTGCTTGGTGAAGTGGTTATGGAGCCGGAGAAAGTTACGCCATATTTCGGAACTTTGGAAAAACCGGAATGCCACATGCTGTATAATGTCACTACGATGGCAACAACGTGGCATACAGTGGCGACAAGAAATGTGAAACTGCTGAAACGGCAGCTTGATATTGTGAATTCTTTGCCTAAGGATTATGTATTTTTGAATTATCTTCGCTGCCACGATGATATAGGATGGGGGCTTGATT
Organism: Petralouisia muris; assembly: GCF_004793545.1. Classification (GTDB taxonomy): domain Bacteria; phylum Bacillota; class Clostridia; order Lachnospirales; family Lachnospiraceae; genus Petralouisia; species Petralouisia muris. The sequence goes on along the minus strand of NZ_SRYA01000046.1, from coordinate 23,190 downwards.
ATAATAGTTTGATGAAAGAAGGGGTGAAAGAGCGTCTTCATAAGCAATATCTGAACGACTATTTTCAAGGGTATACAGGAGACAGCAATAGCCGCGGCGAATTGTATAATGCAGATCCGATTACTGGTGATGCAAGATTCTGCGGAACAACGGCCTCCATGTGCGGGATAGAAAAAGCAGGATTTGAGCAGAATGATCAGGCGATGGAAAAAGCCATCCGGCTGGATGTGATGCTTCATGCTTATATGTTTATGCAATCGGGAATTCCTGTACTGTATAGCGGTGATGAGATTGGGCAGGTGAATGACTATACTTATAAAGAAAATCCGCACAAGGCGGCAGATTCCAGATATATTCACCGCGGAGCAATGAAATGGGAGCTGGCTGAGAACATTTCAAATCCGGATACCGTGGAAGGAAAAATCTTCCATAGCTTGGCTCAATTAGAGAATATTCGTAAACGAGAAAAAGCATTCGTTTCAAATGCAGATACTTGGACCATTGACACATGGGAGCCGTCTGTTCTATGCATTGGAAGATATTATGAAGGTGAAAAAATCATTGGCTTGTTCAATTTCAGTGAATTTGATAAGACGGCATGGATTAATGAAGCGGATGGCGAATATCTGGAATTAATTTCAGAAACTGAGATGAAACCAATTGCAGTTAATATACCGGCGTACAGTTTTTATTATTTGAAAAAGAAATAGAGGCCGCAAAGCGGCAGTATCGGATACGGACTGGAAAAAAAGCAGTCTGTGCTATAATTTCGAGAAAGATTTTAACAACAAATATAAGGAGCGGTATGGATGAATATAGCAGAGATTGCGAAGCTTGCAGGGGTATCTAAGGCAGCCGTTTCCCGTTATTTTAATCATGGATATATTTCAGAAGAAAAACGGGAGGCTATTCGGAAAGTGGTAGAGGAAACTGGTTACCGGCCTTCCATACAAGCGCAGACATTGAGAACAAAGAAAACCAAAATGATAGGCGTGATTGTGCCTAAAATTGCGTCTGCATCCATTGGAAGAGTGGTGGAAGGAATACTTTCTGTAGTGAATGAAAGCGGTTATCAGATGCTTTTGGCAGTCACTCAAAATAGTCCGAAAAAGGAAATGGAATATTTGTCTGCATTTGATGATAAACAGGTGGACGGCGTAATTTTGGCTGCTACTGTGTTTAGTGCAGAATACAAACGCATTTTGAAGAAACTATCCGTTCCGGTTGTGATTGTAGGGCAGCAGTTGTCAGGATATTGTTGTGTCTTTCATGACGATTATCATGCGTCATATGACCTTACAAAGCTGTTTTTGGATCAAGGAAGGAGCAAGCTGGGATATATTGGCGCAATACAGCAGGATAAAGCAGTGGGAGCTGAAAGATATCGCGGATTTAAGGATGCGGTATGTGATAGCGGTTACGATGAGTTGGAAGAGAATTATGTGATCGCTTCTTTCACAATGGCTTCCGGATATGAAAAAGCTGGGGAATTGTTCGAAAAATGCAGGGATCTGGATGGCTTGATCTGCGCAACGGATACAATCGCTGCCGGCGCCGTGCAATATCTGCGTGAGCATGGCGTAAAGATACCGGAAGAAATATTGGTGGCAGGGCAGGGAGATTCAGAACTGGCCAGAGTGACAGCGCCTCCGCTGATAACGGTTCACTATTCTTATGAGAAAAGCGGAGAACTGGCAGTGCAGATGCTGATGGATGTGTTGGAGAAGAAAGAAGCTGCTTGTAAGGAAGTAAAATTAGGGTATTCTATTGTTACATGATTGTGATTGACAGTAAGCCTTGAAAATTGAGAATGCAGGATGTGAGGAGATTTCTGATAAATGGATAGAAGTAAATATTGTGCATTAGTGAAATAAAAAGAAACAGCGGCTTCTATTTTTTCTTGAAAAAACCTCTGCATGATGATACAATTTCTGTAAATACATGACAGATAAGCGGAGGAAATTGGTATGGGAATCCAATTAGAACAAAGCCAGAAACAGATGTTGTCCCATAAAATGCTCCAGTCCGTTGAGATACTTCAGATGAACGCCCAGGAGCTGACAGAGTATATCCGGGAATTGTCGTTGGAGAATCCAGTAGTGGACATTGAAGAGGATGTATCAGAGAATAAGGCCGAAGAGCGCGTCCGAAAGCTGGAATGGCTGGCAAGTCTGGATGAACAGAACAGGACATATTATCAGTATGACAGAAGGGATAATGAAGATTATTTGAACAATATCGGCGGGAAAGAAGGGGAATCGTTAAAAGATGCGCTGATGCTTCAGCTTATCGGCAATGAATATTCTGAACTGGAGATGGCTGTTTTTCGGTATATTGCCGATTCCCTGAACTCCAGCGGGTATTATACGGAAGGATTGGAGGAGCTTGCCTGCAGATTTGGGATATCGGAGGAAGAAGCGGCGGTCTGTCTGGATATCATGAAGGGACTGGAGCCTGCCGGAGTCTGTACAGGCTCTTTGAAGGAATGCATGGCCAGGCAGATTGACAGGCTGGGAGCGGGATATGAAACAGAGCGTTCTATTGTAGAGAATTATCTGGAATTGTTAGGGAAGAATCAGCTTCCTGCCATCGCAAAGAAGATGAAGATATCCATAGAACAGGTGAAGAAGGCGGCGGACAATATTAAAAAGCTGAATCCAAGACCTGCTCAGGGATTTGACAGCGGCGGAATGATGCGCTACATTGTGCCGGATGTGACTATTGTAAAATTTCAGGATCGGTTTGAGATCTTGCAGAACAGCTATACCTATCCCGTCATCCGCATTAATCAGGAGTACCTGCAGATGTTAAAGACAGACTGTGACAAAGAGGTGAAGGATTATCTGACAGGGAAAATCCATCAGATCGAGCAGGTGCAGGAAGCCATTGAAAAGCGAGGCTCCACCTTGCTGAATCTGGCAAAATGCCTGATTGAAGTGCAGGAAGAATTCTTTTTGTACGGCCAGAAGTTTCTCCGTCCCCTTATGATGAAGGAGGCGGCAGAACGATTAGCAGTCCATGAATCCACCATCAGCCGTACGGTAAAGGGAAAATATCTCCAGTGCAGCTGGGGAATTTATCCATTAAGTTATTTTTTCTCACGGGGATTGAAGCAGCAGAGCGGAAATCAGCAGGAAGCAGGAGATATGTCCACGGTCAGGATTCGGCAGAGAATAAAGGAACTGATTGAAGGAGAAGATAAGTATACGCCTTATTCGGATCAGCAGCTGAAAGAGCTGTTAGAACAGGAAGGAATCGTAATTTCCCGCCGCACAATAGTGAAATACCGGGAAGCCATGAGAATATGCAGCAGCAGGGGAAGAAAACAGTTTTGATAAAAGATGGGCTGTCGGAAAATGAAATTCAGGCACAATATATGGTTTTGGTTTTAAAGGATTTATGCCATATATTGTGTATAAATTTCATTCTCCGACAGCCCCATTGTTTTTGCAAACATTACTTATGGCCGATTATTTTTTTGCAGGAACCACTTCCAGCCAGTAACCGTCAGGATCGGACACAAAATAGATGCCCATGTCCGGATTTTCGAAACAGATGCATCCCATGGCCTCATGCTTTGCGTGAGCGGCTTCGTAATCGTCTGTTTCAAAGGCAAGATGGAATTCACAGTCGCCTAAATCGTAGGGGCCTTCTTTTTCTTTGAGCCAAGTTAATTCCAGGCAGAAATCGCTTTCCTCATTGGAAAGATATACAAGAATATAGCTGCCGTCTTTGGCTTCTTTGCGGCGCACTTCCGTCAGGCCGAAAGCTTCGTGGTAGAAATCAATGGATTTCTGTAAATTTTGTACGTTGTAATTTTCGTGAAACATTTTGAATTTCATGGTAGTCCTCCTTATGTTTTTGCAGAGCGAGCCCTGTAGAGCGGACCATCAGGGCTTCTCCCAGCTTGCTAACGATTGTTTTACAAACCATCAGGGCTCCTCCCAGCTTGCTAACGATTGTTTTACAAACCATCAGGGCTCCTCCCAGCTTGATGTGTTTTGGAAATTCTTAGATTTTGAGCTGGGTCCCTCCTCATGGTAAATCCTCCTCATGGTAAATCCTCCTCATAGTAAATCCTTCTCATAGTAAATCCTTCTCATGGTAAATCCTCCTTATGGTAAGGTGGCAGTATATTTAAGAATTCACTCGCCGATGGGGAGAGGGGCAGGCCGGGGTTCACGGCAGCCACAATCCGGCGGGCCGGCATTGGTTCTTCTGTCTGCAGAATATACAAATCCGTCATGTCTTCTGAAAGGCAGTAATCCGGGACAAATGCAATTCCGATGCCGATTTTTGCCAGATCAATCAGTAAATCGTTACTGCTGAGTTCTGCTTCCGGAATCAGCTCTAACTGCCGCTGTAAGAATAATTGGTGCAGAAATTCACGGGTGGCGCTTTTTTTGTCCAGCATTAAAATAGGGTACTGATTCAGTTTTGCAAAAGAAATTACCTGTTGTTCCAGGGGAAAGCAAATGGGATTTGCAATAAACACATCGGTAAAAGAAGCAACGGTTTTCTTGATATACGAACTGTCCAGCCGGGAATTAGGGAAGTTAGTGACGATCAGGTCAACTTTGCCCTGCGTCAATAAATCCACACATTTTATGGATGTGGCGTTGGTAACCTTGATGGGAACCTGCGGAAATTTTTCATGGAACTGTTTCAGGAAAGGTACCAGAAAATAGCGGCAAATGGTGTCATTGGCGCCGATGTGAAGCCGCCCCAGCCCAAGGGTTCCGGAATCCATAAGCTGATGCTCACCCCGCTCAATCAGGTTGACGGCAGGTTCGATATGCTTCAGCAGCAGTTCTCCTGCCAAGGTAAGCTGAACTTTTTTGGTGCTGCGGTTAAACAGGGGCTGTTCCAGTTTCCGTTCCAGTGTTTTGACAGACTGGCTTACGGCCGACTGGGAAATAAACAGTTTTCTGGAAGCTTCGGAAAAACTGAGAGAGGATGCCACCTGATAGAATACCTTGTACAGTTCATAATTAATATCCATAAGCGCCTCCTTACTGAAAACAGAAGTACTATAAGTAAAAGTTCAGTATTATTATAAGCATAGATTATAATGATGTCAATGACATGGCAATACTTTTTCTTCCGAAACAGCAAAATATGTGATAAAATGAAAACACGCTCTGAGGAGAATTTTTCACAATGTTATGAAACGGAAGGGGCGGCCATTTATAAGTACAGTAAATAAATAGCATTAAATATATTAATTATTCTAATTAAAGTCAACATGCTATACTAATAACAATGTTACCGTAAACCAGTAAGGACCTGTCATGAAATTACCTGTAATATATGTTTTGTGACGGCTCAAAAACCAGGAGGGAATTATGAGCGACGTAAGACGAATTTTTGTGGAAAAGAAACCTGATTTTGCAATTCAGGCCAAGGAACTGCAGACAGAAATCAAAAGTTATCTGGGAATCCGGACGGTTACCGGAGTGCGTGTGCTGATCCGCTATGATGTGGAGCATATCTCAGAGGAAACCTATCAAAAGGCATTGGCAACGGTATTTTCTGAGCCGCCGGTGGATGATGTGTATGAAGAATCTTTTGAAGCTGAAAATGCACATGTGTTCAGTGTGGAATATTTGCCGGGCCAGTATGATCAGCGGGCGGATTCTGCAGAACAGTGCGTGAAGCTGTTAAATGAGAATGAAGAACCCATGATCCGCACTGCAACTACTTATGTGATCGAAGGAGAAGTCAGCAAAGAGCAGTTAGAGGCAATCAAAAAGCACTGTATCAATCCGGTGGATTCCAGAGAAACTGGAATGGAAAAGCCCTTGACTCTGGAAGAAGCCTTCGAAGAACCGGAGGATGTGAAAATTTTAGATGGATTTACCGACATGGAAGAAGCAGATTTGAAGAATCTCTATGATTCCTTCGGCCTTGCTATGACTTTTAAAGATTTTTTGCATATACAGAATTATTTCAGAAACGAAGAGAAACGGGATCCTTCCATGACAGAAATCCGTGTATTGGATACTTATTGGTCCGATCATTGCCGTCATACCACCTTTTCTACCGAACTAAAAGAGGTGACTTTTGGAGAGGGCTTCTACCGCCGGCCCATGATGGACGCCTGGGAGGATTATCAGAATACTCATAGGGAATTGTACCAGGGACGGGAAGACAAATTTGTGTGTCTGATGGATTTGGCGCTGATGGCTATGAAACGGCTGAAAAAAGAGGGAAAATTAGAAGATCAGGAAGAGTCCGACGAAATTAATGCATGTTCCATTGTGGTTCCAGTGGAGGTAGACGGCCAGACCGAGGAATGGCTGGTGAACTTTAAAAATGAGACCCACAACCATCCCACAGAGATCGAGCCTTTCGGCGGTGCGGCTACCTGTTTGGGAGGGGCCATCCGGGATCCGCTTTCCGGTCGTACTTATGTCTATCAGGCAATGCGTGTAACCGGTGCGGCAGATCCGACCCGTTCTGTGTCAGAAACCATGGAAGGCAAGCTGCCCCAGAAAAAGCTGGTAAGACAGGCGGCTCATGGATACAGCTCTTATGGCAACCAGATCGGATTGGCAACGGGATACGTGAAGGAAATTTACCATCCCAATTATGCGGCAAAGCGTATGGAAATCGGCGCTGTAATGGGAGCGGCTCCAAGGCGGGCGGTACAGCGTCTTACTTCCGATCCGGGAGATGTGATTATTCTGCTGGGAGGACGGACTGGACGTGACGGAATCGGCGGCGCTACAGGCTCCTCCAAGGCGCATAATACAGAATCCACCGCAGTATGCGGCGCAGAAGTGCAGAAGGGAAATCCCCCTACAGAGCGTAAGATTCAGCGGCTGTTCCGCCGGGAAGAAGTAGCCCATATCATTAAGAAATGCAATGATTTCGGCGCAGGCGGCGTATCGGTGGCAATCGGCGAGCTGGCAGACGGGCTTCGCGTCCAGTTGGATAAGGTTCCCAAGAAATATGCAGGTCTGGACGGAACAGAAATTGCCATTTCTGAGTCCCAGGAACGTATGGCGGTTGTGGTTGCCCCGGAGGATGTGAAGCAGTTTCTGGATTACGCAAAGGAAGAGAACCTGGAAGCCGTTGAAGTGGCGGCGGTAACAGAGGAACCGAGATTGATTCTGGAATGGAGAGACAAGGAAATTGTAAATATTTCCAGGGCGTTTCTGAATACCAACGGAGCCCACCAGGAAACCACGGTAGCGGTTGACATTCCTTCAAAAGAAGATAATTTTTTTGAGAAAAAAGAGATTGCTGCTGTTGTGAAGGCGCTGGAAAAAGGAAATGTGAAAGAAGCCTGGCTTGCCGCCTTGTCTGATCTGAATGTGTGCTCTCAGAAGGGGCTGGTGGAAATGTTTGATGGTTCCATCGGCGCAGGCAGCGTGTTTATGCCTTACGGCGGAAAATATCAGCTGACAGAAACCCAGAGCATGGTGGCGAAGCTTCCGGTAGATACCGGAAAATGCGATGCTGTAACCATGATGGCTTATGGATTTGATCCGGAATTGTCTTCCTGGAGCCCTTATCATGGAGCAGTTTATGCGGTGCTGGAGTCTATGGCAAGAATCGTAGCGGCAGGCGGAGATTATAAGAAAATACGTTTTACCTTCCAGGAGTATTTCCGCAGGATGAGTGAAGAACCCAGCCGCTGGAGCCAGCCTTTTGCCGCGCTTTTGGGAGCGTACAGCGCCCAGATCGGCTTTGGGCTTCCCTCCATCGGCGGAAAAGATTCTATGTCTGGAACCTTCAATGAGATCGATGTGCCCCCTACTCTGGTCTCCTTTGCAGTGGATGTGGCAAAAGAGCAGGATATTATCACGCCGGAACTGAAGCAGCCGGGAAATAAGATTATGATATTTAAAATTGCAACAGATGAATATGATTTGCCGGTGTACGGTCAGGTGATGAAATTATACGACGCGATTCATTTGCTGATTCAGCAGAAAGCCATCGTATCCGCCTATGCGCTGGATGGAAAAGGCATTGCGGCGGCCGTCAGCAAAATGGCGTTTGGAAATAAGCTGGGCGTTACCATGGAACAGGATGTGTGCGAAGACTGCATGTTTTCCCCTCATTTCGGCAAGCTGATTGCGGAGGTTCCTGCAGATAAGGTGGATTTGGTGGAAGAAACCATTCAGGCTGCTATGAAAGGGTACGAGAAAGGGAATGGCATTCAGAAAGCTGAGACTGCTCAGGCAGCGGAAGGCATTCAGAAAGCTGAGACTGCTCAGGCAGCAGAAGGGGCTGGCTGCGGACATTTGTCTTACTGCAGAGTAATCGGTGAAGTGAATGATATACAGAAATTTATTTACGGCGATACCGTAATTGCAATGGAAGAAGCGATTGGTGCATGGACCGGCACGCTGGAAAAAGTATTTCCAACGGTTGCAGTGGAAAGCAGAGAAGAGCTCAAAACAGATGTGTTCCGTACGGAAAATATTTATGTATGCAGGCATAAAACGGCAAGGCCGAAAGTGTTTATTCCTGTGTTCCCCGGAACCAACTGCGAGTATGACAGTGCGAAAGCCTTTGAACGCGCCGGAGCCGATGCCATTGTGAAAGTATTTAAAAATTTAAGTGCAGAAGATATCAGAGATTCCGTGGATGTATTTGTCAAAGCCATTGAGCAGTCTCAGATTATTATGTTTCCGGGCGGTTTTTCCGCAGGGGATGAGCCGGAAGGAAGTGCAAAATTCTTTGCAACTGCATTCCGCAATGAGAAAATGGCAGAGGCAGTCAACCGGTTACTGCAGCAGAGAGACGGCCTGATGCTGGGAATCTGCAATGGATTCCAGGCATTGATTAAGCTGGGGCTGGTGCCTTACGGTGAAATCAGGCAGCAAAGTGAAGATTCTCCAACATTGACCTATAATACCATTGGACGCCATATCTCCAAAATGGTATACACCAAGGTGGTAACCAATAAATCTCCTTGGCTGGCACAGGCAAAATCAGGCGGAATATACTGTAATCCGGCATCCCATGGCGAAGGGCGTTTTGTTGCGCCGAAGGAATGGCTGGACAAGTTATTTGCCAATGGTCAGGTAGCAACCCAGTATGTCAATGAGACAGGCGCGCCTACGATGGACGAAGAGTGGAATATTAATGGCTCTTACATGGCGATTGAAGGGATTACCAGCCCGGACGGAAGAGTTTTGGGTAAGATGGCGCACTCAGAGCGCCGAGGCCAGGGCATAGCCATAAATATTTATGGAGAGCAGGACATGAAGCTGTTTGAGAGCGGAGTGGCATATTTTAGATAAAAAGATTTCTTAAAATAATGTGAACCTGTTGGCTAATCCTTTGGTTCACAGGGATAAAAAGTTCTGAAGAAGGGCGCTGTAAAAGATATCATAGGGGCTGTCATTTCCTGACAGCTCCTTTTTCAGCAATATTGAAAGAAATTTTATGCCGATTTTACCAGGAATATTGACGTGTGTCTGAAAAAATGCTAAGATATGTGTAATAAAAAATGCAGACAGAGGGTATAAGAATGAGGAATAGTACATATGGTAAGCTGAATGACCTGTATCAGAAATATACAGGTTATATTGGAACGCGGGAGCTTTTGGAAGAGGGATTTACAAACCGCCAGATTGCCGCATTGACAGAAGAGGAATATCTGGAGAAGATATGCCATGGCTATTATTGGATGATACGATGCGGACATAGTAAGCCAATGGATTACAAGTGCATTGAGGTATCCCTGAGTAATCCGAGAGCAGTTATTTGTTTGGAGAGTGCCTGTTTTTACCAGGGAGCTGCAAGGCAGGAACCGGAAGCTCTTGCAGTTGCCACTGAGAGAACAGACCGAAGCCTGATGAAGATGAATTTTCCTGTGGAGCGGCATTATTTTTCACCGAATTATTATAAAGTTGCGCAGAAAAAGATAGACACTGTATTCGGCAGCTACCGGATTTATGATGTGGAGAGGAGCATTTGTGATTTGATCCGCCTGGGTAAAGTGAAAGAAGCGGAAGCCATATGTTCAGAAACGGGATATGGAGCAATGCATTTCGATGCAATCTCTCATGCAGACGGTAAGGATATGGAAAGGGAGGAGTATCAGAGATTATTGAAATATGCCGAGTTGTTCCGGGTCAGGAAGAACTTTATGCAGTAATGGTTCTGTAATAAATATGCAATGAAAGCTGAATGATGTATGCAGGAAGGAACTGGATGATGTGTTTTAATGGTACAGACAGAATGCAGGAAGGAATCGGGGATGTGATTTTAAAGATGCAGACAGAATGCAGGACGAAACTGGAGAAAGCGATTCGCTACAGCGAAGAGCATGGAGTGGACAAGGAAACGCTGATGGCCGTGGCGGGAGCGGCGAATGCGAAAATAGATTACAACGCTTTTGAGAAAGGGGAATGGAACATGTGCACGTTATTCGAGGAGATTGCGGAAGAAGGAAGAATTGAAGGGATGAAGAAGGGAAGAGAAGAAGGGATGAAGAAAGGAAGAGAAGAAGGAAGAGCAGTGGAAATCATAGAAATGGGAATTGAATTCCAACTGAAAGACGCAGATATCTTAGAGAGATTACAAAAAAAGCTGAATATATCTTTGCAAAAGGCCCGGGAATATTTTGGGGTGTTTGGAAATTGCGGAGGATGATGGGTATTATTTTCTTTAACTGTTGTGCAATATTCGGAACTGTAGACGACTGGGGAACGGAGAGATTGAGAAGCGGAATTATTTGGAACTCCCAAATGGGATATCCTTCCATATGTGGCAGGATATACAGTAACAAAATTATAGATTTCTCTTTCATCAAAAGTAATGCCGGAATAGCAACCTTCAACAATGGAACGAGCAGAACAGAGACACAAAATAAAGCAGCAGATGATATCTGCTGCTTTATGCATTATAAAATTATTTCCATTTAATGGTATAGTAACCGGAAGAAGTTCTGTTATAGCGTTCTACTTTGATATAATAGGTTCCTGGATCAATTCCAGATCTTTTACCGGTATAGCTGTTATAAAGATAATAAGGTCCATCCACATCCTTTGGATTCTTAATATTTGCTAATGCATAATAATTTGAACCATCAGCAAATGGCTTTCCATTTTTCTGATAAAGAGCAATCTTAAGTCCATTATAATAACTAACCATACCGCTGGAGTATTGAGCGCCGTTTGTCTTAACATTATAATTTATCTTTACCTGCTGTCTTTTGGTAACCTTGATTTTATACCAGTCTGCTTTGTTTTCGCCAGCAATAATAAGGCCTTTTACAGTTTTATTTTTGGCAAGAGTTTTTGCTTTGGATCTGGTGTTATTGGTGCCTTTTGCTGCGGAAACAGCGCTTGCAGTAATCTTTACTCCGCCTACGCTTTCAATTTTGAAATAATATGTTTTTCCTTTTTTTACACCGTAGGTTCTTGTGTAGTAACGAGAACCTTCGCCAACGGTATCATAATATTCACGATTCTGGCCAATAGCGCTTTTACTTCCGTTGCAAAAAGTTAAGTAACCCGCTGCGCCGCCGCTTGCAGCAGTGGAATTATTCTTAAGTGTAACAGTGATATATCCTGTCTTAGATGGTTTAAATTTAATATAAGTTTCTTTTCCTGTGACATATGTACATTCGTCATCCGTTATTGTTACAGTTGATTTGCCGCTACCTTTAAAGCTCAGTTTTCCTGCTGCCTGCACCTGCTCAGGTGTTGAAACGGCGAATACAGAAACCATCATAATTGCTGCAAGTACAAGACTTACAATTTTGTTGCATTTTCTTCCTTTCTTCATAACGCATGTTCCTTTCCTGTTCTTAGTCTATTTGGCAGAACTTTTCACATATCCTGTCTGTAATAATGTATCACATAGGTTCCCGAATTGTCAATATTTTGTGAAAAATATAAGAAAAAAATGTGAAATCCATGAAAAAGTTATGATTAAAGTACTATAACAACAATTGATACTTATCCAATATAACAGCAACGCCATGGTCATCATTGCTCAGAGTGACTGCATCGGCCTGGCGGCGGATGTCTTCAGGGGCGTTAGCCATGGCAACGCCCAGCCCGGCAGCTTTGATGATATCCAGATCGTTCTCACTGTCTCCGCAGGCAATGGTCCGCTCCAGGGGAATGTTCAGGCGTTTGCAGAGAAAAGATAAGCCTTTTGCTTTGGTGATTCCGGCATATGCAAATTCCAGATTTCCGTAACCGCCGGAAAGAAAGTTGATTTCTGGATATTGATTCAGAATCTGAATGGTTTGTTCCCGGTCTATGTAGGTTCCGTCTGGATTTGTCATAAAATTCAAGGTTAGTTTCTGGACGGGAAACTGGTTTTCCTGAATGAAAGCCAGGATATCAGGCAGGCATTTCCGGGTGGAAGTAATATATTTTTTCAGGGATGGCGGCAAAACTGTAATTTTTGCAAGGGTTTCACGGCATTGGGCGGGAGTATAGGCGTCTCCGTGAATGAACAAATCCATATGGATTTCCAACTGCAGCAGTTGTTTCAGAATATCAAGAACCAGATCTGCAGGCATACACTGTTCAAAGAGGCATTCTTTGTCAGGAATTTTGTAGATTCCAGCTCCGTTTGTGGTGATGGCGTAATGGATGCCCAGTTCATCCATTACATTAATAGGAAGTCCGCAGTAGGGCCGGCCGGTGGCAATGGCAAAAGAAACTCCTTGTTTCGCTGCTTTTCTGATGGCAGCTTTGTTTTCATTGGATATCTTTCCCTCTGAATTCAGCAGAGTGCCGTCCAAATCCAGGGCGACCAGTTGATAGGTTTGTTTTGCATTCATGAAATCTCCTCCTAGTGAAATATGTAGATGGCGATTAATTATTGTCATCTGCGCTGAGCACGACCGCTTGCGGCGTCTTCGTGTGAGTGCGCATCCCCTGGTGGGGCTGCATATCTGGCAATTTTTTAATGCCAGATATAGATAACAGATGAAATGTAGGAACAGGAGTATTGTAGACGGTAAAGTTAGAAAATTCAAGGACTTTTGCAAGGGAAAATCAGGGAAGAAAAAAATTAGAAAAATTTTGTAAAAAACTATTGACTTTTGTCCTGAAATAGTATTATAATAGTCAAGCAGTCGGCAATAAGCAAGCACAGAGAACTGCAAATACCATGGGATCTTAGCTCAGCTGGGAGAGCATCTGCCTTACAAGCAGAGGGTCACAGGTTCGAGCCCTGTAGGTCCCATTTTGCAGGTAACTGCAAGATAAGATAGAATATGGCGGAATAGCTCAGTTGGCGAGAGCACACGGTTCATACCCGTGGTGTCGGGGGTTCAAATCCCTCTTCCGCTACTAAGAATTTTAATATGGTAAGATATGGAGAATGGCTATATATGAGTATTAGAAAGTATTTTCTGGTATTGATATATAGTTATTTTTTGATCATCATCATATAATTTTGGGAATGAAAGGAGGGGTCTGTAGCAAAGTTCCCAAGTTTATTGTTGAAACGTTAAGCCTTTCTGCAGCAAAGAGAGATCGATTCAGAGAAAAAAGAAAATTGTTTGTTATCCTGTAATCCTCACATTATCCTGAAATTGTAATATACTATCATAAAGATAAGACAAAGAAGCGTTGTGTGTATGGAAGCGAACCAAAACCTACTTACAAATACCTGCGGTTTTGCAGGCGTTAAGCCAATTATGGTAGATTTACCTTATCCTGATATTCAGGTCAGGGCGAAAAATCAGGTATATGCAAATCTTCTCAGTGTGGATTACTGCGGGGCGACCTCTGAGTTGTCTGCAATTACTCAGTATATTAATAATGAAAACCGCATGTCCTGCGAAAAATGCCCCCTGGCAAAAACAATTCTGGGAATTGCCATGGCGGAAATGATGCATTTGCAAAAGCTGGGGGAACTGATTTATCTGTTAGGGGGAACTGTAGATTTTGTTGCAAGGCGTCAAAATGGCAGAAATGTGATGTGGACGCCGGGGTTCCTTAGTATTTCTGAAAATGTCAGAAATATGATTCTGGCTGATATCGAAGCGGAGAAATCAGCCATCAATCAATATCGGATGCATATGAAAGTGATCAAAGACGATTGTGTCAACCAGGTTTTGGAGAGAATCATAAAGGATGAGGAATATCATATTATGATTCTCCAGGTATTGCTGAAAGAATGTTCTTAAAGAAAACAGGAGTGAAAATTTCCATCTTGCCCTGCGTTCTGTTTCCCGCATCCATAGGATAAGAGTCTGGCATCATTGTTCCGTCAGGTAAAAAACTGCAAGCTGAGTACGATCCCGCAGTTCCAGCTTTTCTAAAATGGCGCTCAAGTAATTCCGGACAGTTCCTTCACTCAGGTAAAGCTGTCCGGCAATTTCCCGGTTGCTGCGCCCTTTTGCCACCAGTTCAATGATTTCCAGTTCCTTGTCTGTGATTCCTTTGGCGGAATAGTCATATTGGGAATGGTTCACAGAAGCCAGGAAATCAGGAAGCCGGGTAATGATTTCATTTCCGAACACATTCTGTCCTTTTGCCACGGCTTTTAAAGAGGGCAGCAGGCTTTCAAAATCCTGCTTCAAAATATATCCTTTTGCACCCAGCAGCAGTGACTGAACAATATATTCATCATCCAGAAATGTAGTCAGAAACAAGATCTTTGCTTCTGAATGCCGCTTTAAAATGATTTCAGCAGCTTCCAAGCCAGTCATTTCATCCATTCGGATATCCATAAGAAGGACTTCCGGGCGGTATGTTTCATAAAGGGCGACAGCCTCTTTTCCGTTATTTCCAATTCCCAGAACATTGATTTCTCCCGAGGATTCCAGAATGGTTTTCAAAGAAAGAGAAACAAATTGGTCGTCATCTACAATGATAATATTCATAGCAAGCTCCTTTTCTCAATGGTTTTCATGGGGAACAGCGGCAAAAATCTGAAACCCGTCTTTGGCGGACAGGGAAAACGTGCCGTTTAACTGCCGGATGCGTTCCTGCATATTGGCAATTCCCATACCGGAATGGCATTGTGCGATATTGGTTCCATTATCTTTGATAATCAACTGGTACAGGCTTGGATGCTCCCGCAGGGTAATTGAAATTTCACTGCCATTGCTGTGCCGGGACATGTTGGATAACGCCTCTTTTACAATGGAAATAAAGCAGTATTTTACAGAAGCCGGTATATAATGTCCCATATCATAATCCAGGCGGATGAGGTAGTTCTCAGAAAAGCCGGAGAATAATTCCAGCAGGGCGCCTTTCAAATCAATGGAATCGTCGTGAAGATTATGGACGCTTTCGCGAACGGAGGTCATGGCGGAGGATAAGGTCATGGTCAGGCCGTTCAGCGGTTCTTTCAGGTTTTCCTGCTGATTGACTGCGGATAAAGCTCCTGCCTGCAGGATGGAGCGGGAAAGCATATGGCCTACATTGTCGTGGATTTCCCGTGCAATCCGATTACGTTCTTTTAATGTGGCAATATGGATTTCCTGGTTTTGCTTTTCTATGAGATTTTTATTTTTCTGCTGAAGAAGCAAATGGTATTCTTTTGTGCTGTCTCTGAGGAGACGGAGATTTTCTTCCATTCCATGAAGCCTTGAAGTTTTCATAGCCAGAATCCATGCCAGCAGAAATAAAAGGATGACAATCCAAACACAGAAGTCAGATGCATCCCTGAGAGAAAGAAAGGGGAGCAGGCAGGAGGCAGAGTAAAAAATAAGGCTGCGTTTCGGTTGGTTTTCCAGTTGCTTCTGCCCGAGTTCCCGGGGAAGGCTCTTTGGTGTGCTCCCCAAAGACTGTCTGGATTCAAAGGCAGAAGAATGCAGGGAATGAATGGGAAAGGCAATGGTTATTTCATAGAATAAAAGGGGCAGAAAAAAGCCTGCTTCCGAAAGGCACAGGCTGATTCCTGCAAACAGCAGCCACAGCGCTGAAAGCGGGATTCGGTTTTGCCGGGAAAGGCCATGCCAGAACAAACAGTCCGGATTGCAGCAGCCGCAGAAGCTGGTAAAAATAATCGTTGTAAGGATTGCCAGTACATGGAACAGTCCGGCGTCGGGGATTTGAATATATAGAAGTAAGGTACAGCAGATAAAAAGTATCAGTTTATCAAGCAGAGCTGTCATAACCGGGCTCCTTCCTGTAAGTTTGAGAGGGACAGTTTCAGAATTTGTTCCTATTATAGCACAATCCAGGCGGATGGAACAGAAAATTGCGAATAATGTGACATTTGTCATGGAGAGGGATGACGTATGGCACTGTTGAAAGAACGCATTACCTGTTAGAATGAAAATATCCCTGGAGAGGCGGATGGAACTACAATACTCATGGAAGCTTTGAAAGAAACACAGGGTGGAATGAGAGAACACAGAAAGGATGGAGGAATGAAGTATGGGAGCAATGGTAGAGATAGATAATCTGGTAAAAAGATACAAAGAACTGATTGCGCTGGATCATCTGAAGCTTACGGTAGAGGAAGGAGAGATTTTCGGGCTGTTGGGGCCTAACGGCTCAGGAAAGACAACGGCCATCAATTGTATTTTGGCGTTGCTATACTTTGATAAAGGAAGCGTAAAGGTATTTGGTGAAGAGATACAGCCCAGCAGTTATGAGATTAAGAAGCAAATTGGCGTTGTGCTTCAAAATGTGGCAGTATTTGAAGAATTAACGGTACAGGAAAATATTGATTATTTCTGCGGACTGTATATTCGGGACAAAAGGCGGCGGAAACAGTATGTGGAAGAGGCTGTTGCATTTTCCGGTTTGGAGGATTTTCGGAAATTTTATCCCAAAAAACTGTCCGGAGGGCTGCTTCGAAGGTTGAATATTGCCTGCGGCATCGCCCACAAACCAAAGCTGATTATTATGGATGAGCCTACCGTTGCAGTAGATCCCCAGAGCCGGAACAGGATTCTGGAGGGAATTCAGGAATTGAACCGAAAAGGAGCCACCGTCATTTATACTTCTCATTATATGGAAGAGGTGGAGCAGATTTGCAGCCGGATTGCTATTCTGGATAAAGGAAGGTGCGTTGCGTCCGGAACCAGTGAAGAGCTGAAAGCAATGATTAAGACCGGAGAGAAAATCCACATGGAGGCTCTGGGCCTTCAGCCCTTTCATCTGGAAGAAATCAAAGAACTGCGCCATGTCTATCAGGTAGATTACCGGGAAGGAATGTTAGAGGTCAGGTGCAGCGGCGGAAAACACAATCTGGTGCATATCCTGGATTATTTTAGAAAACGTGAAATTGGATTTGGCAGAGTATATTCTGAACTGCCCACATTAAATGATGTATTTTTGGAAATTACGGGAAAAGAACTACGGGATTCGGCAGAGTGAATGTTTCGGGAATGTTTGGAGAGGAAAGCTTGCAGAACAAATTCTTGGGTATGGAGCCAGGAGACGGCAGGGCAAATCATAAAGGAGCCAGGAGACGGCAGGACAAATCATAAAGGAGGAAGGATATGTTTTTCAGATTATATAAATACAGTATGTTCCAGTCTGTGCGGGACAGAATGACTCTGTTCTGGAACCTGATATTTCCCGTTGTGCTGGGAACGCTGTTTCATGTGTCTTTTGGAGGATACGTTGAGGAACAGGTGATGTTTCATCAGATTCCGGTGGCGTATGCAGCGGAAGAAGCGAAAGGAGCCTTTGGGGAATTGCTGAAGGAATTAGAGGAAAGCAGTGAGCTGATAGAGGTGCAGAGGGTGGATGACAAGAAGGCAGAGCAGCTTTTGAAACATGGGGAAGTGGAAGGAATCTACCGTGTACAGCCAGATACAGAGCATGTCACTCTGATTGTGGCAGAGCAGGGGGTCAATCAGACGATTCTAAAATCCATACTGGAACAATACCAGCGTTTTAGCGCTGCATTTTCAAGGATCGGCAGAGAAAATCCAGAGGGAATCCAGGCGGCGGCAGAACGGTTAGAAGAAGAATGCCGGTATTTGAAGGCGGGCAGCATTACAGATGCTTCCATGAATGATGTGATGGATTGCTTTTATTCCCTGATTGCCATGGATTGTCTGATGGGAGCGACTTCCGGACTGATTGTGGCAATGGCTTTTAAAGCAGATGCAACGCCTCTGGCAGCCAGACGTGCAGTGGCCGGAGCCAGTCGATTTGGGATGCTTCTGCCAGATTTGGCTGCAAAGATTACCATGCAGTTTTTGTATGCGGCTTTTTCCATTTGTTATCTGACGTTTGCTTTGAACGTAAATTTGGGAGAGCATTTGGGATGGATGTTTTTAACTGCCTTAATGGGAAGCGCATTGGGAATTGTGATAGGATTTTTTATTGGCGTTGCGGGAAAACTTCGGTATGGCGTTAAGGAAGGGCTATGTATCGGCATTATGCTGGTATCAAGTTTTTTCAGCGGATTGATGTTTCAGGGAATGGCGCGGATTGTGGAGTTGTATGCGCCTGTGCTGAACCAGATTAATCCGGCGACTTTGATTTCCAAGTCTTTGTACAGCCTGAACATTTATGACAATATGAAGCCGTATGCTCAGTGTATGGGAAATATGGCGGCGCTGATTTTCATTCTGGTAGCAGGGGCTTTTCTTTTGGTAAGGAGGGAGCGGTATGCAGCTGTTTAAGGTGTTTTTTAAAATAATAAATAAAAATAAAGGCCAGTTAATTATGTACACGGTGGTTTATTTTTCTCTTGCTTTGCTTATGAGTAATGTGATGAAGGAGCAGGCAGAGGAGGAATTTTCAGGCGTTTCTTTAGACATTGCCCTGGAAAATAAGGATCAGGGAATGCTTGGGAATGCTCTTGAGGAATATCTGGGGGAACGTCATAATATAAAGAAAATGCCGGAAGGAAAAGCGGCTCTGCAGGATGCCATATATTATGAAGAAATTGATTATGTGCTGGCGATTCCAGAGGGATGCTCGGAAAAATTTGCCGCCAATGAGCGGGAAAATCTGCTGGAAGGCACGGTGGTGCCAGGCAGCAGCAGCTCATATCTGGCAGAACAAGAGCTGGAATGTTTTTTGAAAACAGCGGATATGTATTTGTGCGCAGGTTTTGGGCTGGAAGATGCAGTGCGTTTTACTATAGAGGATATGGAAGAGAAAGGAACGGTGGAATTTTTAAACAAAGGAGATGGACAGTCGCTTTCCAAAGGGTTCTATTTCTTTCAGTTTATTCCTTATGTTTTTCTCACAATGATGATTTTGGGGGTAGGGGTGGTGCTTAAGACTTTTCAGAATAAGGAGTTATCTGCCAGAAACAAATGCTCTGCGGTTCCTTATCTGCAGCAGAGTTTTCAGATTTTCCTGGGATCTTTGGTGTATATGCTGGCAGTGTACCTGGTCTTTATGGTAATGGCAGGATGCAATACAGGAGATTATATGTTTACCCCGCAGGGGATTTTAAGTGCAGTGAATGCTCTGCTGTTTGCAGTCTGTGCCTTATGCGTGTCCTGGTTTGCGGCTCAGTTTGCGCCTAATACGGCAGTGCTGAATGCCATCAGCAATGTATTCGGACTGGGCTTCAGTTTTCTGGGCGGAGTGTTTGTGTCCCTGGATTTGATGGGAGAGAGTGCGCAGAAAATCGCCAAGTTTGTGCCTTCCTACTGGTATGTGATTGCCAATCAGGATATCCAGAAGGTGGCGGAATTTTCAGATGCCGGGACGGTATACAAATCCTATTTGATGGTTCTTATGTTTGCGTTGGCGTTTTTTGCGGCGGGGCTTTTGGCGTACCGGATGAAGGAAAGGAGCAGGTGATTTTTTCGATAGCGCCGTTTGAACAGTTATTCCTGAACAATTCCTTAGAAAGACGGATGGCTCTGCTGTCTGCTGGATGGCAGGCTGCAGAGCCGGAGATGAGGCTGGAAATTACTGTTTTTTGCCGATTCTATGGTGAGCATTTCATATGTGTTGGAAGGGCCGTTCTTATTTTTTTATAGTGGCTCTTTTCCGTAAGGTAGGATCCAGAATCCGTTTGCGGATGCGCAGACTTTTGGGGGTAACCTCCAAAAGCTCGTCAGTTTCAATGAATTCCAGCGCTTGCTCCAGACTTAAGATTCTAGGCGGGGTCAAAGTCAGGGCTTCGTCTGCGCTGGAGGATCGGGTGTTGGTTAAATGCTTTTTCTTGCAGACATTCAGTTCAATGTCTTCCGGTTTGGCGCTCTGGCCGATTACCATGCCGGCGTATACCTTTTCCCCGGGCCCGATAAAGAGCGTTCCCCGATCCTGGGCGCTGAACAGTCCGTAAGTTACGGATTCTCCGGATTCAAAAGCAATAAGAGAGCCTTGTTTCCGATAGGCAATGTCACCCTTGTAAGGCTCATAGCCATTGAAAATAGTGTTGATAATGCCATTTCCTCTGGTGTCTGTGAGAAATTCGCTGCGATATCCGATGAGGCCCCGGGAAGGAATACTGAATTCCAATCTTGTGTAGCCTCCGCTGATGGGCCCCATATTCTGCAGTTCTCCTTTGCGCTGGCTTAATTTCTCAATGACGGCTCCGGTATATTCGTCCGGCACATCCACATAGGCCAGTTCCATGGGCTCCAATTTTTTGCCGTTTTCGTCCTTGTGATAGAGGACTTCCGCTTTGCTTACGGCGAATTCATAGCCTTCTCTTCGCATATTTTCGATCAAGACAGACAGATGCAGCTCTCCCCGTCCGGAAACCTTCAGACTGTCCGGGCTGTCAGTCTCTTCTACCCGCAGAGAAACGTCTGTGTTCAGTTCCCGAAACAGCCGATCCCTGATGTGACGGGAGGTGACAAACTTTCCTTCCTGTCCGGCAAGAGGGCTGTCGTTTACTATAAAGTTCATGGAAATGGTAGGCTCGGAGATTTTCTGGAAATCAATGGCGCAGGGAGCTTCCGGCGCACAGATGGTGTCTCCAATGTGAATGTCTGCAATTCCGGAAATGGCTACGATGGAGCCGATGTTTGCTTCCGTTACATCCACTTTATTCAGTCCGTCAAATTCATAGAGCTTACTGATACGCACCTTCTGCAGCTTGTCCGGTTCATGATGGTTTACAACCACGGCATCCTGGTTAACTTTCAGACAGCCGTTGTCCACTTTGCCGACGCCGATGCGTCCCACATATTCATTGTAGTCAATGGTGCTGATTAACACCTGGGTGTTGGCGTCCGGGTCGCCTTCCGGCGCCGGGATGTATTCCAGAATGGTTTCAAATAATGCGGTCATATCTTTCTTCTCATCATTTAAATCCTTAACTGCATAGCCGTCCCTGGCGGAAGCGTAGAGGAAGGGGCAGTCCAGCTGTTCGTCAGAGGCGTCCAGATCCATAAATAACTCCAGCACTTCATCAATGACGTCCTCGGGCCTTGCTTCCGGCCGGTCAATTTTGTTGATGCAGACAATGACTGGAAGGTCTAAGGCAAGTGCTTTCATCAGTACAAACTTCGTCTGGGGCATGGCTCCTTCAAAGGCGTCCACCACCAGGACCACCCCGTTTACCATTTTCAGCACCCGTTCCACTTCGCCGCCGAAGTCCGCATGGCCCGGCGTGTCAATAATGTTGATTTTGGTATCCTTATAAAAAACAGCGGTATTTTTGGAAAGAATGGTGATTCCCCGCTCTCTTTCAATATCATTGGAATCCATAACACGCTCCTGCACTTCCTGGTTGGCGCGGAACACGCCGCTTTGCTTTAACAGCTCATCCACCAGAGTGGTCTTGCCGTGATCTACATGGGCAATAATGGCAATGTTACGGATGTCCTCTCGTTTCATTTTCATAAAGTTGTCCTTCTTTCTACAATAAATTTCTAGTTTGCTAAACCAGCAGTCCAGCGGGCCGCATGGCCATCCTTACTGTGGAAGCAATGGCTTTCACAGTAATTGTCATTGTATTTTAACACATAATCTGTATTTGGCAAAGAATTTGTTGAGAAATTTATGGCAGGTGGTTGTATTTCGGGAAAAAGTAAGGCAGAAGACAGAAGAACTTGATTTTTCCAAAGGCGTTTTGACGTATGGAGACGTTGAATATAAAGAGAAATCTTTTCTAATTATATTTCATGTCATCAAATTAATCCCCTTGTATTGCGAATTTCAGTCTGTTATAATGAAATGCAGAGTAAGGAAAGAGGAGGATTGTCTCATGAGTGATGAGAATAACATGTTTGAAAACGATAATCAACCGAAAAATAACCCTCAGATGGAAAATAATCAGTGGCAGCAGGGAAATTACAACCAGCCCGATTATTCCCAGCAGCAGGGAAATTACAGCCAGCCCAATTACAATCAGCAGCCCTATCAGCAGAATTATACACAGCCCAGTTCCGGATTCGGAATCGCTTCCATGGTCTGCGGCATTCTGGCACTGATTACCTGCTGTCTGTGGTGCACCTGCATTCCCTTGGCGGTGGTGTCCATTGTTCTGGGTATTCTGCAGATCCAGAAAGGAACGGCTAAGGGAATGGCGATTGCAGGAATTGTCTGCTCTTCCATCGGCCTGATTTTATTTATTGCCCTGACCATTTACGGCAATTATCTTCAGAGTTCCGGAATGTATGACGAAATTATGAGAGAGCTGCAGATGATGCAGTAAGGAGGACTGGGAGATTCATTCCAATGCAGAAGCAGGAGAAGGGTACAGTGATATCCTTGTGAAATCCGAAGAGGGGAACCTGGGAATTGTGATAGGAGTGAAAGATGCCCGAGAAGGAGATTTAGAGACGGACTGCCAAAGGGCTTTGATGCAGATAGAAGAGAAAGATTATGCGGCGCAGCTTACAGCAGACGGATACGGGAGGATTCTCAAATATTCAGTCCCATGTTATAAAAGTGGTGCAAAGTGCAGTTGAATTCTTGACAAGTGGAAAATCAGGCTTTATAATGAGTTACAGTTTTAAGATAAAAAGACAATGACGAAGACAGTAAGGCAGTATTCCAACAGAAAGAATTTTCCGGAAAGGGACAACAGTTACCGGAGGGTTTACAGCGAGCCGGGAGGGTGTGAGCCGGTATCAGTAGAAGCTGCCCGAACATCACTTCCAAGTCGCCCTCTGAACTCTCTTCCATTCTGTATTATGATGCAGCAGGGAGAAACAGTAAGCAGGGACGGTTCGTTCCTCCGTTATGGGAACCGGGTATGCTGGCAGGCGGAATGTGCGATACGTTTTGCCAAAGTACATTGTAACAGGTGGTAACGATGCATGATATGGCTTCGTCCTTTTACAAAAGGGGCGGAGCCATTTTTTACTTTATAGGAAATTGCGATTTTTGAGGAGAGAAAAAGAACAAGAGTTTACCGAAC
>NZ_SRYA01000045.1 GCF_004793545.1 Petralouisia muris | reverse complement strand
GTATTTCAGAATATCATAGCGGCTGTACCCATGTCAAGATTTTGGGCAAACTTTTCAGTATTCCCTGTGGACAGAAATTTTATTCATATAATTTTAAATTGGGTGGGGAAATTTTATCCCCACCCAATAGCCCGCCAAAAAACTGCCTTTATTCGTTGGTTATAAAATCTTCCGCAGTTTTTTCCGCAGATGGTCTAGCCTTGCATAGATAGCCCCTGTTGTCAATCCCACAAGCGGGGCAATCTCCTTTGTGGAATACCCCTGCATTTTCAGCAGGATAATTTGCAGGGTACGCCTGTCCACCGCAAGCAATGCCCGATACAAAGTTTCGTCCTCAATCTCATCCAGTAAATCAGAAACAGTCTTTACCTCGGTATCTCGCTCCCTGTCTGCCATCCCCTCAAGATATTCGCCGAAGTCGCTTGTCCAATGGTAAAACCGCCTATTAGAATTAAAGTCTGCCCTGTCGTCTGTGCGGATTTGTTCAATGGTGTTTTCATCAACTCCATGCTCCCGCAATATTTTTTCCTCGGCTTCTTTCCAGATAAGCCATTTCTATTTTCTCGTCTGTTGTTGTATGCCATTCTTTTTTTCTCCTATGATAATTTTCTGCAAAGACATGAAACTAACATCTCCTAAAAATATTTCATAAATAAAACAGAGCCAATGAACAGTGGTAATCTTACCCTCCATTCATCGGCTCTGCGTCTGGCTCTTTGATAATATATTATTCTTCACAATATAATGGAATTTTACTATTGACATCCTGTTGACATGGAGTTATTATATACTTGATAATCAGTTATTAACAATTCAATAACAACTAATTAATGGGAGGATAATTATGGCTAAAATTTCATTACGTAATTTTGTAGAAAAAGTTGAGGACAAAGAGGGGATTAAAGTTCGAGCATGGGCAGATCCCGAAACACAGGTTGAGGAATATGCATATGACCGTTGTGCTGCGGAAAATACCAGTATTGCAGATTTTATTGATACGAGAATTAGGCCAAGGCTCACACTTGAGAACGGAAAAGAAATTCCATTTGAAATAATTGACGGAAATTATACAAAACCTCACGGAAGAACATCAATGAAAAAATTACGTAGTACATACGATGATTAATTATAAGTAGATTATATTGTTGAACAATATGGATAAAACACAAAGGTGGTACAAATTTGAAAATCCGTATCACCTTTATCTATATAGCTTATTATTCTTTATGGATAGCATTAGGTACAATATTACTGCTATATCTATAAGCAAAAACAGAGCCAACAAACTGTGGTTTTATTTCACAAGTTCATCGGCTCTGCGTCTTTGCGTCTGGCTCTCTGATAACAGACATATTCATTTGTCGGACATTTATAAGAGTTTCCTGTTTGCATTTTGGGCAAAATAAAGGGAATTTCTCAAGCACCGTATCTTCACGCAATTTCAATCTCGTCTTGTTTCCGCATACAGGACACAATAACCACTTTTCCTGCTTCATGCTGACACCTCCTGCTGTTCCTTTTCCATATTCTTAAAGAAGCTCATTGCAGATAATCCTACAATGCAAACTATGATGCCAGTTGGGATTAAGACAAAATATATGGCACTGTAAAATCTGTCAAACAAAAAACCGTACACAATTTGTCCTATGGGCTGGACACACAAAGTAACCGTTGATGTATAAGCCATCACTTTTCCTATTAAATGATTTGGCGTCCTCTGCTGTATGAGGGAAACAGCAAAAATAGAAAATATACTGATAACAGCCTGCACACCGCAAAATGATACAACCGTAACGCCATACTTTATAATAGCGTTCACTGGCAAAAGGAAAACAATGCCGGCAGGGATAATAAAAATACCAAGAGTTGCAAGCAGGACAGATAATTTATGTATTTTCAATTTTTCTGCCAAAACTCCTGCGGCAATGCTCCCCAAGATTGTAGCGACTGCCAACGCACTTTCCGCAGCCCCATAATACTTTGCATTCAATCCGAGGACAGTCCGCACAAGAAAGGGGAGCCCGACTATGGTAATGCCCATCACAAAAAACCTTGAGAATGCCGTTAAGAGCAGCATCTTTGATATGCTGGTCTGTTCTTTTGAAATATACTGCATACTTGATAAAAAATCCTGTTTAACAATCTGAAGCACACCGCCTTGACTTTGAATACGCTGATAGCTCAATTTTATAAAACATTCAAACAGCGCAGTAATAAAAAAACAGACAACGCTCGCATACATCACGGGTTTCAGTCCAAACACGGCATATAATACACCGCCCAACATAGGGGCAATCAGATAGGATAAAGACGCCACTTGATTTACAACGGCATTTCCTTTCATAATATTGTCGCCTTGTAACATGGTAGGAATACACGCCTGGACAGTAGGCGTTTCAAACGCACCCAAAATAGAAAGTATAATAAGCAACGTACTGATTACGGCAATGGCATTGCTTTCCGACAAGAATAATGCCGCACATAAAACTGATACACCAGTCAATGCGTCTAACGCCACCATAATATTTCGTCTGTCTGCCCTGTCCGCCAAGATACCGCCAAGCGGTGACAAAAGAATGGTCGGGATTGTAGCAGCAGACAATATCCCTGCAAATATGGCTGCCGAACCAGTCGCTTCCAGTACATACATGGACAATGCCAATTTCAATATGAAATTTCCAAACAATGAGGTTAGCTGCCCCAAAATAAGGAGCGCAAAATTTTTCGTAAATAATTTTTCCGTCATGGCTGATTCCCTCCTTTTTCCTTATTTTTTCCTGCATTTTCTGGCATAGAAGTATGCCCGCAGGGTGTTTCCGTAATATCAGTGATAAATTTTTCTGTAAAGGTTGTCGCATCATCATCATAAATTGGCAGTCCCATATGGGCTAACACTTCTTTTACAAAATGATATTTATGATACAGTTCTTCCTCTGTTGCAGGGAATACCGAGGGCATGAGCCAGAAGTTGATAAGCGGCAAAAGCTCGGAAAGCTCTTTTGTATATTCCGTCTTGATAGAACCGTCCTTTTTTCCCTCCTCCAACAATTCCAACCACAAGGGGGTTAATACACGCCTGTTTTCTGCAACTGCCGCCGCTAAAATGTGCGGGTCTTTCAAAATCGGGACTGCCTGCATATTTATCTGGTTTCGTTCATCGTCCGACTGATTCAGTGTAAGCAACAACCTGATTTTTTGCAGCCCGTTCAAGTCATCCCTCCCCTTGACTGTTTCAAATGGGTTGTCCTCGAAAAACATTTGATTGCCTAATGCGTACATTACTTCCTCTTTGCTTTGAAAACAACGGTAAAACATTCCTTTTGCTCCGCCTACCATATCCATAATGTCAGAAACCGAAGTTTCTTCGTACCCTTTGGAGATAAACAGTTTCTGCGCTGCATCCAGTATTTCCTTTTTCCATTGTTCTGGTTTCTTTTTTACAGGTCTAGCCAAATGTTATTGCACCTCCTTTGTATTTAGTTATTGACTTTAAGTCAATAACTATTTTAGCATCATTCTTAAATTTTTGCAATAGCCATAATTTTCCATAGCACAAAAATCACTTATGTTCAAAATCCACAAAATTCTCGACATTTAAAAAGCGACAGAGATTTCTCCCTGCCGCTTTTGTCCACTTATGTAAAAATGATTTCCTTGTTTACAATCTCCCTTGCACAAGCTCTTATGTTGCCTAACTGTCCTACCCATTCTAAGGCATTTTCAGCCTTTAGTTGTTCCGTTATGCCTTGTATCTGTTTCATGTCCTCAATGTGCCTTTCAAAGCGTTCCTGCGCCTGCCTGTCGATGTCAGCAAGATAGGCGTTGATTTTGCCGCTTATAAGAAGATTGGTGTATGTAACCTTGCGGTACTGCTTCAGATAATTCAGATGCCGCTGTCCCCATGTGCCTATCGGCTGTTCTTCTTCGGCGGGCAATCGTAAATCTGGAATAAAATATCCATTTTCTTTGTGATATGTACCGCCTAACTGTTCAAATAATGATTTTGCCATTTTCTGTTTCCTCCAGATAAGATATTCACTCCACATATTTGTGTCTGCTGTCTTAAACACAATTTTTGAGTTTTGTCCTTATCTGGTTTCATACTTAATTCAGATTGGAATACTCATTGTTGCCCTTGCTAATTTGTTTTATCAGATTTACAAGGGAAAAAAGAAATAGCCGCCACTACTCGCAATAGTGACGGCTTGCCTCTTATGAGGTAAAAAGTTATTGTTCGGGGGTAGAGCCGCTTCTGTGGCTTTCCCATTTCTATCTATAATATAGCATATCAGATATTTTAGTGCAAGAGAAAAAATGCGGGTGTAATTGTGCAATATATAGAAAACATCGCTTTCAAAAACCATTTTGGAGTCTGCATATTTACCGCCTTTCAGACGAAGCAATGGTTATCTATGCTCTTTTAGAGATTTTTTTGTGGTAATTGTAATGTCTTTGATTACTTGCTTTTCGGCGAGGTAGCTTTAATTATACAGCGAAGGATATTAAAAAGAAATTTTGGAAAGATGTTCGGTAGATTTGTTTTATTGTTTTGCTGTTGATAAGCATATTATGTAAGAAAATAAGTTTATTTGGATTAATAGGGTTGAGGTTGGAAAAATAATTTAATACATAATAAAATAGAGCCGTAAGGCTCTATTTTATTATGTGTGAAACACCACATACTATAAGTGGTGTAACAATATGTTTATGTATAAATTATTTCCTGCTCTACGATTTCCCTTGCATATGCGCTAATATTGTTGACTTTTCCTGTCCATTCTAAAGCGTTTTCTGCCTTAAGCTGTTCCGTTATGCCCTGTGCCTGCTTCATGTCCTCTATGAGCCTGTGGGAGCGTTCTTGTGCCTGTTCATTGATGTCGGCGAGGTAGGCGTTCAGTTTGCCACTTGTGAGAAGATTGGTGTATGTAACTTTGCGGTACTGTTTCAGATAGTCCAGATGCCGCCGCCCCCATATGCCTATTGAACGGTCTTCTTCAGCAGGTACAGTCAAGCGTGGTATTAGATAATCTCCTTGCTGTTCATATTCGCCGCCTAATCTCTCAAAAATTGATTTTGCCATTTTGCAATTCCTCCGTATGATTTGAATTTGCCTACAATCCAATCATACTGGCTGTTTACAAAGTCTTTTGGTTTTTACTTCCTTATGGAACGCCGCCCTTGGTGGGCGGTATTGCTATGCCCGAAAGACTTAACAAGCACTCTCCAAACCTGTTTTAAGTTTGGAGGGATTTTTATTGCCTGCAAATAGCAATTTCCAGTTATATATATCATATCGGAGATGGGTGGACAGCCTGTTAAAAAAATCCTTGTCAGTGCAAGGGGGCTTTTTATCCAAGAAGTAGAAGTCAAATCTCTACATATAAGAACTAATATATCTATAAACCGTAAAGGCACGACAGCCCTTACGGTTTTTCTTTTGTCGTTTTTTGTCGGAATACGCCGCAGGGCTGTTTCTGGCGTGGGATGCCGTTCTCCGCCTTTCAATCTGGATTTTCAAAAAAATTCAGATTGGAGGTAACGGATTATGGCGTACAACAAAGCCAGAGAAGAAAGAAAATGGCGAATATGGAAAGAAGCCGAGGAAAAGCAGCTTAGGAGCTTGGGTGTCAGCGAGGGCGATATTGAAAAGCTCCGTGTCCATGATTGGGCGATATTCAATTCCGACAGACGGTACTATGAGAAATTGCAGGATGCGGGTACATATCTTGAGGAAGTGGCAGAGGACACAGCACAGCCCGAAGTAAAAACGGTTGAGGAATTTTTGGACAGCATTGAAAATGCAGTGCTGTATCAAGAGCTGCATCAGTTGGACAAGCTCACTCTCCAAGCGTTGCTGATGAGGACGCAGGGCTTTTCAGTCACTGAAATTTCAGTGGAATTGAGTTTAAACAAGGAAGTCATTTACAAGCGTTTGAACAGGTTTAAGAAAAAAATTAAAAAACTTTTGGGATAGTGTCCAAAATCGCACTCTCCCATCGGCTACTGGGTGAGAGGGCAAAAATCTCTTGCCCAGTTTTCTTTTATATCGGAAACGGGATGGCTCTTTGACAACCGAATATCCATTCACCAAATACATTCTCTTTGTGGCTGTAATAAGCGTAAGCGTGTGCAGCGGTACGCCATGACCCGCCGAAAGACGGCAAGCGGAAAATATCGACTGAAAATATCGGGCAGCTCCCGATTTCGCCAAGACCCACAAAGAGGACAATGATACTCCCGTCCAGCCACAGTCCGAGCGGTAACCAATCCGCCGCAGGCAATGGGGGCGGCTCTGTCAGACCGACAGTTGGGGTGCAACTCCCGTGGCGTCAGTTCGCTGCTGACCGTTTGGTGATTTCCCTTGCGTAATCACGCATCAGCATTTTCGGGATGTCGGGGACAAATAGAAAATGCCTTTTATCATAAAGCCAGATGCAGGGCGGTCTATTGGAACAGGGCTTGTTTTATGCTCTCCCGACCTTAAATACTCCCTTGCATTTGGCTGTTACATAGGCAGGGTATTCCTGCCTAAATCCAGATGGAGGTTATAAAAAATATGGAAAAAACAATCAGGCGTGGCGACATCTACTACGCAGAGCTTAATCCCGTTGTCGGTTCGGAGCAGGGCGGCACACGACCCGTACTTATCATTTCCAATAATATAGGCAACAGGCACAGCCCGACAGTCATCATTGCCGCTATCACGGGCAGGACACAGACAAAGGCAAAATTGCCGACACACACCGAAGTAAAGAACTTTGAGGGACTTGACAGAGAATCTATTGTTTTGCTTGAACAAATTCGTACAATAGATAAAAAAAGATTAAAACAGTATATGGGCATGATGCCCGCTGAAGCGATGGCAAGAGTTGACAAGGCTCTTGCCATCAGCGTTTCCATTAAAGGAGGACATCGGAATGGATAAAATTGAGATTGATAAAGAGTATGTTGCTGCCATATTAATTGAGCTTCTCTTTGAAAAAGGGCTTGTAAACAAAGAAACATATATAAATGTCTACAAGCACTACAATTTGCACATTTCACAAGCGGCTTGATTTTTAGTACGATTATAAAAAACAAAGCAAGGAGGAATTCATTATGCAAAATATAGCAGCTAGGCATAATCCTTATATTTTTTTAGATAAGAACAGAGAGCGGACGGTTGTATATTATGGGCGAGTTTCAACAGAGCATGAAGCTCAACTTGCAGCTCTTGAAAATCAATTACAGTGGTACGATGACCAGACGGAACGGCACAGTAACTGGAATGTCCTTCAAAAATATATCGACGAGGGAATAACAGGGACACAAGCGAAAAAACGTCCCGCATTTTTAAGGATGCTTGAAGATGCAAGGGCAGGAAAGTTTGACCTAATTGTAACTCGTGAAGTCTGCCGTTTTGCAAGAAACACGGTTGATACTCTGGTAACAACAAGGGAGTTGAAAAATCTTGGAATTGAAGTCTATTTTGTGGAAGATAACATTTGGACAATGGATGGGGACGGAGAACTTAGACTTACGATAATGGCAACATTAGCACAAGAGGAAAGCCGTAAAGTTTCTGAACGTGTTCGGGCGGGGCAGAAAATCAGCCGTGAAAATGGTGTTTTATATGGAAATGGAAATATCATTGGTTATGACCGTGTAGGAAGCACTTATGTAATAAATGAGGAACAGGCAGAAACAGTAAGAATGATTTTTGATTTGTATTTACAAGGCGCAGGGCAGACCAAAATTGCAAAAGAACTCTGTCGTCTTGGGAGAAAGGATGGGCATGGGCAGGTGAGCTGGTCTGCATCAAAAATCGGACGCATCCTGCATAACGCCACATATAAAGGATATAATTGTTATCTGAAATCGTTCAGCAATAATTATCTGGAACAGAAGCGGATAAAGAATCTTGATGAAGAAACATATATGTATGTCAAGGGGGATTTTGAGCCGATTGTTTCAGAGGAAGTTTGGAATAAGTGCAGCGAAATACGCAAGGCACGGACAACAAAAATGATAGTAAACAAAGGTGAGAGAACATATGGAAAGAAATCTACACAAGATGTATGGCTTAGAAAGTTACGTTGCAGTTGTGGTTCAACATTCCGAAAAAACAAGTGGAGAACTAATAAGAGGGGAGATGAAGTTTTCGGGTATCAGTGCTATAATCAAGTCAATAATGGCAGCAAGGCTTTCCGAGAGAAGAATGGTCTTGATACAGAGGGCTATTGTGACATCCGTATGGTCGGTGATTGGAAATTGGAAATTATGGCTAAGAAGATTTTCGAGGGCATCTGGTCAGAGCAAGAACGTAAGAATGCAATCTTAGAGGTTTATAGGCTCTTGAATGAACATTATCAATCAGATACCAAGAACAATCAAGCCGCAGCTTCGGCGTTAGAGGGAAAAATAGCAAGGCTAAAAAATAAGATTGATAATCTTATCAGCATGAGGGCTGATGGGGAAATTACCAAAGAAGAATTTAAGTCGCTGAAAGATACGACCGAAGCGGAACTTAATAAATATATGGAAGAAAAGTCACGGATGAGTGAGCAATCTGATTGCGAGGGTGGCATGGAATTTGACATAGGGAAAATAGGAGCTGTACTTGGGGAAGTGTTAGACTTTTCCAAACCCAAACTTGATGACAGCATAATTGATAAATTTGTTTCACAAATTATTCCCGTAGATAATTGCAGGTATCGTTGGGATTTGAATTTCCTGCCGAATGAAACGCAATCACTTGTTTGCAAAGTTGAGGGCAGAAAAAATCATGCCAATGCAACTATTGAGGAGGGGAACGAAGATGAGGACGAAAGTCCTCGTACATATGTCTTAAGCATGGATTACAGCAACATAAGTGTGACAGCAAAAAACGCCTATCAAAGTTACGTTCTGCACAGGCGGCTATTCAGAAATAATGCCATAGGATTTTTGGTACTAACAGGCAAAAGTATTGAAGAATGGCTTAAAATCAAGGGTTTTAAGGCTTGGTGGGGTTCATCACGGTGTGTGGTGGACCCCTATTTTTGTGTTTTTTGATGCCGCTGATAGGATGGCGATTAGGGAAAATATCGTACTATCAGGCAAAAGTATACTATCACGCAAAAGTCAGGGGTTTCCGTGATAGTATAAAGCGGAAAGGTAAAAAGGGGTAGGATATTGTTGGTTTTTGCGGAAAAGGGTATCAGTTTGACGGAAAATGCTGTCGGAAAACGGGGTATATGATACAAACACGGAAACCGCTCGGAGTTTTCGTGTTTGTATATGAGTTTCCGTGATAGTATGGGGTTTTACCTGTTAGTATACAGAAAAATTGAAAAATGTTAGCAGGAGGGCAAGGACTGTCAATGGCTCTTTTTTGCTTTCCACTCCCGAAAAATAGTCGTTTCGTGACATTGGGTGAAAAACAGAAAATATTTATGGTATAATTCAGTGGATGCTTTTGCTTTAGCGGGAACGGTTTTCTGTCGAAGTAATAGGAAACGGAAAGGGGCATCGTCTATGAAAATGAGGACAGAATATACCTGCCCTTTGGAACTGGTGCATGACATGATCAAAGGGAAATGGAAACCGATCATCTTATGGCGGCTGCGTTTAGGGGCAACATCCCTGGCGAAGCTGGAGCGGGATATAGACGGCATTACACAGAAAATGTTGTTGGAGCAGTTAAAGGAACTGATGGATTACGGATTTGTGGAAAAAAAGTCCTATGAGGGGTACCCGCTCCATGTGGAATATTCCTTAACGGATGGTATGGGAAGGGAGATACTGGAGGCATTAAGGATCATGCAGCATATAGGGATTGATTATCTGAAAGCAAACGGCATGGGGCATATTCTGGAGGAAAAGGGAGTAGTTCCGGATTAGTACCCACGAAAAAGTGGGTAATTTACTGTCCGGAAACCGCCGCTTAAAATATCATCATAAATCGAATTGGAGGATATCAAAGATGAATGTTACAAGCAGCGGCATTATAAACGGAGTAATCCAGCCCCAATATGGCGGGCATGGGACGCAGTTCAATGAAAACG
Source organism: Petralouisia muris (assembly GCF_004793545.1). Lineage (GTDB taxonomy): Bacteria > Bacillota > Clostridia > Lachnospirales > Lachnospiraceae > Petralouisia > Petralouisia muris. Next base: position 29,611 of record NZ_SRYA01000045.1, on the reverse strand, counting down.
GCATCCCTACTTATTCTTTACCCTTTAAGGTGGAAGGTGCGCCGCAGGAAACGGTGTCGATTGCCATTGTTTTGGAGGACAAGGACGCATACCCGGTGACAGGGGGATTCGCATGGATACACTGGCTGGCGGCAAATATTACCCGTTTTGAGATCAAAGAGAATGAGAGCCAGACGGCGGATGACTTTGTGCAGGGAAGGAATAGCTGGACGAGCATACAGGGCGGAGAGCAGTCCACGGAGCTTTCCTGTTATTACGGCGGGATGACGCCGCCCGATAAGCCGCACGTATATGAACTTCATGTGTATGCCTTGGATAAGATGCTGGAGTTGGAAAAGGGATTTCTGCTGAATGAACTTCACCGGGAAATGGACGGGCATATCTTAGACCAGTTTACGCTGAAAGGGATATATGAAAATTAAATAGCTGGCACATTAAGGGCGAGAGCGTAAAAATGAAAAGGGAGCAGTACTGGCTCCCTTTTCATTTTGTACTTCTTATTTTTGGAGAATAGTAGTTCCATGCCATCTATTGCTGTTTTAAGGGAAGAAATATTTTGAAAGTGCATCCTCCTCCAGGCGTATCAAACAGTTTAATTTTTCCTTCCAGTTTATGGACTAAATCATTTGCGATGCTAAGTCCGAGTCCAAAATGCTCCCTTTGGGTACGGGATTTGTCACTTTGATAGAAACGATCAAAGATAAATGGTTTCTCTTTTTCGCTGATTCCGATTCCATGATCTATGATGGTAAATATCAATTCATTTTTTCTTACAGATGCGTTTAATGAAATTTCAGATTCGGGCGGTGAGTATGAAACCGCATTATCAAGAAAAATACTGATAATTTGGTCTAACCGGTCTGCATCGGAATAAAGCGGCGGACAGCATTCATCTGGTATATTAAGCTGTAATTGTATATCCTTTTTTCTACAGATACGTTCAAATTTTGTATATAGGTTTATCAATAACGTGTCAACATTGACCTCATCCATGTGGAAAGACCAGTTTCCGGCATCAATGGATGAGAGCAGGAGCAGATCACGGATAAGCCGGGACATTCGTGATACCTCTGCATCAATCACCCGTACATGATCCGTAACAGTATCTGGAATATTCGGTACAGATTCAATCATTTCAGCGGAGGAAAGGATCGCTGCCAATGGGGCTTTGCATTCATGGGAAACGGCAGCGATAAAGTCTTTCTGGCTCTGCATGGCTTTTTCGGTGGGTTTTACAGCCTTTCTGATCAGTATTTTGGAAAGGCAGATAATAGAAACGAGGACGCCGCACCATATACAGAAATAATATCCGGATTTCGGTTTTAACAATGTGGCAAAGCTGGATTTTTCTTTTATTGCGGTAACTGTATATATGCTGCCATAATCTGTGACAACCAGACAGTTTACACAATAATACTTTTTTCCGTTTAACGCTTCGATGGTATAAGCTCCGCTCTGCCTGCTGTAATAATAATCTTTCAAGCTGGATGGACTAAAGGTAAAATCGCCCTCCGTACCAAGCAATGTAGTTAAAAAGGTATCAATAATATCAGTGTTGTCTCCTAAATATTCACTTTGGTAAAGAGAACGCCCGGTATCAGAAGAAAGCTGAAAATACATATCACGCCTTTCTTCATAAAGGTTTAAACATGTTTGATAATCAGATTCATGCTCTAATTGTAGGACAAGGGTGGTTGTCATCCTGTTAAAGTAAGCCAGTTCCGAATTCCTCTTTGCCTTTATATTTTCATGGACCATCAGGCAGAATACGATAGAAAAGATGAACATGAGGGAGCCAACCATCAAAAAATAAAGATTTCTTTTAAGGCTTTGTACCATGCTTTACCTCCAATATAAATCCGGAGCCGTAGATAGAGGCCAGGACACATTCACTTCCGACAGTGCGGAGGCGTTTTCGTAAAAAATAGATGTAGTTATCCAGATTCTTTGATTCCACGTCTGCATCCGTTTCCCAAACCTTTTGTATAAGTTGCTCCCTCGTAAGCACGATCTCCGGCTTTTCAAGAAAGATACCCATTAAATGGAATTCTGTCGGTGTCAGTACCAAATGATTGTTTCTGCATTCAAGCTGTCTTTTTGAAATGTCAAGGGAAAGATCATGGTAAGTAAGACAGTTTTGCCTGGCCATAATAGCCGGCCTGCGGGTCAATGCCCTGATTCGTGCAGATAATTCGCTGATGTGAAAGGGTTTTGTAAGGTAATCATCAGCACCATTGTCTAACCCTTCAATTTTATCCTGTAATTCGGACATCCCGGTAATGATAATAACGGGAATCTGTATTTTCTTATTCCGCATTGCTTTTATGATGGCAAGGCCGTCTATAACGGGGAGCATACGGTCAATAACAGCCAGGTCATAACTGTTTCCCTGGTCTAAGGCAAGTAGAAAACCTTCCTCTCCGTCATTGCAGGCATCCACGATATATCCCTCTTTTGTAAGCTGCTGTTTTATATTGCCACACAGGTATTTGTCATCTTCTAATAATAGAATTTTCATAGCGGCCTCCAATCCGTCAGATTCCTATACTAAGTATAGCAAAACAATTCCTAAAAATCTTCTAAAAAATACTTAATATTGGGTGATGAAATAGGAGATTTTTAGGATGGCCGGATGTTATTCTTTGAATATGTTCAATGAAACATAGAACAGGCAAAAAGCCAAATAAAAAGAAAAGAGGTATGGAAGATGAGAAAAAAGATGTTGAAAGCTGCAGGAGTTCTTTGTTTGTCCGTGGTTTTGTGTATGGGCATGGCGGGATGTGCAGGAAAAGAAAATGAGCAGCCGGAGCCGTCAGATGTGCATATGACAAATGAGAGCGGCTATAACGAGGAAATTGCGGCGGATGGAAAAAACAGCAGCAATGAGGCAGAGGGCGGTCAGGAAGATATGAATAACACTGATGCGAAAAACAGCGGCGAGATTGCAGATAATCACGAAGAAGGTGTATTTTATGACGGGGCAAATCTAAGCGGGCGAGTTGTTGATTTTTCAGATGCGGGATGCACCATAACACCTCGGACACTGATCATAAATGAGGATGGCTCAATGGAGGGAGGTATTGCAGCTCCGGGATATGAATCGGAAGAAACGAACATTCATATAACTTATGCGGATGATGTTATTTTTCAGGTTATATATTTCAGCATGGGATCGCAGACAGAAATTTCGAGAGAGGACACTGACAAAAACAGTATCAAGAAAGAAACGGATGTGAATATATTCGGCACCAGTCAGGATGATAAACAATGGATTGCTGACAAGGTTGTTATCATAAGGTGGCAGTAGGAGGTCAGGATGGGTTGTTTGGAAAGAGCGCTCTGCTATATCCGGAGAAAAAAGATGAAGTCTGTATTATTGCTGTTGCTGTTTCTGGTCATTAACAGCATGGTTTTAGGCACATTGGGAATACGGAAAGTATCTTTAGGGCTGGCAGAAGAACTTCGGAAGAATGCAGAGAGCAAAATAATATTGGAGAGCATGGAGGCGGATCACCCTTTTGAAGAAACAGATATGCAGGCAATTGAAGAGGAACCCAATGTAAACTGGCTCAACCGGATATCGGAGATGCAGGTTGGTTCTACAACCTGTATCCCGGTTGCAGGCAGTGAAGGTTCTGAAAATACATTTACCGTTCACGGGTACGATGAACTGGAGAAAGACAGCCCATTTGCGGATAAAGTTTATCGGATTACAGAGGGGAATTATCCACAGGGAAGTGAAGATATTGTAGTGAATCAGTTTCTGGCAGAAGATAATGGAATTCAGTTAGGCGATAAAATTGTGTTTGAAACGGTGGATGGAAGGGAGCAGGAAGCGGTCGTTGCCGGATTGTTCCTGTCGGGGATGGAACGGAGCCAGACCGAAAATGTGCGGACAGTGAACCGCATTGAAAACCAGATTTATGGAACGGCAGATTTTGTGAACAGGCTGTCCGGCAGGACTTGCTTTTTAAATGTGGCAGTGTATGTAAATGATCCTGAGCAGCTCACGGATACAAAGGAAGTGCTGGAAAGAATGTATCAGGACAGGGCTGCGATTGGGATAACAGATAATACATTCCAAAAATTAAAAATGATGATCGGACAGACAGGCAGAATTACGTTTTTGATTTTCGCCCTGACGGTAACTTCCGGCAGTCTGATAACAGGACTTTTGCTTGCCATGTGGATGCGCAGCCGGAAAACGGAGATTGCTGTTCTGATCAGTCTGGGTATAGCAAAAGGAAATATATTATCTCAAATGATTTTGGAAGAGATGATATTGTATTTTGTCGCATTCGTGGGAGCGGGAATTGCAACAAAGCTCTTATTACCACGGATTAGCAATAGTCTTGCCATCATGCAGGGGAACAGCATAGCATTGGAATTATCATTTAGCTGGCAGTCAGGAGTTTTATGTATCGGACTGGCTGGTGTTGTAATATTGACTGGGATAGCTATTTTTCCATATATGAAAAAGCCTGTGAAAGAAACCTTGTCGGAAATGGAGGGATAACATGAACATCTTAGAGTTAAGTATACGCTGTCTGGTTCGGAAACGGGCAAAGACAATTCTTCTTTTAAGCATTGTTTTTGTAACAGCCTGCTTTATCTATGCCGGGTGGGCGTGCAAATCCGCAAATGTACAGACGCAGACGGAAGGTAAACAGGCGCTTGGGGCATCTTTCAGGATGGAAGAAAATGAAGCGGACAGGCATGACAGGACGGCAGAGGCAATAGAAAAATTAGGCGGGCAGAACGGGAGCGTGGATGGATCGCATATAGAGCAGCTTGAATCAGGGGATTGGATGATATGGCATGATAACTCTTTTGAAACCCTGCAGATGGAGGATATTGAAACACTTGCAGGGCAGGAAGGGATTGCGGAATATAATGTCACCACGGCGAACATAGTGGTCAATCCTGTAAATTTTGTACGGATTGAAGACCCGGATGTAGACCAGCATTCAGACCTGCTGGGTGTGTCATTGCGGGGAAATATGGAAATGCGGCTGGATTTCGATGTGCAGAATGGGAATATAGAAGTAAATGAGGGACGTATGATCACAGCAGAGGATAAAGATGTATGCGTCATATCAAGGGAGCTGGCAGAATTAAATGGATTGACGGTTGGGGATAAACTGGAATTTAATGACCGGAAAGAGCGTGAAACATCTAAGGTTTACAGTGCGGAGATCGTCGGGATTTATGATACAGTCCATAAAATCACACCCATCATGTACGGGGACAGCTACCGGAGTGAGAACATCATCATGACAGACCTGCGTTTCCCGGAAAAGCCGCAGGGATGCGAGGGAGATCCGCTATATCAATATGCGACATTCTGGGTAGAGAATGTAGATGAGTATGAAACGGTAAAGGAGAGGATCAGGAAAGCTGACATTGACTGGAAACGCTATGATTTCCTTGACAATACCGGGATGAGCGATACGATGGCAGCGAATTTCGGAGATCTGGATGAAATGAGTACCATAATACTGATCTTAGTTGCCGTTTCGGGCGCAGTCATTATTTTTCTTGTATTCCTGTTCTGGCTGAAAGGCAGGGTGCATGAAATAGGTATATTTTTGGCAATCGGGAAAGGCAAGGCTGCCATTATAGCACAGATGATACTGGAAGGAATCCTGATAGGATGTGTTTCTTTTACGCTGGCAACTGTATGTGCACCTTCATTATCTAAAAGTGTTGCAGATTATCTGGTGGGTTATCAAGTTCAGCAACAGGAGGAACAGAGGGAAGCGGAAGAAGGCATGACAGGAGGTGCAGGAGTGGCAGAATATGAAACAAAGGTAATGGGTGTTAAAACTGAAGTGACAGGAAAAATAGTCCTGCTGTCTGCCTGTTCTATATTGGGCGTGATCTTGGCTGCGGTTTCATCGTCCTGTATATTTGTGGTAGTACAGAAACCAAAAGAAATTTTGAGCAAGATGAATTAAAGGAGGCTGTATGTTAGAGTTAAAGGATGTTTCATATTATTATAAATCGCAGAAAGACAAGACGATTCTGGATCATGTAAATTATCAATTTAAAAAAGGCATTATGTACGCTATTTTAGGTTCCAGCGGTTCAGGAAAAACAACACTTTTATCTTTGCTGGCGGGGCTGGATGTGCCAGTTGAGGGAACTGTCTGTATTGCAGGAGAGGATATTCTGCAAAGGGGATTAAATGCACACCGAAGGGATCATGTTTCTCTGGTCTTTCAAAATTATAATCTGATCGACTATTTAACGCCGGTTGAAAATGTAAAGTTAGGTGGGAAAGCCGATGCGGAAGAATTGCTGGCGCAGATGGGCATTGATGAGGCGCAGCGGAAAAGAAATGTGATGCAGTTGTCCGGAGGCCAACAGCAGAGGGTAGCCATTGCAAGGGCATTGGCAAGCAAGGCGCCCATCCTGTTAGCGGATGAACCGACAGGAAATTTGGACGAGGATACTGCGAATGAGATTATATCTATTTTTCAGAAACTGGCTCATGAACAGGAAAAATGTGTGGTTGTTGTTACTCACAGCAGGGAACTGGCAGAGCAGGCGGATATCGTCCTGCGGTTAAAGAAAGGGAAAATCGCAGACGACACAGACAGCGGAGAAAATTAGATACGATTGTGAGGAACATGGATGGTAGCAGGTGGCAGAAATGTCAGGATGAACAGGCAGCAGATGGAGAGCAGAAGAAAAAAACAACAGATAAGGTGGAAATCATTATTAGTCAGAGTGGCGGTTTTGGTTGTGATTGTGTTCTGTATCAGAAATATCTATGCCCGTCTGGAAGAAATGCAGATGGAATTGGAGCGGCTGGAGATACAGCAATATGGGAGGGTACAGACCAGCGCAGATGCGCAGCCACCAGATAAACTGAATGATGTAGATTATATTGGCAGCATTGATACATGGGAAGTTGGCAAGCCTATAGAACGCACGGAAGCGGAAGTCCTGCAGCGGCTGGGTGAGCTGGGGCAGGCAAGCTCCCTGATAGAAGGGATTTATCAAAATCATTCCCAGTATCCGGGGGAGCTGCTTGCAGCGTTGGCAAATAATCCGGAAATGGCGGATTTTGTTTCCGGATATCCTGACCGGAACGGAGTGACAGGGGGAATTACTGCATCCGAAAGAGAGCAGGAATTTCCACTGTTCCTCCAATGGGACAGGCGCTGGGGGTATGAGTCCTATGGGGGTAGCTGCATTGGGCTGGCAGGCTGCGGTCCAACGTGTCTGTCTATGGTATTGTTCTATCTGACCAGGGATGAAACACATACCCCGGACAGTATCGCCGCCTACAGTGCGGAAAATGGATATTATGTAGAGGGAACTGGTACATCATGGGCTTTGATGGAGGATGTACCAAAGCTGTATGGCATTAAAGTCTTATCCGTAAGCTCCACTGCAAATAATATGAGGGCAGTACTTGATAATGGTGGAATTATCATATGTGCTATGGGGAAAGGGGATTTCACAATATCCGGTCACTATGTTGTCATATATGGGTATGATAACGAGGGATTTATGGTAAACGATCCTAATTGCGTAGCAAGGAGCAGTAGGAGATGGGCATTCAGTGAAATTGAAAATCAGATTAAAAGTATTTGGGTATATGACAAAGAGAAATAGTAAGAAAGGAACCCTACAAAAGACAAACCGCCGCACGATGGCCATCATCCGCCATATGCGGCGGTCTGCCTTTTCCGCAGGCAAGTCTGACAGCAGAAACCGCTTGGAAAGCGGGGGAATCAGAGTTAATATGCTTACACGGTAGTTTGCATTTGCGCCGCCTTGCGGGGGATATTGAGAGCGGCAGAGGGGATATTAAGGATAAAAAGCGTCAATCCAGTTACGCTGTCAAATCGTCTATTCACGCTGTCGGAGTTAAAAATATTCTTATTTTTCCGATACACGAAGTGAGGAAAGAAGGAGGTGGAGGCAATCAAAATAGCGGTCTGTGATGATGAAAAAAATATAAGGAGCTACATCTGTTCGCTGGTTCGGAAACAGGGAGTGGAGTGTGAGGTCACGGAATATGCCACGGCGGAGGATTATTTTTTAGCGGGGGCTGATCATGACCTGCTGTTTCTTGACATTGAGCTGAAAGGCCCGGATTCATCAATGGATGGTATGGAAATGGCAAAACGGATCAGGGGCATGGAAGATATCAAACAGCCCATCATCATATTTGTCACGGGCTATGAAAAATATGTGTATGATGCCTTTGACGTGGGGGCGTTCCAGTACCTGCTGAAACCCATTGACGAAGGGCGGTTTGCCGAGATTTTTAGGAGGGCGGCGCAGCAGGCCGGGCAGGGGAAAAGGGTGCTGATGGTCCAGTATGGGAATACGGGAAAAACAATACCGTTAAGCGACATCTATTACATGGAAAGCCAGAACCATAAAATAGCCGTCCATATGAAGAACGGGATTTTGGAATACTATGCAAAAATGAGTGATCTGGAAGAAGAACTGCAGGGGCAGTTCTGCCGTGTCCACAAAGGCTACCTGGTCAACCTGTCCTATGTGGATGAATACAACAAAACAGAGGTAACGCTGACAAATGGGGAGAAGCTCCTGATCTCAAAATATAAGTATGAAGATTTTGTAAAAGCGTACCTGCGGTTTATGAAATAGGAGGGCTGCCATTGAGTGAGGCAAGTTTTACGCTGTTCCAAAATACAGCGGTAGGGATTGAAGTCATTCTGTATGCCTGCTGTCTGACGGCATTTTTCTATCCGTATATGGCGGGGCGGAAAAGGGGGCATCCGGCAGACATCATAAAGATGTTGGCTGTGTTTGCATCCTATTCCATCATCTATTTTTTTAACATGGCAGTCAGTATGGGGGCGCTGGTCTGCATGGCTTCCGTAATAGTCCTGCTGACGCTGGCGGCAAAGTATTTAGGGGTGGAAAAGAAAACCGCACTGTTCATGGGGGTGGTGTTCTTCTGCATCAGAAACCTGAGTTCGCTGGCGGTGGCAAGCGTGAATTTCTACACGGGCAGGCATCTTGTGAAAGGGGAGGAAGGAGTAGAGCGGGTACTTCGGAATGCAGCCCTGAATTTCTGTCTGGTGGAACTGCTGCAGCTTGTGCTTTTTTCCGCACTGCTGTATATGGTGGCACGCCAGATCAGGAAATGCAGGATGGAACTGCACATAAGGGAATTGTGCTATCTGCTGCTGACGCCCGTGACGGGCATCCTGTTTGTCAATATTTTATTCCGGATTCTGATCGTGACCACGGGGGAGCTGTCCATACAGCTTTATGAGCAGTACCCGGTGCTGATAGGGATCGTGCCTGTGGCCGCCGCACTGTTTTATGCCGGTATTCTGGTGACCATAATATCTTATCAGAAAATGGTGGGACTCCAGAAGGAAAAGGAAAGGTATTTTGTGGAACAGCAGCAGGTCCATGCAATACAGGAGCGGATGGCGGAGGTGGATCAGTTCTATGACGGCATCCGCCGGATGAAGCATGAGATGAAAAACCATCTGACCAATATCAAGGGGCTGCTTGAAAGCGGGGACTATGGCAGCATGGGGCAGTACATTTCCAGAATGGATGAGAGCATGGATGCCTTTGAATTTTCCATAAAGACAGGGAATGCCGTTACTGACGTGATCGTGAACGACAGGCAGAAAGCAGCGGAAAAGCAGGGCATACGGTTCCGGTCAGAATTTACCTACCCGGAATCGGAAAGGTATGATGCCTATGACATCGGCATCATTGTAAACAACCTGCTGCAGAACGCCCTGGAAGCCTGCGGGAAGATGCGGCAAGGCGACAGGTACATTTTCATTTCCAGCAGGCAGAAGAGAAAGTTCTTCCTGATCGAGGTCAGAAACCCGTTTGAAGGGGAGATCATCATGGATGCGGATACGAACCTCCCAATCTCCACAAAGGAAAAGGAGCCTTTCGGAAGGCAGGGTTCCATGCATGGGATCGGGCTTTCCAATGTAAAGAGGGAAGCGGAGAAATATATGGGGGATGTGGATATCAGGGTAAAGAAAAATGAGTTCAGTGTAACGGTGATGTTACAGGAAAGGAGACAGGTATGAGTATCAGTAATGTAAGCGGCGCAGGAGTAAACCCCTATGCCTACACAAACAGAAGCCAAAAGGCGGCAGGAACCGGGAATTTTGCGGAGGAGGTGCAGAAAGCCGCGGAAGGAAAGAATGCGGCGGAAAAATCCGGCTCATCAGCATGGGCGGGGGACATGGTAATTAATTATCCGCCGAATTTAGCTAAAGTTTCAAATAGTTCAGTTGGTGGAAAATCCAAAGATGAAATGACGTTGGATGAGTATAAGCAATGGGTTATGAATGAAATATCCCAAATGCCCGTTAGCGGGTGGGCTCGTTCTACATACTCATCGGGAGCAATTATAATTAAAGAAGAAGCTTTTGAAAGAATGAAAATTGATCCAGAGTATGAGGAATATGTTTTGAATCGGGTACGTTCAGCATGTTCGGTTCAAGGTATAACCGGATGTTCAAACTATGTTGGTTATGATGTTATCGGGGCATCCCCGGAAGAATGCTACGGTTATGCGGGACCGGTGGGAGGCAGCGGCTCTAATTTTGCCGGAAATGAAAAATCATGGTGGGAAAAACGCCATGAGAGGATGGAAGAACTGATGGAGGAACAGGAGAAGGAGGCGGTCAAAAAAGCACAGGCAAGGAAGGCGGCGGCACAGGAGAACTACCTGAAAAGTCAGATGGCAAGCAGGCAGAGGTTACAGGCATTTCTTGCAGGGGGAATGCAAAGCGGTGACGATGCGGCGGCATTCCAGACCGCAGGAGTAAGCGCACTTGCGGCAACTGCCTATGAGGAAAACATAAGCACATTCAGCAAAAGCGTGGTTGGAAATCAGAAAATATAAGCATTCCGGGCATTTTGAAGTAAGGAAGATCATGCCCGGACTTACCGCAAGGGGGCATAGGCGGCCCTGAATGACAGAGGGGCCGCAGGTAAGATTTTTTGAAGGAGGATGATTATTATGGCAATTTCAGGAGTAACGGATTACACGAACACATATGCAGCAGACAGGACAAATGGGAACAGCTCCCTCAATGGGGATTCGCAGGCTTATCTGAATAGTCTGAAAGAGAAATACCCGGATGTGAACATAACGGTTGCGGATTTCAAGAACGGAAAACAGGAAGATGCCTATATGCTTGGGAGCAGGGGTTATAACAACATAGCGGTTTCCTCCAGTATTGTGGAGAAGATGGCGAAAGACCCGGCAGCGGCGGCGAAGTATGAGAAAGTTTTTGCAGAAATGTCTGGCAATTCGGAGCGGATTGAGAAGTTCGCAAGGGAGAACAATGATGAGATACTCAGTGCAGGAGCCCTTATTGACAAGAATGGGAAAGTGTCTTACTGGATGGTCGGCAGGAGCAAGGACACAATGGAGAACCCCGGTACGGTCTATAAGGAAAAGGTACAGAAACAGATAGCGGAAAAACGTGCGAAGAAGAAAGAGGAAGAAGCCTTAAAGGAGAAGAAGCTGGCAAAGGCTGAATCCGTGGAAAAACTGATGGAACAGATAAAGGCGGGAACAAGCCAGCCTGTGAAACTGCAGGAAGAAGGCAAAGGCGCACAGTTGGATTTGACCATATAGAAGGAGGAATTTTATCATGCGTATAGGAAATAACAGTCAGGGAATCTGGCAGCTTTTATCAAGGATGAACGGCGGCAAAGGAAACACGAATATGCCTTTCGCCGGGGCAAGGCGTTCCAGTGCGGGCGGCAGGAATACGCTGGAAGACCAGCTTACCGGACATAGGAAAAATTCTTATGGCGTGGAAGGGATGTGCGTTACCAACAATCCCAATGCGAGGAAGATCATCAAGGTATCTGATGAGATGAAGCAGCGTGTTTTTAACAGCGTGAAGGATGCGTATTATAAATACAATGGAATGTCCGGTGACAATGAGGCAGAGTGGGAAGAAATGGCTCAGGCAAAAAACAATTATTATAAGACATTAAAGAAGGAAGACCGGGTAGCTGCGGCATGGACTTTAGGGCAGTTGGAAATAAGTATTGGAAGAAAAGTAGCCAATGCCGTGAAAGAAAAGGTACCCGGCTGGACGCATGGCAAGCCGATTCCGTCTGATGTGCTGGATGAGATTTTTGCAGATGAGAGCATTACGTCAATGGTATCTGGGAAATCTGGCACGGTGGAAGGGTTGGATATACAGGTATAATCTATACACCTTATTCCGCAGAGGCGCATAATGCTTTGCCTCTACGGTCTGCCCGGAGGCGAGGGCGCGGCTCTGAATGGGAAAGCAGCGAAGGGAGGGGTGGCAGGGGAAGTTAGGCAGTATATTTATCCCCAGCGTTCTTGCAGATTAAGTGTTGTTTTGGAGGAACCTAAATGAATATGCTTTATGAAAAATATAAAAATTTGAAGATAGACGGTAGTTGGATTGGTTTAGAACTTGGAGGAGGAATGCCGTGTTTTTGCACACCTATTGGAGCTGAAATTATTGGTTGGGATAATGGCATACACTACTGCTTTATTGAAGGTTTTGGAGATATGGTTTTCTGCGTTAATCCAGAAACTTGTTGCGATTACTTTGTCTATCCCATTGCCCGTAATTTTTGCGATTTCTTAGGGCTGATACTCGCCACTGGTGGTACAAATACTCTGCAACAGATTATTTGGTGGGACAAGAAAATGTTTGATGATTTTGTTAATTGTCCAGAAGAACAGGAATATAAAGCTCGGCCCGAAGTAAAAAGCGTTTTGGATACAATTCGCAAAGGGATGGATGTAGCATTGATAGATACCCCGTTTGAGTATATCAAAGATTTGCAAAGCAAATTCCCTTGTGAGCAAATTTCATTTACAAATGAGTATTATGATATTTTAGGAATTGAGTGCCCTAATGGAATAGTGCCAGAAGATTGAGAGAGTAACAAGATTTGGAATATATTTTCCAATAAGGTCACAGCCCGACAAGGCAGGTATCCCCTATGTTCCGACAGATTGGGGAATTAAAAACAGATTTTGGAAGAGGTATCATATGAAAAAGAACATTATTTTATGGATGGCGGCTTCGGCGGTAGTTATGCTGGCGTTTCCGTGGCTTGCGGTTACTTTCGTAAAAGGCGATGCAGGAATGGCGGTATGCTTTCTTCTGTTTTTTGCAGTCAATCCATTATATTCCGTGCTAATCGGAGCATTTGCGGGAAAGGACATCCGGCATTTATGGAGCCTTCCGGTTATTTCGGCAGTGCTGTTCCTCATAGGTACATGGATATTCTTTGATATGGGGGAAACAGCATTTATCCTGTATGCGGCAGTTTATCTTGCCTTGGGGATAGCAGCCATGCTGATTTCCATACTTATCAGAAAGAAAACGCAGAAGTGAGAGGCGATTGAAATGAATATAACAGGAATAGCAAAAAGCCATCATGCGGGCATCCCCAAAGCGTCATCCAAAAAGGAATGGAAGCTGTCCGATTCCCTCCAGGAGAGGATAACAGGATGCGGCGCAGAACGTCTATATGGGGAATAAGTTCCTCGCCCTGCGGAAAAGCGAGGTCGCCAAAGTCGCGCCGGACAGGTCTGCGCTGATGGGGAAACTCAATCAAAATATGGCGGACATGGAGAAAATACGGGAGGCAGACGAGAGGTGGCTGCGCCTCCTGTTCGGGGAGCCGTATGAAGCCAAGTTCCAGTCGGAAGGTACGGGTTCCGCCGTCCATGTGTATGACGGGAACGATGACGAGATACTGACCTACACGGCGGGCGTGGGCTGGCATGAGAAGGAGTCGAAGGCGGAGACACAGGTACACGGGGCTTTGAAGGCTGCCTACTATGATGCGTACCATGCGGCAAGGCAGGAGATAAATTCCGGCATTGCCGGGATGGAAGTGCAGGGTGGATTTGATGCGAGGGCATAAGAAGAATACATAAAGCACAAACGATAAAAGGGAACTGGCAGAGACAGGCTGGTTCCCTTGTTCCATATCAGTGTGGGGAGGCGGTTCCCCGTTACATTAAAAAACGGTAATTGAAAGCGATACATACATTTTGGCGGGCGTGCTGCGTTTCACGATGAATGTGGATTGCAGTGCGCCCGCTTTTTCTGGCTTTGGATGATAAAATTCTGCCCTTTTTAGGCGGAGGAACGCAGTAAAAAGCCAGATTACGATGCACCCGATAAAGGCAGCCGGGACGGCTGCGTTATGCTGGGTGTTTTCTATTGTTCAGAGAAAGGACAGGCTGTCCCCGCAGGGCTTCCCCGCCGGATGGCACCGGCAGGCTGCCGGGGAAGCCGGAACGAAATGCTGTCCCCACGAAAGGGGACATTATGGCCATTGCACGGGCTGGGAACAGGTTTCCGGCATCTGCGCACGAATATCATATTTTATCTGTACATACCGCAGTTCCTTCCAAGGGGACCGCGGGCTTTTTTTATTCGACACATTTCTATTTTATTCCCAGACATATTACAAAAGAATACATGATTTTCATTACGGGCGTACCTGGGATTTTTCAGGCGCGCTTTTTTTGCGCCTTAGTCCGCCCGCCTTACAGGGTGCGCGCGCCGCCGCTCCGGTCTTGAAACTGTTTAAGCAAATTTCAAGACTGGAGGGAATCTGAATGAAAATTGAATACAAGGATGCGGACGGCAGGGTGATGGAACTGGATGTTTCGGATGAGATCGGGCAGTTTTACCTGTCTTCCGTGGAAGAGGCAGAAAAGAGCGACAGGAGGAACACAAGGCCGGACCGCCACACGTCTTTGGAAACCTTTGTGTATGAGGACCAGAGGTTTTTTGCATCTGCGTCAGACACCATGAAGGAGGCCGTGGAGGACTGTGAAGTGGAGCGGCTGCTTTCCTGCCTGAATGACCGCCAGAGGGAGCTTGTGCGCCGGTGCGTGATCGAAGGGTGGAGTTACACGGAGATAGCCGCCAAGGAAGGCAGGGATGAGTCAGCAGTCCGCCATGCGGTAAAAAGGGCGCTGAAAAAAATGAAAAAAACTTTTTTCTGACCGTCCGAAAGTGCGTCCTCCCATGGCTTATGTCAGAGGGTGCGGCAAAGACCCTCGGAAATGGAGGTCATGGGCATGGAACACACATTGAGGATCAGTGTTTCAAAGGAGCCGGCATCCGGCGGGATAGTGAGCTGCCGCCATATCTCCGTGAGGGAGCGTTTCCTGCGCTTCCTCCTTGGGGAGAAGCGGAGGCTGACCATCATTGTTCCGGGCGATTCTGTCCGGGAGCTGGCAGTCAGTGAAGTCATGGAAGGAGGAAACGTACATGGGAAAAGTGAAGTTACTGCTTGATGTCATCGGGGACCTGCGTTCCCTTGCGGACAGCCTGCAAGCCGTTGCGGATGCGGTGGCAGACAGTGGGGCGGCAGAGGCGGAGATGACGACCACGAAGGAGCCGGAGGAAACCGGGAAAGCGGGCAGGGCCGGGAAGACCGCAAAGAACACGGCGAAGAAGGAAGCAAAGGCGGCAAAGCAGGAGCCGGAGGAAAAGCCGCTGACGCTGGAGGAAGTACGCGCGGTGCTGGCGGAGAAGTCCCGCTCCGGGCACACGGAGGAAGTGAGGGCACTGCTGAATAAGCACGGCGCGGATAAGCTGTCGGAGATCGACCCGGCGGAATATGCGGCGCTGCTTGCGGAAGCGGAGGTGCTGTGATGGGAAAACACGCATTACTGTCGGCATCCTCCAGCCACCGGTGGCTTGCCTGCCCGCCGTCCGCAAGGCTCTGTGAGAACTACGAGGACACGGGCAGCGAATACGCGCAGCAGGGCACCGACGCCCACAGCCTGGGCGAACACAAGCTGAAGCTGTCACTTGGGATGGAAACTAAAGACCCTACGGAGGGGCTTGAGTTCTACGATGAGGAGATGGAGGAGTGCGCCTGCGGATATGCGGAGTATGTCCTCTCGTTGGTGGAAGAGGCAAAGAAAACTTGCAAGGACCCGGTGGTGCTGATTGAGCAGCGGCTGGACTTCTCACGGTATGTGGAGGAAGGCTTCGGCACCGGTGACTGTGTGATCATTGCGGATGGGACGCTGTATATCATCGACTACAAGCATGGCAAGGGTGTGGAGGTCTCCGCAGAGGGGAACCCACAGATGATGCTGTATGCCCTGGGCGCGCTGGAGCTGTTCGACGGCATCTATGACATTGACGCTGTCCGCATGGCGATCTACCAGCCGCGCCGGGAGAACGTCAGCGTGTATGGGATGGCGAAAGAGGACCTTCTCCAGTGGGCGGAGGGTGAGCTTACCGAGAGGGCGAAGCTGGCCTATGCCGGGGAGGGCGAGTTCTGCGCCGGGGAACACTGCAAATTCTGCAAGGCGAAGGCGGTCTGCAGGAAACGGGCGGAATACAACCTGGAGCTTGCGAAGTATGACTTCGAGATGCCCGCCACGCTGGAGGATGACGAGATTGCGGCAATCCTCGTGAAAGCGGATGAGCTGGCGGCATGGGCGGCGGATGTGAAGGAGTTCGCTTTGCAGCAGGCGCTCTCTGGCGTGAAGTATGCCGGGTTCAAGGTGGTAGCCGGGAGGTCGAACCGGAAGTACACGGACGAGGATGCCGTTGCGGATACCGTGAAGAAGGCTGGCTTCGACCCGTATGAGCCGAAGCTCTTAGGCATCACGGCCATGGAGAAGCTGCTGGGCAAGAAGAAGTTTGCGGAGATTTTGAAGGGCCTTGTGGAGAAACCGCAGGGCAAGCCCGTCCTTGTGCTTGAGACGGATAAGCGCCCGGAAATGAACACGGCAGAGCAGGATTTCCGTGAGGAAGAGAAGTGAGGGAGATACCGCTGGCAAAGGGGAAGGCGGCAATTGTGGATGATGCGGATTATGAAAGGCTGGGCATCCACCACTGGAGCTGCAGCAAAGCCGGCTATGCAATGCGGGGATTCCGGGAGAATGGGAAAATGGTGTATCTGAAAATGCACCACGCAATACTTGGAAAGCCGCCGCGGGGGTTTGTCGTTGACCATATTAACGGGAACAGGCTGGATAACAGGAGGGGCAACCTCCGGTTTGTCACGCACCAGCAGAATGCGTTCAATACACGCAAGCACCGGGTGGAAAACGGCACATCCCGGTTCAAGGGCGTTTCGTATATGAGGGATAAGCATAAATGGCGCAGCAGGATCATGATAGGCGGCAGGGAGAAACACATCGGCCTTTACGGTACAGAAGAGGAAGCCGCCCTCGCGTATAACGAGGCGGCAAAGAGTTATTTTGGCGAATATGCAAAACTGAATGAAATTTAGGAGGAAAATCATATGTCAAACACAGCCAACAATCCAACAAAAGTAATCACCGGGCCGAACACCCGGTGGAGCTACTGCAACGCATGGGAAGCGAAGGCAATCAACGGCGGCACGCCGAAGTTCTCCGTGTCGCTCATCATCCCGAAGTCGGATAAGAAGACCATTGCCAGGATCGAGGAAGCAATCAAGGCGGCGTACCGCGAGGGCGAGGCGAAGCTGAAGGGAAACGGCAGGAGCGTCCCTGCCCTTTCCGTTTTGAAGACCCCGCTGCGTGACGGGGACGTGGAGCGCCCGGATGATGAAGCTTATGCGGATTCGTATTTCGTCAATGCCAACAGCTCCACGGCTCCGGGAATCGTGGACGCGGACCGGCAGCCGATCCTGGACCATTCCGAGGTGTACAGCGGCGTATACGGCAGGGCGAGCATCAATTTCTATGCCTTCAATTCCAACGGGAATAAGGGTATCGCCTGCGGGCTGAACAATTTACAGAAAATCCGTGACGGGGAGCCGCTTGGCGGGCGTTCCCGTGCGGAGGATGACTTTGCGGATGAAGCCGGGGACGAGGAGGATTTCCTCTCCTGACGGCATAGCGGGGATATACTGCCGGGTGGCGGGGAGGGGCGTCTGCCTTTTCCCTGCCGCCCTTAAGGCGGTGAAAGGAGCTGGTGGAATTGAAGTCTATCGAAATTGATATTGAATCGTACAGTGATGTGGATTTGTACAAATGCGGTGTTTATAAATATTCCTCTTCGCCGAATTTTGAGATTTTATTATTCGGATACAGCGTGGATGGCGGGGATGTGAAGGTGGCTGACCTTGCCTGCGGGGAGGAAATCCCTGCGGAAATACTGGCGGCGCTTTCCGATGAGTCCGTCACGAAATGGGCGTTCAATGCCATGTTCGAGAGGGTGTGTTTGTCAAATTACCTTGGGGAATGGCTGGAGCCGGAATCGTGGAAATGCTCCATGGTCTGGTCTGCCACCCTTGGCCTTCCGCTGTCTTTGGAGAATGTTGGCACAGTGCTTGGGCTGGAAAAGCAGAAATTGTCAGAAGGAAAAGACCTGATACGGTATTTCTGTGTCCCCTGCAAGCCGACCAAGGCGAACGGCGGCCGGACACGGAACCTGCCGGAGCATGACAGGGAGAAATGGGAGCGGTTCAAGGCATACAACCTCCGTGACGTGGAGGCGGAGATGCAGATACAGCAGAGGCTTTTCAAGTTCCCCGTGCCGGATTTTGTGTGGGAGGAATACTGGCAGGACCAGGAGATCAACGACCGGGGTATCGGCGTGGACATGGGGATGGTCACACAGGCAATCGCCATGGACGGCCGTTCCAAGGCAGAGCTGTCAGGCGCCATGCAGGAACTGACGGAACTGGAGAACCCAAACTCCGTGCAGCAGATGAAGCAGTGGCTTTCGGAGAACGGGGTGGAGACGGATTCGCTGGATAAAAAGGCGGTGGCGGAACTGTTAAAGACTGCGCCGGAGCCTTTGGGGGAGGCGCTTGCCCTGCGGCAGCAGCTTGCCAGGTCATCTGTTAAGAAATACCAGGCAATGGAGAATGCGGTGTGCGCGGACAGCCGGGCGCATGGGATGTTCGCCTTCTACGGCGCCAATAGGACGGGGCGGTTCTGTCTGACGGGTGACCATGAAGTTTTGACAGATGCCGGATGGCAGCGGCTTGATGAATGGACTGGCGGGAAGATTGCCTGTTGGAATCCATCTGGAGAAACAGTGTCATTTCAAAAGTCAAATGCCCTTGCGTTTCCTTATGAGGGGGTTATGTACGAATATTGTGATAAGCGTATCGACCAGATCAGTACGCCAGACCACAAGATGTATGTGAAAAGGCGGTATGGAGGGGAGTGGCTGATAGATACTGTGGAGAATATGGAAAAATACCGGCCGAGTATTCCATTTACGGGATACAGACAGACAACGGCGGGAATGGAACACAGTATATTGCGTGTATTGGTAATGGTGCAGGCAGATGGCTGTTTTACGGAAGATGGAAGTGTTGTGCTGGCTTTTACAAAACTGCGGAAAGTGGAACGGTGCAAGACACTTTTGAGGGCAGCGGATGTTTCTTTTGTATACAGGGTATATGGAGAAAAACGGGGTGTACGGCACCAATTTAAGATTTATTCCCGTAATGTACCTTTATGGCTGAGAATTTTTCGGAATAAAACTTTTGACACATGGCTGTTCGATGAGAGTGCGGATGTGTTTTTTGATGAACTGGTAAATTGGGATGGCTATCAGAGCGCAAAGAACAGCATTCAATATGTGACCTGCAATAAACAGAATGCAGATATGGTTCAGGCATTTGCCCATATCACTGGCCGGGCTGCCCAAATGAAGGTAAAGCACAGAAAGGATGAACACCCGAACTGGAGTGATGCCTATGCTGTGGATATTTGGCTTACGCCAAAGAACTGCCATGAAGTGAAGGCGAAGCCAAGAAAGTTTCAATATAGTGGAATTGTTTATTGCGCTGAAACGCCTACGGGATTTTTCCTCGTAAGAAGAAACGGGCGGGTATGGGTGACTGGAAATTCTGGGAGATTGGTGCAGCTTCAAAATCTGCCCCAGAACCATATCCCGGACCTGGCACAGGCGCGGGAGCTTGTGAAAGCCGGGGATTTCGATGCCCTCTCCATGTTGTATGAAGATATCCCAGATACGCTCTCGCAGCTCATCCGCACGGCTTTTGTGCCGCAGGACGGGAGGAAGTTCATCGTGGCGGACTTTTCCGCAATAGAGGCGAGGGTGCTTGCGTGGCTTGCCGGGGAGAAATGGGTGTCGGATGTGTTTGAAAAGGGTGGCGACATTTACTGTGAGACTGCCGCCCGTATGTTCCACTGCAGGGTGGAAAAGCATGGCGAGAATGCGGGACTGAGGCAGAAAGGGAAGCAGGCGACGCTGTCATGCGGCTATGGCGGATCGGTTGGCGCATTAAAAGCAATGGGCGCACTGGAGGCGGGGATGACGGAGGATGAGCTGCAGCCGCTCGTGGATAGCTGGCGGGAGGCGAACCCCAATATCGTACAGCTATGGTGGGAAGTGGACCGTGCCGTGAAGGAATGCATCAAAAAGAGGATGCCCACGGAAACACACGGCATCCGGTTTGACTACCAGAGCGGCATGATGTTCATCACGCTCCCGTCGGGCAGGCGGCTTGCTTATGTGAAGCCGCGCATCGGGGAGAACCGTTTCGGCGGGGAGTCCGTCACCTACATGGGCGTGGGCGGCACGAAGAAATGGGAGCGGCTGGAAAGCTATGGTGCAAAGTTTGTGGAAAACCTTGTGCAGGGCATTGCCCGCGACATCTTATGCTATGCCATGCAGACACTGAAAAACTGTGCGATTGTCGGACATATCCACGATGAGATCATCATCGAGGCGGACAGGAGGATGTCCGTGGGGGCTGTGTGTGAACAGATGGGGAGGACGCCGCCATGGGCAAAAGGCTTACTGCTCCGGGCAGACGGTTACGAATGTCCGTTCTACCAGAAGGATTAGGCAGGGGGTGTGTGATGGAACGGCTGCGGATTGAATACGGGACGGGATACATGGAGCTTATTGTGGAGGCGTTCTTCCCCTGCAAGATGCCGGCGATGAGGAAAGCCGCAAGGCTCATCAATTCATACTGCACAGACGAGACAAGGGCGGAGCTGCTCTCGGAACTGCGGGGGCTGGCGGACGGATACAAGGCCCTGTGCGATATGTACAGGCAGAAAATGGAGGAACTTTCGGAGGAGCCGGCTGCGTACCGGCACTGGAGGGCGCAGTTTAACAAAACGGAAACCCTCCATAAACGGATGGAAAATAATATCAGACTAATTTCAGGAGGCAAGAAGGGATGAGCAGGGCGGCAATGCAGGGGTGCAGGGCGCACGAGGACTGTTTCGCAAACAGGGGCGGCGTCTGCACCTGCTTAAAGGACAATGACTTTGGCGGGAGGGACTGCCCGTTTTACAAGCCTGCGGACACGGTCCGGAAAGAAAACCGCGGGCAGGATGGAGGTAAGTTTCATGGGAATCAGTAAATACAACAGCGAGGGATACAGCGACCCGACGAGCCATGCGGCATTGTCGGGGATCAGGAAGGAAGAAAGGGCGGCGAGGCGGGCATACCGGCCGCTGGTCTATATATGCTCCCCGTTTGCCGGGGACACAGAAAAGAATACGGAGAAGGCGAGACGGTACAGCCGGTTTGCGGTGAAGAACGGCGCGATTCCGCTCGCCCCGCACCTGCTGTTCCCGCAGTTCCTGGATGACACAAAGCCTGCGGAGCGGGCAATCGGTATGTTCATGGGCATGGTGCTTTTGGGGAAATGTGAGCAGTTGTGGGTATTCGGCGGCACCATATCCACGGGGATGGCGGCGGAGATCGAGAAGGCAGAAAAGCGGGATATGGTGATCCGCTATTTCACGGAAGGCTGCGAGGAGGTATGCAGGGTATGAAAATGACATTTTATGTGGCGAACTGCAGGGGAAATGAGAAGAACAGCCTGTACCCGAAAAAGTGCGTCGTGGATAACGAGGACGACTGCCTGGAGGTCATGGCGTTCGACCATGTGTGCGGGGAGTTCAGGGGATGCCGCCGTGGGAATGATAACTTCCTTTCCTGCGACGCATCCGTGATGGACTGCGACAATTCCCATTCCGATAATCCGGCGGATTGGATTCATCCGGAAGACCTGGAAGGGAAGGTCGGGAAGGATGTGGCATTCGCGGTGGCACCGAGCCGGAACAACATGAAGCCGAAGGAGGGGAAGTCCGCAAGGCCGAGGTTCCATGCGTACTTCCCGCATGACCCGGTCACAGACGGGGAGGTGTGCGCCGCTCTGAAGAAAGCCATACAGCAGAAATTCCCGTTCTTTGATGCCAAGGCGCTTGACTGTGCAAGGTTCATTTATGGCACCCAGGTGGATTCCATCCTCTGGCATGAGGGTGAGATCACCATTGACTGCATCGTGAAGCCGCAGGGCGGCAGGGAGATACCGCAGGGGCAGAGGAACGCCACCATGTCCCATTTTGCGGGGCGCGTGGTAAAACGGTATGGGGCTACGGAAAAGGCGCATGAGATCTTCATGGAGGAGGCGGCAAAGTGCAATCCGCCCCTAGAAGAAACGGAACTTGCCATGATCTGGCAGAGTGCCTGCCGCTTTGCGGAAAAGGTCCAGGGGCAGGAAGGGTATGTTGCCCCGGATGCATACAATGACGAGTTCGGGCGGGAATCGCTGAAGCCGGGGGATTACTCCGACATCGGGCAGGCGAAGGTTCTGACCAGGGAATACGGCGTGGAGCTTCGGTACACGGCGGCCACGGACTATCTGCGTTTCTGCGGGCAGTATTGGGTGGAGTCCAAGCAGCAGGCAGTGGGAGCGGCGGAGGAGTTCCTTGACCTTCAGCTTGCGGACGCCAAGGATGAGATCGCCCGGACGAAACAGGCGCTCATGGATACGGGCATTTCGGAAGATGCCATCACTTCCGGCGGCAAGTCGCTGGAGAAGAAGATCAGCGGCGGGCAGATGGACGCCTACCTTGCCTATCTGTCCGCCCAGGCATACAAGGCGTTCGTGATGAAGCGGCGGGATATGAAGTATGTGGTTTCCGCCCTGCAGGCGGCGAAGCCGATGCTGGAGATCAGCGTGTCAGACCTTGACAAAGACGGGTTCCTGCTGAACACGCCGGACGGCACCTATTACCTCCCGGATGGGCTGGAGGGGAAGCGTGACCACAGCCCGGAGGATTATATCACGAAGATAACGGCGGCGGCTCCCGGCGATAAAGGGGAGAGTCTGTGGCTGGATTCTCTGGACACTATTTTCTGCAAAGACCGGGAACTGATCGATTATGTGCAGCAGATCGTGGGCATGGCAGCGGTGGGGCGCGTCTACATGGAGTCGCTGGTCATTGCCTACGGGGAGGGAAGGAACGGCAAATCCACCTTCTGGAACACGATTGCCCGTGTGCTTGGCACCTACAGCGGGAATATGTCCGCCGACACCCTGACCGTGGGCTGCAAGCGGAACGTGAAGCCGGAGCTTGCCGAGGCAAAGGGCAAACGGCTCATCATAGCCGCCGAGCTGGAGGAGGGGATGCGCCTGAACACTTCCGTGGTGAAACAGATGTGTTCCACGGATGAGATTTTTGCGGAGAAAAAGTACAAAGACCCTTTCAGCTTCACGCCGAGCCATACCCTCGTGCTGTACACCAACCATCTGCCAAGGGTGGGAGCGAATGACCCTGGGACGTGGCGGCGTTTGATCGTGATCCCCTTCCATGCCAGGATAGAGGGCGCTGGGGACGTGAAGAACTATGCCGATTTCCTCGTTTCGGAGGCAGCCCCGGCTGTCATGGCGTGGATCATTGAGGGAGCAAAAAAAGCCATCGACCGGAATTTCCATATCCCCTGTCCTGCCTGCGTGGGGGAAGCCATCAAATCGTACCGGGAGGACAATGACTGGCTTGGGCATTTCATGCATGAGTGCTGCGAGGCTGACAGGGGCAGCATGGCAAAGTCCGGGGAGATGTATAAGGAGTACCGTGCCTACTGCCAGCAGACGGGGGAGTACACCAGAAGCACGGCAGATTTTTACAATGCGCTGGAAACGGCGGGCTTCAAGAAGCAGAAGAAAAAGGATGGTGCGTATATTATCGGGATACGGCTGAAAACCGCTGATTTCGTGGGCTGAGGGCAAAAAGGGTGACGGTCGTTGACGGTCGCAGTATAAACCCCCTTTAGGGCAGTTTTTTCAGTAAAAAAACACTTATAGAGGACTTTATGGTACGACTGTCAACGACCGTCACCCGAAAGTCTGGAACGCTTGAAAAATAAAGGGATTGGAGGCATCTGCATGAGAGAGAAAACCATAGAGCAGAAATTCAGGGCGGCAGTCAAGGCCGCCGGGGGCTTGGCAGTAAAGTTCACATCGCCCGGTTTTGATGGGGTGCCTGACAGACTGGCACTTCTCCCGGATGGAAAAATGGCATTCGTGGAGGTCAAGGCTCCGGGGGAAAAGCCCCGCCCCCTGCAGCTTTCCCGCCACAGGCTCCTGCGGCGGCTTGGGTTTAAGGTGTATGTGCTGGATGACGAATCGCAGATTGGAGGGATCATTAATGAGATACAGTCCACATGAATACCAGAGATATGCCACGGAGTATATCGAAACACACCCGGTGGCGGCAGTATTCCTCGCCTGCGGGCTTGGCAAGACGAGCATCACGCTGACGGCGGTCAACGACCTGATGTTTGACAGCTTTGAAATCCGCAGGGTGCTTGTTGTGGCGCCTATCAGGGTAGCTTCCTTCAGTTGGCCGGCGGAGATTGAAAAGTGGGACCACCTTGCAGGGCTTAAGTACAGTGTGGCGGTCGGAACGGCGGCGGAGAGGCTGGCGGCATTAAAGAAACAGGCGGACATTTATCTCATCAACCGTGAGAACGTGCAGTGGCTCATTTCCGAAAGCAACATACCATTTGACTTCGACATGGTGGTAATCGATGAGCTGTCCTCCTTCAAGAACCACCAGACGAAGCGGTTCAAGGCGCTGATGAAAGTCCGGCCGAAGGTGAAGCGCATCGTGGGGCTGACCGGCACGCCTTCCAGTAACGGCCTGATGGACCTGTGGGCGGAGTTCCGGTTGCTGGACATGGGGGAGCGGCTTGGCCGGTTCATCGGGCAGTACCGCACCTTCTACTTCCGGCCGGATAAGCAGAACGGGCAGGTGGTGTTCTCCTACAAGCCTCTGCCGGGGGCGGAGAAGCAGATTTACAGCAGAATATCCGATATCACCATTTCCATGAAGTCCACCGACCACCTGCGGATGCCGGAACTGGTGGATTCCAGGTACACGGTGTACCTTTCCGAAACGGAGCGGGAGAAATACGAGGAGCTGAAAAAGGACCTCGTCCTGCAGCTACCGGACGGCGAGGTCACAGCCGCCAACGCCGCGTCCCTTTCCGGGAAGCTGTCGCAGATGGCGGACGGGGCGGTGTACACGGATGTGGGAGAAACCATCGCCATCCATGAAAAGAAACTGGATGCGCTGGAGGACATCATCGAGGCGGCATACGGCAGGCCGGTGCTTGTGGCATACTGGTTCCGGCATGACCTGGAACGCATCACGGAACGGCTGCAGAAATTGAAAATCCCGTATGCCAGGCTGGACACGGACGGCAGCATCCGGAAATGGAACGCCGGGGAGATCCCGGTGGCACTGATCCACCCGGCATCCGCCGGACACGGCCTCAACCTCCAGGGCGGGGGGAACACGCTGGTATGGTTCGGGCTGACATGGAGCCTTGAACTGTACCAGCAGACGGTGGCGAGGCTGTGGCGGCAGGGGCAGGAATCGGAAACCGTGGTGGTGCAGCACATCATCACGAAAGGCACCATAGACGAGCGGATCATGAAGGCATTATCCGAGAAGGACACCACGCAGGCCGCACTGATCGATGCGGTGAAAGCTGACCTGAAAATAAAAGCCAATCAATGACAATCTGAGCCAAATGATGAAAACCAGTGACAATCCGGGAACAGTAAAAATTTTCTTTTGGAGGTATCAGGTTATGGGAATCGCATGGAAGTACCTGGATAAGAAGTCGGCGGCGGCAGACGCGGTGACGGACTACGGAAGCATGAAGTTCATCATTGAACACACGGACGATGAGATAAAGGCGGCATATGAAAAAATGGGCGGGATCAGCAGCCCGCAGTTTGACGGGATGCCACACGCACACAACCCCCATGCCGCAGAGGACAGGATGGCGGAGGGAATGGATGAGATCAGCGTCCTGCGGGAGCGGTACCGGCAGGCAATGGAATACATGGCGTGGTTCGTCCCGGCATGGGAGGAGCTTTCGGAGGACGACCGCTATGTGCTGGATGCGTTCTACAGCGAGGACAACGAATACGGCAGCAGCGCAGCGGAGGACGTGGCAGATTACTTCGGGATTGAACGGGCATCCGCATACCGGAGGAAGAACCGGGCCCTGGCAAAACTGACCACCCTGCTGTTCGGGAAACCATAATGTCCACTTTGTGAGATGATTTATCCGTTTGGGCGTGGTATGATGATAAGGTGAAAAAATGCCAAGAGGGCCTTCGCGGGAGCAACGGAATCCTGCGGGGGCTTTCTTTATGCCGTGAGGAGGTGAGGCAGATGCCAAGGAAACCGAAGAGGCCGTGTTCCTTCCCCGGCTGTCCGAAGCTGACAGAGGGACGGTTCTGTGAGGAGCATGAACGGCAGGAGAACCGCCGCTACGAGAAGTACGACCGTGACCCGGCTGTACGCCGTAGGTACGGGCGGGCGTGGAAACGTATCCGTGACCGCTACGCCGCAAAGCATCCGTTCTGCGAGGAGTGCCAGAAAAAGGGATTGCTGCGGCCAGTGGAGGAAGTACACCACAAGCTGCCATTGGCAGAGGGCGGGACGCATGACGAGGGAAACCTTGTATCACTGTGCCAGTCCTGCCATGCGAGGATTCATGCGGAGCGTGGCGACCGATGGAATAAGCGTTAAATTATCATGTGCGGGTCCCTTGTGGAGATTTCCGCCAGCCGGCAGGGGCGGGTGAAATCTCCACAAGGGACCCGCCGGGGAACGGGCGTGGGGCGTCACGCATAAAAACTGGAAATCAAACGGGGGATTGCCCCGCTCTGATTTTCAGTATTTCTTAGGCTTTTTAGGGTGCTGCGGCGTTTGATTCCGCAGCATTTTTCAAACAAAATCAAAGAAACGGGGTGAGAACGGTGGCAAAAGACGGCAGCAACCGGGGCGGCGCAAGGCCGGGGGCGGGGCGCAAGCCCAAGGCGCTCACGGAGAAGATCAGCGAGGGGAAAACGGCGGAAGTGCTGATGGAGCCCGCCGAACTGGAGGGTGTGGACGTGCCGCCCGTGAAGGACTTCCTCAAGTCCCCGCAGAAAAGCGGGCGGGAGCTGGTGGCGGAGGAAGTGTACAACGAAACCTATGCCTGGCTGAAAGCGAGGGGCTGTGAGAAGCTGGTCACGGTCCAGATGGTGGAGCAGTACGCCATGAGCGTGTCTCGGTGGATTCAGTGTGAGGAGATTGTTTCCTCCACTGGATTCCTTGCGAAGCACCCGACCACGGGGGCCGCCATCGCTTCCCCTTATGTTTCCATGAGCCAGTCCTATATGAAACAGACCAACTACTGCTGGATGCAGATTTACCAGATCGTGAAGGAGAACTGCTCGGTGGAGTTTTCGGGGAACACGCCGCAGGATGACGTGATGGAGCGGCTGCTCCGTGCAAGGAAAGGAGTGTAGAGGAAAATGGGAAAGACAACAACGGAGATGCAGCTTGTGCCGCTCTCCAAATTAGTGCCATATGTGAATAATGCACGGACGCACTCGCCAGAGCAGCTCACGAAGCTCCGCTCGTCCCTGCGGGAGTTCGGCTTCATCAACCCGGTCATCATCGACCGGGATTTTAATGTCATCGCAGGGCATGGCAGGATTGTGGCGGCGAAGGGGGAAGGAATCACAGAAGTCCCGTGTGTGTTTGTGGACTATCTGACGGAAGCGCAGAAGAAAGCCTACATCCTTGCGGACAACCGCATGGCTTTGGACGCGGGATGGGATGAGGAGCTGCTCCGCATTGAGATTGAATCCCTGCAGGGCGCGGATTTTGATGTGTCGCTGACGGGCTTTGAAGAAGGCGAGCTTGCCGACCTTTTTGCCGGGGACGGGGAGAAGGATGTGAAGGATGATGGCTTCGACCTTTCCGCCGCATTGGAGAAGGCGGCGTTCGTGGAGCGGGGCGATATCTGGACGGTGGGCAGGCACAGGATGGTGTGCGGGGATGCCACCAGCGCGGAGGACGTGGCGGCGCTCATGGACGGGAAGAAGGCTAACCTCATCGTGACGGACCCGCCCTATGGCGTATCCTTTAAGAGCGGCAGCGGGCTTTCCATCCAGAACGACAGCATGAAGGGGGATGAATTCTACACATTTCTGTACAATTCATTTTCACAGATGGCGGCGCACCTGGAGAACGGCGGCGCGGCGTATGTGTTCCATGCGGACACGGAGGGGCTGAATTTCCGTAAAGCGTTTGTGGACGCAGGGTTCCACCTTGCCGGGGTGTGCATATGGGTGAAGAATTCCCTCGTGCTTGGACGTTCGGATTACCAGTGGCAGCATGAGCCTGTGCTGTACGGCTTTCTGAAGAACGGCAAGCACCCGTGGTATTCCGACCGGAAGCAGACCACCATCTGGAACTACGACAAGCCGAAGCGGAACAAGAACCATCCGACTTCCAAGCCGCTTGACCTGCTCGGATACCCGATCTGCAATTCCTCCCAGGAGAACGCCGTCGTGCTGGACACTTTCGGCGGCAGCGGCTCCACGATGATGGCGTGTGAGCAGACCAACCGCATCTGCTGCATGATGGAGCTGGATGAGAAATATGCGTCTGTGATTCTGCGGAGGTATGTGGAGGACACCGGGGATTCGGAAAATGTGTATGTGGTGCGCGGAGGGGAGAAGATGCCGTACTCCGCGCTGGTGAAGGAGGTGGAGACAGATGGACAGAACACTGATGATTGAGATATTCCGCAGGATACACGCCCTTGGCGGCTGTGACGCCTCGGAGCGGTTTGACCGGGGATGGGACGCGGCGGTGGCGGCCTGTGAGGATGTGCTGACGGAACTGACAGGCGTCTCCTATGATGACCTGGAGGAAGGGAGCGGTGCGGATGGATGAAAAATTAACACTTTGCTCCCTTTTTGATGGCAGCGGTGGTTTTTGCCTGGCCGGTCTGCTGGCGGGGATACAGCCGGTCAGTTGCTCGGAAATAGAGCCGTTCCCCATCCGGGTAACCACGAAGCGGCTGCCGTTTGTGAAGCACCTGGGCGACATCAACGGCATACACGGAAATGAAATAGAGCCGGTGGACATCATCACCTTCGGCTCGCCCTGCACCGATATGTCGGTGGCGGGAAAGCGGGCGGGGCTTGGCGGGAAGCAGTCCAGCCTGTTCTACGAGGCGGTAAGGATCATAAAGGAAATGAGGTGTGCGACAGATGGAAAATATCCAAGGTTCATCGTGTGGGAGAACGTCCCCGGTGCCTTCTCATCCAACAAAGGGGAGGACTTCCGCTGCGTCCTCGAAGAAGTCTGCTCTGTCAAGGATGAGGGCGTTTCTGTTCCTGGACCTCCGAATGGGAAGTGGCCAAACGCGGGGGAGATCGTGGGTGACGGATACTCCGTGGCCTTCAGGCAGATCGATGCCCAATAATGTTGAGCTAAACATTACTGGGCTAATGTAAAGCGAAAAATAATGTAAAGTCACCTCCTTAAATGCCGCAA
>NZ_SRYA01000044.1 GCF_004793545.1 Petralouisia muris | reverse complement strand
ATGAATGGGTGTAAAGACATCCGGTATTGTTCTTTTCCTTAAGTTAATGACATTGTGATTTTCCGGGCTTTTTGAGAGGCGCAGACCGGATTTGAACCGGTGAATCAGGGTGTTGCAGACCCACGCCTTACCACTTGGCTACTGCGCCGTAACTAAATAATTTAATGTTCAAATAAGTAATCATCAGACTTATTATCCAATGCCTTAACTTATTATATTATAACAAACATTAAAATATTCGTCAAGAATTATATTCCATAAAATACCAAAAAAGATATGATACAGAAATGACTCCTACGGGAATCGAACCCGTGTTACCGCCGTGAAAGGGCGATGTCTTAACCGCTTGACCAAGGAGCCGTAACATTGTCAACAACAAAGACAATGTTATCATAACTTTATTCTTTTTGCAAGTACTTTTTTTAAAAATTTCACGCTCTATATTTTGTCAATAGTTTTGCGACAACTTTTCTAAAAAAATTTTTATGCCAATTTCTGTATTTCTTCCTCGAATAACTCCGCTGATGTCCTGTATTCAAAAATCCCCCTCGGATAATTGTTTATCCATTCTTCAATAAATGCTATCTCTTCGTCTGTCCTATCGTCAAAATCTACCCCTTTTGGTATGTGCCTACGGATAAGCCTATTATTATTTTCATTTGTTCCACGTTCCCAACTACTGTACGGGTGGCAGTAAAATACAAAGGTACGTTTTTCCCCGTTGTTCAATACGGATTTTTCCATACCCTCATAATCTGCAAACTCTACCCCGTTATCTACGGTTATGCTTCTGAATATGCTACTAAACATATCCCCCCATTTCCTCTCCAGTCTGTCCAGTGCTTCAACAACGGAGGCTGCTGTTTGGTCTTTCAGCTTAACAACAATTTCATCACGGGTCTTTCTTTCCGTCAGCACAAGCATACAGGATTTTGTAACCCCACGCTGCCCCTTGACTGTATCCATTTCCCAATGCCCGAATACTTCCCGATTCTTTACCTCCTCTGGTCTGTTCTCGATACTTTCCCCCGCACTTGCCCTTTTCTGCACTTTGACTTTCTTATTGTGTTTTTTCTTCTTACTCTTAATAGGTAGGTCTTTGTTTGTCAGCTTCAAAAATATTCCGTTGTCTATATATCTGTAAAGCGTCCTTACGCTGATTGTCGTTTTAAATTCAATGCCCGACCTTTTGACCTCTGCCAGTGCTGCCTCCGGGCTAAATTTATCATCTACTATTTTGCTTTCTATATACTCTGCTAATTCCCTGTCGTTCCCTATTTTTAATGCCCTGCCTTTTCCCTCTTGTGCGTAATCGTGTGCTTTCTGCCCTAAATCGCTACTATATCGTTCCTCTTCCGTATAATCTGAATTTCTATGTATGTATTTCCCTTTATCGTATTCTCGGTATATATTGCTTCTGTGAAAATGTAATTGCTCTGCCACTTCTGCCTTTGAATGTCCGGCATTTAACAACGCTTCCATTTTTATCCTGTCGTTATGTGTCATTTGCTTAAATTTTCTCATAGTCGCACCTCCAACAAAAAGGGCAGCAAGGTTTTTATGCCCTGCTGCCCTGTCTTGCTTTTTTAATCCTCTTCGGTTACTTTTTCTACATCCCCATTATCTATATATACAATATAATCAACCAAGTGCATACCGCTAAACATTATTTTTGCGTCATGCTCTTCTCCGTCCACATACTCATATTCTGATACATATAGATTTCCTGCAACCTTGCTAATGCTTGTACTGGTCTTTGTTGTGAGGTTTATAACCGCTAAAATAGTTTCGTCAGAATCAAAGTGATTTTTATAGCATGATAGGGCATATTCTGTAACGTCAAAATTATCCTCCGCTAAAACCAAGCATTTCCATCTTTCTGTAACATCATTTCTTACAGTGTCATAATTGGTTGAGTGTATTTCCGTTATGTCCTTATCGCTTATGCCTACTATATTATCTCCTGTCCTGTGTTCTACTGTTTCCTCGGTCTGTTTTTCCGTTTCCGGCTGCTGTGTTTCTTCGTCTTTTTTGTCTGATTCCGTGGTTGCTATATTAGCAGTACCCACCCCGAACTTCTGTTCGTTTTCGTTGTTCTGTGCTATTTGTTCCGTTGCCTGTCCTGTTTCCTGTGTATCGTCCTTACTGCTGTTTGCCAATAAGCCATACCCCAAAAGTACCACAACGACCGCACCAATAATAAAATACTTTTTCTTCATAGCAATTTGCCTCCTTTGGTTTTGTGTCCGAATCGGTCTATAATACTTGATTTTTCCGTTTTATCCTGCTATTATTGTTTTAACACAAGGGGCAGTCAGCAGGATTGTTTTGGTATCTGCCCCTCATGTGTTCCCTTTTATGTCTTACTTATTCAGTAAGGCTTTTATTTTTTCTTTGGCTTCGTCCAAGTCCTTACACTCTGATAAGATTTCCAAAATCTTTCTTGTTTGGTTTTCCTCTGCCGTCTGCTTTAATAATTCTGCTAAGTTCATTTCATCTTGCTCCATTCAATATCTCCTTTCCTGCCATTCCCTTGTTACAATATATATTATATACTTGCACAAGTATATTGTCAATAGTTTTTCGACACTTTTTGAAATTATTATTGTACGATATTCCTTACATGTCAACTCTATTTTTAACAATACCTAAAGTAAAACAGATAAACCCGTTGCTCCGTGCTTAACGAATTATCCAATAGCAAAGAAATAAAATCAGCTTCCGGCATTATCTTTATTTTGATTCTTAACCCAAATATAAAATTATATAAATTTCTTGCAATTTCAAGCATTACTGCACCCCTCTCTTCTCATTGATTGCTGCTATCACAAATTCGTTACGGCTCTTATATCCCTGTTCTTTTGCTGCCCTGTCTATTTCCTGCATTTCCCCTTTTGGCACAACGACCGAAAATCTGTCATATGCTTTAGCGTTGTACTTGTTTTTGCTTTTGGTACGGCTTGCCCTGTTGTCCTCTGTGTTCGCCATTCTTCCACCTCCTGTATCATCTGATAATATCAGTAAATGTCTTATTGGGATTGTATCATACTTTTTATACTTATGCAAGTATACAATCTGCACAACTTATTTATATACTTGCATAAGTATTTTTGTGCGCTATTCCGGGTTGAAAATATACTTGCACAAGTATATAATAAAATCATCAAAGGAAAACAAAAACAAAAAACGGAGGTACAAAGAAATGACAAATACAGAAATTATTATCAATGAAGCACTGGCAAACGGGTTATATACAAAGGAACAAATAGAGGATATACTTTCAAGCGGTCACATGATACCTTTACATACATTCCAAGCATGGAAAAGTGCCGGATACATTGTAAAAAAGGGAGAACACGCACGAATCACTACCCGCCTTTGGAAATTCACAAACAAGGCAAAGAAAAGTGAGGAGGCGGACGAAAATACAGAGGGTACAGAAAACAATCACTATTACTTAGCAAAAGCCTTTCTGTTTACCGCCGACCAAGTAGAAAAGATAGGCTGATACCAATATAAAAGCTGCCGGGGATTCCCCCGGCGGTATCCCAAAAAGTGAGGTAAAAATATTATGGATTTTGAAAGATACGAAAAGTATATGAACGCAAGGGCAGCAGTCAGAAAAGAGAACAAACGCCGGATAGCGGAGAAATTTTCCGAATGTGAAAAATATGTTGCTGAAAACTTTGTTTCCTGTGGCTGCGTCTTTACCAAGCATGATGAAAATTTAAAGAAACAAGGCTTTATGATATGGCAAGACAACGGCACTATTTCCCATAAATGGCTAACCCTTAAAGAATGTGGTATTACACCCCTTGAATTGCTTCCGTATCCCGAATATAAATAAAAAACAACCCCCAAAAGCTGATGTAAGCCGTTGGGGGTTGTCTGCCGTTTCTTCCTGTATCCTATTTTACAAACCTGTCTTTTAACTCTTTCAATGTATCCCACCCGTACATAGCGATATACGCCACAACAAAAGCTGCAAATACCGCCAACGCCACATAATACCATAATAGCATTGCATGGGCGTATGCAACATAAATCAATAATGCTGCTACCGTTACGACTAAGGATACAAGGATAACAAACGCCTTTGTAGGCAGTTTCTTAATTCCCGGCATATCCTTTAACAGTTCCGTAATGAGGGATACCATAAAAGCCAATGCTCCCAAAACGCCAATAATGGCAAATGAATATTCTGATATAATCTGCATACTTTACCTCCGTTTTTTGTGTCCGAATCGGTCTATTTTACATTTTCTTTGTCCACCCAACCGTAAACGCCTTTTCCGTCCTGTGAAATTAAATGGTACGGGTGTGCGCCTTTTTCGTTGATTGCTGTTACTTTACAGGTGCTTACAACGTCTTTTTCTGTGCTTGCCTGTTTTGCCGTTGATGACTTGTAAACCGGTCCCCCTGTAAATGTCAGCCGGTCCCCACAAGATACCGTTTTAGGGTCATTATCTGCGGTTGTGGCTAATTCCTTGATTGATTCCACGCTTACCCAACCGTAAACGCCTTTTCCGTCCTGTGAAATTAAGTGGTACGGGTGTGCGCTTCCGGGATTTGT
The DNA here is from genome assembly GCF_004793545.1 of Petralouisia muris. Taxonomy (GTDB): domain Bacteria; phylum Bacillota; class Clostridia; order Lachnospirales; family Lachnospiraceae; genus Petralouisia; species Petralouisia muris. The sequence goes on along the minus strand of NZ_SRYA01000044.1, from coordinate 35,500 downwards.
TGCCGTTACCCGGCACTTACTGATTATTTCCTTTGTTGTGCTTGCTGTTTTCGCCATTGAGGACACAAAAACGCCACCGCCGATAAAAGTTACACTAACTCCAATTTCAAGCGATTTTGTGGCGTTCTGTGCTGTCTGTGGGGTATCCTGTTCCTTTTCTTCCTGTACGTCCGTCAGCTTGCTTTCTTTTACCGCCTTGTATACCTTTACCCTACGGCTTTCATATTGCCCCATTACGCTATCTTTCAGTGCATAGGCGTGTATTTTATCAAGCCCTACCTTTTCAACGCCCCCTGATTCATTTCCGGCGGTTGTGGCTATCCTTTTACTTGCACCACTTCCCCCTTGATTCTCTAAATCCGCATAATAGGCAAGTGCTTTTTGTGATACCAACCCGGCTTTTACGCCGTTTTTAACGTAAGCCGTTATATCCTTTTCGGCTAAATCGTCCTGTACTTCTTTCCCCTGTGGCGTTTTCAACAATTCAGAAATTACCTTTGCCTCCGCTTCGGTTGCTTCCCTCTCCAGTTTGTTCCATGCGTCCGCACTGCTCCCGGCAATCTCATTATACAGGCTTTCGCCTAAAATCTTTTTTGCCTGTTCTGTATCCTTTTTTACAATGGATTGCAAGAGGGGCAACGCACGGCCCCAATATGCGTTCCACTGGCATTTTCCTATACTCATGCCGTGTTTATTGTCGTTTCTGTTGACGCTGCCATAGTTGCCCTCCTGTGAATAGATGATACCGCTTGCAACATTGACAACTTTCTTTATCTGTGCTGCCGTCACTGCCATAACTGCCCTCCTATACTTTTTTCGTGTAACCTAAACTGATGTATCCTGCACCGCTTTTCAGTTTGCCCCATTTTGTGCTGCCGTTCATTTCCTCGCCTACAATGGTATAGACTTCCCCGGCGTGTACCTGTGTTGATACAGGGTAACTTGTTCCCGGACCTTTCCTCACATTCAAAATTCCGGCGGTTATCTTTACCAAATAACCTCCTGTACCTGTCGTTGTTTCCTGTTTCTTGTCCGGGGCCTGTGCTGCCGTGCTGCCGTTCATAGCTTTTTTAATATCCTTTCGGAATTGTGCCATAGTCAAGCCGTATTTGTTCCAAATATGCTCCACATCTCCGTGATTGCTTGCGATTCCCCTTTTATGTCCCTCTGAATGTGAAATAATAACCCCGTCTTTCTCTGGGTTGAGGTTGTATTTCTTGCACAAATAGGCAAAAAGTTCTACCGCCGTTTTATACGTCTTTGTCACAAAATCCTTTGTAGCTGCCGGGTTAAAGTCCTTAAAGCTGCTCCCGCCTGTGTACTTGATTGTGTCCGGTTCTGTCGTTTCCACTCCGATATGCGTATTGTTTCCGCTTCCCTTGCTTCCGCTTCCGCAATGCCACCCCCTACGATTCCACGGCAAAAGCTGCAGTACCGTTCCGTCTGCCTGTAATACGGCGTGTACGCATACATTGGCACTGCTCTTATTCCAGTTATTGAAAAATACTGACGCTTTCGGCTGTGGACACCCCACGGAATGTATCATAAGTCCTTGTACCGTGATTGTCCTACCGCAAGTGTAACATGGGTTTTTAGTAACAATGCTTTCCTTGATGTTCATGTTGCTGCCTCCTTAAATGTTTATATTGTTTAAATCAACCGAAATATCCTTTGTTTCCTCCGGGTATCCCTGCTTGATTTTAACCAAGTTTTCTGCCTTTGCTTTCCAACAATACAACGCTATAACCGTTGTTGTCGGTGCTGCTATGTACGTTGCCAATACCCCAAACTGGCTAAAGTCTATCAGCGTAACTTTGATACCAATAGCCAACCCGATAAAATAGGTAAGCAAAACGGCAACCAATACCGCTTTTGTGAAATTAGGCTTTGCCCTCTTCCCTTTGTCCTGTTTTTTCAATCGCCATCTTTTATTTGCAATTCTGAATAACAGGCAAAAAATAAAGAATCCTAAAAGGATTCCCCCGATAACGCATATAAAATATTTCATTTTCCGCTTATTCCTCCTGCCTGTGTGCTTTTTGGTTTATATGTTTTTCCACTTTCCCTATTGCTTCTGTGACAGGCCCGTTACAACCCTGTTCTTTTAATCCTTTCAGACACGCCAATACCGCATATGTAAGCAAACACAATTCGTCCTGCATATCTTCAATATCTTTCTTTTCCTGTTTCCTTAATTTCTCAATATCCTTTGTCTGTTTTTCCTGTTCTTGAAACCATTTTATTACCCTGTAAGCTGCGGCCCCTATCGCCGTTAATGCGCCAAGCACCCCCGCAATGGTAATTATCGTTGCCGAATCAATGTACATCTTTCTGCTCCTTTCTGATAAAGGAAAAGTGCGGTAAAAACCGCACTTCCTTTTTACAAATTTTCGCTTGCTTCCTGTAAGGCTTTTGCTGCCTTTTTAATCCTCATGCTTACGTTGTCTGCTATAAAACCTCCTGTATCCCTGCTATGTTCCATCTCTAGTGCCATATCATAGATTATTTCAGACTGCGCCTTAATAATTTCCTTTAGGCTCTCCGCCACCTCTAGGGCGGTCATCATTCAAAGTCCTCGCCTGTAATCTCTTTGTATTCTGCCTTTGAGATTACATGGTAACTCACAAACTGCCTAAGCTGTTCTTTTGTGCAACCGCCCCTGTTGTAACGCTCCTGTAGTGTCTTAAATCTTGCTGAATATGCTGTTTTTGCCATTGTATTATTCTCCTTTCGTTTGCTGCAGTTCCAAAACCGCCAATTCTAAATCTGTGATTGCTAAATCTTTTTCAATGTCCCTTAATTCCAGTTCCGTAATGTACTGCTCCATTTCCGGAATGACATTCTCTCTCGCCCTCTTTTCCGCAAGGCTTTTTTCTTTTATTCGTTCCATTTTTGCACCTCCTTAATCAAAACAATATCCGATAGCGAATACATACACTCTTTCAGTGCTACTGTTTTTCGTTACCGTTACCCGGACAGAAACTCCGTACTTTTCCTCGTCAAATTCTGTATTGGCAAAATGATAGGCTTTTTTGTTCTTAAATGCTTCTGTTGCATTTTCCCAAATAACCTCCGCATTGTAAGCACAGTTCGTAACCTCTACCATAATATCCGGGTTTCCTGTCTTGTCATAATCAATATTAAGCATAATCTTTCCTGCAGGTGCGTCCGTTTCCACCGGCTTTATTTCAAAACTCAATTCCCTGTACAGTTTTGTAAAATCAATATAGCGGTATGCCTCCGCGCCGTCTGAATTGACTGCTTTAATTGTCAGCCTGTGTGCCTGTTCGTCCTCCAGTAAGTCAAACCCGGACAGGTCAAAGGCTATATTTTGGCTCTGCGGTGCTTCACTTATCGTCCTTACCTCTGTATCGTCTATATACTCCGTTATGTCGATACTTTTAAATTCCGAATCGTTGACTTGATATGTCACTTCAAAAGGCTTCCACTTATTCCCTATGTCGGAGTCCGTTCCGCTTATTGCAATACTTGATGTTATCCTGTTGAATGTTACCGTTTTTGTGCTTCTGTTTCCGTATGTATCCACCGCACTGATTGTTAGTGTGTGCTGCCCCTGTGCAAGTGAATTTATCTTTGTGGCTGATATTTTCACGCTATATTTATGCCCCAAAACTATCTGGTCTATTGTCTGTACTGTTTCTTCGTCCAGTTTTACGGTTGCTGTTACACTGTCGTTGTCTGTGTCCGTGATTGTGTATTCTATATCGAACGGTGCATTTTTATCTCCTAAGTTTTCTCCATCCGTTGTAATTACAGGTGGCGCATTCCAAATTATTGTATATGCCCCATCTGTATCGGCTGCGTCAGATACAAGGATAGAAGAGGATACGACACAAGCGGGGCGAACGCCACCGCCGCCATTGCACGCATTGTTGTAGTGGAGCGTGCCGTCCGTATTCACACGGCGAGCATAGTAGGAATGGGAAGCGTCCGGCGTTCTAAGCCACCACCACCACGGCTTGCCCACTGCTAAACTGCCACTTTTATACTCCGATTTTGCCACTGCTTCCGCTGTTGGGTATGCAATGCGGTTACTCGCCGTTTTGAACAAGTCATATATGCTTCCCTCTGCAATGTTATTTTCATTGGCTAATCCAACTTCCGTATTGGATAACAGGAAAATTTTCTGTGTTGTATCTTCGTAACTGCCACCATCTATAACGGTATTTTTTGCAACCCTTTTTGTCACTGTCATAAGTGTTGCTTTAAGCTGTGCAGAAAAATTTGTTAAAAATCCGGCTTCCCCGTCATACTCATTATTATTACTCCATACATTACCATTGTTTGGCGGTGCGTCTGCGCTATGTTGTGCTGCGTACCACTGCCCTGCTGCCTTTTCGCTGTTCAGCCATTGTTTTATATTAGAGTACAAGTAACGGTTATTTCCGTACTGTTTGCGGTTGCTGTCACTGTTTCCTGCTTCAATAGCGTCAAAACATTTTAATGTTATGATGTTTGACGTAATCAACGCTGTTGACCCCGCCGGGTCCCCTGTGTGGTTGTGTTCCATAACGGTAAACAATATAGGCTTCCCGTTATAGGCTGTCTGTGTATCTTTTACCTTCGCCCCCACTGGTAGGCTGCTTAGTAATTTTGGCATTGTTTTTAACCTCCTGTTTCTGCTTCTTTTTTCTTTGCCTTTGTTTACTGTATTTTTTCAACTTTTCATATCTTGCCTTTTCTGATTCGGATAAGTAATTTATGAATAAGCCATAAAAATAACAATCCATCTCCTGCAGTACATAATAGGTATTCCCACGCTTAACGTGTGCTTTCCATGCTTGATAGGATTCCTTGACCGTTTCAAATGTCAGTTCCCGGCGTTCAACCTTTTCTTTCTGTTTCCTAAGTTTCTGCCTTTCGTGGCTCTTTGTTTTTGCCTTTACTCTAAAAACAATCTTTCCACTTTCCGTAAGGTATACATGAAATCCCAAAAAATTTATGCCTGTTGTAACTGGCACAATTTTTGTTTTCTTATCATTAAGCCTTAAACCTAATTCATTTGCCTTTTTCCGTATTTCTTCAAGGCAATACTTTAAGTGTTCTTTGCTCTCATGGATTAAATAAAAATCGTCCATATACCGACTATGCCCCTCAATCCGTAACCGTTCTTTTATCATATGGTCTATCGGACTTGCTGCCATTAGTGCGTCAAGCTGTGATAGCTGATTCCCTAACGGTACGCCTACTTCCCCACCTGTACTTGCGTGTATCATGCGTATTAGTTTGATAATCTTTTCGTCCTTAAACTCTTTTTCGTACATTTCATTCAGCAAATCATGGGGCAGACTGTCAAAATATCCTTTAAAATCAGATACAAGGATAAATCCGCTTGTACCGTGTTTTTTGTAAAAATGCCTTAAATCCTCTTTCAGACAGTCAAGCGTAAAATCTGTGCCTTTATTTTTAAGGCTTGCTCCATTACTGCATGTGAATGTAGGGGTAATTCTCGGCGTTAAAATGTTGTCGCAAAGATTTTTCTGTACTACCCTGTCTTTATACTGTGTGCTTTTGATGTTCCTTTCTTTTCCTCTTTCGTTTACAGTAAAACAATGATACTTACCCATTCTGTATTGCCCTGTCTGCAAAAGATACTGTAGGTAAAGCGTACTCTCCAATGCCCTTATATCGTATGTTGCTACGCTGTCTTTCCACCTTTTTCCTTTTCTGCAACTTCTGTGTGCCTGATACAGTTTTTCAAAATCCGTAAGTATCCCGTAATCGTCATATTCGTTTTCTTTTCTTGTTATCATTGTTCCTCTTTCTAAAAATCCGCACCGCATACAAATGAGTACAAAACCGCAACTACTCCAAATGTGGGGCAAGGGTGTCGGCACTCCTTTATTCGTCATGCACTTATCCGCTGCTATGACTGGGATATACTCTCCTTGTGTGGTGGGCCTCTGATTTCAGCGGTTGACCGCTTACTCTGTCGCATATTCCACCCAATCGGGGCGAACGCCATTGTTGCCATTGTACGCATTGTTGTTGTTGAGCGTGCCGTCCGTATTCACATTGCGAGCATTGTAGGAATTGGAAGCGTTCGGCGTTTACAGAATATACCCCAAATTATTTACTTAAACTTATCTTTAAATCTTTCCTCGTCTTTCTTAAACCATGCTGCCGTCAGCGTCCTAACTTCAAAAACAGATTTCGCCCAAAATGCCACTTTATCACTGCTAAGAGAAAACAGTTCTTTGCAAATATCAACCGTTGCCATAAGACTACGACAATATGCCATAGCCTGCCGTTGTCGCATTTGTCTGTACTGTAGTTCCGCTTTTGTCCTCGGATAAATTTCGTTTGCTTCAATTAGGCAAGTGACAATCTCAAAGGCTTTATCCTGTATCTTATTCACTACCGACAACCTGTAACGCTTTGGGAAATTTTTTTCGTTATTCGTTATCCGTAAAGTATATATAACCATTTCTTTAGCTTTTACGATAACTGTCAAATCCCCCTGCGTCCGTTCCCCTGTTCGTACACTCATAGGCTTATGCATACACGCACTTGTTTACAGAATCGAACGCACCTTTAACCATGATTACATCATTGTTGTCTGCGAATGTTTCTATAACGGCGTTTTCAGAATCTATTGCGTCAGCGTCCGTAAGCGTTGCTACTGTCATTGCCATTTTAAGCATATCCCTTTTCATGCCGTCCATATTTTTTTCAAAACTCCCGGCAATACTTAACGCTTCCTGTATCTGTTCCTGTGTTGTTGCGTTTATTGCTTCAATCTGTGCTTTTACCTCTAGCCTTAAACGCTCAATATCTTTTTTCGTAGCCATTACCACTGTAGGGTCTACAATCAACTCCACACTGTCCGTATTGGCTAATGCTATTTCCATAGATAAATCAAGTTCATGCACAACGCCATCTGACACCTTTACTTTCTGTGTGTCTGGGGTATTGCATATTGCTATCAATGTGCCGTCTTTATCAAATACCCCCATTTCACGGATTGTAAAACCTCCTGTGTCTGACGGTATCACGGATTCAATGATTAAAAGGTTTTCGGATTCCTCGCTTATATAACAGGCGTTTACCGGTCCCCTCCATACCTCGTTTTTTAATTCTTTTGCGCTCATTGCCGGGGTGTAAAATCTCCCCCCACCATCTCCTACCGCAAACTCCGTAATACTTAGTTTTTCGCCTTTGTCCAATGCTTCAAGCATTTTTCTTGTGCCCGAATCGGTCACAACTGTAAAGTATGTACTTGCCATGTGTTACTGCTCCTTTCTTATGCTCATTGTCAGCTTGCTTTTGTGATACGCTTTCACGCTTCCTATTGCTTCCATTCCCGTCCTTAAAGCGTCTGTGGTATAGTATTTTACCTTTATGCTGTTTAACGCCTGTAAATAGGCGGTAATGGCTTTTTTAGTTCCTGTCGTGATTTCTGTATCAAGCAACGGTTTTACTCTCAATGTTGTACCTGTAAGCGTTGCTGCCCTTATATCGTTTTGCCCTGCTGCTTTTATGCTTTTTTGTAATAGTGGTTTTACTTTTAATTCCAGCCTTTCAAGCATAACGGCCCTTAGTTCTACTTCCCCTGCTACCTTTATGTTTTCCTGCAATAATGGCTTTACTTTTAGCGTTGTTCCTACCTCATGCAAGGCAACCGCCTTAACCATTGCTTTTTCAACGCTCAAAATATAAAAAATACCATCACAACGGGAACGTAAATTCTTGTAAAACTGCATTTTTTCCACAATCTCACGGCTTGTATCTTCACTCAATCCCTCGTTTCCGATATTTACTGTAATCCTAAATGTGTATGGTTCGCCCTCATAATCAAACCATTCTACGACTTTTGCCGTCCTGTATACGTCTTGCAACACTGTTTCCACCGCATATTTTGTTCCTAATTTTTGGTGTACCTTTATGCTGTTTTTTATGATTTTCCTTTTGATTTCTACCGGGTAATCATAATCGTACCAGTCAACGTGCAACTCATACGCCAACACATCAAGCCACGTTTCCGATAATTCCTCTATGTTGGCGTATATGATATTTTTCTTTGTTTCGTTGGCTGTTATATGTAACTCCTCTGCTATAATCTGCCCTAAAGCAAACATTGATTCATCTTTTTTTAGTGCTGGAGGGAATTTTGTCATAAAATCAGCGTCTTTAATTTTATTCATCTTCCACACCCCCAAAGTTCACACTTTCCTCCCTTACTATTGCCACGCTTCCTTTTGGTATCTGTGTGAATACAGGGGAGTTTATTTCAACCCTTTTTATCCCCGATTCCATAAGCATAGCATTAAAATAGGACGGGTTAATATCCCGCCCCATTTTTGAGGTCTGCCATAATATGTAGTTTTCTACTGCCAATGCCACCGCCTGTTTAATATCGCTTGTGCTTGCTTCTTTTTCCTTTGATACAAAATATTTTATATCTATGTCAAACTCTACCGTGTCTGGTGCTGCTACTAATACCGTATCCGTCAGTGGTCTAATATCGTCCGCACTTAAATACTCCCGTACCTTTTCTGTCAGCTCTATGTCCGGCAACTCCCCATTGTGCAACATAATCCTTATATCAACCACTCCCGGCTGCGGACTCTCTGCCGATACGTCACTAATTTGTGATGATACGCTTTTAGCATGGTAAATATAACTCCCCCTTGACCCGGCGGTTGTATAACTTTCCTCGCTTTCCCTCATGCGGTTATAATATTCTGCGTCTTTTTCCTCTTCACTTCCCCCGGCTGTTTCCGTAACATTTGTTACCGCTTTGAAATACAAAAATTCATCTGATACCAATTTGTCAACCTGTCCGGGTGTGAAGCCGTTCCCGACCTCTCCAACCGTAGTACACACCGCCGGAGCGTCCGCATAGTCTGCCCCGGCTTTAAAAATTATATGTCCTGTAGTTTCAAAATTTATTTCTCCGTCAACCGTTACTTCCAGTGCGTCCGTTATGATAAAATCTTCCGTCAGTGTTTTTGTAAGATAAAACCTAAGCGTTGTTTTCGCTGCTGTCGGCTCTAACCTCGGTGTATTGTGGAATATCTCGCTAAGGGAGTCTAAATATTGCCCCTCTGCATACCGTGGTAAATTCTGTTTTGCCGATTCATTGATTAGTACCCTTTCCTGTATAATCACATCTGCAAGCCATAGGATAAACGCCCTAACCGGGTCTGCCGGATATAGCGTCCTTTTTGTGATTTCCTCATACCCCGCTATCAGCTTGTTTACAAGTGATTCTGTATCAGTATCTACAAACTCAACCTCCGGCAAATTACTCGGTATATTCCTCGTTGTCGTATTCGTCATTGATTTCCACCTCCACTATTGGTTTTAATATACCTCTTTCATAATCAGCTTCAAAGTCAATGTTTACGATTTCTGCCCTCGGTTCGTATTCCTCTGTCTTATCGTAAATATTTATTGTTGCTAATGCTTTTGCTGTGTCTATCGGTTTATCTATGTATGCACCGCTTAATCCAAGTCCCCTGTCAAGCGGTATATCATATTCCGTTGACGAATAAAGGAAATAAAGGTTTTGTATAACCTCTTCATATACCGTTGCCGGGTCTAAGTTTATTTCATTTTCCTTTGTTGTATCTACTATGTATGTCATGCTGCCCTACCTTTCTGGGTATTCCTGTAATGAAATACTGCTTTTTGCTATCAGTAAATTACCTTTATTGTCAAATTTTTCATAATCTTTAGAGTGCTGTGTTATTACCCATTTCGTACCGTACTTTTTACCGCCTATAACCAAAGTGAGTATTTTCCCTTTTTTTCTATACTTGTCTATTTTGTCCTGCATTTTTCTAGGATTGACTCCCAAAAATGCAGACAGGTAAATAGTAAAACTCGCTGCGTCTGTATCATTGTACTGAAATTCAAGTAACGGCTTTTTATTATGGCGTGTGTGTTTTGCGTAATTTGTCTTGCTCTCAATCTTCAATCCGTCAAACGTCTGTATTGTTTTTTCTGATACCGTAAATACAATATCTCCAAGCGTTCCTATCTTTCCGGCTTTCTGCTCTGTTTTTTTCTTTTCAATTTTGCGTATATTTTGCAGTGTTCCCACTACTCTTTTTGCCTGTGTGCTTTTTACTGTTTTAAGTACCGCTGCCTGTTTTTTCGCCATTAGATACCTCCCAAAATAAAGCCGTCACCCTCGCCCTCCGGCTTAAAAATACATAATACCCATTGCCCTATATATGGTATCCACGGATACACCTTTATAATCCTGTCTGACGTACCTTTCCATGTATGCAGAATATCCGGGTATTCTTCTTTGTATTTATCTCCTATTCCTAATTTCCTGTCATGTTGTGCATAATCAGCTTCATAATTCCATTTTACCCCTGCGTCTTTCCATTCCATAACCATAAAAGGCGTATTCTGTACTATCCTTAAATCCCCTGTCACAATCCCCTGTTCTTCTATCTTGACCCTTGCCGTCATTTTTTCCTTATTTACGCTGCTTACTATGCCAATCCGTACCATGTCCTGTAGTTCCCTTATGTCGTTATCATCAAAATCATTTATCATCAATACCCCTCCAAACAACTGCGTAATTTTATTTGCACCTTATAACCGCCTGTAATGCTGTGTGTTGCCTGTTCTACTATGTATTTGCCGTTAAATTCCCCATATCCGTATACCCTTACTGTGATACCTGCCACATAATCCACATCTCCGATTAGTGTAAATTCTGCCGTTGTTTCCCCTTTGTTTTTGGCTCTTAGTGACTTTCTAGCCAATTCCTTAGCTTCCGCAACGCTTGATACCTTTTGTTTTATTTCCAAGGTCTGTCCGTCAGAGTTTGCATTTTCCGGCTTGTATGTTGCTTCTATTTTCTTTTTTGTGTCCGGGTCTGTATATACAACGTGGCATGATGAATAAGCAGTATCCGCTGTCTTTGTAGAAAAACTGTAACTAAGTATGTTTCCTTTTCCCGCCTTTATTTTTTTGACTTCTGCTTTTTTCTCATAGTCCGCTGCGTCAAACAATACGATTGTTTTTGACGTAATTTTAAGGCTGATTCCGGCACGTTTGCACATACGCTTCAAAAATGCTATATCTGTCATATTCCTTTGCTCTCTGCGTTTATATACAGGATTAGAATTTGACAGGTACATAAGTTTCATACTGCTTCGTTTCGCTATCTTTTGCGCCATGTTCTTTAGCGTTGTATTTTCCCATGTTTTATTATACTTTGTCTGCCTTAATTTTGTTTTGTATGGTATTGATGTAGCCTTGATTGTTAATTTTTGTGGCGGCCCCGTATAATTTACGCTGTCAATCTCAAATACCCCGCAGTCTAATACTTTGTCTTTTCCGTCCGTATATGGATTTTTTTGGATAACCATAGCGTGTATTTCCGTGCCTTTGAACGCCCTTTTTTCGTTTTTCTTTGCTGTTGTTTTCTTTTGTGTTACTGTTTCCCCCTCTACATCTTCCGCATTGACCCAACCATAAACCTTTTTTCCGTCCTGTGAAATTAAGTGGTATGGGTGTGCATTGCTGTTTGCTATCGTGCATTTACATTTACTTGCACCCCTTGTTACTGTCGGTTCTGCTGCTGAGGAGGATATATAAACCGGTCCGCCTTTGAATTGTACAATGTTCCCGACCTTTACCTCCCCTTTTTTTGTTACTGCCTGTTCTTTTGCTTTTGTTTTATTTGTATTAAGCCAATCCTTAATCCATTTTCCCTCTCTATCATCAAGCGATATGCTAATATCGTCCGTTTCGTCCTCTTCCTTATCCGTGAATGACAGGGATAACAGGTATTTTGACAGATCCTTTGATATGTCTGCACCCTTGAAATAGAGTTTTACTGCCGTTCTCCTTGCTAACGTCTTATCACTCATTTTCCGTTACCCCCTGTTTCCACGGAGGCAATGTTTCCGATACCTCTAAATCAATTTCCGGGAGGGTCAACTCGACCCCCGCCGGAAATATATAGGTATCCTTATGCTCTATATTTGCTTTAATCAGCATATCCATATACATTTCATTTCCGTAAACCTTGTAAGCCACAATATCCCATGTATCCCCGGATATGGTTATATATGTATCAAGCATAAGCAACCCTGCCCTCCTGTTCTTTCTGTTCTCTTAGAATAGATATAATAATCTGCCGTATCTTTTCTAAAAATTCCTCGTCATACTGCTGCAACTGTTCTTTTATTCCGTCTGTTTCCCCACCGTTTACATTTACTGTAGGGTTGTTTGTTACATGGATTGTAATTGTACCCGCACCAATCGCCCCGGCGTTTACATTGCTTGCCGTGTTAAGGTCTTGTGCCTGTGCCATGTTGTTAAATATTTTCCCTGTCTGTGCTGCGGTAAATACGCTCCTGTTTGCTGCCCCTGTGATAAGTTCGGGGCCGTTCTCGCCTGCTATGAATGTATCCGGCGTTCTCATAGTTCCGTTTACAAATCCCGGTATAAGCGGTATGTTAATTCCTTTTCCACCTATTCCCGGCACCCAATCCGGCACTGATAATTTGTTTAGTCCTCCGATTACTGTATTGACGGCTGAAACAACCGCCCGTAATGGTGCTTTTATGATTTCTCCAAGTCCACCAACTGCACCGCTGAAAATGCTCTTGATTCCGTTCCATGCCTGCGACCAATTCCCGGTAAACACACCAGTAATAAAGTCTATCAATCCTTGAAAAATCTGCATGACATTACCTACAATGTTTGCTATGCTTTGCAATGCCGACCCTAACACGCTTGCAAAAACCTCTGCCAACAACTGAATAACAGGCACTAAGGCTTGTAAAAGCTGCTGCAATACTGGCAAAATAGCCTGTATGATGTTCTGAAAAATCGGCACTAGCGTATTAAGCAAATTTATAAATACAGGCAAAACAGTATCTATAATCTGCATTACAATAGGCAAAAGCGTTTGTATCAACTGAATAATGACAGGCAAAACCGCCTGTATAATCTCTACCAGTACAGGCACTATTGTATTTATCAAGTCGATAAGCACGGGTAAAACCGCCTGTACAATCTGCAATACCAAAGGCAAAATAGCAGATATGAGTTGTACGATAACTGGCAAAATTTCCGCTACAAGCTGTGCAAGTATCACGATAACGGCGCTTATCAGTTCTCCCAAAACAGGCAGAATAGCCGTTACAATCTGCCCCAAAAGCGGTAATATCTGCACAAATAAGTTTACAATCATAGGCAAGATTGGCAATAACCCATTCTGCAATGTGCCTAATATCGTTGGCAAAACTTCTTTTAGCGTATCAAGCACCCCTGTACCGCTTGTAAAAAATGCGTCCTTTAATGCCGTTCCTACCTGTGTTATCACGCTCCATAGCTTGTCAAATACGGCTAAACCCTCATCTCCAAAGGTATTTTGAATAAATCCCCGTACCTGTTCTAAGTGGGTTGACACATAATAAATTGCACCACCTACCGCTGCAATCACACCCACCAACGGCAATATTTTTGTAAGGATTCCACCGAATCCACCGCCCATGCTGCTTAGGTATTTCGTAATCCCCAAGCCTTTAATCATGGTAAAAGCCTTTTGAATTGACAGTATACCGCCTTTAACTTCTAAAAATCCAAGTTTCGCAATCAATCCCCCGGCTTTCAGTCCAACCAACCCGGCTACTATTTTTGCAATCGCTTTAACCGCTCCGGGGTTTTCCCTTACAAATGTTGTAACCACGGTTATTATGTCCGTAAATTTCTTTACGCCCTCTGTAAGTGTTGGGAGTAACAACTCCCCTAACTCTACCTGTAAAGCGTCAAACGCTGATTTTGCAAGCGTGATACTGCCGTTTAGGTTGTCAAGTTTCGTTTCTGCCATTCGTTTAGCTGCACCGTCACAATTATATACCGCTTCGGTCAGCTTGTTATAATCCTGTTCGGAAGCATTTACAATAGCAAGCATACCCGCAAAACTTTCTTTTCCGAAAATCGCCGTTGCTGCTGCAATCTGCTCCTGTTCTGATAAACCGCCTAAGCTGCCCCTAAGATTTTCCACCACCTCGCCAAACGATTTCATTGTACCGTCTGTTTTTGTAAGGCTGATTCCGTACTTATCCATGTATGCAGCCTGTTGTTTTGTCGGCTTTGCCATATTTGCCAATGCCGTTTTTAGGCTAGTTCCTGCCACCTCTGCTTTTATACTGGCGTTTGCCATTAAGCCTATGCCTAATGACATATCCTCCACGCTATACCCCAACGCACCTGCAACCGGAGCCACTTTTTGGAATGTTGACCCCATCATAGATACATTAGTATTTGCATTACTGGAGGCTTGTGCCAATACGTCCGAAAAATGTCCTGCGTCTGATGCCGATAACCCAAACGCCGTTAAAGCGTCTGTTACAATATCTGATACCGACCCTAATTCTTCCCCGGACGCTGCCGCAAGGTTCATAATGCCCTCAATACCGCCTAACATATCCCCTGTTTTCCAACCCGCCATTGCCATGTATTCCATAGCTTCCCCGGCTTCTGCTGCCGTAAATGCGGTTGTTGCACCCATTTCCTTAGCCTTTTGGGATAGTTTCGCCATATCCTCCGCACTGGCGTTAGATATGGATTTTACGGTTGACATCTGCTCTTGAAACTCTGCTGCTTTCTTTACCGGTCCGGCATAAATGGCAGCACCTACCGCCGTAACCGTTCCAATCAAGCCTCCTAATTGTGCTTTTGTTTCTGAAATAGCCTGTTTGTTTGCTGCCTGTTTCTCTGTTATTTCCTGTACTTTCTTCTGTGCCTTTTCTAGCTTCTCATACTGCTGCCTTAGTTCGTTTGTATCTCGCCCTAAATTGTCCGTATTTATTCCGGCTTCCCGGAGGGTATTGCTTAATTCTTCTAGCTTTTCCTCTTCCCTCGCCGTTGCGTCCTGTGCTTTTTGCAATGCCTTTTCATTCGCCTGTAGTTGTCTTGTAAGTTCCGGCGTTGCCTGCCCTGTTTCCTCAATTTCCTTTGTCAGCCGTTCATGCTCCGCCTGTAATTCACTTACTCGCTGTCTGCTCTTTTCCACGGCGTTCTGCTGCTTCTGATAAGCTGATACGTCCTTTAGTTTCTTGTCTGCACCCTTTAAATCATTCTGCAGTAATTGCATGGTTCGTGACGCATTTTTAAAGGATTGGGAAAAGTTCGGCCCAAGCCGTGCGGTTAGCTGAAAAAGTAACTCAAACTGTTTAGCCGTTGCCATTTCCCGCTCCTTTCTTCTGCTCTTCGACTACCAAGTTGTATGTCTTAATCCAAGAATCCAACCCCCTAATTGTCTGCTTTAGCCAAAACTCTAATCCTGTATGGGTTTCCCTTGACAGTAATATGCTATTTTTTTTAAACCATTTTATTGGGTTCTGTCGCCGTATCCCGTTGACACTAAAAAACTTTGTGCCTTATTTTTGACCTTTCCAAACTCACGGATTGGAAGATGTAATATAACGTCACTTCCTACTCCCGCTGCCTTTGCTGCTAACCTGTACAGGAATGAGGTTGAAATTTCCGGGGATAAAGCAAATTCGCCTACCGCCGTCATTTCCGTTTCAATGTCTACCAAATCCTCCCCTATAAGTCTTTCAAAATCAAACACGAATTTTTTATAGGTCTTATCCTCATAGGTGTAATCCCTTGCAAGTGTAAGCACATATGCGCCCTCCGGCACTTTTTCCTTTGTGTCCGAATCGGTCACAACCGCCACTTCTGCTTTTGTTTCCTCTGTAACTGCTTCCTGTCCGTTTTCTCTCTTAATATCTTCCATTGTCTTAACCTCCTAAATTTGTGCAAGGAAAAAGCACGGTTTCCCGTGCCTATTTTCCAAGTGCCTTTTTGATTTCTTCCCAACGATTATCCTGCCCATTTACATAGTAAATGTAATTCAAAGGGTCAATTTCTAACATCTTTTTTCCGTCTATGTAGCTTGCGTAATACATTACCGCATATTCCCCGCTTACCTCTGCTGCGCTTGCCGTTGCCAATTTCCCCGGATTCAGCTTTTTAGGCACAACCGTCAAAATATGCTTTACTTTTGTAACTCCTACTATGCCTTTTGTCGGGTCCTGATTCTGCTGTGCTGCCCTCAAATCAAGATTGTGCCTCCTCGGCTCGAAAAGTTTTATAGCATTTCTTGTTACCGTTCTGAAATTAAGCGTAAGCGTCATTGCTTCAATCTGCCCTAATATGGCAGTTTCATATTTTCCATTGATTCCGGCCCCGCTTATTTCCTCTGTGATATTAGAAATTTCCGGCAATGTTGCTTCTGATATTCCTAAATATTCCGTTGCGTCCTCGTATACCGCAAACCCAATAACAGTTTCGTCAACCTGTCCCATTCTTTTTCGCCTCCTTACTCAAATAAAGTTTCAAGATAACTTATGTCATACTCCAGTACAAAATCAAGTTCTTTCGCCGGACTAGGCGGGGTAAGGTAAATATGAAAATGTGCAATGCCCGCCATCAAGTCCGTAACCGGGTTTTCCTCTTCTAAAAACTCAATCCTCCCGCCTAAAATTACCTCTTCTGCCGTAAGTCCGTTAAGCCAAATGTTAAGGCTCTGTACAACCGATTCTACCAACCGTGGTTTTAATCCCCTGTCAACCTTGCTCCACATTGACAGGATAACCGAATTTCCCACCCACTGAAACATACGGCTCACGCAATAAAAGTAGTCCGTAACGTCCGTATTTGACGGATAACAGGCTGTTTCATTACCCCACGATACAAAACCTCCGATAAAGTTTAACCCTGTGATAATTCCCTGTGAGTTAAGATAATTGGCTTTTGTGAGGTCAAGTAATACCTCTGTTCCGTCCTCTAATACCATGCCGTCTATCTGCAATGTTTTATTACTTGCTGATTCACACGGCGTTCCTTTTCCTAAATCTTCGTTTGCGTCCGTCTTTGCCATAAGTCCGGCTAACTGTGTGGAATAATGGAACACCCTGCCCCCTAATGTCAGCATGGGCCATACTAACAATTCAGACGGCTGCACGATATTATTTTTATTTTTCCACTCTACCGCCTCTGTGTAGGTTGTTGCTTCCGTTGTATCAACATCAATAATCGCCTTTCCCTTGAAAAGTCCGTTGATACTTTCGGCTTTCGCTGCCATGATTGCTGCAACCTCGCTATCGTGTGAAAAGTTCGGTGCAAGAAAAACCGTTGGTATAACCCGGAATTTCGGGAAAATAAAATCAACCAATTCAAAACCGCTTGATTTCTTTGTGTTAATATCATATCCCCCTATAATATCCTTTTTTGTTACCTTTGAGGGGTCAACTGCGTTATACTTGATATTAAGTGTTGCATTATCGGACGTAATCGCCCCGCCCTCGATACGCTCCAGTCTTAATACTTCGTCAGTGTACAGTAATTCATAGTCAACGCCCCTTTTGTATTCGTCTGTAAGCGTTTCCTCTGTGCTATACCCTTTTACTACTACCTTATCTGCCAATGCTTCTAACGGCAAATCCAAAACGCCCCCGGATAACCTCATGTCCTCTGTGTCCGTTTCCCCTGTTAAATGCTTTGCCGGGTCTAACACATTGATAATTACAATCGGTCCATTCTGATACAGTTTGAAACTTGTGTAAATTTCCTCGCAAATATCGTACTTTTTCCAATCGTCACTATACCCCATAGCTTCCACGGCTTCCGTATATGAGGATACATATACAGGCTCGTTTACTTTGCCATTTACCATATGTGCCGGGGCAGTTCCTACAATGAGGTGTATGCAACTGTCTGCGGTTACTGGCGTTGAAATACTTGTACCCCGCTTGCTTGCTTTCGCTCCATGAAAATAAGCCATTTTTTAAACCTCCTTTGCTTTTCTTAACAGGCTTAACACATCATTGTAATACTTGTTTAATAATGTGCCTGTCTGCCTTACCTTTGCCCTATTGACCGCAAGGCTCTCTGTCGGCACAATAAGCATTTTTATCTGTGGTATTTCTTCTATTGCGTCTTTCAAATATTTCTCCACGCTTTCCCTTGTACCTTTAACAATCGTGTTTTCAATCAACCCTGTGTGGGTTGTCGGTCCGATATAAATAAATGTTTCCTCTTCTGCGTTCTCTGCTCCCTCTGTGGCTTCCGTATTTGCCGTTTCCTGCCCTTTTTCCTCTTTAGGTGTAGAATTTACCGCATTTTCATTTTTAACGCCATTTTCGGCTATTGTGGCGTTTTCTGCTGCCGTCTGTGTGCTTGCTGCTTTCTTTGCTGCCATATTGCCATGCCTCCTTATGTTAAATATTTTCTTACATCTCTTTTTACCTGCTGCATTTCCCAAATAGTCATTATCTCGCCTATCTGATACACTTCTAAATCATCATCATAGATGATAAATTCTACTGGCTTTTGACAGGAAAAACGGTTATCTATCACAACGTCCTCCAGTAGCTTAGTTTTAATCTTTGTTACCAAGTTTAGGCATTGTATATAGTTTTCCTGTTTGTCCTCGGAAAATGTCACGCAAATAATACGCACCCTGCATACGCTTTCTTCGTTATCATCTTTTCCAGTCAATAACTTTAAAAGTATGTAGGGTGCTGCTTTCTTTTCTGATTCCTTATTAGGCAGATTGCCAACAAATACCGCCGGAGGGCGTTCTGCTGCCTGTGTGCTGTTTTCCGTCACTCTTGCAACTAACCGCATATCCTTTGTTATCTCTTTGCAATATCCCTCTAAGGCTTCCAGTAGGTCTAATGGTGTCATTATCAACCTCCGCTTTTACTTAACAACCTTTCTATTTCATGCTCTATTCGCTGATTGATAACCTCGTTTACCCTTTCTTCCACATTCTGCATAACCTTTTCATTGCCTACCATCTGCGGTACTGCCGGGGATAACAGTTCTTTCAGCTTTTCTTTTCCTGTTGCCGGGGATACCGTGCCTTTCTGCCTTTCCATAACCCCTATATGCCCCGACTTCATTTGTGCCACAAATACATTGTTCTGCCTGTTGAATTTCACAAGGCTGTTTGCCTTTAATACTGCTGCACTCGGCGTTGTCTTTTTCTTTGGCGTACTAGGGGATACTTTAAATTTAATAAGCGGTATCACACCGCCCGAATATTCAATACTCCCTATGATTCCGTCCCCGCTTTTGGTTACGTTTTGATATTTCATGTAACCACGGCTGTTAAAATCCCCCGCCGATATATGATAAGTCTGCCTTACCATTTTTCCCGCTGCCGTTTTCCCTGCCATCAACCCCCTTGCAAGTGCGGGTTTCAATACTTTTTCGTCTGCTTTTTCCACGCCTGCAAGTATCGTGTGTATCCGGTCTATGGTCTGTTCTGATACCTCAATCATTCGTCATACCTCTCCAGTCCTATAATGAGTTCGTTGTACTCATTCCGTACATCAGTTATTTTAAAGAGGTTATCATCAATCCAAAACCTCATACCGCTTGCGGGTTCTTTTTCCATATCGCTTAACCGCACCCGGACAACAATGTATTTCCCATAGAATCCCTCCGCATTATCCCCGGAAACAAGGTTCTGCCGTTCCTTTGTTTCTTCGGAGTCAAGTATGACAGATATTTTTTTGTTTATACCGTCACACTTAACCCTTTTAAGCTGTGCAAATTCTTCTAAGTTATAAAATGTGCTGTCTAAGTCCTTATCAAGCATTTCTTTGAAATTCTTCATAGGCTTCTTACCTTAGCATACAGTGGCAACAAACCAAGAATCAACCTCATGCGGTACAGGAATAGGAGCGGAGGACAACTGCAAGAAACGTCTTGCCGGGCGTCTTTCTACCCACTGTTCGGGTATCCTTGTACCCTCTTCTACGCTGATTGTCTTTCCTGCTTCGTCCACAATCCCAACCGCTCCATAGTACATTGAGTAATTAGCTTCTGTTGACAGTAACGCAACAACATTAGCTGGCAACAACGGCTTATCTCTTTTTGTCCAGTCATCAAGATACCATTCATTATATGTGTAAATATCCATTGCGATTTCATGTATAGTACCAATGTATGTAGCACCGTTTGGCAATTCTTTAGGTGCTATAACCGCAACCTCAAAACGCCTTACATCAAGCACCGCCTGTACCTCTTCGTCAGACAGGAACGCCTCCAGTGCGTCCGCACCCATAAGGCACACATTACAGTTTACAAAACCTGTTTTCTGTACTTGTTTGCGCCATGCTTTTAACTGTGCAATCTTACCGCCTTTCTTTGTTTTCCAACTATCAGCAGTTTTAAGTGTTTCCTTGTTTGTAAATTGAAAATCAATTTCCTCCTGTATTGCCTTGCCTTTTTTATCAAGAATTGGTATTTTTCCTGTAAATAACGACTGGCAGCACATCCACTCCTCACGGCGGGTTATTGTTTCATCCAGTTTGGCAAAATCCCTCCGCATTTTCTCTACTGCCCTTTGGTTCGGAGATTTTCCGTTATACAGACTTTCCCCCGGTGTGCGTTTTAAAATATCGTCAACCGTTGTAATCGTGTTTGGTGCTACAAGCGGAGGTTCGTATGTGTTTGTCTGAAAACCCTCGTTTTCGATTGTTTCCCCGCCTACTTTCTTGTGTACAAAAGGTGCTAACTGCCTGTTTCCTTTCTTAAAGTCCACATCAATTTTCTGTGTATCAAATGTTTCCACGTTTCGGAAAAACGTATCTCTGATGAAAGTATGCACTTTCGGCATACGCTCTACTAATTTCCCCATTGTTCTAGGGTCATAAATACTGATTGCCATATCCTGTTATCTCCTTTTCTATTTGTCAATTACAATTCTTCTAACACTGTCTAAATTATAAATCCCTACCCACTGTTCGCCTTTCATAACAATAAAGCACTTTCCGTCATACATATAATCTGTATACTGTTCCGGCTTCCATTCGTCATAAATTCCACTTGTCATTGTAATTTGTATCATTGATAAGCCTCCTATTCTTTCTGTGTTGTTGCGTTTTCGGTATCCACCAAGAAAATACCTAACTTTCTAAACGGTGCTTTAAAATCCGCTGCTGTTGTTCCTGTCGGCACTTCCAACGCTTCCCCGAAAAACTGCCCTGTCAGATAGATAACTACCTCTTCCCCGGCTTCTGCTGATTCTGCTGCAAGTCCGTATACATCCTCCACGGTATCAGCGGTTACGGCTGATAATTTTCCGTCCGTTCCAAGCGTCACGGGCATAAGTTCTATAACCGTGTTATTGTCTGCAACTGTGCCCGAATCGGTCACAACGGGATAATCCCCGGCGTGTATCATTTTAGGGGTGTAGCTTCCCAACAATTCTTTTCCTGCTGCCATTTCTCATTACCTCCTTATTTCGCCTGTGGGTACATTTCATCAATGATTTTCCCGAACGGGTCCGCTTCATCATCTGCCCCGCCCTTGTTTGATACGGGGTTTACATCATTAACGCCGGAGTCCTCTAAATCTGCTTCACGGTCATTTAAAAATTTATTCCCCGCCTTTTTCTGTGCTGCCACAATCTGCATAGCAAACGCCTCCGCACTTACAGGCGTTTCATACTTTGCCTTGTTTGCCAAATCCTCAAACCCCGGCAAAGTGATTTCGTCAATCGCCTTTATCCTTGCCCTCTCTGCGTCTACTGCTGCCGTGCTGTCCGCTTCCCCTGTCTTTGCCGTTGCCATAATTTCATTTTTGTAAGCGTCAGCAACTTCCGGGTGCTTAGTCTTAAACTCTTCCAATGTCATTGTTTCGTCCTCCTTATCGTTTTTTACATTGGGTTTATTATTATGGCTATTGGCATAGCCTAATAATCCTTTTGGCACTGTATGGTATGCCTTTAAATTGATTGGTACAGAATTAACAATAATCTTTTCTGCGTCCTCAACTTCCGTTTCAACCTCTGTAAGCATTACTGCGGTACAAAATCCGGCTTCCACGGCTTCCTCCCCCGTAAACCATGTTTCATCTGTCATAAGGTTTTTTATTTCGTCCTCTGACTTGTCCGTTACGGTCATGTAGCAATTAACAATAGATTGTTTGATTGTTTCCAGTTCGTCCGCAATCTTCTTTAATTCGTCTGCCTTGTAATATCCCAAAATCCCTGCTGCCGGGTCATGTATCATAAAGATACCGCCTACCGATATTTCGATAGAATCCCCCGCCATTGCTATAATCGTGGCAGCACTCGCACACCAACCGTCTATTTTCACGGCTATATTTGCCTTGTGTTCTTTCAGCCGTGTATATATCGCTACCGCTGCGAACACATCTCCACCGCCCGAATTGATACGGACGGTTATTTCTTCAACCTCGCCTACGGCTTTAAGGTCTTTGTTAAACTCTTTCGGGGTTATATCGTCCTCATACCATGAATACTCCGATATTTCCCCATATAATAAGAGTTCTGCCGTGTTTTCCTCTTTGTTTGCTACAAAATTCCAAAACCTGTTTATCTCGCCTTTATTCCTCGGTTTCTTCCTCTCTGTCCTGTCTGTCAGCTTCCTTGTCGGGGTCTGTGTCTGATTCCTTATCTCCAGTATCCCCGGCATTAAATCCTTTCTTTGCACTTCCTGTTACCTCCTTTAGCAGTTCCTCTTCCCTCTTTCGCTGTTTTACATTTTTGTAAAAGTCTGTGCCTGTAAGTTCCGTTGCTTCTTTTTCCCTTGTAGAGTACCCGCCCTGTACCCTTAATTCTGCTGCCTGTACCTCTTTTACCGGGTCAAGCTGTCCGGCACTCGGCCCATTCCATTCTGCGGAGCAGTATGCGTCTTTGATAATCGGGTCATTAAAAAAGCCGGGTGCCTGTACCCTGCCTTTCGCTACCGCTTCACATAGCCACTCCTCATAAATCGGTTGGCAAAAATCAGCTATAAACCATTCCCGATACATCTTTATTACTTTAAAAAACTCCAAAATAGCGGCCCTTGACGCTGAATAATTATTAGTAAATGCCATGATAAGTATTTCATACGGTATTTCTAACGCTGCCCCTATCTGTTTTATAACCGCCATTACAAATGGGTCAAAATTGGAGTTGGGTCTGCCTGGGGTTGTCATGTTCGCCTTTTCCCCCTCGCCCAAGTCAATAACCGCCCCCGGTGCAAGTTCTATACTGTTTTCGTCCTCTGCGTCAACTTGCATTTCTTCCGGCACAACTTCCCCAAAAGCCGAATCATCACTTGCGCTTTCCTTTTCGATAAATACCGTAATCAGTCCGCTTACAACTGCTGCCACAACTTCCGCTTCGGTGTACCGCCCTAACTGCTTTATTGTTTCAATTACAGGGGATAAAAAAGGAACGCCCCGCACTTGCCCGATACGCTCCCGATTCATAATATGCAAAATATTTTTCCTGCCTGTCTTTTGTCCGTATGCTTCCACACGGACCCACTCTCTAGGGTTTCTGTCCGCAAATGATAGCGGGTGGAATTTTGAAATATGGTACGCTACCACTTCCCCGGCTTTATTCTTCTCCACGCCCTCACAAAATAAAGGGTTGATTGTTTCGCCGTCCGGGGTGCTTACCCTGTCAGCTTCGATAAGTTCAACCCTTAAATCGTATATGCTGCCGGTCCTCTTCGTGGTTTTCATCAGTGCGAACGAATCCCCACTAAGTAAGGCATTGAGTAAAGCCAACTGCTGCAACTGGTAGAAATTATCCAACCGCTCCAAGTCGCAATTTGTAGAGTTCGCCCAATGTGCAAACTCCCTTTCTATGGTTTCCTCTAATTTCCTTGCTTCATCTGCCGTAATGCCTAATGTTTCCTCGTTTACCGTGCTTTTTAGGTGTAAGCCTGTGCCTACCGTATTTGTCCTAAGCCTTTTTACCGCACCTGTTGCAATGTTTGACCCGCCATAATACAAATCCCTTGACCGTTGGCGTAACGGGTCTATATTGTCCTCTATATCTTCCCTGTGGCTACCGCCCCCATGCGTCCAACCTATAACCGATTTCTTAACCGAATTTCCCCCATAGTTGCCGTATCCGCTGTTTATCATACTTAGCCGTTTCCTTGCGACTTCCCTTTTTAACGCCTTTTCCGGGGAAACTGCCTTTATTACCCTGTCAATCGGATTCAAACCGCCCTAACCTCCTTTCTAACCGCACAAAAATAGCACCTCGGAAACGCTTTGTATTTCCTTTGGTGCTTTTGCTATTTTATATAATATCATAAAAAAGCGGGCAATGGTGGGCAATCTTTCAGAAATTTTATAAATCCCTCGGCACGACCCTGTAAATCCTGTTTCTGCCCTTTCTTTTGGCTATATTCTCTAATTCCTGTACCTTATTGCTCCAATACTCTATTTGCTTGCGTATTTCGCCCAAATCTGCCCTTGTAAACGACTTACCGCCAATAGTATAGGCTTGATTGATTGCAACCTCGCTTTCAGCTTCTAACCACATATCCAAGTGTTTTTTTGCCGTTTGTAATGTTATTGCTGCCATTATGATATACCTCCGCTTCTATTTCCCCTACGTCTTTTTGTTCTTTTCGGGGGTGCTTGTGTTCCTGTTTCTTTCTTTGGCGGTTCTTTGAGGGTCAAGCCTGTTATTTCTATTGCTGCCTGTGCGTAATTCCTACAATCTAACGGCTCATTCCTCTTTGTTTCGCCTGTAAGTTCCCACTCAAAATATGGTCTGCCCTTTTTATAGTGCAATACCTGTTTTTCTGCTGTCAATCCCTTAAAGTAATCTTCGTCATACCCTCGCACATATCCGTTTTCATCTTTCGGGAAGTGGCAGTATCCGGGACCCTCTTCCTCTATCTGCAATCTCTGTAATAAAAGGGATTTTCCTATATCCACGCCCAAAGTAAATAAATATGCCTGCTCCCTGTTATTTTTTGACGGTTTCGGAATATACGGACGGTCCGCACCGCCTTTTCCTTTTATCGCAAATATTTTTCTCGCCGTCCTTGCCTTGCAAAATTTATATACTTTGTTTGGGAAGTGTCCTCCCGAATCCATACAGGCGCATATTATACGCAACTGTGTACCATCTGCCTTTTTGAATTTCTGTAAAAGAAATTCGTCTAAATTCTGCCATACTTCCTGCTGTTTCAAATCGCCGTAAATCCGCTTATA
Source organism: Petralouisia muris (assembly GCF_004793545.1). Classification (GTDB taxonomy): domain Bacteria; phylum Bacillota; class Clostridia; order Lachnospirales; family Lachnospiraceae; genus Petralouisia; species Petralouisia muris. The sequence goes on along the minus strand of NZ_SRYA01000044.1, from coordinate 10,498 downwards.
AATTATTCCGTATGATTCATGCCCTACGCCCCAACCTACAACCTCAATCTCGAATCTGTCATCTTGCGTATCAATACCTGCAGTAATCGCTATCACTTCGTCCGGCACTTCACAATGGTACTTTTCACGGCGTTTTAATAAATCGTCCTTGCTTGCCTTTTCGCCGTCCTCTTCCCACGTCTGCCCTAACTCTGTGTTTACCCATGATTTCATCAACTCCACGTTTCCTTTTTTTACTGCTGCGTCAGCTTCAATAAAACCTTTTACGATTTTATCCCAACCAAAAAAAGTTGACGCTAAAGAGTTGAAATGAAAACCCCTTATTTTTCTTTTTGGGTATTTCGCTATATATCTGCCCTCGTTAAAATGGTCTTTCCATTCTACCTCCGAATGAATAACCCCACATTTCGCACAAACATAGGTAACGCTTTCTACTTCCCCGTCAGCGTCAACTTTGTAACTAAGGTTCGCCCATTCCAACGGCTGAAGCTCTCCGCAACTCGGACACGGTACGTTCCATTCTTCCATTGTCGAATGTTCGTACTCCATTTCTATACGGCTTGCCCCTTTTATTGTCGGTGTGCTTGTATCTACTTCCTTACGATTCCAGTAAGTAGTCAAACGCTTTCCGGCTAAAATAAGTGGGTCCCCCTCTGCCCCTGCCGTTGGCGGGTATGCGTCTATTTCATCTGCCAACAATACACGAATCGGACGGCTTCTAAGTTCTGTCGGGGAGTTTGCCCCTGTCATTGTGATACGACCGCCCGGAAAAGACTTTTTAAAAATCGTGTTTCCGCTTGTCCGGCTTTTCTCATTGATTTTGTCTTTTAATGCCGGGGTATCCCTTACCATTGGCATTAACCTATCTTTGCTTAGAGTTTCCGCAAGGCTCAAAGTTGGCTGCATACATAGCATTGTACAGGGGTCATAGTGCATATAATACCCTATTGTATTTAATAAAAAAGCGTCTGTTTTTCCCATTTGTGCAGCAGACATTACTACAACTTTTTCAACGGATATATCGGTTATAGCGTCCATTATTTCCCGCTGCCACGGTGCTTTATCCGTGTGCCAACGTCCTCCCTTGCTTCCCGATTCAGAGGAAAGACGGCGGTATTTATCGGCCCATTGTGATAATGTCAAGTCCGGGGGCGGTTCTAACACCTTGAATATATCTTTGAAAAGGTCAATCGTTTCCCTCTTCATCTTCCTGTATTTCCTCCTTAAAAATTTCCTCAAAATTAGATAACTCTGCCAATGCTTCTTTTATCTTTGTATTGAGGTATAAAAAAATCTTTGCCTTATCCGTCATGGTTGCTAGTTTATCTGCCTCCTCTGCCGGAATTGCACTTAGACGGCTTTTAAAATTTATCAGCGTGGCAGACATTATTTTTTTTACATCCTCTGCCTTGTGCAGTTCCCCACGCTTCAACGCCAAATCCAACTCCTCATTAAGACGCTTTGCCTTTGTCAGCTTTGCCCTCTCTTCGTTTAGGTCTACCGCTTCCTCCGTTTCCGGGTTTCGGTCCCTCAAATATCTTATATAGTCGTGGTTGGCTTCTGTCAGCGAATACAATTTCGTTTCGCCCACGGTTCGCAATACCCCTTTGTCTGTCAGCCGTTCAACATTCTTAGGGGTCATATCAAGAAATTTTGCAACCGCATTTTTATCATAAAGTTTCAAAAAATCCTACCCCCTTAAAAAAATTTCCGGCGTTTTGGAAGTCGATTTTTCCCCGGAGGCTAGGCAAGTTTTGGGGTCACGGCACCCGCAAGCCTTTCAGACGGCTTACAGTACCTTTGACTGTCTGCCCTCATGCCGTGCTGTGTGCCCTCTCTTGTCACTCTTCCACGCCCTCTTGCTCTTCGTTCTCTATGTATGTATCGTCTATCTCTCCTGTGTCCGGGTCAACGTCATACACACCGCTTACCTTTTGTTTCATAAGTGCATAGCGTCTTTCTTCTAGGCTTATTCTTCTTTGCTCTAACTCATAAGACTTGATAGAATCCAGTAGCTTTATAATGCGTCCGTGTATCTTGTTTAACTCTGCTTCTAGCTTCATTGCTCTTTCAAATGCACTTGATTTAATGGTTGTTTCCATAGCCACATCTAACGGCGGTTTACTGCTTCCCTCTGTGGCTTCCCCTGTATATGTGCCGTATGGGTCACTATCCTCCGCCTTTTTAGGTGTACGCATTTCAACTACACGGTCAACAAATAATTCCCCTGTGTTGTTGCTGTTAAGTTCTGCTATCCTCTTCTTTAAATCGTTTTCTTTTGCTATAAGTGTCTGTAACTCTCTTAGCATATTTTCTGATGTATCAAGCGTGACGGATTCTATTAACTTCTTTTCCTCTTCTGTCAGTTCATCAAAATATACTGTGGAATACGCCCCATGCGTCTGTGCATTTCTATTGCGTTTTGGTGCGCCGTGTCCTTTTGCGTTTTGGTTTCCTTTTTGCGCCCCCTGTTTTTTCGGCTTATTTTCAAGTTCTTCTTTCCATTTATCCATACATTTCCACTTTGCTATTTTTGCCGAATCCACCCCCAACGCCTTCGCTATTTCGGGGTTTTTTGCCAATCCGTTAGAATCTAAAAAAATCTGCTTCGCCTTTTCCCTCTTTTCGTCTTTTTTCCGTGGCATGGTATCCCTCCTTTGTTTGTTTTCCCATTTCCCGGAGTTCCATTACCCCGGAATTACCGCATTTTTGCAAAATTTCAAAAACGCCGTGCAAAAGGGCAGCGGGATTTTATCAATAATCCTGCTGCCCTTTCATTCCTTTTCACGCTACTATCATACCATAAAAAATCGGGCAATGGTGGGCAATCTTTACTGCAAATTCTCTTTAATAATTTTGCTTCGTGATACAATCCTATTCCTTGCTAATTTTTCGCCCAAGACTTTTAAGGCTTCGCACCTTATATTTTTGGCGTGGCGCACACTGTAGCCTATTTCTTCCCCTATCTGCTCCCATTTCTTCCCCTGCAGGTATAACCCACATATGATTACTTTGTGGAGTGCCGACAATGAGGAAATTTCCTTAAAAATCTGCGTCCTAAGTTTCTTTAATTCCTTAATTCGACTTTTTAGGGTGTCTATGCGTTCCTTTGTGTCCGTTTCTGCCAACTTCATAGCAAGTAAAGCCGTACTATCGCCTAATTTATTGCCGTGTGGCATACCGTCATATTCAACCGCCCCTAACGGATTGTATCCGGCTTCGTACTGCTCTAGCCACTCACTTGCTACTTTAATATCCAAGTCAATCCACTTGTAAAATTTTAAAATTGCTTCCACTTCTGAATTTTTCATAGTATGTAATCCTCCTGTTATGGCGGTCTGTATTTTTCCTGCCATTTGATATTTGCTTTTGCCTGTATTGGCGTTACCTGTTTAATACTGCTGCCGTGCATGGTCCCCCTGTGTTTACAGGGTTCGCAAATATCTTGTGATACCTCTAGCAATTCGCTTATTTCTTCCATAATTCCCTTTAGGCTTGCTATGGTATCATCAAAGGATTGCAATAACTGATTTAATAAATCGCACGTTGTTTTTGTGTCGTTTCCAGTACAGATAGACAGGGCAGCTATAACCGCCCTTATGCTATCTGCTGCCATCTGTCCACCTACAAATAAAATACCCTCCTTATACTCAATCTTGTCCATAACGCACCACCTAACCCTGTAAATACTTCTGATATTCTGCCGTTTTCCTCATAACCCATGCAGATAAGGCGGTTGTTATTCTGTTTTCCCATTCAGCCGGACACAACGGCTTTCCTTTGTTTGCTTCCAGTTCGGACGCTATAACCGCCCTAACCTCTTTTCCGATAAGCGTATACTGTGCCATTCCGTATTTTTCCTGTATCCACTTTGTAAAGTCTAATCCCTTTTCCTGTGGTTCGGGTACATATTCCGGGTAATCGCTCATATCCTGCTGCCCCGGTAAGGGTTCGTTTTCCTCTCCCTGCAGTTCGTGTTCTGCTTCCTGTAGCACATCCACCTCCCCGACTGTTTCCTCTTCGTTTTCTTCCCCTGTTTCCTCTTCCTGTACCTCTTCCGGGGTATCGTCATAGAATAATTGATTATTTTCAATCATCAATACCACTATTTCCGCAAGGTCTGAATAGTCAATCAAGAAATTTCCCCATTTTTCAGTATCTATAATTGTGATTCCGTCCGCTTGAAAACGATATATGTATTTACCGCCGTCAAACTTTTTCCCTTGAAAAGACTTACTGAAATATTTCCTTAGCGTCCTTTCGACTGCTGCCACATTTTCCTTTACCTTGAATACTGCCCGGTTTACTTCCCCCTTGATAGCGTCTTTTATTGCTTCCTGTGCCTTTTCTGCCTGTTCGTCCGTGATTTCTTCCTTTTCTTCCGGCTTCACATCTTTTATATGCAATTCGCCCTTTCCTTCGTACTGCTCATAGGCTTTTTTCTGCCCCTCTTCGTCCAGTCTGCTAAGTTCGTGGGCAGTTGAAATATTGATATTGCCTTTTTCAAGTTCCCCTTTAAATTCCTGTGACAGATTATTGCTTATTGCTTCCATTCGTCCTATCTGTGTAGTGGACGTATTAAGTATTTGTGCCACAATTTCACGGATACGCCCGATTCTTTCCCGCTCTTCCTTTGGCTTATCCTTGTTTTCTTCCTGTAAAGCCTTTTTGTACTCTGTCAGCACTTCTTTTAATTCCTCTGCCTGTTTTACTTTTTCCCAATCTGTAAGCTGTCTTGCCGTTGCATTGGTAAAGATAAGGCTTAAACGGTCCCTTATTTCGTCTGATTCTTTTTTGATACGGCACGGCACTTTTCTGTATTCTTCCTTGCCCTCTTCCACCAACTTTAAAGCTGCTAACCGCCTACGGTGTCCGGCTATCACTTCATACTTACCATGTGCCTCCGGCTTAACAACTAAATTCTGTTCGATACACTCGGACAACTCAATAGCTGCTGCCAATTCGTCAATATTTTCTGTGGAATAGAAATTATCCTTACTCGGCATTAAGTCCTCCACATCAAGCATTACCACATTAAAAGCATTTTCCGCTTCCTGTGTCGGTCCCTCTTCCTGTACTGCTGCCCCTTTTGATTTTGTGTTAAGCAAACTGTTAAGGTCAAACCCTTTCTTTTTCTCTGCCATTATATATTACCTCACTTTCCTTTATTTTCCGTGTCCGAATCGGTCACATTTTCAACCCTATACTGCGTCAACCTGTCTATCTCACGCTCCACCGAATCATAGCAAAAGTTTATAATATCCTCTATTGGCTTTTCGCCCTTATAGCACATCAAACTTGTTTCCCTATCTTCCTGTATCGCACCCATTACATCACTTTTTATCAGATACCCCACTTTTCAACTGCCACCTTTCCCTAAGTTCTTTTTTCTGTTCTTCTGATAACTTCAATAAATCATTCATTACATTTTCTGTAATTCCGTCTGCTACCTTTTTTGTAACAATGTCTGTATGTTTGTCTATTTCCCTTTTCCGGTCCCTTTCCCCCTCTAACTTGTATTCCAAATCTCTAATCTGATTTTCCAAATCCCATATCTTGCCCTGCATACGCATATTATCTTCTTTTAATTCCTCATACTGCTGCAACGGTATTTCTACTGTCGGCCCCTTTACATTAAATTCAACAAACGCCTTGTATTCATCTAATGGAATTTCTACCGTTGGAAATGCTTTTATAGGCTGATTCCAACCATTTAACACTACTGTTTCCCCTGTTTTTCCCATTTCTGCATTATCATTATTTTTCAATTCCCGCTGCCTCCATTTCCTTTTCAATCTGCTTTATTTCCTGCATTGTCTTTTTCCGTTTCGATATGTAACCCTCGCAATCCTCTGTATCTCTTAGCTTGCTTATCTTTGCCCCTCCGCTGTGCTGATACAATTTTGATATGTGCCTGCTGCACCCTGTATTTGCACATCTATTATCGCAAAACATAGGGTAATTATCTGTGTTTACAAAAATAATCGGTCTGTTTCCCATGCTATACCTCCCCTAATCCGGCAAAACAACATATACAATAATTGCTTCCGTCCAGTCTAAAGTATCAATTTTTTCTTTCATAAGCGGTAATGCCTGTTCGTCCGGCAATTCTTCATCTATACCACATTCCGCATAATCAAAATACTTTTCAAAAATATCTACCGTATCTGGTCTGCCCTGTTCGTAAAAGATTACGCCGTAATCCTCATTTACAATATACTTGTCAACTTCACACCTGCCCCATGCGCCCAACCAAAAACCGCCATCATCTGCCACAATCTCACTATCTACCATTGCCACAATCGGTAAATCCGGGCGTTCCTCTATCAGCTTGAAAAGTTCTTTGAGGTTGTCCGTCTGTTTCTGCATAACCGCCTTTAATACAACATCTTTCATTACCTGTACTCCTTTCCTGTTTCCTTGTCCTTTAATACGATACGCCCCACCAACTCAAACCCCGCAAGGCTTATAATCTGCTTTAACATTGTGATAAGTGTTGTTACCGCTTCATTTCGTTTCTTTTCCTCTTTGGCAACCGTTCCCACGGCTTCCCCCGCCGTTGGGTCACGGTATCCCTCACTATTCTTATACGCCATACTATCCCTCCAAGTATTCTTTTACGAATGTTTTATAATCCCTAGCGGCCCCGGAACGTGGGGAATATTCCATAAGGCTTTCATTTGTAAAAGTTACTTCGTCTGCCTTTTCCGTCCGTCTGATATGCGTTTTGAATACCGGGTAACGCTGATTCTGCAACCATGCCTCCCCCTGTCTGCATACATCACGGTTATAATACATAGTTACAAGGCAACCCCTAAATTTCAGTTTCGGGTTTAATGCCTTTGCATTGTTTATCTGCTCTTCCAGTTCGTCCATTCCGTCAAAGGCGTAACCATCAATTTTAATCGGTATGATAACTTCATCTGCTGCCACAAGTGCATTTATAACAGATACGTTAATATCCGGCGGGCAATCAATGATACAGTAATCAAATATTTCCTTTACCTTTTCCAGTTCCTTAGAAATTATTGTTGCCTGTTCCCTCTCTTCGTCCTTGATTACTGCAAGGTTAGCTGTCAATAAGTGCATATTCGCCGGAATAACCGCCATATTAGGCATTTTTTCAACCACCTGTACTACACCGCCTATTTCTTCCTGTCCTGTCAGCATATCCGCAAGGCTAGGATTGTCATAACTCCATACCCCGCAAGCCTTTGAAAGATTGCCCTGCTTGTCATTGTCAATAAGCAGTACCTTTTTGTCGTATTCTTTGGCTAATATGTATGCCATGTTTACCGCCGTTGTAGTTTTGGCACAACCGCCTTTCATGTTGATAATTGCAATAGTTTTCATTTGCCTGTACCTCCTCTTAATATTCTTTCAGCTTCCTTAAAATCCAGTTTCTTTAATGCCCTAAGAAGTTTTGCCCATATTGCCCCGGCTTGCCTGCCTAACTCCTTTTTCATAAACTCTAAATCCTTGCTATCAATTACCTTTATCAAGTCCTTATCCTCAATAACTCTGATAGCAAATAATAATTCTGTACCGCATAGGGTTTTTACCCCATTCTTAAAATACTGCCTGTCCTCCTGTGTCATTTTTACCACGCTAAACCCTCCTTGCCTTGCACACTCTATACAACCCCCAACCTTTGGAAGCTCTATAAAGTGTGCAATCATCTTTTCGGGGCGGACCTCTTACCATTTACACCGCCACCCTTTCCCGGCATTTGTGATAGGCGTTGCAATTTTTCACATTAAAAAATTACGAAAAACCTGTTGACCGTCCGTACACTCTCTAGCATGGTGTACCCGCTGCTATTTTTTCACTCTATCCCTGCTACGGCTATTGGCTTGCCCTCGTCAGAAAACAGGTTGCCGACCTGTCTTGACGGTTGAGGGGTTGCCCCCTCTTCCGTTTCGGCTATTTAACCGTCCTTTTTATCTGAAATATCATGCTTAACGCACAATGTAAAAAGAAGTCCTTTATTTCCTTTTCCTCTGCTTCGTAATCGGTTGCCACTATCAGCGTACAATTTCCCGCATAATTGCTCCATTTAATATCAAAATCCATGTAGCTAAAACCCTGTAAACAGTCCTTTAATGCTTGACACTCTCTTTCTGCAAAATATCCTAATTCCTCAAATGTATACTCTTTTTTCATTTCTGATTACCTCCGTTTGTTTGATTTCCTTTGATGATTCTATTATATACTTGCATAAGTATATTTACAACCCGGAGTATTCACTAAAAATACTTATGCAAGTATACGGTATTTTTGTGCAGTTTGTATACTTGTGCAAGTATTACTTTATTTCTGTAGGTTCGTTCCAAACCATGTACCCTGTGTTCTCTGTTTCCGTCCTTTCTATCTCTTCATCTTCTATCGTGTGTGCCTTGTCGTTCGCTTCCTCTAAAGAATCCGCTTCTATGACGCATTTTCTAAATAATGCGTATTCAACTTCATACCTTGCCATTATGTACCCCCCCCCTGTTTCTTCTCTTCCAACTGCTGTCGTCTGCCTTTCAGATACTCCATATATTCCCCATAGGTCATACCGGGCGGTACAATCCGCTTTTGTAGTTCCCTTGCCCTCTGTATGCTTTCCCCTAATACCGCTGCCTTTGATACTTTCTTTTCTTCCCTCTTTGGCGGTTCTTCCGGCTTGATACCTAACCTCCGTGCTTTCCTGTTAGGCTTGTACTTGTTATAGGTTATCTTTGTTTCCTGTCTGAATGGTGTTACTTTTCCTTTCTTCCTTGCCATATCTGCCCCTTTCCAAGTCCTCTAATATCTCTGTAAGACTTTGCACACATTCTTTTATATTTCCGTCTGTATCCTCTGTAATCCTCAATACATTATTTATCTGCCTTAACTTCTGTATCTGTCTGGGGTCAACTGCTGCCCTTTTTAAGCAATCCGGGCAGACACAAACGACCTTTAACCCCTCTTTTCCGCATATACTACATTTAACCAAATAACCCACCCTTTCTATCAGGCTTTACCGTTTCCCACTCTTCGGCTGTCATTGTGTCGGATTCCGGGTTATATATCAGCTTCATAAACCCTTTACACTCTATGCAAGTACCGTGGCCCGCTTCGTTGTATCCCATTTCATGCAACATACTTTTACAGGCGTACTGCACCTTACCGCAATAAGGGCATACAATTTCATAGCGTTTTCTTTTATCCTCTGCCATATTGTTTAGCCGTCCTTTCTGCCCTTTCTTCCAACGTCCCTATATAGTCCCTACCATACCTTGACGTATGCTCATATGTGTAAAGTGCTTTTGCCAATCCCTCCATTATCACAATTTGATTTTTTAATATGCAATCTAATTTCCTATCCCTTTCTCGCTCTTTTCTTTTATCCCATGCGTTCATTGTCTGCCTCCTCTTCCAATGCGTCTAAAATGCCCAAATACACCCTTTCAGCACAATAGACACATATACTATTACCTATTGCCCTATAACGTGCCGTATCGGCTATTTCCGTGCCGTCTGCACCGTATTTTGTCCAGTTATCCGGGTATCCCTGTAGCCGTTCACATTCAACGGGCGTTAATCGGCGTATGATGTATGTAACTTTCTGTACCGCCCTTTTCAGAATGTCTTTTATGCTCTTTGCCTTGCTAGGGATATTCTCCCTTGTCCTGTACTTCTCTGTTACGATTGTTTCCGACCCTCCGCCATAATCCCCCCCTGTTGCCCTCAAAGTACCGTTTACTTCCGCTTCCCTGTATCCTCCGTGCTGATTTAATTCAAATGTTTTTCTGTCCGTCCGCACTACTAAAGGCGTATCCCCTCTTATCGTGCTGTTTTGGTCTGTTGTCAGTGTTCCGCTTATCTCGCTTTCCCTGTATCCGTTGTGCTGATACGCTTCATAGAAAACGCTATGTACATCTGCCGTTGTAAGTGTCGGGCATGGTCCCCCGGCTTTCCCAACGCCTAAACCATTGCTTGCCTTATTCCTTGTCACTTCATCACGGAGCGGTATGACACTTTTCTTTTCTATCGCTATTACGTTCCTGTTTGTTGAATTTCCGCAATATGTAGATAATGTGCCTGTGCTTTCTTCGTCTACGATAATGCTTTTTGCGTTTATCCCGTATGCTTTTTTGCTTTCCTCATACATTACACAAGGCGTTTGACCGCCACCACACCCCATATTTTGTACAAGTGTCGGGGTCTTGTCGGTAAATGTCCTTACAACGCTGTCAGCATGTGCAAAGTCCAACCCGATTATCTCCCCCCCCTGTTCTGCTATTTTCTGTTCCAACGCTATCCGCAAATTGTCCGGCAACTTCCTGTTTTTGTTCTTTGCTCTTCGGAGTATACCCAAGCAGGCTTTCGGACTTAAAGAGTATTTCCCCGGCACGTTGTCCTCCAAAATCTCCGATAAGGTAGATTCTCTTTCTACGTTGGGGTACTCCCCAAAATTGGGCTAATGTAAAGCGAAAAATAATGTAAAGTCGCCTCCTTCAAATGCCAGATATGC
>NZ_SRYA01000043.1 GCF_004793545.1 Petralouisia muris | reverse complement strand
CTTTCGTGAAAAAGAGCGAAAGTATGATAAAATCATCTGTTCTTATAAGAGTCCTGAAATATCTTGTCCAACAAAAGGGCTATCATTTATAAAAGTTGTAAACTGGTGTAAAAATAAGACTTTCGGCAAATTATCAAATCTGCCGAAAGCCTTTATTTCAAGCGTTTTTCACATATTTTCTTGAAACAGATTGTATCAAAATGCGGTTTTACATATCTATCTAATAGCCGTCTTTGATACAATGTAACTTTTCCCCAAACCTTTTAATTTTGCCCTATACTTTTTAATTTTGCCCCCATACTTTTTAACTTTGCCTCTGAGGGGTGTGCACGGAATAAAAAAGCCTTTGGGATATCTCCTGAAAGAAAATCCCAAAGGCTCCACCTGGCATTATTTATTCTCGTTAAATAACGTTTCTAAAACATCTCCATATTTTTCAAAAATTTCAAGAAGATAAGTATTCCAATGGCGGGCATCTTTTTCCGTGTTTCCGAATACATAATCCTCCTGCCCATAATCAATGACATCGAATGCCGGCATTGCCTTGCTTGCCCCTGCCGTCCTGTAAGCTGCGATATCTTTTAAAGAAAATGTGACTGCGGAAACATCCTCATGGTTTACCCAGCCGCTGATGTCCTTCCCTGCAGCTTCTTTGGCCGTTCCATTTGACTCCTGCCCTGCCGCTCCCGGCTTAGAAACAGAAACGGCGCCATCCACATATTCCCCATACATCTGGTCAACATAGAGGGAAAAGGAATCTCCCAATGCTTCAGACGGGACATGGCCGCCGTCCCACTGCCATTCAATCTCTGCATCAGCCCCTGCATTCAGCCATGCGATCTGCAGGTTCAGGGAATTGAACAGTGAGATGTCCCCTTCTGATGCACCCATAATGATTTTGATCCATGTTGGATCATCCGTGTTTTCGGCGCCGATGTAGTTTAAGGGGTTATACAGAGAAACAATATGATTCCCATACCTGTCTCCTGCATTGACCTCTTCGATATCCGCTTTATATGCAGCAACCATATCTTTGTAAGACTCATAGTTTGCAGAATCGCCCTTCCCGGTGGCAGACTGCGTTGTCCCGCCGTCAGGTGTCCCCACTATCATCTCCCCGGATTCTCCGCCCGGCATTCCGCTGTCAGGCATATTTCCGTCGGGAGGTGTCCCTCCAGGACCGCCCTCCGGCATTTTGCCGGACATTTCTCCATCCGGCCTGCTACCGCCCGGCATTCCGCCTCCGGGCATTTCTCCATCCGGCCTGCTACCGCCTGGCATTCCACCTCCCATCATGCCGCCGCTGCTGCCTTTTGCATAACGTCCTTCCAGAAATGCCTGCGCCTTATCTTCCCCTGTCATTGCCATGACAGCTTCATTACTGAGCGCACGCCCGTCTGCATCAAACCATGTCCACCCTTCGGCATAATCAAGGTTATCCAGATACCACTGCAGGTTCTGCGTAAATTCCGCCAGATACAGGTCGAGATAGGTCCCATAATACCCGTTGGTATCTGCGTGTGTTTCCGGGTCATATTCAATGGTCAGTGCAACCGTGTCATCCATATCACCATCACGGTTCAGGTCAAACCCTGCTGCACTCTCTGCCACGGAAAGTTCCTGCCCATTGATATATTCCATATAGGATTCCGACAGATACTCTGCAAGCTGCGCCTGGAAAGGCGTCTTGAAAGAGTATTCCGTGTTCAGGTAATACTCAAATGCCAGAGCCATATCCGCTTCATAGAGGGGTGTAATTGCACTGTACGCAATGCTCCCCCATGCACTGTCTGAGATTTCATAGTCCGTGCCGTCAATGGTGACCGTGGTGGAATATGTCCCATCCCCGTTTTTATACACGCCCACAGCGCCGGCTTCAATCTGGTAATCGTAAAAATCAGGATGGTTGGAGGTGGCTGCAAACATCGCCGCATGGGCGCCCCCGCCCGAACCGCCGGTAGATACAAAACAGTCCGCATTGCCGGGCAGGTTTCCGAGAAGGATATTGTACTTCACATATCGCGCAGCCGCTTTCTGGTCTGCCAGACAGGACGGGGCATCGCCCGTATAGTAAGTATTTCCCCCGTCATCAACAGCAGTATCCTGTTTTCCCCTGTTCCCGCAGGCAACATTAATATAGCCGTCAGCGGCATGGGATACAGAAGCCGCAGAATTGTTCTGTGAGCCATAGCCCGCTGCCCCGGTATTCAGGATCACAGGCGCTGTCGCCGCCGTATAGACCTGTCCGTTTGTACTTGTTATTTCTGCTTCATAGTCTATTACGAGGGAGCCTTTCACGGCAGCCTCTGCATTTTCAGATGTGGCATCGACATTTCCGTCCCCATCGGTATCAATGCCCTTAATATAAGCGCCGGGAACACATACCGATACCCCCTGCTGGTCGGGCAGTTCGGGATAAGCAACGGCAGACACGACGGAAAGCACCCATGCGTCCGCATCTTTGGAATATGTCCATTCCTGCCCTTCATTTTCTGCAAGGTTTAATGTCTGCTCAATATACGCTTTCTTTTCTTGATCCCCCTGACTGCCGCTTTCCCCTGCATTTGCCTGGGCACCGCTGCCCTCCTGCGGGGCATCCATATTCCCCGGCTTTCCTGCGCAGCCGAAGGTCCCTGCCGCCATTGCGAGGGAGAGAAACACTGCCAGTATTTTTTTATATTTTCCCATGAATATAGCCTCCTTTGCTCTGATGGCTTCATGGTACAACAGAAAGATTGAAGTTTCATTGAAAGGTTTCCTTTATTTCTGCAGGGGGATGCGGACGGCAAATTCCACTTTTGCCTCATGGCACAGCACTTCGATCCTGCCCCTGTGCGCCGTGACAACCGCCTTCGCTATGGCAAGCCCCAGTCCGTAATTCCCACTTTCACTGTTCCTTGCCTGGTCTGCACGGTAAAACCGTTCAAAGATTTTTTCACGCTGCTCTTTGGGGATTTCTTCCCCGTCGTTTATGACAGAAAGGAAAGCGGCATTCTTCCCTTTCGCTAATACAATCCCCACCGTCCCTCCATGCCCGCAGTGGCGGATGGCATTATCCAGAAGGATGGAGATAAGTTGCCTTAACTGGATGCTGTTCCCGCTGACCTGCACGCCATCCGCCACGCTGCTTTCCAGCGTTACCCCATTTTCAAAAGCCACGCTTTCAAAAGGCAGCGCTTCCCCGCTGACTAGACGGCCAAGGTCAATGCATTCCATCCGGGGGCTGACATTCTCCGTCCGGACAAGTTCAAGGAGCTGGGCCACCAGTACGCCCATCCTCTCGTTTTCATACTGGATATTTGACAGCCACTGGCTGCTGCCCGCTTCCCTTGCAAGCAGCTCGGCATTTGCACTGATAATGGAAACCGGCGTTTTCAGCTCATGGCCTGCATCTGAAATAAACTGCTTTTGCCTGCGGTAGCTTTCCTCCAGCGGCTTCACAATCTTTTTTGCAAGATATATGGCAAGGAAAAAAAGCAGCAGGATCGCACCACCGCCGAACACACATGTGTAACGGAACAAGGTAGCCATGCTGCCCTGCATGACCGTATTGTCCATAAACGCCACCAGCGTATAGCCTCCCTTATCTGCCATGAGGAACATAAGGCTCCCCCTGCTGCCATGTTCTTTCCCTCCATCCGCAATTTCCCTGGCAATTTCCGCAAGCTCCTCATCATCATAAACAAACCGCCCATCATTATCCGCCGCAAGCATCTCCCCGTTTTTGGAGAGCGCCACGGAATAGAATGTGGACAGCCGGAACGCAGGGGTATCCTCCGGGGCGTGCCTTCCCATATCCGGCCTGCCGTCAGGATGCCCTCCTGCTCCCGGCTGTGCCTCCAGCGAATAAAGCTCCACATAGCGTTCCAGCATTTCCCTGTTGGTTTTTGACACTTCATGATAACTGGAAGCGTAAATGACTGCAAGTGTCCCCAAAAACAGCAGGATCAGCACGGACATGATCGCAGCCACAATTTTCCGTCTGGATTTTCTAAACATTGTCGCACCTCAGTTCATACCCGATCCCGCGCACCGCCTTGATCTCCGTCTTTGCCCCCACAAAATACAGCTTTTTGCGTGTGAACGACATATATACTTCCACATTGTTATACTCGGCTTCGTTTTCATACCCCCATATTTTCAAGGCAAGCTGCTCACGGGTAAGGATCTGTCCCTGGTTGGCGATCAGGTATTCGAGGATGCGGTATTCCTTTTCGCCCAGACGGACACTCTGATTATTCACCGTACAGGCCAGGGATAATGTACCTGTATCAAGGACGATATCCCCGAATGACAGCGTGCCGTCCGATGAATGGATGTTCCGCCTGCCAAGGGCACGGAGCCTTGCCAGCAGCTCCTTCATCATAAACGGCTTTGTCAGGTAATCGTCCGCACCATTGTCAAGCCCTGTGACTTTATCGTCAAGCTCACTCTTTGCCGTGAGCATCAGGACAGGTGTGCGGATGCCTTTCTGACGTGCGTTTTTTACAATTTCAAACCCGTCCATTCCCGGCAGCATGACGTCAAGGATGATGATATCATAAACATTGCTTTCCACGGCATCCATGCCGGACACACCGTCAGCACAATGCTCCACCTTATATTTCTCCATGCGCAGGATTTCAACCAGTGCCTGCGCCATTCTTTTTTCATCTTCCACAAGCAGTATTTTCATATGGACACCTCCATCTTTATTGTAGCATAAAAGATTGAGGAAAGATTGAATTTACTTTTACTATTTTTTATGCTGTTAAAATAAGACGGCTTGGGAAACCAAACCGCCATATAGCCTTTATTCAGAATTGACCTCGAAGCAATACCCGACCTCCCTCACGCACCGGATGGTAAAAGGTGCATCCGGCTCCGCCTCGTACAGCTTTTCCCTCAGATGGCGGATATGGCATCCGATGGCATTGCTCTCATCCCCGTAGGAATCCTCTCCCCAGACCTTCCGGTATATCTGGTCATATGTAAGCACCTGCCCCCTGTTTGTCGCAAGCAGGCACAAAAGGTCATACTCCTTTGTGGTGAGGTTGATCTCCCGGCGGTCACGGTAAATCTTTCTCCGCCCAGGATAAATCTCCAGCCCCGGAAGCGACAGCATCGGCTCATCCCTCACCCGCAGGCATTCGATATCAGGATGGGATTCCACTATCTCCATGATTTTATCGAAGATATCGGAATCGCTGTCATGTATTTCAAATACTACTATGCGAACGATGCCATCACCTCCCCTACTTTGGCTTCATAAAATATCTTTGCAGCTTTCGGAAGCTCTCATCACTGATAGCGTGTTCAATCCTGCAGGCATCTTCTTCTGCGGTTACTTCATTGACACCTGCCGCAATGAGTTGATCCGTAAAAAATTGATGGCGTTCATAGATCTTCTCGGCGATTTCCCGCCCTTCTTCCGTCAAGTGCAGGAATCCGTCTTTATCCATTGTAAGGAAACCTCCATTCCGCAATACACCTACCGCATGGCTGATGCTTGGCTTGCTGAAGCCCATGTGCCGGGCGAGGTCTACGGAACGTACCATACCTATTTTCTTTTGTAAAACAAGGATTGCTTCCAGATAATCCTCGCCCGACGCATGAATCTTCATATTTTCCTCCTACACATTTACATTGAGCTTCCAGTTAGCTGATTTTGTCTGTAAATCAACCAGCTTCCGGTACAGCCCCTTCTTCTCCATAAGTTCAGAATGAGTCCCGCTTTCCGCAACAGTCCCCTCCGCAAGCACCACGATCCGGTCAGCCGCTTCAATGGTTCTCATCCTATGGGCAATCACCAGAACCGTTTTTCCCTTAATGAGTTTGGAAATCGCATTCTGGATTTCCGTCTCATTATCCACATCAAGAGAAGCGGTTGCCTCGTCCAGCAAAATAACCGGGGCGTCCTTTAAGAGGGCGCGGGCAATCGAAAGCCGCTGGCATTCACCCCCGGAAAGGGTAGAGCCATTCTCACCGATAACCGTCTGATAGCCCTGGGGGAGCCGCTCAATAAACTCATGACACATGGCCGCTTTAGCGGCAGCTATGACATCCTCATCCGTTGCATTTTTACGCCCCACACGGATATTCTCCATAACCGTATTGTTAAACAGCACCACATCCTGAAAGACAATAGAAAAATTTTTCATCAGCATGGTAGAATCCAATGGCGCAATATCCTTTCCACCTAGCAATATCTTCCCGCTTTCTAACGGATAAAATTTAGCGGCCAACTTTGCAACCGTACTTTTACCGCCGCCCGACGGCCCGACTAACGCCGTAACCTGCCCCTGCTTCGCCGTAAAAGAAACGTCCCGCAATACAGACTTGTCTTTCTCATAAGAGAATTTCACATGGTCAAACGTAATATCAAAACCATCCGTCTGAATATTTTTCTCCCCGGCTTCCTCCGGGTATTCCTCAATTTCTTTCAAGCGTTTCACCTGCAGGCCGACACTGAACATTTCCGCCATATTTGACATAGCGCCGGAAAGCGGGTCATACAGCCTGGAGGCTGCAATCAAAAACAAAATATACGTAAACAAATCCGTCCGGCCTCCCATAACCAGCCCATTCCCAACCACAATGACAGTCGCCAGGCCAAGCCGAAGAAACATCTGCCCGGTTGTCAGCAGACTCGCCGTTGTCAATTCAGAAGATACCTGCGCCTTTTCCGCAGCATCCATTTTCGCATCCAGTTTTTTCAGATATTCTTCTTCCTGATTACAGGCTTTAATATCCTGCACCGTTTCCAGGCACTCCTGAATCCCCTCCGCCAGTTCCAGCCTCGCTCCCATGTGCTTCTTTCCAAGTTTCTCCTGCCATCTGCGGGAAAGAAGCACGATTGCAAAAGAAATCGGAGCAACCCACAAAAGAGCAAGCCCCATCTGCCAGTTAAAAACCAGCAGGCCGACACACACGACAGAGGTTGAGATCACGGCACCCCAAAACTGCGGCACAGTATGGGAAAACGCAT
Organism: Petralouisia muris; assembly: GCF_004793545.1. GTDB lineage: Bacteria > Bacillota > Clostridia > Lachnospirales > Lachnospiraceae > Petralouisia > Petralouisia muris. Next base: position 34,886 of record NZ_SRYA01000043.1, on the reverse strand, counting down.
GTTCAAAGCTGGCACAGTCCCCCATGATCGTACTCGTCAGGTCTGAAAGGTCACGCTGGTGGAAAAAGTCAAGGGGCAAAGTCCGCAGCTTTTCCGCAAGGCGAATTCTCCGTCTCGCGCTTTCCGCATACGTCCCCATATACGCTGCCGTATATTGGAGATAATGCAGGATAAACACCACCGCCAGAATCAAAATTCCAATTCCGGTATAGAACCATGTGCTAAATTCCTGCGCCACCGTCCCTAACAGCGGAGCCAATAACCGGTTCAGGACAACCGCCAGCAGAATTACGGGGAGCATCAGACTGACGTTTGCAAGAACAGAATACACAATCCCCTTAAACAAATCCTTTGCGCCCTGATTGCTGAGAGCATATTTCTTTTTCAATGCTTCAATCATGGTTTGTATCCCCCTTTCCAACCTTCCAGGAAATCGAAGTCTGATAATCTTTCCACATGGCCGCATAAACACCGTTTCCAGCCAACAATTCCCCATGTGTTCCGCGCTCTATGATCCTCCCGTCCTTGAACACTAAAATCAGGTCGGCATCTTGTACGGTAGAAAGCCTGTGGGCAATCATCAGGACAGATTTCCCCTTCGTCAATTCCTCAAAAGCAAGCTGAATCTGATGCTCATTCTCTGCGTCAGCAAATGCAGTAGCTTCATCAAGCACGATAATAGGAGCGTCTTTCAGGATAGCCCTTGCCAAAGCAACACGCTGATTCTCGCCGCCGGAAAGATAAGTGCCGCCACTGCCTACAACAGTATCAAGCCCATCAGGGAGCCGGTCTATGATTTCCCCGCACTGCGCCATCTTGGCAGCCCTCAATACCTCCTCACGGGAAGCGGAAGGTCTGGCAGCCCGGATATTCTCTAAAAGGGTATCTTTGAAAAGGCGCGTATTTTGGAACACGAAAGCAACCCGTTCCATCAGGTCGTGCTTTGCAATATTACGGACATCCACGCCGCCGACAGAAACGCTCCCTTCCTGAACATCGTAAAAACGAGGAATCAGACTGGCCGCCGTACTTTTGCCGCTACCGGAAGCGCCAACCAGAGCAACTGTTTTTCCTGCAGGCACTTCAAAACTCACCCGATCCAGCGCTTTTTCTGCGGCTCCCGGATAGGAAAATGATACATCCCTGAACACAACACTTGCGTCTTTTGGTATCTGCAAAGAATCCGACTCCGGGAGCGGCTCTTCCTGCAAGATAGCTTCTACACGGCTGACCGCACTTTTAGCGGCCATGAGCTGCTCACTGGCAAACATGATCCGGTTCATCATCGTAGCACAGACCGGCGTAAACAAGCTGTAAAAAAGGAAATCAAGCGTCACGTCCGTATAAGCCGCCTGGCCGCTTACCGCCGATAAAATCAGCATGGCAGCCGGAATCAAAAGGACAAAAGTTCCATTCAGCGTCACGGTAAACCCGGTCAGCGGAATCCGGCACTTTAACGCATAGCCAAAAGCAAATTTCTGATATTCCTCAATAGCCGCATGAAAGTTTTTGAAAGAATAAATAGTCTGCTGAAATACCTTTACGACCGGAATGCCTCGGATATATTCAACAGCCTCCTTGTTCATTCCTTCCAGCGCGGTCATATACTTAGACATAAACTGAGCATTGTCACCGCCCATCATCTGCTTTAAGAAAAACACACTGACCGCCATAGGAATCAGACAACAGATCCCAAGCCTCCAGTCAAACAGAAAAATCAATACAAGAACAGTCACCGGCATGACAACAGCTCCGGTAAGGTCGGGCAACTGGTGAGCTAGAAACCCCTCTGTAAGCCCGGCGTTATCATCAATAATCTTCCGTAGCCGCCCGCTGGCATTTCGGTCAAAATAGCCCAACGGCAGGGTCACAATATGATGAACCGCCTCTTTTCTCATGTTTGTAGCGGTACGAAAGGCCGCAAGGTGAGAACAATTCAGCGCAAAGAAGTAGAGCAAAATGCTCAATGCTGAAAATAACACCGCCAGACATGCGTACCGGCTGCTGGAAACCGCAAACGTAACATCCCCCTGTCCGAGTACATGAATGAAATCCCGGATCACAAGCCAGATGCAGACAAACGGCAACATGGATAAAATGGTACTGATCCCAGAGAGTACGCAGCCCAGAATAGTCAGGCCGTGATATTTCCCGGCATACTGGAACATTCTGGACAACTCCCTATTATTTTGCTTATCCATAAGTCAAGCTCCTTTCTTTTTTCTGGCATACTTCATATGCCTACACGATATACCCGCCTGGCTCATTGCCCGCGCAAAAAGCAGGTAAGTTAGTATCGTTTAACTCACCTGATATAATAGAATACCTTCTTGTTTTCTGCCACTCCAAACAGCGCATATCTATCCAATCAGACACCCAAATTATTGTGCCATTAGGCAAGAATATAATTTATCCAAATTCCCCTGTAAAGAGAAATCCTCCACATGGCTTTTATCTGAAAAATACAAAGCCCGATTGCACGTCATTGCCGCAAATTCAAAGTCATGGGTAATGATCAGAATAGTTTTCCCTTTTTCAGCAAGCGATTTCAAATGGTCGGAAATCCTCCGCATATTCTGAAAGTCCAATCCGCTGGTCGGCTCGTCCAGAATCAAAACCGGCGTATCTATCCAATCCGATACCGCCAGTGTCAAGCGCTGCTTCTGCCCTCCGGAAAGAGTGGCCGGATGGAAGTCGCACCATTCATAGAGGCCATAGAGCCTTAGCAGCTCCTCAATCTGCCCGTCCTCCGCATTCTTTCTGTTCAGCTTCAATTCCTCTGCCACACTGTCGCCAAAAAGCTGACTGTCTGTATTCTGCGTGACAAAATAGGCAAAATTCCTTCTTCTTTTCCAGGAGACCTCCCTGCCGCAATATAACACCTTCCCGGATTTTTCCTTTTTGATTCCGCACAAAATATTTGCCAGCGTTGTTTTTCCTACCCCATTGTGGCCGATAACTGCGATCAGATCCCCTGAATATGCCTTGAATGACAGGTTTTCAAAAACAGGCTTTCTGCGATAGGCAAAAGAGAGGGCGCAGACAAACAAAATTTCTGACTGTTCCGCTTTCTCAGGAATTGCCGTCTCAATCTTATGCAAATCCGCAATGCGTATCCCGATTGTCTTTCGCTCCTGCTCTGGTAATTGCAGCAGTTCCTCTGACGACCACTCCTTTTCCAGCCGCCCATTTTCCATATAGAGAAAACGGTCTGCCAGATCAGTGAGATAGTATAAACGGTGTTCAGCCACCAAAACCGTATGCCCTTCTTCTTTCAGCTTCCCCATCAGCCCTTTCAATGCTTCTACCGAAAACATATCGAGATTGGCGGATGGCTCGTCAAAGACATAAATCTTAGGATTCACCGCACTCACAGAAGCTACTGCGATTTTCTGTTTTTCTCCGCTGGACATAGGGTAAATCTCTTTTCCCAACAGCATTTCGCCGTTGATCCCCCTGACTGCTTCCGCAACTCTGGTTTCCAACTCTTCAAAAGGCACACCGTAATTTTCGCAGCCAAAAGCAACTTCATCCTCTGTAATGCTGGCAAAAAACTGGCTGCGCGGGTCTTGAAAAATCGAACCGACAAGTTTTCCGATCTCATAGACTGGATAATCAGAAATAGGACATCCCAGCAAAGATGTCTTGCCGGTCAATGTTCCCTCATAAAACTTTTCCGCCAGTCCGTTGATGATACGGGTGATTGTTGTCTTGCCGCAACCGCTGCCCCCTGTCAAAACAACAAATTCACCGGATTTAATGTCCAGATTGATGTCCTTTACGCTGGAGCCTTTTGCGCCCGGATACTGAAAAGAAACATTTTCAAAAGAGACCACGGTCTGCCGCTTCTCATACCCGCTCATACTGCCACCGTCCTCTCCAAAACAAAATACATAACCGTGACAGCAATGGCCGCCACACACATGATCCAGTCTCTTTTTCGGAATAAAAGCTTTCTTCGGCAGCTATGGACTCCCGGATTGGAAATCCCCCTGCTTTCCGCAGATGCCGCCAGCTCCTCCGCAATTCTGGAAGAACGGAAGATTACCGGTGTTACAATGTACTCCATAGCGTCCAGCGGATGCCTCCATGACAACAATTTCCGCAGGCGCAGGGAAGCAAACACATCGGAAAATTCACTTCGTATCGTCGGAAAAAAGCGCAGCGTAAATGTGACGGGCAACGCAATCCCGTTCGGGGCATGGATTTTCTTAAATACAGCCACCACTTCCCCCGGAGGCATACCTAAAACGGGCTGTGCAGCCATAACCATCATCAAAATACGAAGTATCATAAACAGAAACATTTCCGGCATCAGAAATGTAACCCCATTTCCATCTGAATACAGGCGGAGTACGATAAACACACAGCACACAACAAAATATTTTACTGTCTGCCTGTAAAATCCCTGAATCAATAGATATATGCACAGAAGCCCTAACAGTGTATATATCAAAATGTCGCTTGTGAGCACTGCCACAAGCGACATCATGAGGACTATGACAAGCAGTTTCGTTCTGAAGTCAAATTTTATGCCCATAGTCTTATCTGATTGCCCCACTCTTTCTGAAATGTTTTACGATCAGCTTATTGCTGATCATACAGCCTAAAACAGCAAGAACAGCAGTAGCCACCAAACTCAACAGTACCCACTTGGGGTCGGTATAATACTGGGTTTGAATCTGAACCTGTTCCTCGCTGACGCCGGTAGCAAGAAACGCATCCTTAAAGAACCATATCTCCGACATACCATGCGCAGCCCGGACAAGTGCCGTAATAACCCACGAAACAGAAACTCTTTTAATGTCGTGGTAGCTGTCCTTTCCCCACATGGAAAGCTCGGCGATAATGCCACCGCCTAAAAACCATGGAATCATAAAAGGCCCCATCATCAAACCGGCAATGACAGCCCACATAATGTTATAAACCAGCGCAGGGCCGTGTTTGCCAACTTTCATACTCATATAAACATAAAACGGGGCAAGTATGAAACCGGCGCCAGCAGCATTGAAAATCATAGAATAAAACAGAGAAGCGCCGGTAAGCATAGAATACGCCATAAACACAACAAACATAATGGCACAGAAAATGCCTATGGTTGCCGCATCTTTGACAGAAAACTTTGTGGATACTGATTTTTCTTTTTCCATTTCGGAAATCCTCCTTTTTGTCTTACAGTAGTTAGCCAATTCTAACCTATGGACCAAAAAATAAGCCAGGTAAGCTGTTTCCTGCTTTTTTCTGACAGAGGATATTTTAGAGCAAATCAGACTTTTTCGCCACTCCAAAAAGTTCAATTCCTATCCATTTGGACACTCTTTCTCAAAGCGGTAGGTGGAATACCATAAACACTCTTAAATGCAGACGTGAATTTATTTGGATTCTCATATCCTATTTTTGCAGCAATCTCTGTAATCGACAAGACTGACTCTTTCAGCATCCGTTCTGCCACTTGTAACCGATATGTCCGAAGATATGCATAAATGGAAGAACCGTACACCCCGCGAAAACACCTTTTCAGAGCAGTAGGCGATATGTGAAATCTCTGTGCCAACTGTTCAATAGTAAAATGCGATGTCAAGTCAGTCGTGATAAATGCAGCAATTTCTTTAATCAATTTAACCTGGCTGCTACTATAATAATCTGTCTGTACCACTTCTTCTTCCGCATCAAGGTCACTTAAAAAAAGCAGCAGTTCTAATATTTTAACTTTCATATAGCCTGCTTTTCGCTTCTCTCTGACATGGTACATTTCTGAAAAAATATGTTCCACTGACGGATTTGCCCGCATAATACAACAGCGGTTTTCTTCACAAATATATGTATGAATTTTCTCTAAGTCAATACCCAACATTTCCATAATGGAACGAATCTCTGGTATTATCTCATCCAAATTAATAACAACAGTAATCCCATGATAATGGTTCAACGGGAATGATGAATACGATTTTTTACGCGTCAGCGAACCAATCGCCAAATCCCCCTGTGCCATATAGCAACAACTGTTTTCACCAAAACTACACTCATACCGCCCTTCACGACAATGATTTATTTCAATTATGTTTTTTGCCGTAGACTGTTTCTGGTTACAGTACGCTGTATGCATATCGTTGTAAAAAAGTTCTATTCCTGCAAAGACCGAATAACAGGTAATTTCTCCCGTCCCCGTTTCATTTTCAAACTGAAACTTTGTACACGCAGATGTAGATTTTTGGGTTATAAGCGCTGTACCATATAAATCAATTCCATGAAAAGAATCATTCTTCTTTGTTTGTATAATATTATCGCTTAGGGTTGAACCGGCTAAAACCATAGCTGCCATTTCATATGTGCTATTCATAGAATCTCCTCCTTGCTTGTAGTTAGTTATATCTAACCATTATAAGTATAAGCAAATTAAAACGCTTTGTCAAGTGTGTGGGAAAGCATCACTGATAATACTCCTTAAAAATAATAGAGGCTTTATGTAGTCACACCGTCTTTACTATACTCCGCATCATTTTTGCGGAATAATACCCTCCAGCACCTATGAGTAAGCTGTGGAGGGTATTCCCTATACCTTTATCTCCGTTTCATTTCTAAATACAAACTAAATGCCCTTCTTATTCCATCGCCCAATTCTGGCTCTGCGTCTGGAGCTTCACCATGCGGGCATAGATGCCATCCTTTTTCAAGAGCGTATCGGAACTGCCCTGCTCCGCCACTGTGCCTTCCGAAAGGACGACAATCTGATCCGCCCCGGCAACGGTACGCATACGATGGGCAATAATCATAACCGTCTTATTCTCAATCAGCCTTGACAACGATTCCTGAATCAACGTCTCATTTTCCACGTCAAGGCTTGCCGTCGCCTCGTCCAGCAGGATGATCGGGGCATTCTTCAGAAACGCCCTGGCAATCGAGATACGCTGGCGTTCCCCGCCTGACAGCTCGCAGCCGTTCTCACCAATCAGTGTATTCCACTTGTCCGGGAGCTTCTCCGCAAATTCGTCCACGTTGGCAAGCCTCGCCGCCTCAATCACCTCCGTATCGGTCGCATCTTTTCGCCCCAGGCGGATATTCTCCATGACCGTATTGTTAAACAGCGTCACATCCTGGAACACGATGGAATACAGGGACATCAGCGATTCCGGGTCAATTTTCGATATATCCATACCGCCTACCGTGATCCTCCCCTTCTGGATATCCCAGAACCTTGAGGCAAGGCGGGAAACCGTCGTCTTTCCGCCGCCGGAAGGCCCGACCAGAGCAGTGACCTGCCCCTGCTTTGCGGTAAAGGACACATCCTTCAATACTGTTTCCCCGCTGTTATAGGAAAACCCAACATGGTCAAAGGCAATGTCATATCCTCTGTTTGTCAGCTTCTCTGCGCCTTCCTGTTCCGGGTGGCTCAAAATTTCATCCATCCTCCTGCACTGGATATTCCTTATCATGATAATTGCACTCAGGTTATCCAATGCGGCGATCAGCGGGTCATATACACGGGAAACCAGGATCATAAAGGCAAAGAACGTAAGCAGGGTAATTTTACCGTCTGCTAACAACGCGCCTCCCGCCAGCACAGTCGTAGCGATGCCTACTTTAAGCACCATGCGCCCGCAGGTATGGAATACCGCATTGGTAAGTTCACCAATCACCGTATACTTCTCCACATCCTTTATTTTTCTGTCCAGCCCTTTCAGGTACCCCTCCTCCGCATTATTTGCTTTCAGGTCGCGCAGCGTTTCCAGGCATTCCTGTATGCCGTCCGAACACGCAATGGACACCTCGTTTACCTTTTCCTGCCTGCTGCGCATGACTCCCGCCGATGCCAGTATAATTCCGAAGGAGACAGGCAGCACCCACAGGGAGGCGAGCGCCATGCGCCAGTCGAAGATAAAGAGCCCTGCCGCAATCAAAAGGGTGGAAATAAGCGAGCCTATAAATTCCGACACCCAATGGGATAATCCGCCCTCTAATGTCGCACAGTCCGACATTAGAACCGTTGTCAGGTCGGACAGATTTTTTTTTCCGAAAAAGGACAGGGGGATCTTCCGCAGCTTCTCCGCAAGGGAAAGCCTGCGCACACCGCTCTCCACATAGGTGGCGAAAAAGGTGGCGTTGTACTGGATATAATATGTCAGCATAATGAGTCCGAGGGCAATGACCAGACCTGCGATGTAAAATGTACTTTTCCCCTCCGGGATGCCCCCATCCAGCAGGTCACCGATGAGGTTATATAACAGCACCACCGGAACCATCAGGGAAAGATTATGCAGGATGCAGGCGAAAAATGCCTTTACCATGTCCTTTGCGCCCTTGTCAGACAGGGCAAACGTGTGCTTTAACTTTTCATGCATTTGAAACACCTACCTTCCATTTTGCCGCTTTGTTGTACTGCCTCCACATTTCGGCGTACAAACCGTCTTGGTCCTTAAGCTGACCGTGTGTGCCTGTATCCGCAATCTTCCCGTCTTTGATTACCACAATCCTGTCTGCACCGGTAACCGTGGAAAGCCTGTGGGCGATCATCAGCACGGTCTTTCCCTTTGCAAGCACAGAAAACGCCGCCTGTACCTTTGCCTCATTGTCCGGGTCAGCAAAAGCGGTCGCCTCGTCCAGTATCAAAACCGGTGCGCTTTTCAGCATTACCCTCGCAATGGAGATACGCTGCTGCTCCCCACCCGACAGATACACGCCTTTTGCACCCACCACCGTATCCACGCCCTGCGGCAGTTTCTCAAGGATATCGTCGCATTGCGCGTCATGGAGGGCTTTCAGGATTTCTTCGCGGGAAGCGTCCGGTTTCGCCATCCTTACATTTTCCAGGATAGATGTTTTCAAAAGTTTAGAATCTTGAAAAACAAAAGATACCGTATCCATCAGTTCTTCTTTTGGGATATCTTTTACATTGACACCGCCGATTTTCACGCTGCCGCTGTTTACATCCCAGAACCTTGCCACGATGCTGGCAAGGGTGGTCTTTCCTCCGCCTGACGGTCCCACAAAAGCAACGTGTTCGCCCGGCTTAATCGTGAGAGATATATTTTCCAGCGCGTTCCTCTCAGCGTCCTTATACCGGAAGGAAACCCCGGAAAGTTCCACGGAATTGTCCTTCGGATGTTTCAGATGATCTGTTTCTGGCAGCGGCTCCATTTCCAGGATGCTGTCAATGCGGGACATGGCATCCGCCACGATCAGCTTATTCTCGCTGGCATACATGATTTTTGTCAGCGTCAGCGTAATGATCGGCGTGATAATGATGTAATATATCAGGTTCAGTAAAAACTCGTTTGTCACCCCGCCCGATGCCATCACCAATGCCGCTGCAACCAGTACCGCAAAAATCCCGTTTACCAGCGTGGTGTAGCACATCATGGGGAAACGCAGGTCTTTTGTATAGGCAATCACCCATTTCTCATAATTGTCGATGGCTTCCTTGAACCGCCTGAAAGAGAACACTGACTGACCGAAGGTTTTGACCACCGAAATGCCCCTTACATACTCCACCGCCTCACCCGCCATCTGCCCCAGGGCGTTGTTGTATTCTTCCATCTTTTTCGCCATGCGCTTCCCTGTCATAATGCTCATAATGATAAACGCCGCCGCAACCGGCAGAAGGCTCAAAAGCCCCAGCCGCCAGTCAAAGACAAGCAGAAGGACGATAAGCCCCACGGGTGTCGCAAGGGCATTTGCCTTGTCGGGGAGCTGGTGGGCAAGATAGGTTTCCGTTGCTGCGCTGGATTCATAAACAGTCTTCCTGACTTTTCCGCTGCCGATGCCGTCCATAAAGCCCATGGGCAGGGTCACGATGTGGTGCATTGCTCTCATCCGCATATTTGCCTGCACCCGGAACGCCGCCAGATGGGAGCATATGAGAGCCGCAATATAAATCAGGATCGCCGCCACTGCGAAAACTACCGCCATCCATCCGTTATGGGACAGGTTCTGTACATCCCCGTAATTCGGAGCCGCATCCAAAACTTCTTTGATGACTTTCCAGATGTACACAAACGGGAGCAATGCCACCAGTGCGCTCAGCGCGCTTAAGATCCATGACGCTATGGTCAGGTACTTATAGCCCCCGGCATACCGAAGGAGCCGCTTTAAATTGGATTCTTTTTTCAAAAGTAAGACCTCCTTGTATGTTTTTTTATGATAAAGGGAACGCTGCAGTCATTCCCCGTTACCCTTATGAAATATTAGTTAGTTTTTACTAACCCGCGAAGAAAAATATAATAGAAAGCCCGCAATGCAAACTTTCTATTATCGGCTGCCGGTCGGATTACTGCCCCATCTCGACTGGCGTCTCGATGGAGTTTCTCGTCAAATGCCAATCTGAGCAAGCTCGATTGGCACTTTCCTCGTTATTGTCCCATGATTTTCATCCACCCTGCGGTGTAGAAATCATTTAACTGCTGCAAAAACGCCTTTGCGTCGTCAAAAGGCATCCTATGGAGAACCATTTCAAAAAAGGCGCCTATCATCCCTGTTGCCATGATATGCTCCAGCCTTTCGTCAATTTTGGGGGAAGGAGTCCCAAGCCGCTCTAAGACTTTATAATAATGATGGGTAGCCTCCACCTCGATCTCCACCATGTCATCGATCATGGAAGCGTATTTCGTACCTGCCGAACATTTCAGGATCAGGTAAAATTCATCCATATGCTCACAGGAATATGCCAGCAGCTCATTCATACACTCTGATGACATCTTTCCCATCTGCTCTGGCTGCTTTTCCATGGGCAGGCTTTCAAAATATTCATGGGTCTGCTTATACCGCCCCATCATATATTCATAGGCCGGGTCCACCAATGCCGCGAACAGTTCTTCCTTGCTGTCGTAATAGCCGTAAAATGCCCCGGTGGTCACGCCTGCCGTTTTGACGATATTTCGCAGGGAGGCAGCCTGGAAACCCTTTTCCATAAATTCCGCTTTTGCCGCCGCATGAATCAGCTCCAGTGTGTTTTTTTCCGGCTCACTCATTCTGCCGCACGCTCCTTTCCTTGTAACAGTGTTATATATCACTGTTACATAGTATAGTCCAGACCGGAGTTTTTGTCAAGAGGATAAAATAAATTTCATCTGAATGCCCAAATCCCGTTTTGATTCTCCCTGCATTTTTATACCATTTGCAAAACCGAATACTTCATAAAAAAGAAAAGCCCCTGCCCACACTCCAAGTGCGTCAGAAGCCTTTTCTGTCCTCTAAACCTTATGCTTTTATCTCCATCCCGTTCTTAAAGGTAAACCGGACGTCATCCCTGCCGTAGACCGTCGCATAGTCCACCAGTGCGTACCATGCGCCCTCATCGAAGCTGTCCACGGCATCCCTTCCAGCGTATCCACCAGGTTCTGCATCATCTCCCGCTGCGCCTGCTTTGCCACGATCCCGTCCTCCACCTCGCCGAGCCGCGCCTTTGCCCTGTCGAACCGCTCTGCAAGGGCATTATAGCGTTTTTCGTATTCCTTCTGATTCTGCGCGATGCGGGTGTTTTCGGCAATGCACTGCTGTATCAGCTCCGCCACCACGTTCATCTCCTCCTGCAGGTGCTTTTTCTCCCTGTCCAGTTCGTCCGTCCCAAATGCCGCCTCCTTCATCTCCTCAAATGCTGCCGTAATCTCCGCCCTTTCCCTGCAGAAACTGTTCAGCGCCCTGACGAACAGCGTCTTTATGGCTTCCTCGTCAAGATGCGGCGTAGTGCATTTCTCCCCGCCGTCAAATTTATGGTTGCACTGCCAGATTACCTTCCGGTACTTATCGTTGGAATGCCATACCTTGGAGCCGTACCAGCTCCCGCAGTCCCCGCATTTTATCTTTCCGGAGAAAACGCCCACGCAGCTGTTCCGGTTCTTCCCCGGCCGCCTCGCCTTCATCAGCGCCTGGACGCTGTCAAAGACGTAAGGCTCTATGATGGCCGGATGGTTCCCCTCCACATAATACTGCGGCACCTCGCCCTCATTGACTTTTTTCTTCTTGGAGAGGAAATCCACCGTGTAGACCTTCTGGAGCAGGGCGTCGCCTTTGTATTTCTCGTTGGTGAGGATGGATTCCACCACCGCCTTGCCCCACACTTTCTTGCCGCCCGGAGTCGGGATGCCTTCTTCCGTCAGTATCTTTGCGATTTTATAAGGTGAATGCCCATGCAGGAACAGCCCGTAAATCTTCCGCACCGTTTCCGCCTGTCCTTCGTTGATGATAAGGTTCCCGTCCTCTCCCCGGTCATAGCCGAGGAACCTGCCGAACGGGACGCTCACCTTGCCGTCTGCAAACCGCTTCCTCATGCCCCAGGTGCAGTTTTCCGAAATGCTCCGGCTCTCCTCCTGCGCCAGCGAGGACATGATGGTGATGAGCAACTCGCCTTTGGAATCGAATGTCCAGATGTTTTCCTTCTCAAAATAGCATTCGCAGCCGTTCTCCTTCAGCTTCCGGATGGTGGAGAGGCTGTCGACCGTGTTCCTTGCGAACCTTGACACGCTCTTGGTGATGATGAGGTCGATGCGTCCGGCGAGGGCGTCCTCCACCATCTGGTTAAAGCCGCTACGGTGCCGTGTGGAGGTTGCACTGATCCCCTCATCCGAATACAGTTTGACAAACTCCCAATCCTCCCGGCTCTGTATGTAATTCGTATAATAATCGCACTGTGCGGCGTAGCTGGTCTGCTGGTCTTCCATGTCGGTGGAAACGCGGGCGTAGCCTGCCACCCTCCGCTTCTTCCGGCTGCTGATCGGGTCCGCCGTAAAGCGGTTTAGCGTAGCCGGTATCGTTGTCACGTTCTTTGCCATTTCCTCACCTTCCCTCCATAAAAATGACACGCGAGGCTCCCATCCTCCAGCGCCGCAAGCTCCTTTACCTGTTTTTCAAATTCAGCCCCGTCAAATTCCTCCATGCCCATCAGGTAAGCCGAGATTTTGCGGATGTCCGAATCCTGGAAATCCCGCCCGTTGCATTCCGTCCGGACTCTTGACTTTCCGCTGCACCGCCAGTAGGTGTATTTCCCATAACAGCAGTATTTGTGGTAAAGATTGCCGCAGGAGGCGCACCGTATCTTCCCCGTAAATTCCTCCGTGGATGTGTTCTCGTGCCTGCTGCCGCGGAGCTTCAGGGCTTCATGCATCCTGACCGTGCCGTCCTTCAGATGGAAGTCTATGCTCCCGGTTTTCTGCACCACCATCCGCTCCAGCGTTTCCTCAAAAAAGCCTTCGTTAAATTCATCCTGCCCCATAACCTTGCAGAAGATTTCCCTTATCTCCGAATCCGGGTAATTCACGCTGTCGCAGGTCACGCCGTGGCTGCTTTTGGCGCGGCAGTACCAGTAAAGATGCCCGCCGTCCGCAGTCTGGCTTACCGCCCTGCCGAAACACCGCCCGCAGGTTCCGCAGAAAATCTTCCCATCAAAAATGTTTTTCGGGCGTTTCCCTGCTGGCTTGTCAGGCTTTGGGGGCTTCACCGGCTCCGGCGGGGCCTCCCACACCTTTGTCTGCCCGTCCAGGAACGCCGCCTCAAGGCTGCCATCCGGAAGTACGGTAAGCCCCCGGACGGATTCCCCGAAAGCCTCTGCATCAAATTCCTCCATCCCCATCAGGCCGGCGCATATCCTCTGGAGCTGTTCTTCGGAATAATTGCGGCTCCGGCAGGTGATGCCTTTCTCTTTCTTCGCCCTGCAGAACCAGCTCACATATTCCCGCCCTTTCACAGTGGCCGAACGCCTCGTATAATGGCATCCGCAGATGCCGCATTTTATCTTCCCCGTGAAAGGGTATGCAGGATTTACCAGCGCCGCCCTTCTGATGATCTCATCCTGTGCCTTGTCAAAAACCTCGCGGCTGATGATCGCCGTATGGTCGTTTTCCACATAATACTGCGGGAGCTGCCCCTGATTCTTAATTTTATTTTTCCGTATGGGGTCTTCAATAAAGCATTTCTGGTACCTGCGGTCGCCGATGTAAATCTCGTTGCGCAGGATATAGTTTAAATGGGTGTAGGAAAGGTCATATCCCCTCCATGATTTTATCCCAGCCGCTTCCAGTTCGCTTTTGATTTCCCCAAGCGGCATGCCCGATGTGAACCTCTCGAATATCAGCCTTACGGCTTCTGCCTCTTCCGGCACGACCTCATAATTTTCGCCGTCATAGCTGTATCCGAATACCCGTTTGTTCTTCACTCCGTTCTCGCCGGACTGGTACCTTTTCCGGATTCCCCATTTCGAATTTTCCGAAATGGAGCGGCTCTCCTCCTGTGCAAACGAGGCAAGGATGGAAAGCATCAGCTCCCCGTCCCCGGAAAAGGAATGGATATGCTCCTTTTCAAACCGCACCTCCACCCCGATATCCTTTAAATGCCTAACAGTGGACAGCAGGTCCACTGTGTTCCTCGCAAACCTTGATATGCTCTTGGTCAGCACGATGTTCACCTTCCCCGCCTCGCAGTCCGCAATAAGGCGGAGGAACTCGCTGCGTGCCGCCGTCCCGGTCCCGCTGATCCCAAAATCCGCATACACCCCGGCATATTCCCACTCAGGGTTTGACTGTATCAGCCCGTTATAGTAACTCACCTGTGCGGAAAGGGAATGGGCGAGGCGGTCCGTTTCCATGGACACGCGGGCGTAGGCTGCGACTTTCTGCCGCTTCTTCAGAGCCGGTATTTTCGGCTCTATCCTGCTTATCTTCGCCATAAGATCACTCCTTCCGCTACTATACATCACTCTAAAACCGCATTAAGTCAACGGTTTTCCAGCCAATAATGTACCCGAAATCGGGCGGTATTTTTCCAGCAGTTTTGTATCAATTATGGCTAATACCTCTTCATCGATGACGCCCTTTTCCAGCATGGATTTAGCGATGGAGAGCGAGATATAATACAGCTTTTCCGCCCGGAGCTGCTCCTCAGTCATCTGCCCCGCCTCCTCCAAACCGGTCCTTGATATAGCAGGCATGGGAGCAGTATTTCCTTTTGGAATTGCCGTAGGCCGTGAACTCCCTGCCGCATCCGGCGCAGGTATGGGTGTAGACCGCTTTTTTGTTCAGCATCTCCGGATGTTCCTTCCACCATTTCTTCCGGCACTGCGCAGAGCAGAACACCCTCGTCTTCATCCCCTCGGCCTGCACCAGCGCCGCCCCGCACTCCTTACAGCGGCTGCCGGTCTCCTCCGGCGCTTTCCCCGTCCTGTTCCCGGTCAGGCCGTTCCGCCTGCAGAACGCCACCACGGCATCCTTTGTCAGCCCGGCCTCCTTTGCTATGCTCGCATATCCAAAGCCGCTTTTACGGCGCTTTATGACCATATTTTTCTGTTCTTCCGTCATGAGAACCACCTCCTGCGGAGGCTTATGTATTTTACCCCTGCTTATAAGAAAGCCTCCCATTTCATTGCCACGGCAGAAGGGAAAACTTGAGGGTAAAATAAAAAAACCGCCTTACGGCATCTTATGAGCCGCAGGCTTGTCACTATTCGCTGTTCTTTCATGTCGTTTTATAAAATATCATATTCTGTCGTGAAGCTCCGCAACACAGAAAAAGCAGCCTAGTTTCCCAAACTGCTTTACCGTTTATTCTGAATTAACCTCGAAGCAGTACCCAACCTCCCGCACACAGCGGATGGTAAACGGCGCATCCGGCTCTGCCTCATATAGCTTTTCCCGCATGTTGCGGATGTGACAGCCTATGGCGTTGTTTTCATCCCCATAGGCATCCTCTCCCCATACTTTGCTGTATATCTGGTCATAGGTAAGTACGCGCCCTTTGTTCGCCACGAGCAGGCTGAGAAGGTCATATTCCTTTGCCGTAAGCCTTATCTCGCGGCGGTCACGGTATATTTTCCTGCGGCCAGGATAAATCTCCAACCCCGGAAGCGAAACCATCGGTTCATCCCGCCGCCACAGATGTTCAAAACCCGGATGGCGTTTCAGGACTTCCATGACCTCGTCAAATGCGGAAACATCCTGATCACCAAATTCTATCACCATTACACGTCCGATACAGCCACCTTCTTTCCACTGGCTTTCTGATCATTGTATCTGCCAGCCTTCCGCCTGTTCCCTGATACGCACAAATTCACGGTAGGTTCCTTCCTGTTCCAACAGCTCTTTATGCGTCCCTTTCTGCGCCACCGTTCCTCCATCAATTACAAGAATCTGATCCGCATTTTCAATCGTTGCCAGCCTGTGGGCAATCGTGATGATCGTCTTCCCACAGGTCAGTTCAGAGATGGCTTCCTGGATCAGATGCTCATTCTCTGGGTCGATGCTTGCCGTGGCTTCATCAAGGATAACGATAGGCGCGTCTTTCAGCATCGCCCTGGCAATCGAAATCCTCTGCTTTTCTCCGCCGGACAGTGTGCCGCCGCCCTCGCCGACTACCGTATCATATCCCTGCGGCAGTGATACGATAAAATCATGGCACCTCGCCGCCTTTGCCGCCGCTATGACTTCTTTCTCTGTGGCATCCGGTCTTCCGAAACGGATATTATTTCGGATCGTGTCGTGGAACAGATACACATTCTGAAACACCATGGATATATTTTTCAGCAGGCTGTCGCAGGTAAATTCCCGCACATCGTGTCCGCCCACACGGATACTGCCCGCCTGCACGTCATAAAAACGGGCGATCAAATTACAGATGGTCGTCTTTCCGCTGCCGGAAGGCCCGACAATGGCAGTTGATGTTTTTTCAGGTATGGTAAAGCTGACATCCTTAAGCACTGTCCGCCCCGCATTATTTCCTTCCCCGTACCCAAAATCCACATGGCAAAATTCTATCCCGAAATTTGAAAGGACGATATCTTTCCCGTCACGGTCAATATAGTTTCCCTCTTTCAGCGCGTCAATCTGATCCATCGCTGTATTGATGATACCCAGCACATGGGCGCTGTCGCTGACTGGCTCAAGCGAACCGAAAATGCCGAAAGAAAAGAACACAAACATCAGCATAACCGGCATTTCCATGCTCCCGGCAAGGGCAAGAAAACAGGCAGCCGCAGCCAGGAATACCGATGCGGTTTTCAGTGCCAAAAGGTGTCCGCAGTTTGCCGGGGTAAACCCATATTCAATTTTCAGCCGGATATCACGGTTTTCCCTGGCTGCCTCTTTCATGCTCTGCATGGAGGCGCCGCCCTGCCCAAAAGATTTCACGGTGGGAAGTCCGCGGGCATACTCTAACACTGCCCCGGACAGCTTCCGCCCTGCCTCTGCTTCCCTTGGGGCATTCCTTACACTGTGTTTTGACACCAGCAGAAGGAATAGAAACGAAACCGCTGCGCCGACCAGCGCGATCAAAGCCGTAAGTGGTGAAAACACAAGCAGGCTTAAGAAAATAACGAGGAAGTTCAGGTAACCGCCTACAAAATTATCAATCATACGGATTCCCATGTTTTCCAGTGTATTTAATCCTGTGGTGATCGAATTTAAAATATCCCCCGTGCTGTTTTTCTGGAAATACCCAAGGGATACCCGCTTTAATGCGTCCCCGATGGCAAGCCTGTCTTTTGCCACAAGCTCATAACTGATAGCTTCCTGAAAACGGGAACGCATATAGTCAAAGAAAAACCGCAGGATGACTAACAGTGCGATTACCCCAAAGCTGATGCCTGCCCACTTTCTGTCAAAAGCCGTTTCTTTCTGTGCGGATGCAAGTAAAAGCCCTACGGTATACGCCGCCACCATCACCGGCATGGCGGCGAACAGATGGGAAAAGAAAGAGAATACAAACCCAGCGTATAATTTCCCCTTAAATTCACCGCACCAGCCTATGATCCGTTTTAATGTCTTAAACATTTCCTTCTGCCTCCTTTCCCTGCTTTCCTACCGACCAGTTCTTTGCACCGATATGGGACCCCCACATCTTTCGGTACAGCGGGCAGCCCATCAGCAGTTCTTCCTGCCGCCCCTGCGCCACGAGCTCTCCGTTCTCCAGCACCACGATATTGTCAGCGTTTTTAATCGTGGAAAGCCTGTGGGCAATAACCAGCAGCGTTTTCCCTTTCGTCAATTCCCGTATGCTTTTCTGTATCTTATCCTCATTCTCCGGATCAGTGAAAGCGGTCGCCTCGTCCAGTATAATGACTGGCGAACCCTTTAACATCATCCTTGCAATGGCAATACGCTGTTTTTCGCCACCTGACAGCCGTTTGCCAGCTTCGCCCGCAGGCGTGTCATAGCCATTTGGCAGCTTTCTGATAAATTCCTCGCACTGCGCCGCCCTTGCCGCTGCAAACACTTGCTTATCACTTGCGTCCGGATTTCCCATACGTATATTTTCCTTGATGGAGCAGCGGAACAGGAAATTATCCTGTGCCACAAAGCTGACAATGCCGGAAAGCTGTGCAAGGGGCATTTCCCTGATATCCACACCTCCGATGGAAATGCTCCCGGCAGACACATCGTAAAACCGGGAGACCAGCCTTGCCACCGTGGACTTTCCCCCGCCGGACGGTCCCACCAGCGCAGTAAAGCTGCCTTGGGGCAGTTTTAAGGAAACGCCGTGCAGCACCTCATCCTTTTCATAGGAAAAACGGACATCTTTCAGTTCCACACCATAGCCTTTCAGTTCTGCATCCTGCCCTTTTTCCGGCAGTTCCGGCAGTTCCAGATATTCCTGCAGTTCCTCCACTGTCATCTGCACTTTCTTAATTTCATTGGAAAATACCTCCAGCTTCGCAAGGGAGCCTACCATGGACATGGAAAGCATGACAGCGAGTGCCGTTTGTGCCGCTGTAATCGTCCCTCCCGCCCCAAGCAGGAGCGCCGCAGGCAGGACTCCTAACAGTGTGGACGGGAACAGGGCAAACGCTAGTTTCATTGTCACCCAGGTGGAGGAAAGCCACCTGACCACAAATGTCCTGTAATTCAGGATGGCAGAGGAAAACTTCCCATAGGATTCCCCGGCCCGCCCGAACGCCTTGATGACCTCGATCCCCTCCACATATTCCACAATGTTGCTGTTCATCTGTGCAAGGGATTCGTTGTATGTGTCATAGTTTTTCCCGCTGATTTTGAAGGTCAGCCCCATACAGATGAAAGAAAGCGGAAATGTAACCAGGGACGCAAGGAACAGCCGCCAGTCAATCGCCACAAGCGCCGCCATGCTTACCAGCGGCAGTACAATATGCCCGCTGCCCTCCGGAACCAGATGGGCAAGGGGCGGCTCAATGTCCTCGATTTTATCCACCATAATCCCTTTGATCTCCCCGATGCTGTGCTTCGCCACTTCCCCCAGCGGGGCGTGTAAAAAGCGGTCTGCCACACGGTTCCTCAAACCTTCCAAAATGTGATAGGCTGCGTAATGGCTCGCTGTGGTGGAAAGCCCAAAACAGAGTACCTTCCCCGCATAAGCACCAAGTGCCAGAAAGCTCCATGACCAGATTCCAGAAACCGAAACCGTCCCATCTAAAAACAGACAGAGTATACGGTAAAAACAATAGTAAGGCACAAGTCCCGCCGTAATGCTGATAACAGACAAAAATACCGACAAGATCAGTTTCTGTTTCCCTTCACGGGCATAGGACAGCAGACAGGATAAAAAAATCTTCTTTTTGATTCGACTGCCCGCAGACAAATTTCGTTCACTCATATGCAAACTCCTTCCATAAAACAAAATAAGAACGGGTAGCTTTCACTAACCATTCTTATCTTAACGCTTTCGGAAGCCGCTTTCCGCTCCACCCCGCCCGTTTCGCCCCGATTGGACAAATACTTTTTTTACTGCTGCAGGCGGTTCCGGTAATCCATCGGCGTCATCCCCATCTTCCTGCGGAATGCCGCCGCAAACTTGCTTGGGCTGTCATATCCCACGCACCCGGCAATCTCCGCCACACTCATTTCCCGCTTTGTCCTTAAGAAAACTGCCGCCTGGTTCATCCGGTACTCCAGAAGATAGCTGCCGATGCTCGCTCCAAAGACCGATTTAAAGCAGTTTTTAAGGGGCGTCAGCGGGATATCAAAACGGCGTGACATCTCCTCCTGCGTGAAATTCTCATCCATATGCCCCACAAGAAACTGCTGCACCGCCTTGACCTTTTCCACCTGCGTCCGGTAAAAATACGGCTTCTCCGCAGGATTTTCCGGCAGTTCCAGTGCTTCCAGATACAGCAGCAGTTCCAGAATCTTTATCTTAAAATAGGGCCGCTTGATCTTTTCCGGCACTGCGTACAACTCCCCAAAAATATGCTCGATAGAGCCTGCGCCATGCACGACGTAAGGGTAAATGCCGCCGCAGAACTTTTCCTGCAATGCCCGCAGGTTCACGGGAAAGTCCTTGATCTCCTGCGGCAGGAACCGGCAAGCCGCATCCATATCAAAAGACACCATTGCGCCATGGTAATGGGAAAGCGGCATCTCAAAATGCCCGGTGTGGGTAAGCCTGCGGTCAAGTTTCAGATCCCCCGCCTCCACATAGGAGTAGGCGTCGTCAGCCGCCGGATACTCCAGCCGTCCCTCCCGGCAGTGGTCGATGCAGAAGAGGTTCCTGTCCGGCTTGAATTCGCTTTCGTAATAACGGATATGGAAATCGTTATAGGAAAGGCTGACTCCCGGAAAAACCTCATAGATGGTGATAGTCCCTTCCCCTGTTTCATTCCGGAACTGGTACACGCTGCATCCGTCGTTTTCCGCCAGTTTCACGCCGGTACCGCCCGTAAGCAGGAAATCATCCATTCCCATCCCTCCTTCCGTCCATTTCAAAAATACGGTCGCAGGCCTTCTCCATGAACTCCCTGTCGTGGGAAACCACCAGCACAATGCATCCATGCCCCGCCAGCTCCCGGATCATACAACCCACCCCCAGCATATGCCTATAATCCAGCCCGCTCGTGGGTTCGTCAAATACCATGAGGCGCTTTCCTGAAAGGATGGCAGTTGCCACAGCCAGACGCTGCTTCTGCCCTCCCGACAGTGCCATCGGGTGGCGCTCCTTAAATTCCAAAAGGTCAAAGGCTTTCAAGATTTTTTCTATCTCCTCCGCCCTGCCCTCCGGCATGGACATCTCGCATTCATCCCATACACTGTCCGAGAAAAGCTGGTGGTTCACATCCTGCATGACAAGGCTGCACGCCCTGTTCCGCTGTTTCCGGTTCAGGGCCTTCCCGTCAAGCCGGACTGTCCCGCCCTCTTCCTTTAACAGTCCGCACAGACACCGCGTCAGCGTAGTCTTGCCCGCCCCGTTATATCCCACGATTCCAAGCACCTCTCCGGGAATTGCGGAAAAGCTGATCCCCTCAAATACTGTCTTCCTGTCAAATGTGCAGGAAAGATTTTCTACCGACAGACCGTCCTTCGTTCCGGGCGGCCTGGCACATGGCAGCTCCATCACAGGGTCAGTGAAACTCCGCAGCCCCATACGGATACGCTGCTGTTCCGAGATTCCTCTAAATTCATCCCCCGAAAAAATCCGAATGATCTTTCCGTCCTGCAGGAATACGGCACGGTCTATCAGATCCATCAGGAAATACAGACGATGCTCCGCAACAATGACCGTCCGCCCCTCTTTTTTAATCTGC
Source organism: Petralouisia muris (assembly GCF_004793545.1). Taxonomy (GTDB): domain Bacteria; phylum Bacillota; class Clostridia; order Lachnospirales; family Lachnospiraceae; genus Petralouisia; species Petralouisia muris. The sequence continues at coordinate 13,420 of NZ_SRYA01000043.1, read as the reverse complement.
ATGATCTGCCTCCGCAGGATATCAATTGCCTCCGCATCCAGGTTGGCTGTCGGCTCATCCAGCACAAACACAGACGGGTTCATGGCATAAACGCTTGCAAAAGCAAGGCTCTGTTTTTCCCCGCCGGACATGGAGAAAATATTCCTCCCAAGAAGCGGCCCGATTTTTAACGCCAAAACCGTGGTTTCCAGGCGTTCTTTGATCTTCTCCGGGGCAACGCCCGCATTTTCCAGCCCGAACGTGATCTCGCTGTCAGAATCAATATTGAAAAACTGTGACTTAGGGTTCTGGAACACGGAGCCGACCTGTTCCGCCAGGCGGTACATTTCCGTATCCGCAACCTCCATCCCGTTTACCGACGCCCTGCCTGTTAAAGCGCCGCCTTCCACAAAATGGGGGATCAGGCCGTTGACCAGCTTTGTCACCGTTGTCTTGCCGCACCCGCTTTCCCCGCAGAGAAGCACGCACTCACCCTGCCCGACCTGCAGGTCAATATGGGATAGCGTCCCCTGCTCTTTCTCATATGCAAAAGAAACATCCTGTATCTCTACCACAGACCGCACCTCCTATCCTGCCGTAACTGAGATAAAACAAAACACAACGCCGACTGCCAGGCATAAAAAGTCCTGCACGCCAAATTTCATTTCAACCATGCTTGTTTTATGCACCGGATTTTCAATCCCCCTTGTGACAGCGGCGGCAGACAGTTCCTCCGCAGTTGTTGTTGCCGAAATCATGACCGGAACAAGCAGACACTCCATTTTCTGTATCCCATGGATGTCCCGCAGCTTCATGGCATCCCTTATGTACCCAACTTCTTCCTTCAAAGCCGGAAAATATCGGATGGTCACTGACAGCGGGATGATCAGCCCCTGCGGAATATGGCATCTGCGCAAAGCTGCCATAAGCTCCCTGACAGACGTCTTCTGTAATATCAGGGTCCCCACAATCAGGCAAGGAAAAACCTTTCTCGCATAGGAAACCAGAATGGTAAAGCTGCTCGCTAAAATCTTCGGCCCGTTTGGGAAAACATAATACTGCAGGAACAGGCAGAGTCCAAAAGCAAACGCCAGTCTGCCTGCGGCTTTTGTACAGCCGCAGGCAATAATCAGCAGGAGCAGCAAAACCACCCATGTAATCTCAACCCATAGGGAATGCTGGGTAAAAGCCACTACATTTGCCAGCACCAGAAACAGCAGCTCTGTCCGAGGGTCGAATTTCAGCATATGTTTTTTGCACGAAACGCCCATCACACAATTCCTGCCTTTACAAAATGTTTTTTGAACAGGGCTTTTGCAATAAAAGCACCAATGATCCCGCCGATGATAGGAGCCACAAACAGCACAACCAGCATGGCGTTGGAAGAAAGCGCTTCTACTGCGGACACATAATCCGCAGGCATCCCCTGCTCTGTAATCTGTGCGAGAAAATCAGCTTTAAACAGCCAGATGGGTAACGGGGAGCCGACCATTCCGAGTGAAAAAATCACATAAGAAACAGAATTCCCCTTAAAACTGTCATACTTCGTCATCCCGCGGATCACTTCGGCCAGGATGCAGGTGGATGCCATGGAAATCAGGATCACCAGGGTAAACTGTCCCGTTGCAAAATAAATCAATGCCGTAATCAGCCCCATCAGGAACACTGCTCCGGGCTTTTGCACCTTTGCCGCCATCAGCATGAAGGGAATCCCCGCAAAGACAGCAATAAAGCCGGGCATCAGCATCCACAGCACGGGATGGATGCCTCCCATCAACATAAAGGCGAAATTGATGACAAAATAGATTGCGGAAAAAATGCCGATTGTGATAAGGTCCTTCCCTTTCAGCCCTTTTCCGTTTTTTGAGTTTGACATGGTTTTTTCCTCCTTGTTGGTTAGATTAAGCTAACCATAGTTGTTTAAAAAAAGCGGATTTCCGCTTTCTTTTTTAGGATAACAAAAACCAAATCCTTTGTCTGTCCCGTTTCGCCCAAATTGCACCGATTGGACACTTTTATTTTACTGCTGTTCTTCCCGGAACTCCGCATGAACCATAAAGCTCATATGGAACGTCCGCATCACCCATGCGAAGATTCTGGTAACTACGCTTTTTCTCCAGCCACCTTTCAGGTATCCGTCTATGTAATCCCGCTCCGCCACATTCACGATGCAGTCAGACCAGCCTTCCAGTTCTTCCTTTGGCCTTTCCAATGAAAAGAAGGACTTCGTCTTATTGCCCGCCATCTTCACTTCCGCATTCACGCCCTTAAGCCCCACGGCATTCACCGCATCAAAAGTGACCATGCCGCCTGGGAAACGCTCCGCCATGGTGCACAGAAGGCGGCGCACCTGCTCTTTTTCAAAATAGTAAAACAGCCCTCCCGCTGTAAACACGATCCCATCCGACCGACGGAAATCAATCCGGTCAAACCATGAGAGATCATTCAGGTCACAGACCACGTTCCGTTCCAGCTTCCCATGCGGGATGTGCTTTTCACGCAGCGGTATCACATTTTCCATATCCAGGCAGTACCACGGATTCGTTTCATTCCCCATCTGCTGTCTGAGGCAGCTAAGCCCCGCACCTAGCTCCACGACTGCGGCACGGGGATATTTTTTCAGATAATGCCTGATCTCCCACGCCATGTTATACTGGCGGATCAGGCAGCACATCCACATATACTGGAACCGGTACAGTTTCTTGTCTGACCAGTCCACGCCTATTTCTTTTACAATCCTGCCCGCGTCATGGTCGGGAAACAGCGAAGGGTACTTTTCTGCCGCTATCGCCCGTCCCCATAAAGGCATACACAATGTCTGCTGTACCGTGTTTTCTTTCAATTCCGGCATAGTTATCTTTCCTCCTTCGCTATCATTTTACAGGAAGCACCTTCTCCAGCCGGACTGTCCCTGCTTTCTCCCTTGTGTTGTCCGACTCATCATAGCCGACGTAGGGCGCTTTTGGATCGTGGGGCTTCTGCCTTTTGGATGCATTGCACACGAGGTCTGTATGCGCAAACACAAAATCCATATCGTCAGACCACCCTGTATGCCCGGTGATGACCATCGGATGCAGATTCCTTTTCCGCAGCAGTTCCTTCAGCATGGCAAGCGACTTTATGGAAAGCCGGTTGTCCTCCGCCAGTGCATTCAGGAAACTGCGGCCGCCATCCGGCCCGAACCAGATGGTATCCCCGGTAAAGAGATAGGCGTCATCTACCAGATAAACCATATGCCCCCATGTGTGGCCCGGCACCATGATACATTCCACCTTTATCCCCTCGATATTCAGCGTCTGCCCTTCCTTTAACAGCGCCTTCCGGTTATCGATCTCCACATAAGGCAGCTTATACCATCCGCCGTAGACCTTGCGCCGCACCTCTTTCGTAAGGTAGCGGTTCTCCACTTCCCCGATGTAAAGCGTGGCATCCCGGAACAGGCCGTCACTGTCCCGCTCCACCGCGCCTACATGGTCCGTATCCTGATGCGTGATTAAAATATGCTGTATTTCTGACGGACCGATCCCGATCCACTCCATCTTCTCCCACAGGCATTCGTAGTTATAGCCCGCATCGATCATGATGGTGGTCCCGTCCTTTGTGTAAAAGAAAATATTGGCGATAAATTCACGGATGCATTTCACATGGTTGTCAATAGATCCCGTATTCAGCGGCTTGAATATCTCCTTGCCGCGGAATTTGAGCGCCATGAATTTTTCCTGAAATTTTGATGCTGACCTTGACATATCTTTTCCTTATCCTTTCTTTCATTCTCCACGCAGCGTCTCCATTGCCAGCATCTTTAACGCCTCATAGCTTTCCGGACTCACTGCGTGTTCCATCTCGCAGGCATCCGCTGCCGCTGTTTTTTCGTCCACCCCAAGCCCCGTCAGGAGCCGACAGAACGTACTGTGCCGCTCATAGGTGTCCTCGGCGATCCGCTTCCCCTTTTCCGTCAGATGGATTTCGTGTGTGTCATCCGCAAACACATACCCTTCCTCCGCCAGTGCTCTAAGCGCCACGGAAACCGTGGGGCGGGACACGCCAAGCTTCCCCGCGATATCCGAGCCATACACGGCTTTTCCTTTGGAAAGCGTATATATGACTTTAAGGTAGTCCTCTACCGATTTTTTCTGTTTCAAATCCGCACTCCCTTCTGCCTTTATCACTGCCTTACTCTTGCCTCGGCATAGGTCAGCTTCAGGCCGCCACTAAATGTTTTCCCACAGGTTATTTCAAACCCATTTCCCTTCAAAAAATCCAGATATCCCTGCGGCGTCCATTTATGGAATACTTTAAATCCGGAAAGCTCCGTGATCCGTATCCTCATCCTGCCGGACAGGCTGCCAGCCGCCGTGAAGGTCGGCGCAATCAGGATGCCGCCCGGTTTTAACACCCGTCTGATCTCCGCCAGGGCTTTTTCCGGTTCCGGCATGATATGCAGCGCATTGGAAATTACCACTGCGTCAAAGGTTCCCGGTGTGTAAGGAAGGTTTGTGGCATCCTGCACGGAGAAATGGAGGCGGGAGCTGTGCGCTTTCGCCTTTGCCTGCCGTATCATTTCTTCCGAAAAATCCGTCGCCTCCAGCAGCTTCACGCTTCCCGCAAGCCGCACTGACAGAAGCCCCGTCCCGCAGGCAAGCTCCAGCACAGTCATCTCCCTGTCCAACTTCCTTTTCATAAGATTCACAATCTGTGCATAGGTCCTGCTGTCTTTTGACATCATAAAATCATACCGCTTCGCCCATCTGTCCCAAAAGCCTTTGTTGCCTTTTTCTTTCATGAATTCCTCCTTTTTCCTACCAGAGCCATGTCATCACTAAAGCAATTGCCACACCTCCCAAAGCGAACACCGGGAGCAGCGGCAGCATTACTTTTACATGGAACCATTTCTGGTGGTATTCCTTCTCCATATGCTCCGTACCGGGAAGGCGGACCCTCCTGATATTCGCAAAAAGAATCCAGTCCAAGAAACAGGTATCAAAAACAGCAAGAACAATCATATATCCGTAAGCGGCAAGCAGCCCCTGGACGAACGTTTCCGCTCCGGCTTTATGCGCCATCCATGCGAACAGAAATAGTAATACAAGCAATGCGGCAATCTTCTTGACCGCCATAATCTTAGACAGCGTTTTTTTCGCTGCTTCCCTGTTCTGCGAACGGTAATATTCTTCCTGGATTTCGGGAGGATAATCGCTGATAAAGGTCAGGGGACTGGCAAACAGCATCCCGAATACCAAAATACCAAATAACACCGCCATAATTATGCACTCAATGATGAAAACTGATATGTTCATTTTCTTTTCCTTCCATTTCCCTTCCGCTTCTTTTTATATCCGCAGTCGCAGTACGGACCGCCCGAAGCCAGTGTATACTCCCGGACAAAATCCGAGGTCCCGCCCGCCTCGGCCATTGTATGATCCAGACGGCACATGGCAGGGACAAGGTCATAAAGTTCCAGCTCCCGCATCAGGGTGCAGATGCCGCAGGCAGTAAATCGGGCTTCATAGCCGCTGCCGTCCGGATAAGGATAAAAAACCATGTTCCACGAATAGGGGTTCCTGTCCGCAGCCCTTAACCGTTCGGTGGCTTTCATTGAGGAAATATCCTTTTTGGTGAACTTGGATTTTCCGCTCTTACGGCAGAACCACTTCATGGCCGGAGTCATCATGGAATCGGAATAATATGCTGTCAGCCGCCGGACATCGGGACGCTTTGGCATATTCAGCACGAAAGCGGCAAGCAGGGCGCAGCCTGCGATATTCATTTTGAAACGGTCTCCCTTTTCAAATTCCGGCAGCCCGGCAATAATCTCTTTATAACGTGGCTTTGCTTTTGCCGCCACCGCCTTTGCCGAGTCCCTGTCCAGTCCAAACCCTGTGAGCAGGTTCCTTTCAAAAGATCTTCCAAACAACGTCCACATACCCATGGGCATTCCAATGTATTTCATACGCATTCCTTTCTCCACTCCGCGATTGTCCGGGTAATGCGCCTGTCAATATCCATGCGGGCGGCCCTGCATTCTTTCGGATAGGCCCTGGCCGCCTTAAATGCCAGCCCTACGGCCAGCGCCGAGCCTATTGGCAGCAGAAGCCTCATCATCCCTTCCGGGAAAACAAAATGGGTGCCATTCTCATAAACCACGGCCTCCACTTCGCAGTCGTGGGGTTTTTCCGCCGGCCGCTTTTCCATCCACCGTATGTACTTTGCCGTGTTCCACAGCACATCGTCTTCTGCGCCGATCAGCAGGAGCTTTCCGTGAATATCCTCCACTTTTATGATTTCGGCTTCTGTGATGGAATGTGCTGCTTCCGAATCCTCATAGAGCATACGGGCATAGATCATATCCCCGGTACGTCTGCTCTCAGCGGCAACGCCCCTCCAGTACTGTGGTGCTGACAGGCAAATGGCATATAGGGCAGCGGTTCGCCGCGGTAGAAAAGCAGGGATTCCCCCTCTGCAGGCCACTCTTTGCAGCCGTCCCGCCTGCCCTGCATGACGCCCTGCCAGATAAAATCGGTGGGTGTCAAGGCAATAGTCAGAGTGATATCCTGAAAATAAGACGCTGCCGACAAAGCCATTGTGCCTGTGGTGGAAACCCCCGCAATGCCGGTTTTGCGGTTTCCCATGCTTTGCAGCCAGCAAATCGCCGCTTCAATCCGCTCCAACGGATAATTATGATATCCGCAGTCTTTCTTTGCAGTGGACATGGACAGGACATTCACGCCTTTGCCCAGAAACCACTTCGCACAGGCTTTCGCAAGATAATCCTCCGGGGCATCGCCCGCAAGCGCGATAACGGTGCAGCCGGAAGGCTCCCTGCTTTGCAGGTAAGCGCCGTAAAAACCGTCCGTTTCCAAATCAAAATGTATACGCTTCATCCTATGCTCCTCCTATTTTCCACCGCTGCTGCCCTTCCTGCACCGGAAAGCCGCCATGCCCTCCACGGTTTTTACCTGCGCTTTCCGGTACATGGATTTCAGCCTCATTTCCAAACTGCCTGCCGTCTCATAGGGAGGCGTAAAATATCCCTTTGGCGTATATATTTTTTCAACAAACCAGTCGGTGCGCTTGTGTTCGCCCCTTACATAAAAACATCCGCAGAATATGCCGCCCGGTTTCAGGACACGGAATACTTCCCGGTAAGCCGCCTCTTTGTCTGGGAAGGCATGGAAGCCGTTCAGCGACAGCACAAGGTCAAAACTTTCGTCAGGGAAGGGCAGCTTCCCCACATCACCCTGCTGGAAATGGACATTTTTAAGTCCCCGTTTTTCTGCCTGCCTCCTTGCACGCTCCATCATTTCCGGGGAATAGTCCACACAGGTGATGTCTGCGTCCGGCAGTGTTTCATACACCGGCATACTAAGCACGCCCGTCCCCACCGGCACCTCCAGCATTCTGCCGCCAAAGCCCTGCGGTATACCCGAAAGCGCAAGCTCCAGATAACGGTCGTTTTTCCTTTTATTCATGTTCCATACCAACTTACAGACTGCCTTACCTGGCAGCGTGGAGCAGGTTATCATCCCGTCATAGAATGTCGCCTCCCCTCCAAGGCTCTTATATGCATTTTTGATCTCATCATGTCTGCTCATTTTCCTCATCCTCCCATTCTTTTATCCAAGCGCCACATCCAGCGCCATCATGACCGTAAACCCTGCCGCAAACAGCACTGTCCCCACGTTGGAGTGCTTCCCTTCCGACATTTCCGGGATCAGTTCCTCCACGACCACATAGACCATGGCCCCGGCCGCAAAGCTCAGAAGATACGGCAGGAGCGGAACCGCAAAGCCCGCCGCAAGTATGGTCAGCGCCGCGCCCACCGGCTCCACCGCGCCGGAAAGCGTACCGTAAAGGAACGCCTTTCCCTTACTGACGCCCTCTGCCCGCAGGGGCATGGAGATGATAGCACCTTCCGGGAAATTCTGTATCGCGATCCCAAGGGAAAGCGCCAGTGCGCCCATGGCGGTGATCCCGGCATCCCCGGAGAGCCAACCGGCATAGACCATGCCCACCGCCATGCCTTCCGGCAGGTTGTGGAGAGTCACCGCCAGTACCAATAAGACCTGCTTCTGCAGACTGCTTTTTGGCCCCTCCGCCTTACTGCTGTTCATGTGAAGATGGGGGACTGCCCGGTCAAGCAGCAGAAGGAACAAGATGCCAAGCCAGAAACCCGCTGCAGCAGGGAGGAACGACAGCTTCCCCATAGACTCCGACTGTTCCATTGCCGGGATCAGCAGGTTCCAAACAGATGCCGCCACCATGACGCCCGCCGCAAAGCCCGTCAGCGCCCTCTGCACCATTTGGTTCAGCCTGTTTTTCATGAACGGCACACAGGCAGAGCCGAGCGTCGTCCCAAGGAACGGTATCAGGATGCCCTGAAACACTTCCGTCTGCATGGCATCACCTCCCATACCTTCTGAACAGCCCTTTCTTCTCATAAGGCTCACTGCTTACGGATACGGCATCGTATCCCGCCTTTGCCACCACGCTTTTCAGTTCCTGCTCTGGGATGTCTTTCTCCGCAAGGATGACCGTCTGCTTCTTTGTATGGGAGCTTGCCACTTTCTTTACCTGAAAGGCATTCCTTACAGCCTCGTTGATATGCGCCTCGCACATACCGCAGGCCATCCCTTCTATGCCTACTGTTATCTTCACCATAAAACGCCCTCCTTTTCTCTCCTAATCACAGTTAGCAAAAACTAACTCATATCCCTAAAAAATGCGGCTGTTTTATGTTAGTAGCCGCTAACTCAATTTTAAGTATACCTCTTATACCTTGCTTTTGTCAATAGGATAGAAAATCATTTGCAGAATTTTCAGACTCCGACCACAGCCTTATCACTGTTTTATCACAAAGCGCTGCTTATAGAGAAACTGCCCCAGAACATGAAAATTGAGTTGATAACCCGCAGATTCAGAGTTAATATGCACCACTGAGGAAAGGAGGGATTCTGCCATGGATAAGGATTCCGTACTGGACCGCATTCTGAAAAAGGATGAGGAATACCATGAAATTGTCCGGAAGTCCGGAGGATATTTAGACCGGCTGGAGGCTATGGATCTGCCAAAGGAGGCACGGGAGCTGATTGACCTGCACTCCTGCGAACAGAACGCACTCGGCACACGGTATGGCGCCCTTGCCTATCTGCTCGGCTTCTCAGACTGCGTAGAACTGATGACAAAGCCGCTGCACCTGCCGGGCGCACAAAAGAAAACCAGCTAAAAGCCATACACTGTCCACAACTTAAGATCAATTTCCATTTTCAGGGAGAATTTCGCTAAAGGAAATATACAGTTTTAACAACAAAACTAATGAGATTTCAGCGCTTGACCTATGTGGAAATCTTATCCATTTCCCTTAAGTTGTGGACAGTGAAAAGCCATAACGAAAAAAAACAGCCCGCGGCATCGTTTGAAATGCCGCAGGCTGTCCTGCTGTTTTCAGATATTCAATTACACTCTTTTGTCATAATCCAGCGAAATCCATCCGTTTCTCTTTTCCTGGTAGGATTTCAAAAGTCCCCACTTGGACGCTCCTTTTCCGTCTGCTTCCTCCACAATCGTGAAGGTGCCGATTCCCGTATATTTCCCGGTCTTGCCGTAGTCAGTCCCCGGACCTTTCCGGATGTTCAGGTTGGGGATGGATACCCGCACCAGATACGGTTTGAACGCCGCCGCCCTAGCGTACACTGCTCTCCCGGTTTCATCAAACACAGAATACCCCGGATTTTCATCCGCACATTTCTTTGCGTTATCCAGCGACTTGAACGCCCCTTTCTGCGAGGAAGCGTCCGCCCACGACTTCCGGACGCGGTACCAGGCTTCTGCAGGCTTCAATGTGCCGCCTGCCATGCCGAGGATGCCTTTCAGGATGGAGAGGATTTTCTCCCCATAACCGGCTCCCGCCGCCCATCCTTTCCCATCCGGGTTTTCCTTCTGCCCAAGCCACTCCACATATTCCGCACAGCCCCTCGTGACATACTTGAAACGCGGGTCAATGCAGGCGTTCTTCAGTGCATCCGTGGAGGCGTAGGCTTTCAAATGCTGCACCTGCGCCCGGATGCCGAGCTGCGGCGTGTCAAAGGAATTCCCCTTCATACCATTGGAAGTCACGCCCATGCCGCAGAAATTATTCTGGGAAAGCGTGACCGCAGAGCCGGAAAAGGTAAAATTGCCGGTCTCAAGGCAGGACTGTGCAAGGGCGACGTCGCCCCAGACTCCCTCCGCCTTACCCTCGGAGAGATACAGCGGAACCATATCAAGGACAATCTGTGCCACGTTCAGATTCTTCGCTTTCAGGTACGTTTTCATCTGCTCCGCCGTTGCTACGGCATTCCCCATGATCTTCGTGTATCCGTCCGTGCCGGAGGACGCACCGCCCATTGCCGCCTTGACCGCCCTGCGAAATCCGTCCATCGTGTACCCCATCCCAAGCTGCATCCACAGATGTTCCGGGTCGCCATGGTTGCTGGCAATGCCACGGCTGTGGCCTTCCCGGTGGCTGACGATGACACCGTCCGCCAGCGGGTCCAGTCCGTATTTCTTGCAGAGCATGGCGAACAGCTCCACCGCCGCCTCGTAGGTCCTCTTTGCCACCGCTTTTGCCGTGGCGGTATCGGAACAGGTAAAATTTGAGCCTGCCGTGTACTTGATACACGCAGGCTCGCACATTTCTACTCCGATATGGGTGTTGTTCCCGCTCCCTTTGTTTCCGCTTCCACAGTGCCACCCCCGGTGGTTCCAAGGGAGCGTCTGGTACATCGTGCCATCGTTGCCGTCAATGAATCCGTGGACGCAGGAACTGTCATGCGACAGGCTGTTCCACGAATTGATGAACTCGGATGCCTTCGGCTGCGGGCAGCCTACGGAATGGAGCATCAGCCCCTTCACCGTAATCTTCCTCCCCGCCGTGTAGCAGGGGTTCCTTGTCAGAATCGATTCCACCAGTTTCATGATTATTCGTCCCCCTTCCCGTTCTCTGCCCTGTCATGCAATTGTGCCAGGATGTCCTTCAGCTTTTCCGGGATGGGCAGCCCGAGGTGTCCGGCATTCTCCAGCAGGCTCACGCCCTCGTTGGAGATATAGAAAAAGATGACTGCCGTCCGCAGGACGCTCCCCGTGCCGATGACCTGCACGTCGAGGATGTTGGCGATCCCCACCAGCAGGAAGATCAGCACCTTCTTGGCGATGCCCTTAAATCCCACTTCGCTGGACAGCTCCTTATCCGCCACGGCGCACATCACGCCCGTGGCATAGTCCACCACGACAAATGCGATGAGCGCATACAGCAGGCCGTCACAGCCGCCTAAGAACCAGCCGAGCCACCCTCCGATGGCAGTGAAAATGAGTTGGATCGTGTTCCAGAATTCCTTCATAGTGAAACCCTCCTCGTATAATAAGTTTGTAAGCAAGAAAAACAGCTTACAGACTTATTCTTTTTTTGTTAGACAGAAGGGTAATTCTAAACATCCTTTCCGAAGATTCTTCTTCAATCATGCTGGTTCATCCATTCTCTGTCTATTGGTTATTAAGTTACTTTATATTCATGGTCCCAGATGTTACAATAAGTTCTATAAGAACTGTAGCTATGGTCATTGCTTCATCACTCCTGCAAAGCATTTGCTATTGCTAAGAAAGCATGCAACCCTAATGCTGCGCTAAGACTTATTACACAAATGCTGCATCCTGGTATCTAGCCACCAGCAGGGTATTTCTGCCAGGTATTGCTCATAACGCGAGGTTTAGGCCGGCGCAGTGATCTGGGATAAGCCATGATTACTCTTCTTCATTTTTATTGAAAGGTGGTGATGATCCGTGAAAGAACATATTGATTGCCTCTCAACACTGTTTGTTGGGATCGACATTGCATCCCGTATTCATGTTATTTCTGCACTTGATTTCAATGAGAAGTTCTACATCAGGATGAAACCTGTAGAAAACACCCGGGAAGGCGCTGCCCTTATGGAACAGATGATTGCTGATGTGTTAGAACATAACCATCTGTTCAAATACGTTGTGATCGGTATGGAAGCCACTGGTTTCTATGGTGTCCATCTGGCTAATTATCTCTCTGCCAGTGGCCTGCTTGCGCCATTCTCTGTCAGGGTTTACTGTCTCAATCCAAAGGAAGTCAAGAACTACAAGAAGTCCTTTAACGACATCGGAAAGAATGATGGCATAGATTCCTATGTGATCGCTGATTTTGCCCGTGTAGGACGTATTGCTGTCAAACCATGGCGCGGTTCCCAATACCTTGCCCTGCAGCGTCTTACCAGACACCGTATGCACATCACTGAATGTATCGCAAGAGAAAAGACTTACATGCTTAACAACATTTATCTCAAGTTCAGCGAATACGCATTACTCCGTGATGGACTGCATCCATTCGCAAACAAATATGGCGCCACAGCCGAAGCCATTCTTACTGAGTGCACAACGAATGAAGATATCGTAAACTCATCAGTAGAAGACCTCGTCGCTTTTATTAACTCTAAGAGCAGAGGCCGTATTGCTGATCCGGAAGAAACAGCAAAAATCTTACAGGCTGCAGCCCGCAACTCATACCGGCTTGATAAATGCCTCTATGAGCCGCTTACTATCTCAATCGCTTCTTCCTTTAACTGTATCAGTTCCTTTGAAAGGGAACTCAAAGCGATTGATAAGGCAATCCTTCAGACAGTTCAGGGACTAAGCCCTGACGAGTACACGGTACTGAATTCCATTCCCGGGATCGGTAAAGTTTATTCAGCCGGTATCTTAGCCGAAATGGGTTCCATTAAGGCTTTTCCTAATGCCAATGCCCTCGCAAAATACTGTGGTATCGTTTGGAACGATAATGACTCCGGCGACTTTGTTGCCGAAGACAAACACATGAGCAAAGCTGGCAACAGATATCTGCGCTACTACATCATAGAAGCTGCCGGAAGTGTTATAAGGCACTGTCCTGAATACAAAGCCTTCTATGACAAGAAATATGCTGAAACAAGAAACCATCAGCATAAACGAGCACTCGCGTTGACTTCCCGTAAATTTATACGTCTGCTCTTCGGTCTGCTGGACAAGGGTCAACTCTACTCTCCGGAAAAGAGTAGGTAATCCATACCGCATATCAAACTTACGTTCTTGACAGGCCGTAGGTTTATTAAGGTTACCCTTTTTCAAGAAAATCTTTTTCATTTTCCTCTTGACATATTACCAAATTGCTTTCGGGTTGTTTCCTGCCTTTATCATACTGGCTTGTGATATTCCTTGCAAATGTGCGGTTCTGCCGTTTCGCTTCGATTTGCACATTTCGGACTGCCGCCGAGATTTTCCGCAACGCCATCTCAGAAATATCGCTCGTGGCGATGCCGATGGCGTTCAATGTCTGGGGCATATTGAAATTTATAATCTCCGCAAAGTCCTCACGCTCAAAATACCCGTCCGCATCCAGACCGCAGCG
>NZ_SRYA01000042.1 GCF_004793545.1 Petralouisia muris | reverse complement strand
TTTTTTATTGCCATAAATCCTTTACATAGCCACCTTGACAAAGTGGCTAAATCTATGCGAAAGGAGGACGCACCCTATGTCAAATTGCAAAGTAATCGCTTTAACCAACCAGAAAGGCGGCGTTGGAAAGACCACTACGGCGGTCAATCTGGGCGTGGCTCTGGCACAGCAGGGTAAGAAAGTCCTGCTCATTGATGCCGACGCACAGGCAAATTTAACCATGTCGCTCGGTTACAGCAGACCAGACGACTTGCCCGACACGCTCTCCACCATCATGCAGGACATCATTGATGATAAACCCGCCGATGTTTCCAGAAGCATCCTGCACCATGACGAGGGCGTTGACCTGCTCCCATCTAACATTGAGCTGTCGGGGCTGGAAGTAAGGCTGATTAACGCCATAAGCCGTGAAAGCGTACTGAAAACCTGCATCAACGAGGTAAAAAAGAGTTATGATACTGTCCTCATTGATTGTATGCCGAGCTTGGGTATGCTGACAATCAATGCGCTTGCGGCTGCTGACAGCGTGGTTATCCCGACACAGCCCCATTATCTTTCCGCCAAAGGCTTAGAGCTGTTGCTTCGCTCCGTGTCGAAAGTGAAACGGCAGATCAACCCGCACCTGCGGATTGACGGCATCCTTATGACGATGGTAATGCCACGCACGAACATCTCTAAGGAAATCACGGCAACGGTGAAAAGTGCCTACGGGCAGAGAATTAAAGTTTTTGATGCCCAGATACCCCACTCTATCCGTGCGGTTGAAGCCACCGCAGAGGGAAAAAGCATTTTTGCCTACGACAAGGGCGGCAAGGTAGCCGCAGCCTATGAACAGTTTGCAAAGGAGGTGGCAGAGATTGGCGAGAAACAGAGAAAGCAAAATCGAGCTGACCGCATACGATGACCTCTTTGAAACAGACGAGAGCCGAGCAGAAGCGAATCTAAGCAAGATAAGGGAGATACCCATTTCCGAAATTGATGAGTTCCCAGACCACCCATTCAAGGTTTTGATGAATGAGGATATGGAACAGCTTGTTGAAAGTGTCAGTCGGAGCGGCGTAATGACCCCTGCCACAGTTCGGCAGAAAGAGGACGGACGGTACGAGCTTATCAGCGGTCACAGGCGGAAAAAGGCTTGCGAGCTTGCAGGGCTTGAAACTCTGAAATGTGAGGTTAAGGAGCTGACCCATGATGAAGCGATTATTGTCATGGTTGAGAGTAATCTCCAAAGGACTACTATCTTGCCGAGTGAGAAAGCCTTTGCATATAAGATGCGGCTTGAAGCGATGAAAAGACAGGCAGGCAGACCCACAAAAGATAATTATTCCCCAGTGGGTAATAATTTTGGATTTGCTACTTCAAGTGATGAACTTGCCGAGAAAGTCGGGGAAAGTAAAAATCAGATTTTTCGCTATATCCGTCTGACCGAGCTTGTACCCGAAATCCTGCAAATGGTTGATGAACGCCAGATTGCTTTCCGCCCTGCGGTGGAAATCTCCTATCTGTCCGAGGAACAGCAATACACGCTTTTAGAAGCGATGGGCTACAACGATGCCACGCCCTCTCTTGCACAGGCTATCAAGATGAAAAAGTTCATGCAGGAGGGGAAGCTCACGGATGAGGTTATCCAGAGCATCATGCAGGAGGAAAAGCCGAACCAGAAAGAGAAGCCCGCCTTTAAGGACGAGCGGATAACCAAGCTCATACCGAAATCCATCCCCAGAGGGCAGGAAACGGATTTTGTCATAAAGGCGTTGGAGTTCTACAACCGCCACTTACAGCGGAGCAAGGCTCACGAGAGGTAAGGCAGGAAACATGGGAATTTTTGAAGTGGACACCGAGGGGGAAGTCTGCCCTTTGGGAAACAGAAAAAATTTTTTGACTTCCCCCTCTCCGCACCTCTCCCCCTAGATACTGCCAGTAACTATCCGAGAAAAGAACTATTAAAGGCTGTCCAGAGGGGCAGCTTTTTCTGTCAGAAAATCAATGAGCAACTATCAACAAGAGAACGAACAGGAGGTAATGAATGAAGATTCGTAAATTATTTCAAAGGGCTGCGGCGTTTGCTTTGGCTGCGGTTACGGCACTGTCCGCAGTCCCTGCAACGACAGCGTTTGCGGCGGGCGACATCGGCACGATTAGCTTTACTCACACCTACGACGGCGCAGGGAACGCAATCAGATATAATTCCAGTGCGAACATCGGCGGTCATACCGCAGGAGGTACGGGCGAATATAAGTACCGTATGTATGTGGACGGGGAAACGGCGTTCTGCCTTCAGCCGGGCGTACCCTTAAAAACAGGGAATACACTGGCAAAGGCGTCTTCCAACACATGGAACGCCCTCTCCGCAGACCAGAAAAAGGCGGTGGGGCTTGCCCTGCTCTACGGCTATCAGGGGAACAGCGGGAACCTGTCTGGAAGTGACGACGAGAAATGGCTTGCCACCCAGACCCTTGTGTGGGAGTTCGTCACGGGATGCCGCAACTCTGCAAGCCCGTACAGCCAGACAAGCGCAACCGTTTACAGCCTGCACTTTGGCTCGAACTATGCAAACAGCGGGGCGAGGGCGGCTTACGACCAGATTGTGTCATTCATGACAAGGCACAGCACGATTCCGAGTTTTATGTCGGCGGGCAAAAAGGACATTACAAAGGAGCTTGCCTATAAGGACGGCAAATACAGCCTTACGCTGACCGACAGCAACGGCGTGTTGTCCGAATATTCCTTTACCAGCTCCGACAGCAATGTAAAGGTGTCCAAGTCTGGGAACAAGCTCACCATCACGTCAAAAAAGGCGATTGATGGCAAGGCGAGGATTACAGCAACGAGAAATAACACGCCGACGGTCAGCAGCGGGGCGAAGATGATTGCCTACGGCGACCCGAACCTGCAGGATGTCATTACGGGCGTGGAGAACGTGGACACCATGACGGCATATATCAACGTGGAAACGCCGACAGGGACGGTCGCATTAAAAAAGACTTCCGAGGACGGCGTTGTTGCGGGGATTTCCTTTACCATCAAGGGCGACGGCTTCAACAAGACCGTAAAGACAGATAAAGACGGAAATATCACGGTGGAGGGCTTATTCCCTGGCACTTACACCGTCACGGAACAGTCCATCGACCGCTACGAGCCGCAGAAAACACAGACCGTGACGATTATCGGCGGGAAAACCTCTACGGTCACGTTCAGCAATACCTTGAAGCGTGGAAGCCTTGAGGTTGTGAAAACATCCGAGGACAATCTTGTGGATGGCGTGAAGTTCCACCTTTACGGCACTTCTTTAAGCGGATTGGCGGTTGATGAATACGCCGTGACCGATAAGAATGGATTGGCGAAGTTTGAGAACGTCCTTATCAGCGGCAGCACGCCGTACACCCTTGAGGAAGTGGACACGGCTATCCGTTACGTTGTCCCTGCATCCCAGACCGCCCCGATTGAGTGGAAAAAGGTCACGAAACGCAGCTTTACCAACATCTTAAAGAAATTCAACGTCACGGTATTAAAGACCGACGTGGAAACGGGGAAGAAGCCGCAGGGCGACGCCACACTTGCAGGTGCGGTTTACGGCATCTATAAGGGCGAGGAATTAGTTGACACTTACACCACCGATGAAAACGGGCAGTTCACAACGAAATATTATATCTGCGGAAATGATTGGAGCGTCCGTGAGATTGCCCCGTCCGAGGGCTATCTGTTAGATACTACAACCCACCATGTAGGCGCAGAGCCAGAGCTTTACACCGTGGAATATAATTCTGCCAAGAATGATGTAAACGAGCAGGTAATCAAGGGCAATATCGCCATCATCAAGCACACCGACAACGGCGAAACCCAGATTGAAACGCCAGAGGAGGGGGCTGTTTTTGAGGTATATTTGAAATCCGCAGGCAGCTTCGATGCGGCGGAGGAAACCGAGCGTGACACATTGATATGTGACGAGAACGGCTTTGCCCAGACAAAGGATATGCCGTATGGCATCTATACCGTACACCAGACCTCTGGATGGGACGGTCGGGAGCTGATGAAAGACTTTGACGTGTTCATCTGCAAGGACAGCCAGACCTACCGCTACCTTATCAATAACGCCAATTTTGAAAGCTATATCAAGATTGTGAAAAAGGATATAGAAACGGGCAAGGTCATCCCCTATGCAGGTGCAGGATTCCAGATTTACGACCCAGAGGGAAACCTTGTAACAATGAAATTCACTTATCCAGAAGTGACGGAGATTGACACGTTCTACACCACGGCGGACGGCGGGCTTATCACGCCGCAGACCTTAGAGTACGGCAAGGGTTATTCCCTCGTTGAAGTGCAAGCCCCATACGGTTATGTCCTCGACTCCGAGCCAGTCTATTTTGACGTGGAGCAGGAAAACTCCGAGATTGAGGGCGGCGTCACCATTGTAAAGGTGGAACGCTCCAACATGGCGCAGAAAGGGAAAATCACGGTAGGAAAATCTGGCGAGGTATTCAGCAGGGTATCGGGAAACAAGGGGCTGTACCAGCCGATTTTTGCAGTAGACAGCCTTGAGGGAGCGGTCTATGAGATTAGCGCAGCCGAGGACATCATCACAACCGATGGCACAGTTAGAGCCGAGAAAGGCGAAGTCGTGGACACGCTTACCACAGGGGAAGATGGCACAGCGGAATCCAAAGAGCTTTATCTCGGAAAGTATGAGGTAAAGGAAGTGACCGCCCCATATGGAATGGTGCTGAATGATGAAATCCATGCCGTGGAGCTTGTGTATGCAGGGCAGGAAATCGAAGTGACGGAAACAGGCACAAAGTTTTACAACGAGCGTCAGCGTGTGGAAATTGACGTAATCAAGAGCCTTGAGGTTGACGAAGCATACGGCGTAGGCAGCAACGGTGAAATCAAAGACGTTACGTTCGGTCTGTATGCAGCCGAGGAGCTGACCGCCGCAGACGGCACAACAATCCCTGCCGATGGATTGATTGAGGTAATTTTCCTTGACGAGAACGGTCACGGAAAAGCAATCAGCGACTTGCCGATGGGCAGCTATTATGTGCAGGAAATCAGCACAAACGCCGCTTACCTTGTCAGCGATGAGAAGTACCCTGTTGATTTTGAATATGCAGGGCAGGAAACCGCCGTTGTGAACATTACGGCAAACGAGGGCGAAGCCATTGAAAATGAACTGATTTACGGTTCTGTCAGCGGCAAAAAGTCCAATGAGGACGGTGAGGATTTAGGCGGTGCTTTAATCGGCATCTTTAAGATGGGGACAACGGAATATACAAAGGAAAATGCGATTGCGACTGCCACATCCGAGGATGACGGCAGTTTTTCTTTTGCCGAAGTTCCGTTTGGCACATGGGTTATCCGTGAAATCGAAAGCCCGAAAGGATATGTACTCTCAGAGGAAGAAATCAGCGTAACTATCAGTGAGGTTGATGAAGTTGTGGAGATTGAGCTTGTAAATTATTTTATCAAAGGCAATCTCTCCCTGACGAAAGTAGACAAGGACTACCCAGACAACAAGCTCACAGGTGCGGTATTCGAGGTTTACTCTGATACAAACGAAGATGGAAAACTGGACAAGAAAGACGTGCTGCTCGGCGAGATGGGCGAGGTAGAGAAAGGCGTTTACCAGATGAACGACCTGCGGTACGGCAAGTATCTTGTCCGTGAGAAAACCGCCCCGACAGGCTTCGTACTGGATGAGAACGTCTATCCCGTATCCATTGAGGAAAACGGCAAGACCTACAACGTGGAGAATGAAGCGGGCAAGGGCTTCTTAAATGAAGCCCAGAAAGGCTCGCTGAAAATCGTCAAGACATCTTCTGACGGCAAGGTGGAGGGCTTCTCTTTCCGTGTGATTGGAAAAGATTATGACCAGACATTCAAGACGGACAAAAACGGTGAAATCGTCATTGACGGCTTGCGTATCGGCGAATACACCGTGTCCGAGGTCAGCGACAAGGCATCTTCTGGCTATATCCTGCCCGCCGACCAGAAAGTGACCATCAAGACGGATGAAACGGCAACCGTAACCATGCACAACGAGCTGCGTGACACCCCGAAAACAGGCGACGACTTTAATCTCGGCTTGTGGGTAAGCCTTGCGGCGGCATTTACAGTCGGTGCGGGAATCTTCGGATTTGCAGGCTACCAGTGCGGAAGAAAGAAAAAGGAGGACTAAGCAGGATGAGGGGAAAAACCATTATCGCCATTGTGCTTGTGGCGTTTATCGGCGGTGCGGCTGCGTGGCTGCATCTCCGCAGGAAATAGTTTGAGAAATATTTTACTGATGTGGATTGGGGCGGTTTTCAGCGACCGTCCTCTTTCCATGAATGGAGGTAATTATGGACAGTCTGAAAACCATTGAGGGCAAAGTCAGAATCGTCCTGCAAGAGAATGAGGACGCCAGAAATGACGACATGGTGCTGTACCTTGCCCTCTGCAACTTTTATCTGAAAGATGCGGGAGCTATGCCGCTTGCAGAAATAATGACAAGGCATAAGGAGCTTGGCTTGCCGAGCTTTGAGAGCGTGGGCAGGACACGCCGCAAATTGCAGGAGAAATGCCCCGAACTTTTAGGGAGCGTGCGGATGCAGAAAATCAGAGCCAAAGGGGAAAAGGCATACCGCAGATATGCCAAAGAATCTTGAAGTGAATAAAAAATTTAAAGAGAGGAGGAACGCCTATGGACGGTGGAACACGCTCCAATCAGGGCTATGAAATCATAGAGGGCTGCACTATCGGGAACACGGAGCTTGTCATCGGGCATCACCCGAAAGCCCCGAACCCTTATGTATGCTGGTACTGCAAGGGCGGCGACAACTACTATTGGGGCTGCTACTGCAACACCCTTGAAGCGGCGAGGGAAAAGCTGAACGAACGCTACCAGTCGGAGTGCCAGATGCCATACAACCAACAGCCCGATAAAAAGGCGAAGCAACACGATGACCGAGAGCGGTAAGGAAAAGAAATATGACTGCACGGACTGTCCTTACCCCCGATATAAGGACAGCCGTGTTATCTTCTGCGACGTCTGCATCCGAAAGGTTTTAGACTGGCAGAGGGAGAAAAAGCAGGGAAAGGAGAAGCAAGATGGAGAACGAAGAAAAACGGATGATTAGCTCCTATGAGGTCACGCAGAGCATCCACATCGGAAAAAAGGAAGTCGTGTTCGGCATAGATGAGAAAGAGGAATACCCG
This sequence comes from Petralouisia muris, assembly GCF_004793545.1. Classification (GTDB taxonomy): domain Bacteria; phylum Bacillota; class Clostridia; order Lachnospirales; family Lachnospiraceae; genus Petralouisia; species Petralouisia muris. Next base: position 34,722 of record NZ_SRYA01000042.1, on the reverse strand, counting down.
TATCTTGTCTGCTGCTGCACTTACGATAACCCGCTGTCCGCAGAATGGGTGACGGATGCGGTCGGCTCTGACGATTATCTGGAAGCCATGCAGATGTTTACCGACAGGGTGCAGGAACAGATAGGGATTGTGCGGGCAGAGCAGGAACAGTTCAAGTTTGACATGACCCCGTTTACCATAGACGACTGCATCCCAGACGATAAGTGCGGCAGCATTGTGGACAAGGTCGTTGTCATCAATGCCGAGGTCAACCGCCATGAATATCGGCATTCTGCCTACCAGCTTGTACTGGCAGACGGCGGTCACGGCGCATTGGGCGGCAGGGGGCAGGCGGTGTTCGGCACTTCCCTTGCGGACGGAAAGCACGCCCGATGGGAACGGTGCGACGTGCTTGGGGAAATCAAGCCAGAGAAGATGCCCGTCTGGGCAAAGGAAGCTCTTGCAAAAATCCAATCGCAGGAAAAGGCGAAAAAATCAAAGAGCAGGGAGGAACGCTGATGGAGATACGGGCTTTGACGCAATCCGAACAGAAATACACCTATGCCCAGAGTATGCAGCTTGAGGGACAGACGGGATGTATCGGTCATCTCCGAGGTGATTTTAACACTTCTGGATATGGCTTTCATACCACTTGGTTTGATACCAGAAAACAGTGGAAAACGGACGAGTTTAAGACAGGTCTGGACGATGTTATCAATACCCTGCGTGAAGATAAGGGGCTTCTGCACAGCCGCTATGACATGGCGGCATTTGCGAGGGAAAATCCCGAAAGCGCATTTCAGGGCAGCTACTGTACCGAGTACGGCTTCCGTGCGGATACCGACAAGCACGCTTTCCTGCTCCGCTGCAACCCGACAAAGGGCGACTATAACTTTTACTGCTATTGCTATGTGAAAGAATGGCTCGATAGGCATATATCCAGAGCGGAACAGGGAATCCGCTTTATAGACCCCCATTACAAAGAGCTGTTCCGCATCCCAGACGGCGGGAAAATTATCATCACTTATGATTGGGGAGAAAAGGCGGAAAAGACCTGCCGTTTCATTGACGCATGCCATACCGAGGTGGACAGCAACCTCTACCACATCTGCGAGTTTGCCGAGCGCATGGAGAAAAACGGGGCAACGTATGAGCCGAAGCCGCAGGAGCCGCCGTCCGCACAGAAAGCCCCGAAGCACAAAGACCATGAACGATAGGAGGAAAGGAACATGGCAGTCAACCAGAAAGCCGTTAAGGTTTTAAATAAGATATTTGAAGCAGGCTTTACCGAAGAAAAAGCCATTGCCGCCATGACGATGGACGACATTCTCTCCATGCAGGGCATCACGGTGGCGGACATCACGCTCATCAACGAGCTGCAAAAGAGCATCAAGGGGAACAAGGTCATCTCTTTTCTGGGAGGTGGGACGGAGTGAACGCAGCAAGGCAGGTCTGCATGACGGACGGCAAAGGCAGGACGCTTTTCTCTGTCCCCGATGGCGGCATCATCCGTATGCTTTACGGGAACGGAGAGGATTATTTTGCCGTCTGCCGCTATCTGGATGAAACCCATGCAGAGATTGACGGCGTAAGGTACGCCGTTCGGGAGTTTGCAGGGAGGATGGAACGAAACAAAATCAGCTATGCCCTTGCCTAAAGGCGGACATGGACAACGAGGAGGATTGATATTTTTATGGAACAGACTGTTTTATCGGGCGGTGGTAAGGAATGAGTATCGAGCTAATCAACCGCATCACAGTAAAGAAAGACGGCGTGTATGTTTCTTCCCACAGCTCCAACGACAACTCGTCGTACCATTCATGGAGGTGCAAGGGCTTGTCGGAAATCTACGATGCCGAGGGGCAGAAAGGGCTTGACCGTGCGGTCATCCGTATGCTCTACGAGTATGCCGAGCTTCGTGGGACGCATAAGAGCCTTTCCCGTTACCGCTACGCAAAGGACGCCCCCGCCGCCCATGCCATTTATCAGAAATATATGGACAAGATAGACGACCGTTACGGGCAGATGGACGAAGCCGACCAGAACAGCGTCTGGTACAAGCCCACGGAAAAGGCAAAGGAGTACCGAGCCTATGAGCGGGACATGCGGGACAAGATGTATTCCGAAATCGCCGAGCGGTGCGGGGAATACGACAGGAAACAGAAAAACAAAGAAATGGAACGATAAGGAGGTGTGAGCCTATGGCTGCAAAGTACCAGCTTATTACGGAGCTGTACCGCCGCACGGGGATGGCGGTCGTAAAAAACCCGCAGGCTTGGCAGGGCTTTTTATCCTCTGCCTGCCACAATTACAAGTGCCGCTTTGACGAGCAGCTCTTGATTTACGCCCAACGCCCCGACGCAACCGCCGTAGCCGAGATTGGCACATGGAACAGGCTTTTTAAAAGATGGGTAAATAAGGACAGCAAAGGCATAGCGGTCTTTGACCCGAAAGGGCGCAGGAACACGCTGAAATACTATTTTGACGTTTCCGACACCCATGAGGGCTACTACGGCAGCCGAGCCGTCCCGATATGGCAGATGGATAAGCGGTACGAGCAGCCCGTCATGGAGCGGCTTGCGGACAGGTTCGGCGGCACGGAGGGCGGCGACCTTGCCACGTTTTTAATTCAGACGGCGGAGAACGCCGTGGAGGATAATCTGCCCGATTACCTCTCACAGCTAAAGGACTGCACGAAAGACAGCTTTTTGGAGGAACTGGACGACTATAGTATAGAAGTGATTTACAGACGGCTTGCCGCAAACAGCGTCGCCTATATGCTGTTGAGCCGCTGCGGTCTGGATGCGGACGGGTATTTTGAGCGTGAGGACTTTGCGGAGATTACAAATTTCAACACGCCCCAGACGCTGAACGCCGTCGGCATCGCTACGAGCGACATTTCCGAGATGGCGTTGCGGGAAATCTCTGCGGCAGTCCGAAATGTGCAAATCGAAGCAAAACGGCAGAACCGCACATTTGCAAGGAGTATCGCAAGCCAGTATGATAAAGGCAGGAAACAACCCGAAAGGAGTGAAGATAATGAGCGAAATCACTTACACGAAGCAGGCGGACTACCTTATACCCGACCTGACATTACCGACAGAGCCAGAGCTTCCGCTTGGCAGGTACGCTTTGATGCACAGGGATTATCTGGAACAGCACAAAAGAGTGACCTATCTCAACCTGCTGACAGCGGGCAGGCTGAACGAACACCTTTACCAGACCGAGCAGACGGCGTTGCAGCGTCTGGAGTTTCTGACGAAGCAGCTCGCCAAAGAGCAGGGAGTGACGGAGGAGCTGAAAGAGAAAGCCCCGATGCAGTGGCTCGGCATGATGAACAGCATCCGCAGCCAAGCGGAGGAAGTGATACTGGAAGAACTAATTTTCAGTTAGAAACAACAGAGCCAGAGGGACAGACAGAAAAAGGCAGTGTTGCCAATGAGGAAGAAGTTGCCGCCAATCTCCCGACCGTAGACGAACAGATTGAAAAGATAGCTGAAGCAGAGGACGAAAAAGCCTCTGCTTTTGCCGTTTCACAGGAGGACATTGATGCCGTCCTTATAAAAGGGAACAGCGTTGCCAATGGGAAATACCGTATTTATCATCAGTTCCAGAAGCAGGAAGATAAAAAGAAGAACATTGATTTTCTGAAAAGGGAATACGGCACGGGCGGCTTTTTTGTTAATTTTTCAGACGGCACGGAGGGGTATGTGTGGTACAGCGGCAAGGGCATCTCCATTGACCGTGACGGCATTTCCACCGAACACGACCTTGTTTTGAGCTGGTCGAAAGCGGAAAAACGCCTACGGGAGCTTGTTAAGGATAACCGCTACCTCAATCCCAAAGAGAAAGACCACTATGCCGACTATCTGGAAAGCGTGTCTGCCCCGCAATATGAAATCGATACCCAGAGGAAACTGGCAAGGCAGCGTTTCATTGAGGAAAAAAGGGAGCTACCCCCTGCGGACAAGCGGGACACGCTCGCCCTGCGGCTCTCCGATTTTATCCATGACTTGGACGGCTATGAGAAAGATTTGTTGGGCGTGATTGGATGCAGTGATTTTGCGGATATGCCCGCCGACCTTATGGAACAGACATTGCAGCATCCCGACAACGTGCAGGAGCTTTTAGACTTTCTCTCGCTTGTGCAGAAAAAGACGACCAGCGTTTACAGCCGCAGCAATGCATGGCGTTTCTCGCAGGAGCTTACGGAGTTGTACCCTCTCCGCTACCTCTACCATGAGGGCGACGTGGTGTATATCGGGGCGGACAAATATGAGGTCATAGCCTTTGATGAGAACGCCGTGTCTTTACGAAATGCGGAGTTTCCGTTGTTCGGAAAGGAGTTCAGCCGAGCCGACTTTGAAGAAAAACTAAAGGAGAACCCTGCAAACGACCATCTGAAAACGGTCATTACCGAGAGCCAGAAAACAGAAACACTTGCCGAGGAAAAACCCGACAGCATTACCCTTTCAATCGGTTTCTCCGAGCATCCCGCCTTTTATGACAGGGAGCTGAACGACCGATTTACGGATTTGAGTTTCGCTCTGGGAAATAAACTGCTCGGCATTCTGGACGAAAAACAGCATCGGGAAAGGGAGAATGAGGATAACCATGTTGGCTGGTATCATAAGACCGATTTTGAAATCCATGCCGTCACCGGCGGCGAGGAATTTAACTATGAGGGGAGGTTTGACATCGGCGACGGCGAGGGGGATTTAATCGCCCATATCCGAAATTTTTATGAATATTCCCTCTCCCCCGACTGCCCGTTTATCCCAGAATGGAAACGGCAGGGGGAAGATTACTACCGAAAGAAAATGGAATCCCTGCGTCTGGGGCATGACGTGTTTATCCCGTTCTTAGAGAGGAACACCGAGCTGACCCCAGAGGATGAAAAGCAGCTTGGCGAGATAATGTCCTTTGAAAATGAATGGTTTGTATCTGCTGAAAAGGAAAAAACCTTTGCCACAGACAGGGAGATAGATATTCTGCATGATGTTCTCTCCCAGATGAAAATGGATGATATAGGGCTTTCTTACGAAGATGGAGTGATTGTTGCACGGAGTGCAGGCGATAAATGGCAGGGGGCAGGTTTCTATCACTTCTTAGTAGACGAAGCCATGAATTTTGACGGGAATGGCAATTTATCTGGAATGGAACTGGATGCAGATACGCTTGCCGACTTCAAGCGGCTTGCCGAGCATAATGGCGTGGAAATGCCCATGAGCCACAGCATACGGGACGAAGAAGAATTGCCCCATTACACGGTAGAGCAGACTTCTGACGCTTTTGCCGACCCGTTTATCATACGGAATAATGAAGCCCCAGAGGACAGTGCCGACCGATACTACGACGTAGGCGACATCTACCAGACCTTTGAAACCGAGGAAGAAGCACAGGAATACGCCGACACCTTAAACAGTGCAGAGCATATCACGGAGCTATTTGCAGCGAAAGATGCGGAGCGTGAGGAACAGCAGAAATCAGAGTCTGCCCCGTCTGGGACAGACAGAAAGCAGGATAATTCTGACCTTATCGGAAAGGAAATTTCCATTGACAACCGCCGCTACCTTATCGAGAGCATCGGGAAAATCAGCGGCGACGTTTCCATGCGTGACATCACATTTCAGAACAGCGTGGGCTTCCCGATAAACCGTGTGGAGAAAGGCGGCTATGTCCGCAGGATTTTAGAGCAGGCAGAAAAAGAACCACAGCCCGAAGAAAAATCAGAATCTCCCGCAAAGCCAACCACGGAAACCGTGGCGGAATACCCCGCCGTGGAGAACGGGCTTCCCTACGACATTGTGGTGGAGAAGATACGCTTTGATGAGCCAGAGCATGGGCAGCCGAGAAAAACGCCCGCCCCTGCCCTCTCTGCCGACCGCCGCAACTACCGCATTACCGATGATAATTTAGGCGTTGGCGGCGCAAAAGAGAAGTTCCGCAACAACATGTCCGCAATAAGGCTTCTCCACGACCTTCAGATAGAAAACCGCCTTGCCATGCCCGAAGAACAGGAAACCCTTGCAAAGTATGTCGGGTGGGGCGGTCTGTCGATGGCGTTTGATAGCAATAATGCGGCATGGGAGAACGAATATAAGGAATTAAAATCAGCTCTCTCCGACGAGGAATACCATGCCGCTATGGAATCCACGCTGACCGCATTTTATACGCCGCCTGTTGTCATCAAGGCAATGTACGAAGCACTTGACCGTCTGGGATTTTCACAGGGGAATATTTTAGAGCCGTCCTGCGGCACGGGAAATTTTTTAGGATTGCTGCCCGACAGCATGGAAAAATCAAAGCTGCACGGCATCGAGATTGACCCGTTATCGGGCAGGATTGCGAAACAGCTCTACCAGAAAGCCAGCATCGCCATTGAGGGATTTGAGGAAACAAAGCTCCCAGACAGCCATTTTGACGTGGTGCTTGGCAACATCCCGTTCGGGGAGTTCAAGGTCAACGACAGCCGCTACAATGCCCAGAAGTTCCTAATCCACGACTATTTTATCGCAAAGGCACTGGACAAAGTGCGCTCAGGCGGCGTTGTGATGTTCATCACCTCTAAGGGGACGATGGACAAAACAAGCCCAGAGGTGCGGAAGTATATCGCACGGAGAGCCGAGCTTTTAGGGGCGGTAAGGCTTCCCGACAACACGTTTCGGGCAAACGCAGGCACGGAGGTCACGAGCGACATCCTTATTTTACAGAAACGTGACCGCATAATAGAGATAGAGCCAGAGTGGGTACACCTCGACACAGACGAAAACGGCGTCACGATGAACAGCTACTTTGTCCAGCATCCAGAGATGGTGCTTGGCGAGATGAAGATGGAAAGCACAAGGTTCGGCATGGACAGTGCCTGCAAAGCCTACCCAGACGTGCCGCTTGCGGGGCTTCTCCATGAAGCCGTGCAGCGGATAAACGGCGAAATCACGGAGCAGGATGTTGGGATTGATGAAATTTCCGATGAGCGTGAGAAAGCCATCCCCGCCGACCCGAACGTGCGGAACTTCTCTTTTGCCCTCGTGGGCGGCAAGGTTTACTTCCGAGAGAATAATGAAATGACCCCCGCAAACGTGTCCATGACGGCAGAGAGCCGCATCAAGGGGCTGTTGGAAATCCGTGACTGCGTGAGGAAGCTCATCCAGTACCAGACCGACGACTGCCCAGAGGAAATGATAAAGACCGAGCAGGAAAACCTAAACCGATTATACGATGCCTTTACCAAAAAGTACGGTTTAATCAACAGCAGGGGGAACTACCTCGCTTTTGCGGCAGACGAGAGCTACTTCCTTTTATGCTCCCTGGAAGTGCTTGACGACGAGGGGAAATTCAAACGCAAGGCGGACATGTTCACGAAGCGGACGATAAAGCCCCACCGAGAAGTGACCTTTGTGGAAACCGCCAGCGAAGCCCTCGCCCTCTCCATCGGGGAGAAAGCCCGTGTCGATTTGGAGTATATGGCACGGCTTACTTGCAGGTCGGAGGAAGAAATCATCAAGGAATTGCAGGGAGTTATTTATAAAGTTCCATCTTCCGAGCCTGCAAGGTATGTGACCGCAGACGAGTATTTGTCGGGCAATGTGCGGGAGAAACTGAAAGTCGCAGAGATAGCGGCAAAGGCAGACCCAGAGCTTGCAGCCAACGTGGCAGCACTGGAAAAGGTCATCCCGAAAGACCTGCCCGCAAGCGAAATCTCCGTCCGTCTGGGTACGACGTGGATACCGCAGGAGGATATACAGAAGTTCATGGTGGAGCTTCTAACGCCGTCAAGCTATGCGGCGGGCAGGCTGCAAGTGCGCTACACGGCATATAACGGCGACTGGTTTATTGAGAATAAAAGTTCCGACGTGGGGAACGTCAAGGCGGACAGCACTTACGGCACGAAGCGGGCAAGTGCCTACCGCATCATGGAGGACACTTTGAATCTCCGTGACACCCGTATCTTTGACTATGTTTATGACGAACACAACAATAAGAAAGCGGTTCTGAACCATAAGGAAACCACGGCGGCGCAGGCAAAGCAGGAGGTGATAAAGCAGGCGTTTCAGGACTGGATTTGGAAAGACCCAGAGCGGAGAAACCGTCTTGTACGCTATTATAATGACACATTTAATTCTATCCGCCCCCGTGAATATGACGGAAGCCATATCACATTTGGCGGCATCAGCCCAGAGATTCAGCTAAGACCGCATCAAGTCAATGCGATTGCCCATATCCTTTACGGCGGCAACACGCTCCTTGCACACAAGGTAGGGGCGGGAAAAACCTTTGAGATGGTCGCCGCCGCACAGGAAAGCAAGCGGCTCGGCTTATGCCAGAAATCCATGTTTGTCGTGCCAAACCACCTTGTCGGGCAGTGGGCGTCGGAGTATTTAAGGCTCTATCCATCTGCCAACATCCTTGTCACGACCAAGCGGGATTTTGAAACGGGAAACCGAAAGAAGTTCTGCGGCAGGATTGCGACGGGGGCGTATGATGCGGTGATTATCGGGCATAGCCAGTTCGAGAAAATCCCCATCAGCGAGGAACGCCAGAGGGAACAGCTCATGCGCCAGCTTGACGATATAGAGATGGGGATAGACGATGTGCAGGCATCCCACGGGGAGCAGTTCACGGTCAAGCAGCTCATGAAAACGAGGAAAGCAATCAAGGCAAAGCTCGACAAGCTCAACGACACCAAGCGGAAAGACAGCGTGATAAACTTTGAGGAACTGGGCATAGACAGGCTCTTTATAGATGAGAGTCATTTTTACAAAAATCTTTACCTGTTTACAAAGATGCGGAACGTGGGCGGCATCGCCCAGACCGAAGCCCAGAAGTCGAGCGATTTGTTTATGAAATGCCGCTATCTGGACGAAATCACGGGCAGCCGTGGCGTGATTTTCGCAACGGGGACGCCCATCAGTAACTCAATGGTAGAAATGTATTCCGTGCAGAGGTATTTGCAGTATGACACGCTTGCGAGGAACGGATTGCAGCATTTTGACAGTTGGGCTTCCACGTTCGGAGAAACGGTTACGGCTCTGGAACTCGCCCCAGAGGGGACGAATTACCGAGCAAAGACGAGGTTTGCGAAGTTCTACAACCTGCCAGAGCTGATGCAGATGTTCCGTGAGGTTGCGGACATCCAGACCGCCGATATGCTAAAGCTCCCCGTGCCAAAGGTTAATTACCACAACATCAAGACCAAGCCGAGCCAAATCCAGACGGAAATGGTGGCGGGGCTTGCGAAGCGGGCAGAGAAAATCCGTGCAAGGATGGTAAAACCACAATTCGATAACATGCTCAAAGTGACAAACGACGGGCGGCAGCTTGCCCTAGACCAGAGATTGATTGACCCGATGCTGCCAGATGACCCGAACAGCAAAGTCAACGCCTGCGTGGAAAATATGTACCGCATCTGGGAGGAACACACTGACACAAAGGCGGCACAATTATTGTTCTGCGACCTCAGCACACCGAAAAATGACGGCATGTTCAACGTCTACGACGACATGAGGGAAAAATTGATACGGCGTGGCATCCCTGCGGAGCAGGTGCGTTTCATCCATGAAGCAAATACCGACGCACAGAAAAAAGAGCTGTTCGCAAAGGTAAGGAGCGGCGAGGTGCGTATATTGTTTGGCTCTACCCAGAAGATGGGTGCGGGTACAAACGTGCAGGACAGATTGATTGCCATTCATAACCTCGACTGCCCGTGGAAACCGTCGTGTTTAGAACAACGCCAAGGTCGTCTGGAACGTCAGGGCAATATGTTCCCAGAGGTTGAAGTTTACCGCTATGTGACGGAACAGACATTTGATGCGTACCTCTATCAGCTCGTCGAGGGAAAGCAGAAATTTATCAGCCAGATAATGACGAGCAAAAGCCCCGTCCGTTCTGCCGAGGATGTAGACGAAGTGGCTCTCTCCTTTGCGGAGGTAAAAATGCTGGCTACGGGCGACGAGCGTTTCAAGGAAAAAATGGATTTGGATATGCAGGTGGCGAAGCTGAAAGTCTTGAAGCAGAGCTATCTTTCCGAGCATTACGACCTTGAGGACAGGATACTGAAGCACTACCCGCAGGAGATTAAGGAGTATGAGGAACGCATTATTGGTTATGGAAATGATGCTAAGATTGCAAGCCAGCACAAGCCGCAGGGCGAGGACAAGTTCTGCCCGATGACCTTAAACGGCGTGACTTACAAAGAAAAGGCGGACGCAGGCGGGATGTTGCTTGCCATCTGCAAGGAAAACCCGCTGTCACAGCCGATAAAAATCGGCAGCTACCGTGGCTTTCAGATGGAGGTTTTCTATGATACCGTCAATGCCCACTATTGTCTGAACCTTTGCGGAATGAGGAAATATAAAGTAGATTTAGGAACGGATGCCCTCGGAAATCTTACTAGAATCGAGAATGAGATTGCCAAGCTCCCCGCCAGACTGGAAGCCGCCAAGACCAGAAAGGAGGAAACCACCGCACAGCTTGAAACCGCAAAAGAGGAAGTGAAGAAGCCGTTTGCCTTTGAAAATGAGCTGAAAGAAAAGACGGAGCGGCTGAACGCCCTCAATATCGAACTAAATCTGAATGAAAAAGACAAGTCTGTTATTGACGATGAGCCAGAGCAGAACGACGAGCAGCCAGAGAAGAAAAGTGCGGACAGGGAGCGTTAAATCCAGTTTGCACATTTGTACTGCTGATTTTGGGGTATTATAATAAGGACGATTAGTAAAATCGGAGGTGAGGAAGAATGTCGGATGCGTTCAGATTTGAAACCTTTGTAGACGCCCACAGCAATATCTTTAATGAATACCTCGGCTCTGTCATAGCGAAGCTGTCCAGAGAAAACGAGGAATACCGTGCCATAAGAGCCGAGATTGAGGGATTGTATGAGAAATATCCGAAAGTCTTAGGCGTGTTTGACACGGAAACAGCGGAGGAACTGACCGAGGAAGAATGTGCCGCACTGATTAAAGTGATGGAGCTTAGGAACAAACTTACGGACATGGAGATGCAGTCGGTCTATTTCCGTGGCTGCTATGACAGCGTGGGGTATCTGAAAAAGGCAGGGATTTTATAACGGACTGACCGAGAAAAAAGGCGGTGTTGGCGTGAGTGCTGATGCCGTCTTTTACATATGCAGTCATAAATTTGTTTATTATATGAGATTGCATAAATGTCTATGTGGTAGATTTTGCAACAAGGATATGATACAATCAGAAGAAAAAACGCAGATATGTATGAGGAGATTTATGAGAGAACAATTATTGCTTTTGATTAGAATTTCAAAGCCAGATTACAATAAAACTTTATATGAGGACTACAAATTATATATGAATCCGCAGATGGCATTTAAAAAGGATAATATGACAGCAGGTCAAAAAGACATAATGGAGGGAGCTATAACTAATATACCAAGCAAATTATTATATTCAACGGATGAAAAGAAAACATGGAAATTACTTGGTGATATTACGCTAATGCACAAAAATAATAATGCTTATATTTATTGTATGTATGGATTAAAATACGACGTTAAGTATTACAATGCCAAAAGTAATAAGTATTTTTATCCTATACCTTGGAGTTATATTGAACCATTATGGCAGGGTAATGGCACGGAAATGATAGTTATCATTAATACTTCCGAATTTATAAACAAATTTTTAAAAGCAGCAAAACAGAAAGGATTAGCACATTCTTATGGAAAAGTGCATTATGATTTAGAAGAAAAGTTGCAGGACAAGGAGTATCTTCATTTAGCTATGAATGATAGTTTTGAATCGGTTTATCATAAAATGGCTGATGGTTATGAATTACAGAAAGAGGTTCGATTTACCATTATATGTCCAGATAAACCAGACCATTATGAATTACAACTGGATAATGACCAGAAGTTGAAATTTACAACAATACCATTATCTTATGGAAAAAATATTGGTGTGGAGTTGTCGAATTTAGAGTTTGATGATACATTGGGACTTCCAGTAAGATTTTCATCTGACATTAAATATTATGAATCAGAATAGATATTTTTATATTTGAGAAGATTGAATATCTATACATAGCCGAGAGGTTTTCATTTACGAAAATCCCTCGGCTTATTTCATTTTCGGGAGGTGATTTTATTTATTGAGAAGTAACAGACCCTATGTGCAGATTGACCCAGACGTGCTTGAGCAGGCAAGGCAGATAGATTTGTTGTCTTATCTTAGAGTCTACGAGCCGAGCAACCTTGTCAAAGTCAAAGGCACGACGAACGTCTATTGTACCGCCGAGCATGACAGCCTAAAGATTTCCAACGGCAAATGGTACTGGTGGTCGAGGGGCTTTGGCGGCTATTCTGCCCTTGATTATCTGATGAAAGTCAAGGAATACGGCTTTGTGGAAGCCGTGGAAACCCTCACGGGGCAGACGATGGCGGACTGGAAGCCGCCGCCCCCTGCCGTGAAAAAAGACGAGCCAAAGGTGCTGCTCCTGCCGCCAAAGAATAAGGACTGCGGCAGAGTGACAGAGTATCTTTTCGGGCGTGGCATTGACTACCAGATTATCCAAGAGTGCATTGCCGAGGGGATTATTTTCGAGAGTGCCGACTACCACAACGCCGTTTTTATCGGGAAAGATGAAAGCGGAACACCAAAATACGCCGCCTGCCGTGGCACGATGGGGAGCTTCAAGCGGGACGCATCGGGCAGTGACAAGCGGTATTCGTTTCGACTTCTGGCAAAAGAGCCATGTGCTTCGGTACATTTATTCGAAGCTGCCATTGACTTACTCTCCTATGCCACTTATTTAAAATGTGAGGGCAGGGATTATAAAACGGAAAATCTTCTCTCCCTGTCGGGCGTATATCAGCCGAAGAAAGAGCTGAAAGAAAGCAAAATCCCCGTTGCCCTCACGACTTTTTTGAAAGCAAACCCGCAAATCAAGACCATATTTCTGCATCTGGATAAGGACAAAGCAGGTCGGCTATGTACCGCCGCATTAAAAGAATTGTTGCAGAAAGACTACCGAATCGTTGATGAACCGCCGCCAGCCGGCAAGGACTTCAACGATTTTTTAATGTCCTATCTGGGGATTGCAAGGCAGAAACCGAGCCGTGAAAGGAGGGATGCCCGCTGACTGAATAACGATTTTCTGTAAGAAATGACCGTAACCACAACAAAATTTCAGACCGAAAGGGAGGAAAGAACGATTGAAAAATTATGAAGTGACCCTTGTCGCCCACTATGCAAAGACCGTTTCCATCCATGCCGACAGCCCCGAACAGGCGGCGGAGAAGTTAAAAATTATCCTGTTTGACACCGACCTTGTGAGGTTTTCCGATGGGGATTTCGTCTGCGGCGAAGCCGAGATTAACGCTCCCTTAGAGGACGCAGGGGAAGAAAACGAATCCGAGGGAGAGGATTTTGAGGACGGCTGCTGTTCGGGCTGTCCGTGCTTCAGAACGGTATGTAAAGGATGCTGTCACGGGGGCGGGGATTAAAGACACGTCTTACCAAGCACTGAATTTGGTTATCCATCTGCCGATGGAAACAAAATTCGCTTGTTAGGGGAAAGCTCCCCTAATACCCCGTGGAAAAGACCGCCGCCAGAGTGCGGCAGGAAGAAAGGAGTTTTTAAGGATGAGAGATTTATTGTTCTTCGCCCTCGGCACAACGCTCGGAGGGATGTGCGGCGTGGCGTGTATGTGCGTGCTGCAGATTAACAGGCTCTCCGAGGGAAAGGGGGATTTGGATGCGGAAACGAAACGTGCAGATACTGTTCCGACTGACCGAGGAAGAAGCTGAATACCTCTGCTCCCTTGCGGAGCGGTCGGGACACTCCAGACAAGCCCTGCTCCAGTCGATGGTCATGGGCTACCGCCTGTGCGAGAAGCCAGACCCAGAGTTCTATAAAATCATGCGGGAGCTGTCAGCCATCGGCAACCGCATCAACCAGCTTGCGGCAAAGGCGAACGCCTTGAACTTTGTGGATACGCCGATGCTCTACGACGAAGCCAAGCGGTGGCGGGACTTCCGTCTGGACGTGGGCAGGTGCTACCTTGTTCCGAGGAAGACGTCTGGCTGATGGCGGTCTGCGAGATATGGGACGTAAAGGGCAGGCTCGACCATCCCATCGACTACGCCGAGAACCCAGAAAAGACCGCCAACCCAAAATACACGGATGCGGACTTGCAGGCGATGGGCGACGTGATGAAGTACGCCATCAACGGTGATAAGACCGAGCGTCAGTTTTTCGTCACGGGCGTAAACTGCGACCCTGCCACCGCAAGGGATGAGATGATGATGGCGAAAGCCCAATGGAACGACCAGAGCGAGATTGTCTGCTATCACGGCTTTCAGAGCTTCAAGCACGGCGAGGTCACGCCAGAGCAGGCACATGAGGTCGGCGTGAAGCTGGCGGAGAAAATGTGGGGCGGAAGGTTTCAAGTGATTGTGGCGACGCATCTGAATACGGACTGCCTGCACAACCACTTTGTCGTCAACTCCGTTTCTTATATTGACGGAAAGCATTACCACGACAACAAAAAGAACCTGCGTCTGCTCCGCCAGCGTTCGGATGAATTGTGCCGTGAGTATTCCTTATCGGTCATCGAACACCCAAGCGGCAGGAAGAAGCCCTATGTCCTCTGCCAAGCCGAGAAGAACGGCTTGCCTACAAGGGACAGCGTGGCACGGCAGGCGGTGGACGAAGCCATCTCAAAATCATTTACGCTGAAAGACTTTGACCGCCAGTTGTCGGAAATGGGATACCGCATCAATTTTGACCCCAACCGAAAATACTGGACGATTATCGGCAAAGGGTGGCAAAGACCAAAGCGGCTCCATAAGCTCGGCGACGACTACACCAATGAGCGGATAACGGAACGCATAAGGGAAAATTCCTATGCGGTCAAATTCCAGAACTTTTCCAAAGAACAGCCGCAGGTCAGAGTGCTAAAGGTAAAAGGCACATTAAAAAGTGCAAAGAAAATCGGCGGCTTGCGTGGGCTGTATCTCCACTACTGCTACAAGCTCGGCATCCTGCCGAAGAAGAAGCAACAGAACTATGCACGGCTTCACTATCTCCTAAAGGACGACTTGATGAAGATGGAAGCCATCACAAACGAAACAAGGCTGCTCTGCCGCAACCATATCGACACGGCAGAGCAGCTTTTGTCTTATAAAGGCTCTCTGGAATCCGAGATAAGTGAGCTGACCGAACAGCGAAAGGGGCTTTACTCCCAGAGCCGCAAAGCAAGCGGCAAAGATAAAGAAGCGGTCAAGGCTCGGCTGTCGGAAATCACGGGGCGCATGAAAACACTGCGTAAGGAGGTCAGATTATGCGAGGGAATCGAAGCCCGCAGCGACACCCTCAAGGAAAAATTAACTGTCATACGGGCAGACGAGAACAAAGAAAAAGGAAAGGAGCTGATGAAGCATGAACACAGGCGGCGAAGCGGCGGAGCAAATCGTAAGGATGAGCTTGGAGGGATTTGAGGTCGCAGCCAGAATCACGGGGGCGGGTGCGAAAAACATCGCCATCCTGCTCTACTCCATTTTAAAAGAGGAACAGAAAACCAAAGGAAAGGCAAGGCTCACAAATATGCTCCGCTCTGGGAAAGAATTAAAAGTCTTTACCGTAAAGAGCGGCGATTTGAAAAAATTCACGCAGGAAGCGAAGAAATATGGTGTACTCTACTGCGTCCTTGCAGACCGTAAGAACAAAGACCCCAATGCGGAGGTGGACGTGATTGCGAGAGCCGAGGACGCATCGAAAATCAGCCGCATCGTGGAGCGGTTCAGCCTTGCTTCCGTAGATACCGCTTCTATCGTGACCGAAGCGGAGAAATCGAAAGGGGCAAAGGGCAAAACGAAAGAAGAAAAGAATAAGCTGAAAGATGCCAAGACCGCAGATGTGAAAGACGCAGGGGCAGAGGACGGTCAGCCAGAGCCAGACGTCGGCGTGGAGGAAAAGGCGGAGAAAGACAAACTCATGGACGCCCTTATGGGAAAGCCCGTGCAGAAGGAGGAAAACGCCCCAAACCCCTCGGTGGCAAAGACAGAAAAATCCCCTCTGTCCGAGCCTACCTTAAAGCAGCAAAGGAAGCCCGCAGAGGGGGCTACTATGGCTAAGACGGAGAAGCCGTCAGTCAGGGAGGAACTGCGGAAAATCAAGGAGAGCCGCAAGGGGCAGGAAGCGGACGCTTCCCCGAATCTTGACAAAGAGAAATCCCCCGACAGGGCAAAAAAGCCGCCCGCTGGAAAGACGGAGCATAAGCAGCCCCAGAAGCGGAAACGGAAACCAAAATCGAAAGGAGCAAGATAAGCATGAGTATTTATGACGTATTCAGCGGCGGCGGCAGACCTTTTAACAAAGAGGAATGGGCTGCCGCAAAGCAGGAACAGCGGAAAGCAGCCTATGAGCTGATAGACACGACCTGCGAGAAAATGATGGCGGACGGCGTGGCGTTTCAGCAGTACCTTGACGTGCAGGGGCATTTTGACCGCTACTCCGTCAACAACGCCATCTTGGTGTCGGCACAGATGCCCGAAGCGACGCAGCTTAAAGATTACGGCAGTTGGAAACAGAGCCGTGCCTATGTGGACAAGGACGCACAGAAAATTACCATCCTTGAGCCGGGGAAAGAGTACGAGCGGGAGGACGGCTCAAAGGCGGTCGGCTACAACGCAAAAGTGGTCTACGACATTTCCCAGACCTCGGCAAAAGACAGGCAGCAGCCGCAGGAAGCCAAAACCATGCGGGAGCTTGTGTCGGCGATGATTGACGCAAGCCCCGTTTCCTTTGTGCCTGTCGATGACCTTGAGCTGCCTGCGTTTTACGACAGCGCACAGCAGACCATCTTCATCAAGACGGGATTGAATGAGGAACAGCTCTTTGTCAGCATGGCAAAGGAAGTGTCGGCGGCGGTCTTTGACTTCAAGCATAAGGAGAGCCGTGACGCTTCAGAGTTCAAGTCGTTCTGCGTCGCCTATATGGTAAGCTCCCGCTACGGCGTGGACACAAAGGGCTTTAATTTTGATAAACTCCCGAAAGAATTTGAGGGCATGGAAACGCAGGAATTTAAAGGGCAGCTCGGCTCGATGCGTGACGTACTCGGCGAAATCCAGTCGGATATGTATAAGAGCCTTGAAAAGAACAAGCCGCCCAAATCCAAAGGGCAGGAACGCTAATCGGAGGTGCAGACTATGAAAGAAGAACGCTATCACTTGGCGTTGGATAAATATGATAAGAATATCGTCCTTAACGCCCTCAACACCCTGCGGACGCAGCAGATACAGGAGGAACGCCCCACTGAGCCTGTTGACGAGCTGATAAGCAGGGTGGCATACGCCCCGACCAAGAAAGTAAAGGTCGCCCCGTGCAAGTGCCATGAAGAACGGTGACGATTATAAAGTGAGCCTAATCCTTTCTCTGTTTGGCATTATCCCTGTCGTATGGCTTGCCCTGCTGACTGCCCCTTATGTCAGCGGCGGCATCGTGGAGATAATCGGCAACCTGTCCGTGGCAATGGAGAACCCATTTTCCATAACGGTATGTGGGGACAGCGTAAGGACTGTCCTTATTTTTCTGCTTGCCTACGGCATGGGAATCGGCGTTTATTTCTCCACACGCAGGAACTACCGCAAGGGGGAGGAACACGGCTCTGCAAAATGGGGCAACGCAGGCACTCTCAATAAGAAATACCGAGATAAGGACGCATCGGAAAACAAGCTGCTGACCCAGAGCGTCTGCATCGGGCTTGACGGGAAGAAGCACAGGAGGAATCTGAATATCCTTGTGGTGGGCGGCTCTGGCGCAGGAAAGACCAGATTTTTTTGTAAGCCCAATGTCATGCAATGTAACACGTCAATGGTAATTTTAGACCCGAAAGGCGAGATTGTCCGTGACACGGGCGGGCTTCTGGAAAAGAAAGGCTATGAGGTGCGTGTGCTTGATTTAATCAATATGCACAAGAGCCACTGCTACAACCCGTTTGTATATTTAAGGAACGACAACGACGTGCAGCGGCTGGTAACAAATTTATTTAAGGCGACCACGCCGAAAGGAAGCCAGTCACAAGACCCGTTCTGGGACACGGCGGCGAGTATGCTGCTTCTGTCCCTCGTGTTCTATCTGAAATACGAAGCCCCGCCAGAGGAACAGAATTTCCCGATGGTGATGGAGCTATTGCGGGCGGGCGAGGTAAGGGAGGACGACGACGGCTATGTAAGCCCGCTTGACGAACTGTTTGACCGTCTTGAGATGGTAAACCCAGAGCATATCGCTTTGAAATACTACCGTGATTACCACAGCGGGAGTGCCAAGACGCTAAAGAGCATCCAGATAACCCTTGCCGCAAGGCTTGAGAAGTTCAATCTGGAAAGCCTTGCGGGATTGACCGCCACGGACGAATTGGATTTGCCGTCTTTGGGCGAGAAGAAAGTCGCACTGTTCGCACTAATACCAGACAACGACACCAGTTTCAATTTCCTTGTGTCGCTGTTATACACGCAGCTATTCCAACAGTTATTCTACCTCGCCGACCACAAGTACGGCGGGAGCCTGCCCGTCCACTGCCAGTTCATTATGGATGAATTTGCCAATGTTTCGCTGCCCGATGACTTTGACAAGATTTTGAGCGTCATGCGGTCAAGGGGCGTGTCCGTTTCGATTATCCTGCAAAATCTGGCACAGCTCAAAGCCCTGTTTGAGAAACAGTGGGAAAGCATCGTTGGCAATGCCGATGAGTTCCTCTATCTCGGCGGCAACGAGCAGAGTACCCATAAGTTTGTAAGTGAGCTTCTTGGAAAAGCCACGATAGACACGAACACCTACGGGAAAAGCTCTGGGCGGAGCGGCAACTATTCCACCAACTACCAGATTTCGGGGCGTGAGCTTTTAACCCCAGATGAGGTGCGTATGCTTGACAACCGCTACGCACTTCTTTTTGTGCGTGGGGAACGCCCCGTTATGGATTTGAAGTACGACATTTTGAAACACCCGAACGTGAAACTGACCGCCGACGGGGGGAAGCCGCCGTATCTCCACGGAGAGCCGACGCAGGCGGTCGCAACCCTTGTGTTTGACGATGCTTTGCTGATGGATGCAGAGAGCATGGAAACGGTCAGCACATCCTACGAACTTCTGTCCGATGAGGACTTGGAAGAAATATTCAATTTATAAGGAGGATTTACCCTATGAAACTTTTTCAGAAAAACGAGAAGAAAGCAACCCAGAAACTGCCGATGACAGGCAAGGTAAAAAGAGGTTTCCGCTTCTACTGCGTGGCGGTACTGGCTGCGGCTCTGATGCTTGGAACGTCCATGACCGCCTTTGCCGCAAATGACCCGATTGCCGTTGTCAACAACCTTTCCAATTTCATCTTCGGTCTGATACGGGCGGTCGGAATGATTATGCTCGGCTTCGGCATCGTGCAGGTCGGCTTGTCGCTGAAATCCCACGACCCGTCCCAGAGGGCGAACGGCTTCCTCACACTGGCGGGCGGCGTTGTGATTACCTTTGCGAAAGAGATTTTAACCCTTATCACGGGCTAATAAGAAACTAAGACAACAGACTGACACAAGACAGGGCAACGGGGCAGATCCGCTCTGCGGGACTTGCCCCGCTGCCCAATTTTAAGAACGGAGGTGGTCGAATGTCAGACAACTGGGTAGTCCAGAACTTGGAGAACGCCCTTGACACATGGAATGAAAAGTTAGCCGAGATATGGCAGCTCATCACCCAATCCCCAGAAACCTTTAAAGGCGGTGCGATATGGAAAGTCATCGTTGACATCCACGGGGCGTTGCAGGCGATAGGTCTTGCCCTGCTCGTGCTGTTCTTTGTCGTGGGCGTGATGCGTACCTGCGGCGACTTCGCAAGCGTGAAGAAGCCCGAACACGCCTTGAAGCTGTTCATCCGCTTTGCTCTTGCGAAAGGCGCGGTCACTTACGGCTTGGAGCTGATGATGGCTCTGTTTAAAATCGTGCAGGGCGTGATTTCCGCCATTATGAAAGCCGCAGGCTTCGGCTCGGCGCAGAAAACGGTTCTGCCGCAGGAGATTGTGACAGCCGTGGAGGACTGCGGCTTTTTCGAGAGCATCCCCTTATGGGCGGTCACGCTGATAGGAGGGCTGTTCATCACGGTGCTGTCGTTCATTATGATAATGTCGGTGTACGGCAGGTTTTTTAAGCTGTACCTTTATACCGCCATCGCCCCCGTGCCGCTGTCCTCGTTTGCGGGAGAGCCGAGCCAGAGCGTGGGGAAGAGCTTCATCAAAAGCTACTCCGCCGTCTGCCTAGAGGGGGCAATCATCGTGCTTGCCTGCATCATCTTCTCGGTGTTTGCGGCGTCCCCACCCGCAGTCAACCCCGATGCGGCGGCAGTCACGATGGTATGGGGCTATATCGGGGAATTGGTGTTCAATATGCTCGTCCTTGTCGGTGCGGTCAAGATGGCAGACCGTGTGGTAAGGGAGATGATGGGCTTGTAATTATCCAACAGGAAAGGAAAATTGAAATGAAAAAAGAAACGAAATATTACCAGAATTATGATATTCATTTGTTAAATGGAGAAGTCATCGGGGCTTCCGAAGCCTATGACCTGCCTGCTGAAAAAGGACTGGTCGGAAAATTTGAAAAAGCGGACGATAACGAGATATTTGAAATCGGGGATGCCATTTCTGGATTTGCGTATATCCCGAAACGCAGTATCCTCTTTATTTCGACGGGGGATGTCAGGGAGGGGCGGTGCTGATATGGAAGTCAAGATAAATAAGGAAATCCGCAACTACACGGAATCCATGTTCTTCGGGCTGTCGATGCGGCAGTTCCTGTTTTCCGTGCTTGCCTGCGGCGTGGCGGTCGGCTTGTTCTTCCTGCTCCGTGGCAGGTTCGGGACGGAAACAGTAAGCTGGATGTGCATCTTGGGGGCTTCCCCTTTTGCGGTCATGGGATTTGTAAGGTACAACGGCATGACCGCCGAGCAGTTTGTGTGGGCGTGGATAAAGTCGCAGTTTCTGATGCCGAAGAAGATTTTATTTGTCCCAGAGAATTTATATTACGAAGCGGTGAAGCAGGCACTGGACGCACATGAGAAAGGATTGCCCGCCGTGCAGGAGAAGAAACGGAAAAAGGGGAAACGCAGAAAAAAAGAACAAAGACAGACGGGCGAAAGCAGCCCAAGAAATCAAGAAAGCGCAAGGAGGTAGATTATGATTAAGACGCTGAAAACGCTGTTCAAGCAGGACAGGGAGAAATTCATCGTGCCGAAGTCGGTGCAGGCGGTCATCCCGTTAAAGACCATGTGGGAGGACGGCATTTTCCTCGTGGGCAGGAACAAATACGCAAAGACATTTAAGTTTGAGGACATCAACTACGCCGTGGCAAGCCGTGAGGACAAGGAAGCGATGTTCCTCGAATACTCGGAGCTTCTTAACGCCCTCGATAGCGGGGCGACCACGAAAATCACGATAAACAATCGCAGGCTCAATAAAGCGGACTTTGAGCAGACCATCTTAATCCCGATGGCGGAGGACGATTTGGATAAATACCGCAAAGAGTATAACAAGATGCTGCTCGATAAAGCAACGGGGGCAAACTCCACCGTGCAGGATAAATATGTGACGGTTTCCGTCTGCAAGAAGAACATTGAGGAAGCGAGGAATTATTTTGCCCGTGTCGGTGCTGACCTTATCGGGCATTTTAACCGTTTAGGCTCGAAGTGTACGGAACTGGATGCTAACGACAAGCTGCGTATCTTCCATGATTTTTACCGCACGGGCGAGGAAACGGCGTTCTCCTTTGACATGGTGCAGACCATGCGGAAAGGACACGACTTCAAGGACTATATCTGCCCCGACTCCTTTGAGTTTGAGAAAGATTATTTTAAGATGGGCAACCGCTACGGGCGTGTGATATTCCTCAGAGAGTACGCCGCCTATATCAAGGACAGCATGGTGGCGGAGCTTTGCGAATTAAACCGTAACATGATGCTCTCTGTTGATGTTGTTCCTGTTCCCACAGACGAAGCCGTGCGGGAGGTGGAAAACCGTCTTTTAGGCGTGGAAACCAACATCACGAACTGGCAGAGGAAACAGAACCAGAACAACAATTTTTCCGCCGTCATCCCCTACGACTTGGAACAGCAGAGAAAGGAAAGCAAGGAATTTCTGGACGATTTGACGACCCGTGACCAGAGGATGATGTTTGCCGTGCTTACGATGGTGCATACCGCAGACACCAAAGAGCAGCTTGACAATGACACGGAAGCCCTGCTCACGACGGCAAGGAAGCATCTCTGCCAGTTTGCCGTGCTGAAGTACCAGCAGATGGACGGTCTGAACACCGCCCTGCCGTTCGGCGTGAGGAAAATAGATGCCCTGCGTACCCTCACCACGGAGAGCCTTGCGGTGTTTATTCCTTTCCGTGTGCAGGAAATCTACCATAAGGACGGCGTGTATTACGGGCAGAACGTCATTTCAAAGAACATGATTATCGCCAACCGCCGCCACCTTTTGAACGGAAATTCCTTTATCCTCGGCGTGTCTGGTGCGGGCAAATCCTTTACGGCAAAGGAGGAAATGACGAACATCATTCTGACCGACCCTAACGCCGATGTCTTGGTCATAGACCCCGAACGAGAGTACGCCCCTCTTGTAAAGGCGATGCAGGGCGAGGTTATCCACATCTCGGCGACGAGCGACAACCACATCAACGCAATGGACATGAACTCTGATTACGGCGACGGTGCGAACCCCGTCATCTTGAAGTCAGAGTTTATTTTATCCCTCTGCGAGCAGCTTATCGGCGGGGCAAGCCTTGGGGCAAAGCAGAAATCCATCATTGACCGCTGCACGGCGAGCGTCTACCGCCATTACCAGCAGGGCAACTATATGGGTACACCTCCGACCTTGCAGGACTTCCGTGAGGAGCTGTTAAAACAGGACGAGCCAGAAGCGCAGGAAATCGCCCTTGCGATTGAGCTGTTTACGGACGGCAGTTTGAATACCTTTGCCAAGCATACGAACGTGGACACCCACAGCCGCCTTATCTGCTACGACATCCTCGATTTGGGCAAGCAGTTACAGCCTATCGGTATGCTTGTCGTCCTCGACAGCATTTTAAACCGCATCACCCAGAACAGGGCGAAAGGCAGGAACACCTTTATTTTCATTGACGAGATTTATCTGCTCTTTCAGCATGAATACTCGGCTAACTTCCTCTTTACCCTCTGGAAGCGTGTGCGTAAGTACGGGGCGTACTGTACTGGAATTACGCAGAACGTGGACGACCTCTTGCAGAGCCATACGGCGAGGACGATGCTTGCCAACTCTGAATTTATCATCATGCTGAACCAAGCATCCACAGACCGTATTGAGCTTGCGAAGCTCCTTAACATCTCCGATTTACAGATGAGCTATATCACGAATGTTGGTGCGGGGCAGGGGTTACTCAAAGTCGGCAGCTCCCTTGTGCCGTTCGTTAATAAGTTCCCACGCAATACGGAGCTGTATAAGCTGATGACGACTAAATTTGGGGAGTGCTAAAAGGAGGGATTTTTATGTCAGAGATAAGATTCCGCAACGCAGCCCACCGTGATTTTTTTCTGGAAAGCATGATGAAATGCAGGGTAAACGACTGCTACCACAGGGCGTTTTTCTATGTGATGGGGATTGCGGGGGAAACAAGGCAGAACATCAACGCCATGTTCGATTTTAAGACGGACTGCATCAAGCCAGAGGGGATGCACGGCGGATGGCAGACAAGCGGCACGGTCAAGGTCTGCCACCTTGCTTTTAACCTCTGGAACGGTTACGCCGAGGAGGGGCGTGAGAAACTGTTTACGCCAGAAGAATTGTTCTGCTGCGAGTTCGCCCCGTATTTCATGGAGGGCATCAAGGCACGGTATCCCGAATATTGCAGGGACTTACCCACGCCCAAGAAGCAGGCGGAGCATACACGGTAACTGAAAATAAATGTCAAGGAATTACCCTGCGGGCATACGTCTATGCCCAAAAGCAGGGCAAGAACAAAGAAACACCCTGCGGGCATACCCCTATGCCCAGAAAGCAGGGCAGAATTAAGGAAAGGAATAGCCTATGAATCTGAAAAACTATAAATGTATTCTCTGTACCGCCGCCGCTGTTACCCTTTTGGGAGCGGCGGTTTTTTGCGGCTTTAAGATTTACAGCCATTACCAGCAGATAGACGAGCAGACGGAAGCCTTTGCGGAGATTGCCGAGGTTGTGGAGAACGCCGAGCCAGAGGAAGAACCGCCCAGAGATAAGGATATGCCCGTCAGCGAGGGCGAGGACATTCTTGCGAAATACAAAGAGCTGTATTTGCAGAATGAGGATATGGTCGGGTGGATTGCCATTGACGGAACAGGCATCAACTACCCCGTCATGCAGAGTAAAAACAATCCGAATTTCTATCTGAAGCACAGCTTTGAAAAGGAATACAGCGATTTGGGAGTGCCGTATATCCAAGAGGACTGCGACATCCCCACAAGCGACAATCTGGTTATTTACGGACACCACATCAAAGGCGGCAGGATGTTCGGGGCGTTGGAAGATTACAAATCCAAGAGCTTTTATGAGAAGCATAAGACCGTCCAGTTTGACACGCTCACGGAGCAGGCAGCGTATGAAATCATCGCCGTTTTTAAGACCGTGGCATACAGCTCGGAGGGCTACCGCTACTATGATTTTGTCAATGCGGAGAATGAAAAAGAGTTTGACGCCTATGTCGGGAAGTGTAAGGAGCTTGCCTTGTATGATACGGGTGTGACAGCCCAATACGGCGACAGGCTCATTACCCTCTCCACCTGCGAATACTCGGCACAGAACGGCAGGCTTGTCGTCGTGGCAAAAAAGGTAAATTGACATGACCGCAAATCTTCTGGGAAAGGAGGTCGGATTTTATGGCTGATATAAAGACCAGAGATGCGGTCAGAGGCACGATTAAGACGCTTGATAAGGCGGCTGTTGCAGGGGAACGCATGAAATCCGCTTACGCAAAGACAAAGGACAAGGCGGAGCAGGGATATTATGCAGAGGAAAATTCCCCCACGGAATATGCCGCCGACAAGGTTTCCCATGCTTCGGGGCGTATCAGGGACGAGGGCATCCACCAATTTAATAAGCAGGGGCAGAAAAACACCCAGATTACCAAAGAAAATATCGGTAAGGCAAAGGATAAAATTGCCGATTTTAAGGCAAAGCGGGCGAAGAAAGCCGCAGAGCAGAAAACAATGCGGAATAAGGCAGAACAAAACGCCATGCGTACAATGGGACAGGACGGCTTGCAGGAAATACAAGGGACTGCAAGCCGTCCCGCTGTTTCCGCTGCTCCTGCCAAGACCGAAACGCCCCAGACGGCGGCAAACTCGCTGATAAAGACCAGACAGCAGGGAAAGCGGACGATAAAGACAACCGCCAGAAATGCGGAAAAAACCGTCAAGACCACAGCCAAAGGCACAGTCAAGGCGACGGAAAAAGGCGTGAAAACCGCAAAGGCGACATCCAAGACAGCGATTAAGACCACCGAGCAGACCGCAAAGGCGGCACAGAAAACGGCGAAAGCATCTGCCAAAGCCGCCCAGAAAGCGGCGCAGACGGCAAAAGTCACCGCAAAAGCGACAGCCGAAGCGACGAAAGCCACGGTCAAGGCTACCATTGCGGCGGTCAAGGCAATCATAGCGGGGACAAAAGCGTTGATTTCTGCCCTTATCGCGGGCGGCTGGATTGCCATTGTGATAATCATTATCGTCGTCCTGCTTGGGTGCGCCGTTTCCCTGTTCGGGGGCGGCAGCGACAGCACTTCCTATACCCCTGTCAGTGCGGAAGTGGAAGCCTACACGCCGCTGATACAGAAGTATGCGAAGCAGTACGGAATCCCCGAATATGTGGAGCTGATAAAGGCGGTGATGATGCAGGAATCTGGCGGCAAAGGCAGCGACCCGATGCAGGCGGCGGAGGGGAGTTTCAACAAGAAATACCCCCATGAGCCGAATGGTATTAAAGACCCCGAATATTCCATCGAGTGCGGCGTGCAGGAACTGAAAGCTGCACTTGTTTCAGCCGAGGTGGAGAACCCGATTGACATGGAGCGCATCAAGCTCGCCCTGCAGGGCTACAACTTTGGGAACGGGTATATCTCATGGGCAAAGACCAACTACGGCGGCTATTCCTATGCAAATGCGGTGGAATTTTCCGCAATGCAGGCACAGCGGCTCGGTTGGGAGAAGTACGGCGACACGCAGTACCCCGCCCATGTGTTACGCTACTACCCATACGGGCGGGCGTTTACAAGCGGTGGCAATCAAGCCATCGTAGAAGTGGCTCTGACGCAGCTTGGCAACGAGGGAGGTCAGCCTTATTGGAGCTGGTACGGCTTTGGCGGGCGTGTGGAATGGTGTGCATGTTTTGTGTCGTGGTGCGCCGACCAGTGCGGCTATCTGGAAAGCGGAATTGTGCCGAAATTCTCCCTCTGCTCGGACGGCGTGAACTGGTTCAAGGGCAAAGGACAGTGGAAGGACAAAAACTATGAGCCGCAGGCAGGCGACCTTATTTTCTTTGATTGGGGGAGCGACGGCTCAATCGACCATGTGGGAATCGTGGAGAAATGCGAGAATGGAACGGTTTATACCGTGGAGGGTAACTCTGGGGATGCCTGCAAACAGCAGAGCTATCCAGTCGGGAGCGGCTCAATATACGGCTACGGATGCCCAAACTATTAGTTGGGCGGAGCAAAAGGAAACCAGAGGTCAATCCTCTGGCTCTTTTGCTTTACATAGCCCGTTTACAGTTGCTTCAACAACGGACAGTTCTTTGTCATCCAGTCGGTCAAGCATAGCATCCAAACGTCTTCGGATAGAACTTTTCTTTGCTTTTTCCTCAGTATGTATATGTTCGTCAACTGATACATCAAACATTGTGATAAGTTGAAGGAATAGCTCTATGCTTGGATACTGCCCCTCATTTTCAACAGCTTGAAGATGTCTGGGATTATAATCAATAATCTCCGCAAGCTGTTCTCTGGTCACGCCTTGAGCTTTACGGGCTTTTTTGATTGCCAGTCCTAACGGTCTGAAATCAAAGTCAAAATCGTTGTTTCTTTTGTCCATTCGTTCACCACCTGTACTCTGAAAATTTTTACCCTTATATTTTACAGAGGTGTAGTATCCTATGAAACGATGTGAAATCTCTGGTTATAAGAGATTTTATCTCCTATTACAAGAGAGGAAAAATCCTATTTACATAATTGTTGCTATTTATATAAGCGGTTATAATAGATGTAAGTTAGCACATAAATGGATGTTCTTTCTAAAATTTCACATTCGCTCCATATTGGAGTGTTAAACTGAAAAAAGAGGTGATTAATATGGCGACATTACTTATTGTTGAAGATGACCGAAAAACAAATGAAGCGATTTGCGAGTATTTGAAATTAGCGGGACACAAATTAATTCCTGCATATGACGGGGAATCTGCGCTGCAATGTTTTAGCAATAGCAGGATTGACTTAATTGTACTTGACATTATGCTTCCAAAAATATCGGGACTTTCTGTTTTGCATGAAATCAGAGAAAAAAGTTCTGTCCCGATACTTATGCTAACAGCAATAGGGGACGAATATACACAAGTTTCCAGCTTTGACGGACAGGCAGATGACTATATCGTAAAACCCTTTTCCATGATTTTGTTAGGGCGGCGCATTACTGCACTTTTAAGAAGAAGCGGAAAGGGGATTTTGCCAGATACAATCGAATTTGGAAATGTAATTGTAGATTTTTTAGGTTATACAGCAAAAGATGACAATGGAAAAATCGACGTTACTCCAAAAGAGATTGACTTGCTGAAATTGTTTGTGGAGCATAAAGGACTGGTTCTGACCCGTTCCCAGATACTTGACGATTTATGGGGCGACAGCCATCCTATTATTGACAGGACAGTAGATACTTATATAAAAAACCTGCGAAAAAAACTGCATCTTGACTGCATTGTTACTGTAAAAGGAATTGGATATAAATATGAGGTGGACTAATATGGCACGAATAAAAATATTTCCTAAGACATTTTTATATACATTGAGTGTCTTGATATTTATTGTAATAACTGCACATGGCATCATGTATGTTCTTGCCCCACAAATATCTTTAGGACTTGTTGGCGAGAAAGGAATGGAACTGGACGGATTTTTAGTCAGTACGGACGTAGATGCCTCACAGTTTGTAACATTTACGATAAAACGTGCCCTGCCTGTTTCTGTTTCCTGTTGTATCGTGATTGCCATTGTCTGTGCTGCACTTTTTTCCAGAAGCATGACGCGAAATATTTGTCACTTATCAGAAACAGCGCAGCGCATGACAAAAATGGATAAGTCTGCGATATGTTCTGTTACTTCGGGAGATGAAATTGAAGATTTGGCAGGAAATATCAATAGTCTTTACAGGAGTTTGCTGAAAGCAATCCATAATCTTGAATTAGAAAAAAAGTATGTGCAGGAAAGCGAGAAATTGAAAATAGATTTTTTGCGTGCAGCTTCCCACGAATTAAAAACGCCTGTTACTGCTTTAAACGCCATTCTTGAAAATATGATACTTGGAGTAGGAAAATATCAAGACTATGACGTATATCTGCCAGAGTGCAAAGAAATAACAGAACAGCTTTCCGAGATGATACATGAAATTTTAGAAACATCCAAAATGAATATCATAAATGAAGAAAAACCGACCGAAATAAATTTGCCAGAACTGCTCACAAACCTTTGTGAGCCATATAAACTGATTGCCGTTGCAAACGAGATAAATTTTTCTGTCTGCCTGCCACAGCATTTTACAGTCAGTATACCCATTTCCTTATTTGAAAAGGCAGTTTCTAATATTCTTGCAAATGCAGTTGCATATACAGAAAGCGGGAAGCTGATTTCTGTTTCTATGGATGGCAGAAATCTTGTTGTTGAAAATGAATGTGTCCCTGTTCGGCAATCCGAAATCCCCCAGTTGTTTGAGCCATTTTACCGTCTTGATTATGCAAGAAGCAGAGAGCAAGGAGGAAATGGCTTAGGCTTGTATATTGTGGACACTATTTTTTCTGCACTTTCTATTCCATATACGTTTCAAGCGAAAGACAATCCGCAAAGAATGTGTTTTACTATATATTTATGATGAAAAACCCTCCGATGTTTCGGGGGATTTTTTTCTTCCGTTTATTTTTCACAGATATTCCATATACGTTCCATATAGGAATGTTATTTTAATATTGTGTTCAAAAAATAAAAAACGGAGGTATCAAAATGAATTTTTTAAAACGGGCAATGTTATATGTTACTCGAAAAAAAGGGAAAAGCATAGTGCTTTTTTGTATATTGCTTATTATGGCAACCTTTGTCTTGTCGGGATTGTCTATCGGGAAAGCTACAAAACAAGCACAGCAAAATCTGCGTCAAAGCCTTGGCGGTTCTTTTCATGTCTGGACGGACTACACAGATAATAACCCCTATCTGCATAAAGAATCGGACGAGGATGAAAGTGGAGGGACTGGATATATCATGTATTCCACAGAGCAGTTATCCTCTGATATGGTGAAAAATATCCGTGATATAGCAGGAGTGAAATATTGCGATGCATTTGATGAAACATTATTGGATTTTGAACAGTTGTCTTTTTTCAAGGGGACAATTCCTTTGGAGGAAGAATTAGGGAATAGCACGACTACGGTAAGTCTATGGCGTTCCGAAGAACACAATTTGTTTACAAATGGCGTTGTCAAACTAACGGAAGGCAGGCATATTACAGAAAAAGATACGGGGAAAGCAATTATTTGTAAAGATTTGGCTGATAAAAATGGCTTAGGGATAGGCGATATGCTGAAAACGAGGTCTATGGATGGGCGCAGCATGACGCTGGAAATCGTTGGATTGTTTACAGCAATGGAAACAGAAAAAATCGGCAAGAATATAGAGGGCTATAATAAAATACAGAATCGGGTGTTTATAGATATAGCGTCGGCAATTCTTATCGAGAACACCCCTGCTGTCCAGGGATTTTCAGAAGTTTCAATTACCATAAACGACCCAGAAGAAATGGATGAAATTATCGAAAAAGTGAAAAAGACGCCTGGATTTAAAGAGGATGGATTTACGATTGATACGGAAAATGAAACTTATGAAAATACGGCTTCCTCTCTGGAAAGTATGGATAAACTGGTGATAGGTCTGCTGATTGCGGCTATCCTTGTCAGCGTTGTAATCTTATCGCTTATTCTTACTCTATGGGGAAAATCACGTGTCCGTGAAACAGGTGTGTTCCTCTCGCTTGGCATAAAAAAGACAGACATTATAGGGCAATATCTGACAGAAGTATTGCTGATTGCAATCGTTGCTTTTGGGATTTCCTTTTTTACAAGTAATATGGTTTCAAACCGTATCGCCGATGTGCTTTTACAGCAGGATATACAGAATAAAATAGAAGAACCGAATGACGTGCAGCAAGATGACATTGTGATAGAATCGTTTGAAAGTACAGCATTAGGAGGTGTAGACAATATAGAATTGAGCGGTGCAGAAAATACAGATTATTTGGAAACGGATATTGAAGTTTCTGTAAGCATAGAAAATTTATTACAGTTATATCTTGTTGGATTTGTAATTATCATTGTATCTGTTATGATATCGTCTATTGCGGTCATGCGTTTGAAGCCGCGTGAAATTTTATCCCGCATGAGTTAGGAGGAGAAAAAGATGACAACGCTAATATGTGAAAACGTAACATATCAATATGAAAAAGGCTCAAAGGTCTTAGAACATATCACAACTCAATTTGAAACAGGAAAAATGTATGCGATACTTGGTGCATCTGGTTCTGGGAAAACGACCCTGTTATCATTGATAGGCGGTCTTGATATTCCACAGGAAGGAAAAATTATGTTTAATGGCAGGGATATATCGGAGATGGGACTTGAATCCCATAGGCGCAATCATGTTTCTGTCATATTCCAGAATTACAATCTTATTGATTATATGACTCCGATTGAAAACGTAAAATTGACCGCAAAACAGGACGCCCTGCCAATATTAAAGCAGCTTGGATTGACGGAGGATGAAGCAAAACGAAATGTAATGAAACTGTCGGGAGGACAGCAGCAGCGTGTGGCAATTGCCCGTACACTGGTATCGAATGCCCCTGTTATTTTAGCGGATGAACCAACGGGAAATTTAGACAAAGATACTGCCGCAGAAATTACGGGGATTTTGAAAAATTGCGCCCATCAGATGAATAAATGCGTAATTATTGTTACCCACTCCAACGACCTTGTAAAACAAGCAGATACCGTTTTTAAGTTAAAAAAAGGCAGGTTGCTTCAAATATGAAATACGAGTGGATATATTGCCCGATTTGCAAAAAAAAGACGCATAACAAATTTAGGGAAGATACTGTTTTGAAAAACTATCCGCTTTATTGTCCAAAATGTAAACGGGAAACGATAATTAACGCAAAAAATATGCAAGTATTTATCATCACAGAGCCAGACACATAGATGCAGAGCCGATGAATGTGTGGAATGAATGAAACCACAGTTTATCGGCTCTGCATTTTACTTAATTAAATGCAGATACGTCCACCAAATAAAAAAACGGCGATTTGGATGGTGTTCCGTAAGGAAGTTGCCCTAAAGACCGAAATATTGTGATATGCTGCTATGTAGACAGTGTAGCCTTGCGGCTACGCTGTTTTACTGCTCTGGCTGACTGTTCTTTTCCGCATATGCTCTTGGAACAGTTCTTCCATTTCTTCGGGCATCGGCTCTCTGACAATGCCGACGCTGTTGTAGTAAATATCTAAACTCTGGTAACGCTGACCGTCGATATATTCTGGCTTGGACACGACAATCTTCTCAATAAACTCGTGTACGATTTCGGGGGTTAATTCCGTAAGCTGTGTGACACATTTTACCCTGTCGATAAAACGCTGAAGGCTGTCGCTCTTGTCCGTTTCGGTTTCAAGGTACTGTTCCATATTGGGAATGGATTCTTTTAACTGTTTCTGCTCGTCCTCAAATGCCATTGACATGGTGGCGAAACGCCCATCAGAGATTTTCCCGCTTACATTGTCCTCATAAATCTTCTGGATAAGGCTGTCAATCTCTTTCACCCGCTTTTTTGCCTGTGCAAGCTCCCTGCGCTTTTCGGATAATTCTTTCCTCTTTTCCTCTCCGAAAGCCGCCATCTGATTTCTGGCAAAATCTTTTTCAAAACACTGGACGTACCAGAACACACGCTGCATACTGTCCAATACTGCCTTTGCCACTACTTTTTCTCGGATATAGTGGGCAGAGCATACATCAGAGTTTTTGCGGTAGGAAGAACAGAAGAAATAAGCCTGTTCCCTCTTGTAATTATTTACTGTGCTGTAATAGAGTTTCTCCCCGCAGTCTGCGCAATAGAGCAGACCAGAAAACATGCTGATAATCCCGCTCCTTGTCGGTCTGCGGCGGTGTTCCCGAAGCTCCTGCACGAGTAGGAAGGTTTCTTCGTCAATGATTGCGGGATGGGTGTTTTTAAATATCTGCCATTCCTCCTGCGGGAGTTCCAGCCGCTTCTTGCTTTTAAATGATTTGTGCATGGTGCGGAAATTAACGGTGTCCCCGATATATTCCTGTCGGGAGAGGATGCGTACTACGCTGGCTGCTGACCAGTGGTAGGGTGTGGCGGGCGGTTTTCGGTATGCCATTCCAATGCTGTTCCAGTAAACCGTCGGCGTCATTACCTTGTCGGCTTTCAGTTTTTTTGCTATCTGTGTCGGTCCAAGCCCTGCCACGCATAAGCTGAAAATCTGTTTTACTATTTTTGCCGCAGGCTCGTCGATAATCCATTTTCGGGGATTTTCAGTGTCTTTTTTATAGCCGTATGGCAGGTTGCTTGTAAGCGGGATTCCTGACATCCCCTTATTGCGAAATACATTCTTTACTTTCTGGCTTGTGTTCTTGGCGTGCCATTCATTGAATAAATCCTGCATGGGGACAAGGTCGCTGATGCCTTTAGCAGTGTCGATATTGTCCATGATAGCGATATAACGTACCTCCATGCGGTCAAAATCTTCTTCCAATAACTGCCCGACAACAAGGCGGTTACGCCCAAGCCTTGAGTGGTCTTTGACGATAATCGTCCCGATTTTCCCCTGCTCGGCTAAGTCCATCATTTCCATAAATGCGGGTCTTGTAAACGACACCCCCGAAAATCCATCGTCAATAAAGAAGCGGGCATTGCGGAAACCATTTTCTTTTGCGTATTTCTCTAGTATGGACTTCTGGTTTTTGATGCTGCCCGAAAGCCCGTCCTGTTCATCGTCACGGCTTAAACGGCAGTATAAAGCTGTTATTTTATCTGGCTGGCTGCTCATAATTCTCCTTTCCACAGCCAGATATGATATGAATTGTAGGTGCCATTATCATACCATATCTGGCAGAATACTTCAACGCTTTAAAGCCTTAATTCAAATCTTGTTTATGCGTTTAGGAGAATACGCTTGGTCTTTTCCTCTATGCTTTCAGATGCGGAAGCGTTAAAATGGGCATTGACTGTGTAAACCGTGCCGTCTATTTCTTTCTGGAAATTAAGTGGATGGGGATATTGCGACCTGCGAAACCATGCTATCCGTTCTTCTTTTGTCATGGATGCAAGGCAGTCCGTAATCCCATCAATCATCTGACGGATGACAGTTTCTTCTGACAATTCTTCTTTTTCTATGTCGCTAAAAGGCTCATTCATCGAAATGATTCCTCCCTCCTGCGGTCTGCCCTGCCTGTTCTGACATTTGTATTTGCTCGCTGGTTTTCAGTCGTATCGTGGATTTGGTCTAAGCAGTTGTCGATATGGGCAGCGCGTTTTTCAATCCCGTCTGCATATTTTAGACGCTTCCTAAGCTCGGTTATCTGTTCCGTCACGCCCTGTTTTTTGGCTCGGAGTGTTTCTTTTTCGGCTGGTAAAGCACGGCGTACCTTATTCCGCAAGTGCTGGCGGTAGTCAATCAGTTTATTCATTTCGGTCTGGTTTTTCTCCCTGTCGGCGTGTAAATCGGAGAGGGTAGCGATGTTATGCTTTGACATATACCTTACCTGTGCGGTAATCTCGTCCAGTTTCCGAAGCTCCTCTTTCATCAGCGTTGTCGGCTTGTAGTCCGTGCCTTTTGGGAATATCCCCAACTGATAGCACCAGTAATAATATAACGCTAAGATTCCTGTGGTTTTTTGATGTGGTTTCCATGCGTTTTTGTACTGCTCTGGCATATGCTGGGAGTAGGAAATTCTTGCTTTATGGTTTCCGTATCGGGAAGTCCCGCCTAGGCATGACCGTATGAAATCGGGTGTCAGCCTCTCGTCAAGCGTGTCTAACCTTGTGAAATGTTTGTACTGCGGCAGCTTCATTTTCCAATGGCTGCCCGAAAAATCAATCTCATATCCCTTGTCGGCAAGGTATTTCATCATGTGCTGTAAATCCCTGCTCCTATTGATTGCTTCTCTCAAATCCTCCCGATAAACATTGTACCGTGTCGGCTTTCCGTTTTTTTCGTCCAGATAAAGCGGTCTTGACGGGGCTTTCTTAGGATTTTCAATCACCGATAAACCGTACTCTCGGCATAAGCGGTCGGACACTTCCCTCAACCTTTTCTGCTCCGATTTTGAGTAATTATATTTGCTCCCATCCAGATAGGAAACGGAGTTAAAACAGAAATGATTATGGAGATGTCCTTTGTCAAGGTGGGTGG
>NZ_SRYA01000041.1 GCF_004793545.1 Petralouisia muris | reverse complement strand
ATGAATGGGTGTAAAGACATCCGGTATTGTTCTTTTCCTTAAGTTAATGACATTGTGTAGTTTGCAGCAATTTCCGGGCGGCTCATGCGTTTTTTTGCCTTGGATCTGCTAAGGATGCGTTCTACGTGTACATCCATTTCAGGGATATTTTCAAGACTGCGCCCAAGCAGAGCCAGTCTTGACATCTGTACAGCGGTTCAGGAAACGCTGACCATTTTCAATAACGTGAGCGTAATTATTGTATGACACCTTTGGGGATTTGTTATTTGGTTTAAAGAATGTGTCCGGGGCATCTGGATTGCGGAAGATGTCAAGAGCAGAACCATCGCAAGCGATCAACTGGCATTTGCCATTGTAGAGATTGTCTTTCAGCCTGTTGTTGAATGCGAAGAGCAGATGTCTCAATGCGCAGGTTTTAAGCTTCTGCAGCTGCTTATAATAGGCAGCTTTAGAAGGGGCATCTATAGATCGTCCGAAATAAGTGTAGAGCTCTTCGCGGATGCATTCTCCTTGCATTGTAAGGAACATAAGCAAAAGTTGGCGAAATCCCAGTTTCCTGTAGCGGGTAAAATCCTTACCGGGTCTTTGTGCATATTTTTCAGGATCTGCAGCTAATTCATCGATAGCTGCAAGTAAAATGGCTTTAACGGAATCAGAATACTTCAAAATAGGCACCTCCTTGGATTTTAGATAGTTTGTCAACCGTTTTTTGTAAAATTAAAATTTGAGTTACTGGTAGAAAAAATAAAATATTGCATAAAATGGAGAATTTTCCTAAAGTTAATGACATTGGCTGTGATGGGTAGCGGTTATTCAGTTCTTTATGGCTGTTCATCAAAGCGAAACTTGAACAGGGCAGTGATCAGCCGCTGTTTTATATTGTCCTCGGTGTCCTTATTGACGTGTCCGTTTTCAAAGGAAGCAATTCGGATTTGCTTGCCATAATGCCGTAAAACTTCGTCCACGGCTTCCGGCTCTCCGCTGGTGTTTTCACAATGGTTTCATACGGCACAAGTTTAGGATTCCTCATGTAAAAGTTCCTCTATTTCTCCCCTTAACATCAGCAAAGCACTATGTATGTGATACCATGCCGTACTCCGGCAGCGTCCATATAGTTCCCCGATTTCCTGCTGTGTGCATTTCTCGAAAAAATAAAGGTGGATAATTTCTCTTTTTTCTCCGGCAAGACGTACAGGGCTTCGGCAAGCTCCCCGCTGGTTAGCATAATTGTCTGACCGCATATAGTGACGGAATGTAAGAGGGCGGCAGCACTGCTTGCTGTCGCCCTCCTGATTACCGGGCAGCAAAGACAGACGGGGCTGTCAACGGCGGGCGTAGCCCGTTCATCCTGACCGTTGACTCTCTGGGCTGTCTTTGCTGCAAGCTGCACTACGAATTAACAGAACATCTAAAGATAACCCACGTGCTGATAAAATAGCAAAGCAATAAGATTGCCAAAATTCCCACTGTTGCCCCAATCTGTAACATCAATGTGGTAAAACCTATATATGCAGATACTTCGGCTGATATGGTCTGGATAAAATAACCAATCACAACAGCGGCTACCATGATTGCTACGATAATTGGAAGCCCAAACCATACACGCAACTGTTTCAAGATAAGTTTATTGATATGCTGCTCATCTACACCTAATTTTCGGAGTACAGAAAAGCGGTATTTATATTGCCCTGCGTCTAAAAGCTGCTGTAAAGAAAGCACTGTAAGGCAAATTACCATCAGTACAACCGCACCATAAATCATGCCTGTTTGCAGAATAAAGTTATTTGCGATTGCGCTATTTGTTTGAAGCGTGCTGAAACGCACACCATACAAGGCACCGCTTTCTGCCTGCTCTGGGTATTCTGCTGCAAAAAGCCTTTCCAGCTCCCTTGCGTTTTCATAAGTGATGTTTTTTGTTGTTGTAATATAACGGTTTCTTATAACCGGCAGCAATTCCTCACATATTTTATCCGGGAATACATAAAGGACATCTGTATAGACATTATAAAGTGTTTCTCCCATTGCTTCCTCGGAATAAGACTGCTGGGAAATATTCAACGTTCCCCCATCTGTTACAACGCTGGTATGTTCTGCAATAAAACTATTTCTTTCTTCTTCCGTTGCTATTGTTTTCCATTGTGTTATAAATTCATTTTTTCCTAAAGAAATCTGCTCATATCCCAACATTTTCCGTATTGCATTATAGTCACTTAAAGAAATCGCCACGACAGGAAAATCATACTTTATCCGATTGTGAAAATCAGCTTTTTTCGGAAGGTACAAACTAAAAGTGCAATCATATGCCGTATCTATTTCATGCGCTGCAAAAAAATCAGTGATGATTTCATAATTGTCCTGCGGCAGATTTTTTTCTTCATACACATGATTGTAACTTGAATATACCTGCACATCATACATAGAGCGTACGCCCAAATAGCCGGAAGCCCAGCCCGTTAAAATGGGCGCAGCAATAAACAGGAAAATAGCAAGCACAAGAGTTATGCAAATCAATGTCATTGTTTTACTGGTCGTATTTAATTTTGAAGTAATCTGCCCGTAAAAGAACAGTGCTTCCCCATGGTATCGGTGTTCCGGTGATTTTTCTTTCCATATGACAATAAAGCTGCTGGCAAGATAAATCAATGCACCAATGAAGAAAAGCAAATCAATCAAGAGAAACAGAAGATATTGATTGAGCATTCCGGCACCTAAAGGCAGATAATATTTATTTGCTAATGCCACAACACTGGCTGTTGCAAAAGCATTTAGTGCAGAACATATCAGCAAGCCAGTAATAAGCATATTCTTTTTTTCTTTTTTGATTAGGCAAAATACAGACCAAAGCAAAGTGAGCAACGGAAAAAGAATGTTTCCCCAATACATGAGCCGTACCGGAAACGCAAAGCGAGCGTCATAATAAAACCAAACCTTTTGTATTCCTGTAATAAATGCCCATACTGTAATCAGTTCAAAGAGTATTACTGCAACAGAAATCCAACGGCTATTTCCCGGTTCTGGCTCGTTCTCTTTCTCTGCGGAAAGCATAGTAATAATTTTCGTTTTCTGGATGGTACGGGTATTGAAAATACCTACCACTAAAAAACTAAAAACGAAAAATGACAATGTCCATAAAACCGTATCCGGGAATAAAGTCCATGATATTTCATAAGACTTTTCATAAGCAGTAAGGAGCATTGCCGTTATAAACTGGGAACAAAATACGCCGAAAAAAATACCAATCAAAATTGAAATCATTCCCATAATCAGTGTTTCTGCGAAGAAAATTCTTCCAATAGTCTTTTGTTCCATTCCCATAATAGATTGAATGGCAAACTCTTTTTGTTTCTGCCGGAGCATATAATGGTTGACAAATCGTATCAAGAATAACAACAGCAATGTTATCATGCAGATTACCGCTTTCATTCCATCGCTTAACAGAGTAAAATCATACTCACTTCCTATATCCGGGTTATAATAGCTGCTGGAAATGGAGAGAAACGCATAAAACAAGGTAACGCAGATTGTCATTGTGACAATGTAAACCAAATAATCTTTTGCAGACCGCTTTGCGTTTCTGAAAATTAGTTTAGCATACATGGCTCTGTCCTCCTCCAATGATAGTAAGGACATTCAGTATTTTATCAAAAAAGGCGTTTCTGCTGTCATTACCCTTACGCAGTTCCATAAAGATTTCCCCGTCTTTCAAAAAGAGGATACGGCTTGCATAGCTGGCGGTAAAAGCGTCATGCGTTACCATAAGAATGGTTGCTCTAAGCTGCTCATTGATACTTTGGATGGTAGACAACAGCATTTGTGATGAATGGCTGTCTAACGCCCCTGTGGGTTCATCTGCTAATAAGAGTCTGGGATTGTTGACAATCGCTCTTGCACAGGCGCAGCGCTGCTTTTGCCCACCTGATACCTGATAGGGATATTTGTTTAGAATGTCACTGATATTCAGCTTCTCGGCTATTTCCAGAATACGGGGTTCTACACTCCCGGCAGGTGTGTGATTGATTGCCAGTGCCAGCGCAATGTTTTCTGAAATTGTCAATGTATCTAATAAATTGAAATCTTGAAATACAAACCCCAAATTTTCTCTGCGAAAACGGGCAAGGGATTTTGGCTTGATTTCTGTCACATCCGTTCCCTCTAAAAAAATGTGCCCCGCACTTACTGTATCAATGGTGGAAATACAGTTAAGCAGCGTTGTTTTTCCAGAACCGGATGCCCCCATAATGCCGAGAAATTCCCCGGCTTCAACGGAAAAGCTAATATCCCTAATGGCTTTGGTAATATTTCCGCCATTGCCATAGTATTTCTGGATATGCTCCAGCTTCAAAATTGTGTTCATTTGATAAGCCTCCTTACTGTTTTATGCCTCTATTGTAAAGGGTGCTTTTCATTTTTTGTATCAAGTTTTCTTACGAAGTTCTTACAAAAATGTAAGAAGTGCAGGGCATATCACCCCTGCACTCTGATAACAAAATCATTCATCTGAAAAGAAAGCGCAATCGTTGTGCCTTTGTTTTCAGAATGAGCAGTAAGCCCTATTCCCAATTTATCACAAAGACGCTTGCAGAGATACAAACCCATTCCCGTAGAATTTTTTCCAATCCGCCCGTTCCTGCCAGTAAACCCTTTTTCAAAAATACGAGGTAAATCACTTTTAGGAATACCTATCCCATTATCGATGACAGACAAAACAACCCTGTCATTTGTCTTTATCGCAGAAAAGTGTAAAACAGGCTGTTCGATACGATATTTTATCGCATTGCCGATAATCTGATTTAAGATGAACCGAACCCATTTATCATCAGTATAAACCCTGTTTTCTATATCATCTATCGTAATCGTCATGTTACTTTGGCGCAGGAGATATTTATTGTCTGCGACTGCACTATGCACAACATCACATAAGTTTGTCTCACGGACAGAATAGTCTTTCTCTGTATGTTCACTTCTGGCATAATAAAGCGTCTGTTCCGTATATTGATTGATATGCTCTAACTCTGCCAGTATCTCTCTGGCAAAGGGAGAACGGTTATTCTCACAAAGCAGCTTTATTGCTGTAATCGGTGTTTTGACTTCATGTATCCACTGCTCAATGTATTCTTTATATTCTTTTCGCTCATTCTGTATTGCGCCTATTTTTTCAAGCATGGATTTTTCTGCCATCTTCATAATCTGATAAAAAACCTGCTCGTCTGCTTTCTTCGGTATCGTCATAATTTCCGGTATTAGATACCGTTCTTCTAACTGTTCTGTCATATCCAGTAATTGATTCAAATACCTCTTTCGCACATAATAAACAACCGATAGATAAGTGGTTAAAATAATAAACCAGACTATAAAGATAAACAGAACAGTTTGAAACTGGTTTCCATTTGCAAATAAAAACAAGACAAGCGCCAGCATACCCATAATATTTACAAAAATAGCTGGTATTTGATTTTTTAGATATAGTTTTCCACTCATAATGTATATCCTTGTCTGTGTTTTGTCTTAACAAAATCAGTAAGTCCGATTTTATTGAGTTTATCACGAATACGGGCAACATTGACACTCAGGGCATTATCATCAACATATAGTTGATTATCCCAAAGAAAGTCCACAATGTCATTTCGGGAGCAGATTTTTCCAGCGTTCTTAAAAAGATAGTATAGGATTTTCAATTCATTTTTTGTCAATTCTGCCTTTTGCCCGTTGTATTCTATTACACTGCTTGCAGGATGCAGAGCTGCCCCGTTCCATGTAAAAAATTCTGCTTGCGGAGAAGGGTATGCCCGTTTTAAAAGTGCAGCAATTTTGGCAAGCAGGATTGCAGTGTTGTAGGGCTTTGTAATAAAAGCGTCGCCACCCAGCATAATGCTGTTCAGTTCGTCCATATCTGTGTTGCTGCTTGTCACAAAAACAATAGGAATATCTGAAAAAGTGCGAATCTCCGAACATATTTCAAAGCCATTGTTTCCTGGCAGCTTTATATCCAAAATAACTAAATGTGGAACAAACGCTTTTATCTGCCGGATTGTCTGGGAAAAGTCTGTAACAGCAAAAACCTCATATCCATTTCCAGATAAAAGGGTCTTGAGCTGTGCCTGTATGGTAAAATCATCTTCAACGATAAATATTTTCTTCATTAAGATACCTCCCTGACACCCTATTATACTGTATCAGAGTGGTTTTCTCAAGCCATATTATAGAATAGCAGCTCTGACGCTTAAATTTACACTTATTCTCTCAGAGTACATGAAATTCTATTTTTGCATACCATATTCGTACCTTCATCGTTTTTGAACAAAAAAATCCCTGCACTCCTTTTTTTCTATTTTTGTTTTCACTTATTATTTCACCACCACCTTTCTCTATGCTTTCCTATATAAATCGTATCTGCATCTTTTTCTCCAACTCTTCGGTTCCAGCCTTTCCAGATACCGGTTGATGTTCTCCCAATAAGGCAGTTCATCGACCACTGGTTCCTCCCCGCACAGCGTCCAGATATTTCTAATTATGACTTCCGAATTAAATTCTTCACTTGTTTTCCGCATACTGCTGATGCAAAATAAAGACGAAAGAATACGGGTCATAAGAAGGATCACGCCAGGGTATGTAATGTAACTCTGATTTCTGGGGTCAGGGAGTTGTTTCAATAATGGAAGAAGAACTGGGAAAAATGCCGGATTAGCTTAGTTAATTCACAGGCAAGATTAAACTGTGCCAGGTGCTCCCTGGCTTCTTTTCTTCTGATTTTTATTCTTGCTTCATGGAAAAACCTCCTCTCTTTTTGGTGGCGCGAAAAAATAAGTTGTTATCTAATTCTATTATCTCGCATCTTCCCATAAAATGGAGGTTTTTTATAAATTTTTTAAGCGTCAAAGCTGCTTCTTCTGATCCTCCGACACCTGGAATCCAATTACCGAACAGTTACCCTGCATTCAGCCGCTGAACTTTTTGGATTCCACCCGAATTCTTTAAGCGCCTATATCAAAAAAGAAATACCAGTGCGCCAATCTCAGAGATAACCCAAAAGGTAGGCTATAAGAATCAAGGCTTTTTCTATAAGAAGTTTCAAGCGTATTACAATATGTCCCCGATCGAATACCGAAAATCCTTAAAAAAGAATTTATCTTAAGTTTCGTCAGTTTATTGTTTTATTTTGGTCAGTGCTGACACCGTTATGCGGCACGATTATGTATTATGGCTGTCCTGCGGAAGAAAGCGGTGCAGGAAAGGCATTTATGCTACGTGCAGGCTGTTTTAAAGGAGTTGATTTTGCTTTTACCTGGCATCCGTTTTCTCAAAGCGGCGTCTGGAATAAGTCCCTTACAAATATCAAAGTCATCTATTGCTTCACAGGAAAAAGTTCCCATGCATCCGCTGATCCCCAGAACGGCAGAAGCGCTCTGGATGCCTGTGAACTGATGAATGTAGGGGTAAATTATTTAAGGGAACATGTGCCAACAGATACCCGAATGCATTATGCCTACTTAAATTCTGGCGGAACCGCTCCCAACATTGTTCCCGCACATGCGGAACTCCTGTACGCACTGCGGGCAGGAACATCCAAAGATCTGGAGCAGCTTTTGACACTTCACTTCCATCAACGCTATTTCCCGTTAATATGCGTCCATCGGGTATGCCAAAAACCAGCACAGCCCCAAAACGGCTGTGCCGGTTTTTCTCTTTCATTCTCCCTGCCCATACTGGCGTCTCCCAACGGACTTCTTTCTCGTTACACAAAATTATGCTCCAGTTCAGATACAAGCTGCTGCATTTCTGCCTTGGAAGTCACGTTCCTGGCAGCCTCCACCACCTGTTTTTTCTCTTCCTCATCCATCTTTGCATAGATGGAAAGCGCCTTTTCATTGAGCCCTAACTGAAAGCTGAGGCCAATTGGCATATCATATTTATTTTCCATTCTTTATTACCTTTTCTTTCTGCGTTTAGAAGTAGTATAGACAAAAAATAAATTTTTATACCTCCAAATTTTATTTCCAGTGATATAATTTTATAATAGTGTTACATAATTAACCGTATTGTTAAAAAATCCCCATCATCTTCCCGCCCCAATAAATCAGCCCCAACGCCCAGCTGGTAAAGATCCCATACAAAATCACTGGCCCGGCAATGGTAAAAATCTTACACCCTATTCCAAAAACCTGCCCCTCCTTCTGAAACTCGATGGCCGGAGCCGCCACCGAATTTGCAAACCCTGTAATGGGCACCAGCGCCCCTGCGCCGCCCCAGTTGGCAATGGAGGGATAAATATTAAAGCCTGTTAAAAGCACGCTCAAAAGCACCAGAATCATGCTGCACCAGCTTCCTGCCGTATCCTGATCCAGCCCGAATGTATCAACCGCAAGATTCAGGATCAGCTGCCCCAGAATACAGATAATACCGCCTGTAATAAATGCTTTTATCATATTTGTCGGAAGGGAATGTGTGGGGGTTACCTGCTTCACATACTCATTATATTCCTGATTTTTCTTTTCTTTCTGTTCCATGGTTTCCTCTGCCATAACCTTACCTCGCTTTCTTCTGATTTACCGTCTATCCTACATTTTCTGCATATGGTTTGCATAAAAATATAATGCGCCCAACGCCTTGCCCAATGCCATAAAAAACAGTATAAGGCTTAAGCCTTCCTTAACGCCAAACCGCCGGAACATAATGGGAAATGTATTCAGAATTTCCGCCAGGGCCACAGCCAGGCAGCCGGTAAAAACTCCGGCAGACAGACCGAATACCAATACGCCCAAGATTCCCAGAGGCGCCTGAACATGAAACAGGGAAAAAATATTGCCCACTGCCCCGCCTAAGATTACCGCATTCTCATAAGCAATAATATCTGCTGCAGTCCGGCTTTTTCCAATAATCCGGGGAACCACCCCAATCGAAATAATAAAGCTGAATACCCCCGCAGAAATTGCAGAGCCGCTTGCCAGCCCGATAAAGCCCAAAAATACCTGTTTAATCCACATCATTACTGGTTCCTTTTCTTCCACAGTTTTCAATAAATGTAGAATCTACATCTTTTTCATAGGTACGCATTTCCACCTGGATCGGAGTGGGATCATGGGTAATTTTTTTATGCCCTACATGATTGAAAAATATCATAATTCCCAAAAACAATCCAATGGAGTAGCAGATCTCCAACAGGGTAAATCCATTGGATTCGGTACCCATCACCTGCTGATAGAAATCTGCAAAAACT
The DNA here is from genome assembly GCF_004793545.1 of Petralouisia muris. Taxonomy (GTDB): domain Bacteria; phylum Bacillota; class Clostridia; order Lachnospirales; family Lachnospiraceae; genus Petralouisia; species Petralouisia muris. Next base: position 34,049 of record NZ_SRYA01000041.1, on the reverse strand, counting down.
TCTCCCACTCCCACATCATTATTAAAGGTCATAATCGTAAATGCAGAGCCGAAAAATATCAGCACACATAAAACTGCGGTTTTCAGATAGAGCAGCCACTTCGGCTCCTGCTTCGGTTCATATTCCAGAACAAAATCCTTTTCCCCGATATTCTGGATATCCACATTGGGAAATTCCTGTCCAATTAATTCAATAATTTTCATTACGGAAAAAACTTCCGCCTGCTTTTTCTTCCTGCTCTGGTTTGCCGGAGTGTGAAAGGCGTACACCTTCATGGTTTTTAACTTATTAATCAGAGGCTGGTTGGTGGAAGTGATTTTTGCAATATCCTTCAAAGCCACAGAAGGCTCCCGCACCAGCACGTTCTGCTCAATTTTCAGATATACTGTGTCTGAACTTGCCATATGTCCCTCCGTCCTATGCACATTTTACAGGATTTTCAAAAGGCCGAAAACTTTCTACCGCCGTCTCTCCCATGCCTGTTTGTTCTTCAGCGCTATTTTGGATTGTCCATCCTGCCGGCTCTTTGGCTGTTTCGTCCTCAAACCCTTCCATAACGGCTTTGCACTCCTTACCCTTACGTTTCACAAGGGTTCCTTCCGTTACCGTGGTCTGATTTTCCACGTAATTCACATAATAGAAAATACCTCCTGCAATGGTGAGAATCACAACTGCCAGAAGGCAAATCCGATAAATGGTACTATGACTACGATTCATATTCTCACATCCTTTTTCCATCTTTGGAAGTAGTATGCCATCCTATCCAGAATTTATTCATTGATAAAAGGAAATTTGAATATAGCAATCAAAATAAAAAACGTGTATAATAAAAGAAAAAGAAGGTGATTCTATGGATGCATTAAATAATGAATTTATCTACACAATTGACGATATTTATGCGCTGCCCGAGGGAAAGCGGGCTGAACTGATTGACGGACAGATTTACTATATGGCTCCTCCTGGCAGGACACATCAGCAAATTTCCGGCTATCTCTACAGCACTATTTACAACCATATAAAAAAAGCCCATGGAACCTGTGAAGTTTACGCCTCTCCGTTTGCCGTATTTCTCAACAAAGACAGTATCAATTATGTGGAACCGGATCTTTCTGTTATTTGCGACACTTCCAAGCTGGATGAAAAAGGCTGCCACGGAGCCCCGGACTGGGTAATTGAAATCGTTTCTCCCAGCAGCAAATCCAAAGACTATATGGTAAAGCTTTTAAAATACTGCACCGCAGGCGTCCGGGAATACTGGATCGTGGATCCGACCAAAAAAATGATATCCGTATATCAGATAGAGCAGGAACTGGTGGAACAATATTCCTTCGGAGAAGATATTCCGGTGGGAATCTGGGAGAATTTCTCCATAAATATCCCATAAAATCATTGTATGCCAGAAACCCGGCCTTTCTCCTGCAGCGTAACATTCAGACCTCTTCACGGTATTATTGACTGTCGAAAAATGAAATTTGTACACAATATATGGCATGAGACCCTTAAAACCCAAATCATATACGGTGCCTGAATTTCATTTTCCGACAGCCCCTTTTCCAATGATCGATCAGCTGGAAAATCTGCAGATGTCCGTCTCATTTTGCACTGCGTTCATTCCGCTTATATATTCCGCATCCGGATAATCATCTGCGTTTGTGACAACCAGAATACAGGCCGTCTCCAATCCTCTGGATTCTATCAGCGCTTTATCAAATTCCATCAGCTTATCCCCCTGATTGACCTTATCTCCAACTTTTACAAATACATGAAATCCTTCGCCATTTAAATTTACTGTATCCAGGCCGATGTGCATAAGGATTTCCGCGCCATTATTCAAAGTCATGCCAATGGCATGGTTGGAATCCTCCGCAATCATGGAAACCGTTCCTGCACATGGGGCTGTTATCGTCTCTTCTATTGGTTCTATCGCCACTCCATCTCCCAATGCCTTTGAGGAAAACACCTGATCGGAAACCTCAGTTACCGGAATTACCTTTCCTGAAACAAATGCCTTCAGCTCCTTCACTGGCTCTTCTTTTTCTTTCTTTTTAAAAAACAACATAGCTATACGCCTCCTTGAATAATTTTATTAATCTCTTTTGCCACTCCATGATTCCTATTACTGTCTATGACCTTTTCTGCAAGCTCACAGATCAAAGGCTCTGCATTTTTCATTGCGCATGAATGGGGAAACATCCGAAACATGCTTTCATCGTTGCAGCCGTCTCCAAACACTACCACTTCTTCCTTAGAAATCTGATAGAATTCCATCACTTTTTCCAGCATTCTGCCTTTCTGCGCTTTTTCGGATGTGATTTCAATATTCCATTCCGCAGAAGACGTCACGGATAATTTTGTCCATAACATCAGTTCTTTTTTGCAGTTTTTCACCTCTTCAGGAGTCTTTGAAAATGCAAATATTTTAAAAACTTTTATATCCGCATCTTTTCTTCTCTCAAACTCCGAAAACTCTAATGCCTTTTGACATTTCTGTGTATTTGTGGAAAATTCTCCTTTATCCGTGATAACTTCAAGATCAAGACTCCTTTTTCGTATCATTTCTATTACTTCCCGGGCTGCTGCGGCTGTTATGGCTTCCTGAAAAATCACATCTCCTGCCTGATTTCTAAATTCTGCACCGTTGAGCAGAATGCAAGGAACAAAAATACCTGCGTTTTGGAATATTTCACAAGCCGTACTCCAGGATCTGCCTGTGGCCGCTGCAAACCTTATGCCTGCGTTCTGAGCCTTTCTTACTGTCTCTGCCGTTTCCCTTGATATTTTACTCTTTTCATTCAGCAGCGTTCCATCCAGATCGCTTACAAGCAGCTTTACTGCCTTTCTCTCACTACCTGCCATAATAATTTCTGCTGCAAGGCATCCTCCTTATTTTTCTCGGATAAAATGAAACATAAATACATAAAAATCTTCTTTTGCCAAAGGTATGCTGATTCCTGTCTCCATCAGTTCATCCCCGCCATAACTCTTTTTGCTGCCGCTTTCAACATAATCATATTCCGGATTCAGGCCGGCCAGCCGAAATCTCCCGCGGCTGCAAAGAGGCCGGTACAATTTCTGAAAAATCATTGCAAGACATTCCTCTTGATCCTCTCTGACCGATGACCATATGGCATAATTCTCATTGGGCGCCTCATTTCTGTAAAAAGATGCACGCTGCAGCCATCCTCTCTCCTTCTTATATTCCTCAATCTGCCTTGCAATCTCAGATTTTTCCTCACTGGAGCACTTGCTCAGATCCAACTCATACCCCATATTAAATAATCTTGCCACCTGATATCTGGTATTGAGAGATACCGTTCTTCCCGTCTGGTGATTTGGCGTAATACTCACATGGGCGCCCATAGCGATTGGCGGATACATCAGCGAGAAGCCTGCCTGTATCCTGGTTCTGTCAAAAGCATCTGTATTGTCACTGCTCCAGTTTTGAGCTGCATAATATAACATTCCTGGATCAAATCTGGCGCCGCCGCTGGAACAGCCCTCCAGCAGCATTTTAGGATAACGTTTCGTAATGGTATCCAGGATTTCATACAATCCCAGAATATACCTGTGGCTGATTTCTCCCTTTCTCTCTTTGGGGAGAGCCAGGGAATTTACCTCTGTAAATGGGCGGTTCATGTCCCATTTTACATAATCAATCTGTCCGCCTTCCAGATAAGCATCCAGCACAGAAATCACATATTCCCTTACCTTTTTCTGAGACAAGTCCAGAATGTATTCATGCCGTCCCTCTGTGATTTCATAGCCAGGGATCTGAAGCGCCCAATCTGGATGTTCCCGGTACAGATTACTGTCCCTGCAGACTGCTTCCGGCTCAAACCACAAGCCAAACTGCATTCCCTTGCTGTGAATAAGCTCTGCTGCCGCTGCGATTCCTCCCGGCAGCTTTTGCTGATTGCATTCCCAGTCTCCCATAGAGGTCCGGCTGCTGTTATCTGCCCGGAACCATCCATCGTCCAGCACAAACAGTTCTGCGCCCAGTTCCTTTGCCTGTTCTGCCTGTTCCTCCAGCTTCCCAAGGCTCACATCATAGTACATGGCCTCCCAGGAATTTAACAGTACAGGGCGCTCTCTGTGTGTAAAGCCGGAAGGCATCAGATGATACTGATACAGCCAATGAAAATTCTGGCTCATTCCATTCAGTCCCTCTGAAATGTAATTCAAAATTGCTTCCGGCGCCTGGAAAGCTTCTCCCGGATTTAATTCCCAGCAAAAAGTATCTGGATGAATCCCAATCTGCGCACGTACATTGCCAAACTGATCCTTTTCCGCCTGTGCCAGAAAATTGCCGCTGTAAATTAACTGAAACCCATATACCTCTCCGCTGTATTCCGTAGAATGGGGATCCATCAATGCGAAAAAGGGCTGCTGCTGGGGACTGGAGCTTCCTCGAACGCTCTCAATCCGCCAAACTCCATGAGACAGCAAAGAACGGCTGACATTTCCTTCCCCGGCATGGGTTCCATATAAAGAAAGTACATCATATTCCTTTGCCGGAAGCTCCAGAGAAAAGCTCTGGACATTCTGGAGCTTTAACGCCTGATTTCCAATGTTTTCCACCTTCTGGCTGCGGGCTATGACGCCTCTGTCTTCAAAAATTGTATAATACAGGCGCACCCGGATTCCGGCAATCCCGTCTTCGCAGGTGACTTCCAGCGTTTCTGTTTCGCCCTTTTTGGCAAAGGCTGCCGGAAGCCCTGTAAGTTCCGGTTTTTCTTCCAGGACCCGAAAGCCTTGAAACATCAGTTTTACAAACTCAATTCCAGAATCCTGCGTTACTGCAAAAGCTGGAATCCGGTAATCGCCATACCCCCGCGCCGGGTATTCAAAAGGAAAATCATCAAATGATACATTCGGTATACTGCATGGATGCTCTGTGGTATACCCCCTTTTATAATAGAATGGCTCACCGGCGCCGTGGTACCTGCGGACTGCTTTTCCAAAATACCGCAAAACCAGATATTTTCCATCCACCGCTTCCATTACATAGCTGATGAATTTGTTGCTGATATGTACAATCAGCCCGTCATCTGAAAATTGAATGCTCATTATGAATTCTCCATATCTTTGCTGAATCCTAAGAACCAGGTAAGCCCAAAGGCTACTGCAAAGGAAATCACATTGACGATCAGATAAAGGGGAAGCTGCTCATTTAAGTACAGTAAGGTTCCCGGAATGCCCGTAATGGACATACCCGTTGCACGCAGGTTCAAGATGGAGGCCAAAAAGCCGCCGACTCCGCCGCCAATCATGGACATCAGGAATGGCTTTACAAATTTTAAGTTTACGCCAAACACGGCAGGCTCTGTAATTCCAAGCAGTGCAGAAAAACACGCCGGATAGGACACCTGTTTCATCTTATTGGAAGACGCCTTAATGGCCACTGCCAGCACCGCTCCTGCCTGCGCCACATTGCCGCAGGTTCCGATCGGGTTCAGATAATTCCATCCGTCAGACGCCAGCATACTGATCTCCAAAAAGTTTAAAATATGATGAATGCCAAAGATTCCAAGAAGCTGCCCAAAACATCCATACAGGAATCCTCCGATTCCCATTGGCAGAAACAGCAAATGTTCTACCAGCCACAAAACGCCATTTTCTACATAGTGCAGCACAGGCCCGATGCCAAAAAGCGCAATCGTAATTCCAAACAGCATGGTCAGAAACGGCGTTACAATCAAGTCAACGGAATCCGGAATATGTTTGCGGAGCCACTTTTCAAAATTGGCTGCCAGAATCCCTGTTGCAAACGCCGGAAGTACGGATCCCTGATATCCTGCCACTTTGATAATTCCGAAAAATACAAGGGGTTCCGCTTCTCCTGCACCAACTGCATAGGCGCTTGGCAGACTTGGACTTACCAGCATAAGACCCAGCACAATTCCAATCACCGGACTTCCGCCGAAATTGCGGAACGTAGACCAACATACCAAGGCAGGCAAAAATGCAAAAGCGGTATCTGTAAGAATCTGTGTATACAGCAAAAGTGACTGGGGAATATTTTCCGGCGTCAGTCCAAATATACTTAACACTGCTTCCTGCGTCAGCAAGCCCCGCAATCCCATAAATAACCCAGTGGCAACAAGAACCGGAATAACCGGTACAAACACATCCGAAAACATACGGACTGCCCTTTGAAAACGGTTTCCATATACCATAGTCTCTTTCTTTTCTCCGGTTCCTGCCGCCTCTGGTTCTCCGGTTATTTTGATCACTTCATCATAAACCCGGTTCACCAGTCCAGTTCCCAGAATAATCTGGTATTGTCCGGAATTAAAGAAAGACCCCTTTACTTTATCCAAATCCTCTATCGCTTTTTCTTCAATTTTTTCTTTATCAGACACTACAATTCTTAATCTTGTGGCACAGTGTCTGACAGATACAATATTCTCTGTTTGGCCCACAAGCTCCACAATTTTTTTTGCAAGTTCTTTTTCGCTCATCACGGCTCCTCCTTTTTTTCCGGTTTCATAATATTGCATATCTGCATCTTTTCTTCAGATAAGTTTCCTTTTACTGTAATCTCCGGCTGCCCGCTCTGGGGAAACATGCGGGCAGAAAACACTGTTTTTCCGCCATTCACAAAAATTTCCATGCTGGAATGATCGGACCAGATTTCTATCTCACGCAGACCTTCCACAGATTCTGTTCTGCTTTCCAGTGAATGATCCACCCAGTTTTTTCGAAAGAAAATTAATTTCTTCTCATTCTGCAGATATTCCAGCCCTGCCTCTCCCTGATGAAATTCTATCTGCAGATTCTGATTTTCCCCTGCCACCTGAAGCTTCATAAAAAAAGTACGCTCCGGCAGACTGGCTCTCCAGGATTCATTTTCGTACGTTACGTTAAGTTCCCGGCCCAACAGGCCATACATTTCCCTCACCGGTCTCTGGCACAGTAATTCACCTTCCAGAAACAATTCCCTGGGCATGGTCAAACAGTGAATATTCGGTTCCGTCTCAGAAAATACTCTTTCCTGCTCTCCATCCATTCTTGACATCCATCCAAATAGAATTCTTCTCCCGTCAGGACTTACAAAAGTCTGAGGCGCATAAAAATCAAACCCTGCATCCATATTCCTGTATCCAACATCCAGGCTGACATCCTGAAATCTCCCCGTTCCTTCCTCAAACTCTTCCAGTTTATATGCGGAAAAACTGCATATATCTTCGTCTGTTTCATTATTGCGCTTCTGGGGATTATAAAGCAGAACGGTTCTTCCATCCAATTCAAATAAATCCGGACATTCAATCATTTCATAATTTTCTGAAACTGCCAGCATATGCCGGTACTCCCATTTTCTTCCATCCTGCGAGCTGCAGAGGGCAATTGCGCCTCTTCCGTTTTTTTGCTGTCCGCCAATTACCATGTAATAGTTTTTATCTTTTCCCTGGAACACTTTGGGATCCCGAAAATGTTCTGTATATTCCTCCGGCGTTTCTATAATGACACCTGCCTTCTGATAACTTTTTCCATCCCTGGTTACCGCAAGGCACTGACTGCTTTTCCTTTGTCCGCCTGTTTTGCAATTTCCTGTATAAAACAAATATAAGCTGTCTCCAATCACATATCCGCTCCCGGAGTATACGCCATTTTTTTCAAAATCCTGTTCTGGAATAATTGCGCCCCCTTCAAATCTCCAGTTTATCAGATCACTGGAAGTAAACAGCCCCCACTCCTTATAGGAATGATCCTTTTTCAGAGGGTTCCACTGAAAAAATACATGGAATTTTCCCCGAAACCAAGACAATCCATTGGGATCGTTCAACAGCCCTTTGTCGGGCTCCAAATGATATTGCTGCCTGATTCTCTGATTCATTTTTCCTCCTTTCTCCTTTCCCATCAGTTCTTTATGACTATATTAAACAATTTTTCAGCTTTGATTTCTATGGTATTAGGAGAAAAAAATATGGAAAAAACTAACTTTTTATGATACAATGGATTTATGAAAGAATATAAAGAGACTCACCATTCACTCATGTATAAGTCAAACTCAGATTTGTCACTCTACAGTGCTGGTTATGAAGAATGCACTCCCGGCTACAGCTATGGTCCCAAGATCCGTTCTTACCATATGATTCATTTTGTGCTCTGCGGAAAGGGGGAAGTACACATCAATGAGCATATTTTTCATTTAAACGCCGGAGACGCCTTCCTCATTCCTGCCGGAAAAGTTTGTTATTATGAAGCTTCCAGAGAAAATCCCTGGCACTATGCCTGGATTAATTTTCTGGGAATCAATTCCCAGATGTATTTGTATCAGCTGATGACCTCATCGGATGATATCTACATCATACATAATCTGGACGCCTTGAAGTATAAAGAACATATTTTTGATATCCTCTCGATTCAGGGGACAGACACCAGCCAATACTTTCGGGCAAACGGAATTCTTTACCAGATCATGTCCATGATTTTTCAGGATGTACACTTTCAGGAAAGCAGCTGGGGTAAAATTTCTATTGCTGATGAAATCAAATTTTACCTGGACAACAATTACGCTGAAAAAATCAAGCTTCAGGACGTGGCAAAAGCTTATGGCGTACACCCCAATTACCTTACCAGAATTTTTCATGAAAAATATGACGTATCGCCAAAGCAATATTTGATGAATTTAAAACTAAAAAAAGCCGGCCGTCTTCTGACAACAACAGAATTAAATATCTCTGTAATTGCCAGCTCTCTTGGTTTTGACGATCAGCTTTCTTTTACGAAATGTTTCAAAAAATATTTTAATATTTCTCCTTCTGAATATCGGAAAAAGCACAGAATATATCCTGATTCCCATTCCAAGCTGCCATAAACTGCCTATTCCGGATATCCTGTGCCTGGCTGCAGGCAGCGCGCCCCTTTGGCCTACCTGATCCGATTCCGCATTCCCAGCAGAATCCGTTTTTCCAACCTGCTGACCTGCACCTGGCTGATGCCCAGCTCCCCGGCCACCTGGGTCTGGGTTTTGTCTTTAAAATACCGAAGCTCAATCAGTCGCCGCTCCGTATCTCCAAGCTCCGCCAAAAGCTGCTCTAACAGCATATGATTCAGCAACGCCTCATGGCTGTCCTTTTTCTGGGGAATCCGGTCTGCCAGGCAGGACTCTTTTCCTTCCTCAGGCTTATAAGTTTTATCAATAGACTCCACCTCTTCATTTGCCTCCAGCGCCATGACAATCTCTTCTTTGGGAAATCCGGTCTCATCTGAAATTTCCTGCAAATTAGGTTCATGTCCAAGCTCTGCCAGAAGCTTTTCCCTGGCCTGTCTGACCTTTGCGCCATTTTCCTTCAGGCTTCTGCTGACCTTGATCATGCCGTCATCACGCAGAAACCGCCTGATTTCCCCGGTAATCATGGGAACTGCATAGGTAGAGAATTTTACTTCAAAAGACAGATCAAAGTTGTCAACGGCCTTCATCAGCCCAATGCTTCCCACCTGGAATAAATCCTCCAATTCATAACCCCGATTGGCAAACCTATGTACAATGCTCCAGACCAGCCCCATATTATTCTGAATCATCTGTTCCCTTGCGTCTCTGTCTCCCTGCTGCGCCTCTTTTAGCAGTCTACGCATATCTTCCCCATGCATAGCATGTCCTACCCTTTTCCAATGGTTTTGCGCATGGTAACACAGGTTCCCTGGCCCGGCTGGGAGACCACTTCCACCTCATCCATAAACGCCTCCATAAATGCAAATCCCATGCCTGACCGCTCCAGCTCAGGCTTCGTGGTAAACAATGGCTCCCTGGCCTGTTCCACATCTCTGATTCCCTTTCCGGTATCCACTACGGAAATTTCCACCTGCTGTTCATCCGTACTGCACTGAATCCAGATGCTGCCCTCTTTCTGCTCATATCCGTGGATAATACAATTGGTAACCGCTTCGCTGACGGCTGTCTTAATGTCCGCAAGCTCGTCCACCGTCGGATTCAGCTCCGCTACAAAGGCCCCCACCGTAATTCTGGCAAATCCCTCATTCATCGAAGATGCCAGAAATTCCATTTTCATTTCATTTTTTACCTGTTCCATAGAATCCTCCTTATTCTTCTTCCTGTTCCACTTCCATAATTTTCTGCAGGCCAGACAGCCTGAAAATCCGCTGTATCTGCTGATTCAAATGAACTGCCTTGACATATCCGCCGGAAAAGCGCACATTTTTGCATCTTCCAATCACCACTCCGATGCCGGAACTGTCCATAAAACAGGTATCTGCAAAATCAAATACCAGGCTGCGCACCGGATATTTCAGAATCAGCCCATCTGCCTCCTCCTTTAAAATTTCCGCCTGATGATGATCCAGCTCTCTGGGCATCCTTATCACAAGGCATCCATACTCTTTTTCAAATCTGTGCTCCATAATTTTCCTTCCTTTCGCTTCCCTTGATATAAAAAAAGACGCCTTGTATTCCAGACGTCTTTTGTATAATCCTCTATTCATTTTTATTGCTGCACAGTCATTTCTGATAAAGGCAGGCATTCCTGCAGCTGCTGTGCTATTTCTAATAAGAACCGACATTACTGCGGCTGCTGTGCCGCCATTTCATCCAAATATTGCTGAGACCTTCTGGCCCGGGAAGTGCCCGGATGAAGCTCCACCATTCTTTGATAATACTTCTGTGCATTCTCCATATCTCCGGTCTGGCGGTAAGACTGGGCAAGATAATAAATGGCGTATCCATCATTATAATCTTCTTCTGCCTGCACTACCTTTTCCAGACCTGTAACAGCCTCCGGGAAACGATTGCTGCGGTAATCCTGCTCTGCCTGTGCATAAACTGCATTGATATACTGTTCATTCACCTGAGTATTTAAACTGTCATAGATTGCCTTAGCCTGAGTCCCCAGCAGCTTGGGATCCACATTGGCAATGGTATCTCCTGCCCCCTGAATATTCTGCTGGGCAAAGGCATCATAGGCCACAATCAACTGTTCATAACTGTCCACAATTTTCTGGGCGTCCTTAGAATCATTCTCCTGCTCCTTGATCTGTTTCTCCAATTCTTGAATCTGATTCTCCAGGCTCTTAATCTCCTGATTGCGGGTGGTTAAAGAATCATTTGCCTCCAGCTCCGCCTTCTTAGCCTGGGACACAGCATTCTGCTGGATTCCGGGAATAACCAGAAAACAGGTAATCAGCACTCCGATTCCCACGCCAATCACAAGATTTAAAATGGTCATAACCGCTGAATTATCTTTGAAATTGGTGGGCTGTATAATGGTATCATTGCCGCTCTGATAAGAAGCGGACTCCTCTTTCTCCTTGCGCCCAAGCTTTGAGTGGCTTTCCTGCAGACAAATATTTACTTCCCGAAGATACCGAAGGGTCGTGCCGTTATTCGTGTCAATCTCCGTAGCAGCCCATAACTCTTTTCTAGCCAGTTCGTATTTGCCTTCCTCCATATAAAGCAGCGCCAGAAGCTGATATCCCTTCACCAGTCCCGGGTTCATGGAAAGCACTTTTTTTAACTGTATTATGGCGAGATCTCTGCTGTCCTGCTGGCAGTATAAAAGAGCCTGATTATACTTCTTAATGGTCTGATTGACTGCATTTAACTGGGAACGGTTCGACTGTATTTCTTCCAGATATTTTTCCGCAGGATTTCCTTTGGGCTCCAGGCTGCGGCTTAAGACCCACTCGCTTAATGCGTCCACCACTTCTCCCATTTCGTAATAAATCAGCCCCAGCAGATTCCTTGCCTGGGTATTGGCTTTATAATACTGCAGACTCTTCCGAAGGGACTGAATTGCACCAGACAAATCCCGCACCTTTGCTTTTTCCAATCCATCATTATACAATGCATTGGACACACGAATAATTTTATTATAAGAATCCATAGAGTTCCTTTCTTATCTTCAATATATTTCCTTATCTCTGCTGCCTTGCTTCCCTGAGAATCTCCTGCATGATATCGGTCATATCAGTCAAATCCCTGTCATATATGGCGTCCTCTGCCTCTTCTACCTCCAGGCTGGGCTTAAATTTCTTCAATTCTTCTTCAAAATTAATCATTCTGCATACCTCCTGTTATCTGCTCCAATTCACCGATAAGATACAAAGACCCTGCACAAAAAAGCTTCTGCCCTGGCTTTCTGGCTTCCAGTGCATGTGCAAATGCCTGCTTCCTATCCTCTATCTCTGTGATCTTTACAGTCCCTGTCCTCTTGACGTAATGGTTCTGACCGCCCTCTGCTGACGGAACAGGGCTGCTTACCACACGCTCTCGCCCATCCTCTGTATCCGGAACATCACGGCTGTCTCCGGCAAATTGCCGGAATGCATCGCCTAACTCCCTGCAGGCAGCTCCCCGTGTTCCAGGGACAGTTGTAATTACAATTTCCTCCCAGCTTCCTTCTGTCAAAAGCAGCTGGGCAGCATGAATATAATCCTTCTCCTTCACCATAGAAAACAGCAAAACAGCAGATTCCTCTGTAATCTGCCTCACCGCTTCCAAAAATCTTTCAATTCCTGACAGATTATGCGCTCCGTCAAAATATACGTCCTGCTGCACTTCCTGCATTCTGCCCTTCCAGCTTACCCCGGCCATGCCGGCTCTGACTGCCTGCTCTGAAATTCCCTCTGTCTCCCTTAAATATTCCAATGCTGTAAGCGCCAATGCTGCATTTCCTGCCTGATACGGCGCTCCGAAAGGAATGGAAAGTTCAGTAACATCATAACCAGAATCATAAGAAAAATCAATCTTTTTTCCTGTGTTTAATAAAATTTTAATTTTCTCAGCCCTGACCGGATATTTCCGGCAATGCAGAGCATCTGCTTTTTCTTCAATTACAGCTGCCGTCTCCAGCACAGAAGCATCATAGGCCACCGGAACGTACGGCTTTAAAATTCCTGCCTTCTCCGCTGCAATTTTCTCTAATGTATCACCCAAAATTTCTGTATGCTCCAGGCTGATAGAGGTAATTACAGTAATCAAAGGATGCTCTGTAATATTCGTAGCATCCAGCCTTCCTCCCATTCCGGTTTCCAGTACAGCATATTCTACCTGCTGCGCTGCGAAAATCACCATTCCCACGGCAAACACATATTCAAAAAAGGTAGGATGAGGCAGGCCGTCCTGCACCATCCCTGCCGCTGCCGCTGCCGCCTTCTCTGCCGCCTGCACAAATTCCTGCCGATTGCATGGCCTCCCATTAATCTGAAACCGCTCTTCCATATTTACCAGATGGGGAGACGTAAAAAGTCCTGTTTTCTTCCCGGCCTGCTGAAGCACACTGGCAAGAAAAGCGCATACGCTGCCCTTTCCATTGCTTCCCGCCACATGAATCACCTTAAATCTTTTCTGGGGATTTCCCAGCCGGCCCAGAAACTCTCTAGTGTGATCCAATGTATTTTTACTGGTAAACTTTGGAATTTCCAAAATCCCATTTACTGTTTCCTCATAAGTTTTCATTTCTGGCTGCACCTCTTTGTACTCCACCCATTATAATATAGCCTATCCCTGAAATCCAGATATTTTTTCTATATTTCAAAACTTTCGCTCGACAATAATCGATGAAATCAGCTTGTACCCTCGCTTACTGCAGCCAACATGCTCTAAAAAGCAGCCATCTCTTTCAAGAAATGGCTGCTGTATGCTGCAACATAACTATCGTTGTTCCCAATTCTGCTGATATCAGCGTCTCCCTAACATCCGCCGCATGATATTCCAGCTATACTAACCTGGGCACTAAAGAGAACACATAATAATCTTATCCATCTGTCTGATAAATTCCAAACGGATCTGCTCCTCCTTCACATGTACCTCCAGATCGTCAATCTCAACCCGCACTCCTGGATATACATGACCGTTCACTCGAATACTGCCGCCCTTGGCCCGTTCCAGCTGATCCTCCAGCTTCTCCAGCTCTGCGGTATCCTCTGCCAGCAATGCCGTATCCCGGATCTTCACCCGCAGAAGATCTGTCCTTCTGGGATCATTCTTTAAATCTTTCAGAAGCTTCAGGGCATCCTCAATTTTCTCAAGGTTTGCCTTTTCTACTTCAATCTTATTGCGCAGTACGCCAATCCGCCGTCTCACAGAGGCGTCATTCCCGATTCTCACCTGAGTTCTGACCTCCCCGTCACTGCCCAGCGTATGTACCACAATTCCCTGAATGGCACCTACTTCTCCGCCTACAATGCTTGCTTTCTTCCCATCCAGCAGAATGTTCTCCCCGCAGGATACCTGGCAGTTCAAAAACACATCCGCCTGGATAGAGCCATTGGCATGCACTCTGGCATACTCAAAAAACTTTGCTGAAATGTTTCCTCTTGTGGTAATGACTGCCCTGGAGGCTCCCATTACGCCGCTTCTAAGTACAATATCCCTACCCGCTTCAATCTTTGCGCCTTCTACAACGCCGTCCACCGTGATAGTTCCGGTAGCTTTCACGGATACTCCGCTGCATATGCCGCCATGAATAATCACGTCCCCGCGGAAATCAATGTTCCCGATAGAAAGGTCCACATCGCCGTTCACCTCATATACCGGCAAAATCGTGATACGATCATTATTCATCTCAATCTTGCCGTCCATCAGCGAAGTATAACTCAAACCGTCTTCGGAACGCTCAAATCCTTTGCCCCGCAACGGAACCAGATCTCTTCCCCGCTTAGCCAGCACCGGCCTTCCTTTTACCGTCATTCCGTCTTCCCCGGGAATTGACTTATGATATACTGCGATCTCCTGGCCTTCCGTAACAATTTCTACCATTTTAATGCTCCAATAGTCTACGGAACCGTCAGGACGCACTTTCGGCTTCTTGCTGAAATTCACGTCAAATTTGTACTCATAGTAACCATTCACGCCATCTTTAGGAATATCTCCCTGGGCAATCAGCACTTCTCGATTGTACATTCTTCTCTCTATCATTTGCTGAATCTTATCTTTCAGAACCCCATATACTACACCGCTTTTCTGCAGCGCTTCATCGATATCACTTTCTTCATAAGTTTCCAATACGGGATCCGGTAAGTATAGATACGCCTGCATGTTGTCATGACTGACTCTTACCTGCGGTTCATTCTTCGTTAAAGCTGTCATTACAGATTCCCCCTTGCCTGGAATTTATTGCGAAATAAAGTTATATATACTATAATAACAATTTTTGCGTCTTATTTCAACATATTTATTCAAAATACAGGAATAAATATTTCCCAGGAATTTAGTTCTAGGACATCTGCGCTAAACGCTCCTGGACCTGCGCCATCATTTTCTCATATTTTTCCAGTTTCTCCTTTTCCTCCTGCACTTTTTCTTTTGGCGCTTTGCTCATAAACTTCTCATTTGACAGCATGCCCCTGGAACGGGCGAGTTCCTTGCCAAGGCGCTCCTTTTCTTTGAGAAGACGCTCCTTCTCCTTTTCAAAATCCACCAGATCCTCCAGCGGCAGATACACTGCCGCCCCTGGGATTACCACAGAAACCGCATCTTCCCCAATTCCGTCCCTGTTTTGCTGCACGTGAATCTCACTGGCTCCGGCTAACATACAGTAAGCGTTCTGCATGGTTTCAAAGGTATCGGAAAGAGCCGCCTCTTCCGTTACAATAAATACTTTCGCCTTTTTACTGGGGGGAACTTCCATCTCCGCTCTTGTATTGCGGATTCCTTTTACCAGATCCTTTACATGCTCCAGCGCCTCTTCCGCCTTTGAGAACTTCCAATCTTCTCTGTACTGGGGCCACTGAGACAGCATAATGGTTTCCTCTTCTTCCTGAAGCGTGCAGAAAATCTCTTCCGTAATAAACGGCATATAGGGGTGCAGCAATTTCAATGCCTGAATCAGAACCGTCTTAAGGGTCCACATTGCCACCTGGGCAGATTCCGGATTCTCTTCTTTCTTAAAGGTTCTTGTCTTGGCAATTTCTATATACCAGTCACAGAATTCATCCCAGATAAAATCATAAACTTTTTGAACTGCAATTCCAAGCTCAAATTTATCCATATTTTCCGTAACGTCTTTCGCCAATTGGTTCACTTTGGATAAAATCCATTGATCTTCCACTGCCAGCTCAGACAAATCAGGTTCTTTGAGCTTTCCTTCCTCCAGATTCATCATAATAAAACGGGATGCATTCCATATTTTATTAGCAAAGTTCCTGGAAGATTCCACTCTCTCCCAATAAAATCGCATATCATTTCCTGGTGCGTTTCCAGTAATCAAAGTCAGACGCAGCGCATCTGCGCCGTATTTTTCAATGACTTCCAGGGGATCAATTCCGTTTCCCAGGGACTTGCTCATCTTCCTGCCCTGGGAATCCCGGATCAACCCATGAAACAGTACTGTGTGGAAGGGCTTGCTGCCCATCTGCTCATACCCGGAAAAAATCATGCGGATGACCCAGAAGAAAATAATATCATAGCCAGTTACCAGCACATCATTGGGATAGAAATAGTCTAATTCCTCTGTCTTATCCGGCCAGCCTAAAGTGGAAAAAGGCCACAATGCAGAAGAAAACCAAGTATCCAGAGTATCCTCATCCTGCGTCATATGGGTGCAGCCGCATTTGGGGCATGTTCCCGGATTTTCCCTGGCAACCACAAGCTCCCCGCAGTCTGCGCAGTAATAAGCCGGAATCCGATGTCCCCACCAGAGCTGTCTGGAGATGCACCAGTCTCTGATGTTATCTGTCCAGTTAAAATATATCTTTTCCATCCGCTCCGGCAAAAGTTTGATATCGCCTTTTCTGACTGCCTCTGCCGCCGGCTGAATCAGTTCATCCATCTTCACAAACCACTGCTGTTTTACCATAGGCTCCACTGTGGTATTGCAGCGGTCATGGGTTCCCACATTGTGGGAGTGGGGCACCACCTTTACTAAGAGTCCCTGTTCCTCCAATTCCTTTACCATAAGTTTTCTGGCTTCGTAACGATCCATCCCTGCGTATTTTCCTCCGTTTTGATTGACGGTAGCGTCATCATTCAAAACATTGATTTCCGGCAGGTTATGGCGCTTGCCCACCTCGAAGTCATTGGGATCATGGGCCGGGGTAATTTTTACGCATCCGGTTCCGAATTCCTTATCTACATAGTGGTCAGCCACTACAGGAATCTCCCGGCCTACCAGTGGAATAATCAGCGTCTTGCCGATAATATCCTGATACCGTTCATCCTCAGGATTCACTGCCACTGCCGTATCCCCCAGCAAGGTTTCCGGCCTGGTAGTGGCAATTTCCACAAACCTTCCCTCTTCTCCTTTTACCGGATAATTAATATGCCAGAAAAACCCGTCCTGTTCCTCATGCTCCACCTCGGCGTCAGAAATGGAGGTCTTACATACCGGACACCAGTTTACAATCCGGGAGCCTTTGTAAATCAGGCCCTTCTCATATAATTTGATGAAGACTTCCTGCACTGCCCGGGAGCATCCCTCGTCCATGGTAAAACGCTCTCTGTCCCAGTCCGCGGAAGAACCCATTTTTTTTAGCTGTTTTACAATCCTTCCGCCGTATTCTTCCTTCCATTCCCAGACTTTTTCTAAAAATCCTTCCCGTCCCAGATCTTTCTTGTCAATGCCCTGGGCCTTTAAGGATTCAATCACCTTTACTTCCGTGGAAATAGACGCGTGATCCGTCCCCGGCTGCCACAGCGCATTGTAGCCCTGCATCCTCTTGTAACGGATTAAAATATCCTGCATGGTATTGTCCAGAGCGTGTCCCATATGAAGCTGTCCGGTAATATTGGGCGGAGGCATCACAATGGTGAAAGGCTTTTTGCTGCGGTCCACTTGAGCGTGGAAATATTTATTCTCTTCCCATTTGCGGTAGAGACGGTCTTCAATGGATTTTGGATCGTAAGTTTTGGCTAATTCTTTACTCATAATTGTTCTCCTTTTCAAAAAATAACGCCCTTTACCTTATCGGTAAAGGGCGACTTATCGCGGTACCACCTTTATTCATGCTGTTTTCGGAAAACCGCCTGTAAATATCCTCTGTGCAAAACAGCAGGATACTGTATCGGCGCATTGCTCTATCCGGGTCAAAAAGCATATCTTTCTATCCTGTAACGGGGATGGGCCGGGAAAACTTACTGAAAAAGATTCCGTTCAGTCCTCCGGTTCAAAAGCTACCTTCCGCAGATCTTATCCCAGGGCAGCCTTCCAGCCTGTGGGCTTCCCTCTCTGACAGGAGTCTTCTGCGTACTCCTCTTTCTCATTACCTTTGCTTCACATGATTTTTCGTCCATTGTAAAATCTAATGGCAAAAATGTCAAGTAGCCTGAAAAATTTTTTTCGAAAAATTTGACTTCAATTCAGAAGCTTTATAATATTTCCATAGACAAAATTCCTTGCCGCTTCCCGGTCTGCCTGGTCAAACACAGACGGATGAGTCAGATAAAATGCATAAATCGCAAACTGGGACAATATGGCGCTCCATACCTGAAAGGCGTTCCTCTCCCGAATCAGGCCTTTTTCCTCCGCAAGCTGAAACAGCCGATCTGTAAGGTGCTTTGCCGAACAGCAGTTTTTCTTCCGTTTTTCCAGTTCATCCAGCAGACTGCTTCCGGTTATGGTACGATCCCGCATAATCTTTTCCAACAACACAAAACCATCGTATTTTTTGCAGGTGTCCTCCAACATTTCCAACCCTTGAAAAATAATTTCCTGAAAACTCTGCCCGTTCTCAATCAATTCAAAAATAGTGGAAATATGCCGTTCCGCCTCGTATTGTATGGCGCCCACAATCATTTCTTCTTTTGTGGAGAAATATTCATAGGCAGTCCCTTTTCCAATCCCTGCCAGCGCTGTAATCTCTGATACCTTCAGGGTGCCAAGCTCCCGCCCGGAAGCAAACAGCTCCAGCACCGCCTCATACATCGCCTTTACCTTGGGAGGATATTTCTGCTCCAGCTCCAGGCAGGCGTCTTCTGTTTTACCGTTTCCCTTTTTCATTATATCTCTTCCTCTACCATGCTCTTATTACTGTAAAACAAATCATAAATACAGGGCACCACTACCAGCGTCATCACCGTTCCGTAAATCATTCCGCCGATGGTTACAATCGCCATGGGCCTTGACATATCAGAACCCATGTCATTTCCGAAAGCCATGGTAACCATCGCAAGAATCGTAGTCATGGCTGTCATCAGAATCGGCCGCATACGGGTCTTTCCTGCCGTTACAATCGCCTCCCGCTTCTCTATGCCTTCCTTCCTGAGCTGATTGATATATTCCACCATTACAATACCATTGTTTACAATAATTCCCACCAGCATAATAAATCCAATCATGGAAATAATGCTGATTTCATTGCCTGTAAAGAACAATGCCAGAAATCCTCCGGTCAGTGCAAGCGGTATCGTAAACAAAATAATAAAGGGCGCTTTCAGCGACTGGAACTGTGCCACCATAATCAGATAAATAAATGCAATTGCCAGAATCAGCATCAGCATCAGCTGCTCCATCGCCTCATTAATGGTTTCATTTTCTCCTGTCATCTCTAAGGAATAGCCTTCCGGCGCTTCGTAATCCTTCAGGGCCTGCTCCACATCATTTCCCACCAGGCCTACATTATAGCCATCTGCAATGGCAGCGCTTACCGTTACATACCGTTCCTGGCCGTCACGGCTGATGGAGGTAAGGCTTTCCATCTCTTCAAATTCTGCAACCTCCGAAACAGAAATCTCCCGTTCCTCCCCGTCTTCCTTGTCCGTATAAGTAAAAGTTAATTTTCTCAGGGATTCTAAGGAAGCCTCCTTTTGTTCCACGCTTTCCAGATAGACCTCGTAATCCTTGATGTCTGTGGAAATGGTGTCATCTGAGGTTTCATTTTCCATCTGCTCATACACAAGCTGATAAATCTGCGCCACAGTCATGCCGTATTTTGCCGCCTTTTCCTTGTCTACGGTAATACGGAATTCTTTTTCTGTCTCTTCCATACCGTCTGAAACTTCAGAGGTTCCCTCGACGTTTTCCACAATGCCGGCAACCTCTTTGGCAAGTTCCTGAAGCTTATCCAAGTCACGTCCCTTAATCCGTATGGAGATTCCCTCTCCTGCCAGCGCTCCCATATCCATATTAGAGCTGCTGACGCTGATTTCCCCTTCCATATCCTGAGTTAACTCTGTAATCTGCTTTGCAATCTCATCGTTGGTTAACTTCTTATCTTCTTTTAAAATAATATAAAGGCTGATATCATTACTGCTTCCGCCTCCCATCATGCTTGCGGCGATGCCGCTTCCCCCTGCCATAGCGCCGATGGAATCCACATCCTCAATGGTCTGGATCTGCTCTGTCACCTCATCCGCCAGCCTGCAGGCATCCTCAAATTCCGCATCCTCCGGCGGCGTAATAGTTACGGACATCTGCGTGCTTTCCATATTCGGCATAAATGCAGTTCCCTTTGACATGGAAGCCCTGGCGCTGACAATGAGTAATGCCACCATCACCAGCAGCACCAGCGGTTTCACATGAAGCAGCTTCTCCAGCACTGCCCCATACGCTTCCTGGAATCTGTCAAACCAGGGATGCTTGATATCCTTGGTCTTTTTCAGCAGCCCTGCCCCCATCATCGGCACAAAGGTCAATGCAATCAGCAGGCTGGCAAGAAGGGAGTAGGCAATAGTAAGTCCCATATCCACAAAAAGCTGACGGGTAATTCCTTCGGTAAATACAATAGGCGCAAATACGCACACAGTAGTCAGCGTTGAAGCTGCAATGGCCCCGCTCACCTGCTTGGCCCCTTCCACAGCTGCTTTCCTGGCAGATAACCCCTCATTCCTCATACGGTAAACGTTTTCAATTACCACAATGGAGTTATCCACCAGCATACCGATTCCAAGGGCAAGGCCCGACAGGGAAATCATATTCAGCGTAACGCCGCTGAAATACATCAGCACCACTGCAAAAATTACTGATATGGGAATGGACACTGCAATGACCAGCGTAGGTCTGATATCCTTTAAAAACAAAAGCAGAATAAGAATCGCAAGGCCTGCGCCAAAAATCATGTTATTCACCACGGAATCCACAATCATGTCTATGTAAATGCCCTGATCCATCAAAACAGACACTTCCAAATTCTCATGGCTCTTTTTCATGCTTTCAAATTTATCATAAATTCGTTTCGCCACATCTCCGGTGGAATAACCGGTCTGCTTTTCGATGGACAGCATCACTCCCGGCTGGCCGTTTAATTTGGCGTAAGACTCCTCTGAATTATCCACAACCACAATATCTGCCACATCCGACATATGAATTACATCCACGCCGTCCATGCCAAGATCCATCAGCACCATATCCTTCAATGCATCCACGCTGTCCACCGCATCCCCTACACGCACCATATACCGTTCTCCCTCATCGGTAATATAACCGGCAGGCATGGAGAAATTTTGGGCTGTCAGGATATTGGTCAGGGTTTCCATTGTAAGAATATTGTTCAGATCCGCAGAATCATATGCTTCTTTCTTGGCGTCTTCAAAGGTTTCTTTCGATTCCTTCAGCTTCTCTTCCCCACTTGCAAGCTGAGCCGCAGCGCTTCCCATATCCACAGAGCCGGTAATCTGGCTCTGATTCAGCGTTGCCAGCGTTTCATTAATGGTTGTCTTTCCTTCTGCCACGCTCTGCAGACCTGTCTCAATGGCTGCAATTCCCCCATTAATCTGAACAAGCCCCTGTTCTGCCTGGGTAATAGATTTGGAAATATAGGACACTAGCTGCTTGTCGGAAGCATCCGCCTTCAGGGTACTGCCTTCCTGAGCCGCCAGTTCACTTTTCACTGCTGCAAGACCGTTCTCCACCTGGGTAAGCTGTTCCTGAAGCTGTGCAAGCTGCTGACGCATCTGTCCCAGACCTTCCTCCAGCTTCCCTTTCTGCTCCTCCAATTGGGCAATCTGGGCCTGAAGCTGGCTCTGCTGCTCTTCTAACTGGGCAATCTGAGCCTGAAGCTGCTCTGCCTGAGCCTGTAACTGAGCCGCCTGTTCCTGAAGCTGAGCCGCCTGAGCCTGCTGCAGGGCCTGCTGTACCTTCTGCTGACCCTCTCTGGCCTGCTGCAGGGCCTGCTGTATCTGCCCCAAGCCTTCCTGTGCCTGGGCAAGACCGCTCTCAAGCTGGCCTGCCTGACCCTCCAGCGTCTCAATTTGTTTCTGTAATTCTGCAATTCCGTCTGTCAGCTTCTTTTTGCCATCCACCAGAGAATCTACTTGTTTCTTAAGTTCCTTTAAAGATTCAATTCCCTGCTCTGTACTGCTCTTTGTCTCCCGCAGCTCTTCCAGCTTGTTGTTCAAATCTGTCTCTGTCTGAAACAGTTCAATTTTCTTATCATTCAACTGGTTCTGGGCGTCGCTGAGCTGATTTGCCATTTCCTGCTTGCCGCTGTCTAATTTATCTTTTCCGCTGCTTATTTCGCCTTCCGCAGAATTCATCTCTTCTTC
The DNA here is from genome assembly GCF_004793545.1 of Petralouisia muris. Lineage (GTDB taxonomy): Bacteria > Bacillota > Clostridia > Lachnospirales > Lachnospiraceae > Petralouisia > Petralouisia muris. Next base: position 11,671 of record NZ_SRYA01000041.1, on the reverse strand, counting down.
CGCGTCTGCAAATTTATCATCCAAAGACGCAGTAATCTTCGCATTAATGGCATCGATCTTCTCCTGGCTTAAGGTCACCCGTATAGATTCCTCAATTAATCCTGTGCCGGTAACAGAGGCGACGCCTTCCACGCTTTCCAGTTCCGGAATCAGCTCTTTCTCTGAATAATCGCTGATGGCCAGACTGTCCATCCCTTCCACTTCCACAGCCGCAATCATAATGGGCATCATGTCCGGATTCAGCTTCATAATGATAGGATTTCCCACCGTATCCGGCCAGTATCCTTTGATCTGATCTAAACTCTCACGCATTTCCACTGTAATAGAATCCATATTAGCAGTCTGTTCAAATTCCAGGATTACCATTGACATATTATTGGAAGAATTCGAACTGATATTTTTAATATTTGAAGTACTTGCCATAGCCGCTTCCACAGGCTGAGTTACCACATTCTCCACCTGCTCTGGGCTGGCCCCGGGATATGTAGTTATTACAATTGCATAGGGCAGATTTATACTCGGCAGCAAATCCGTACTCATCTTACTTAAAGACACCACGCCGAGAATAATCACCAATACAATTCCCACAACTACGGTGTAGGGCTTTTTCACGCTGAATCTTGACAGCATTTTTTTATCCTCCTGTTTCTTTTCTTTACTGACCGACCAGTCAGTTTTTATTCATTATAATCATCCTTCCGGTAAAATACAATGAAAAAAATATAAATTTTTTATGAAATTCTCTTGTTAATTTTTTGACAATCCATGCTTATTCCCTATTTTTTTCAAAAATCTCTGATGTTTTTTAAAAAAAGCATAAAATTTCGCACTGTATTTGTTTTTATACACACAAAGCAGTTGAAAAATTTGAAAAACATGTTACATTAATAATCAGTAATATTTTAAAATATTTTTTAAGGAGGAATTACACTATGGATAGAAACATGCAGGGTTTTGGTATGATGATTGACAAACTGAAGAAGAACCCGAAAAGAATTGTATTTACAGAGGGCAGCGATCCCCGGATTTTAGAGGCAGCGTCACGTCTTCTGGCTTCTTATTTCCTGACTCCCGTACTGGTAGGCAGCAAAACAGAAGTAGAGGACGCCGCTGAGGAATACGGCTACAACATCCGCGGCGCAGAAATCATCGACCCTGAGAATTTTGAAAGCATTGATGAAATGGCAGAAACATTGTGCGAACTCAGGAAAAGCAAGAACATGAAAATGGAAGAAGCCCGCAAAATCTTAAAACAGGGCAATTATTTCGGCACAATGCTGGTAAAAATGGGCTATGCAGACTGTCTGTTAGGAGGGGCAACTTACACCACCGCAGACACCGTAAGGCCGGCGCTGCAACTAATTAAAACACGGCCCGGAAAGAACATCGTATCTTCCTGCTTCATTCTGGTGCGCCCTTCCGCTACCGGTGAAAATGAAGTGATTGCCATGGCTGACTGCTCCATCAACATCAAGCCAACTGAGGACGAGTTGGTTGACATTGCCATCGGAGCTGCAGACTGCAGCCAGTTGTTTGGTATTGAGCCGAGAGTGGCGTTCTTAAGCTATTCTACCCTTGGTTCCGGTGCAGGAGAAGATGTGGACAAGATGCGCAACGCTGCCCGCAAATCCAAGGCAAAACGGCCGGATCTTCCGATTTCCGGCGAAATGCAGTTTGACGCCGCTGTTTCGCCCCGTGTGGCGCGTACCAAGTGCCCGGACGATGAAGTGGCCGGACATGCCAATGTATTTATTTTCCCGGATATCAACGCCGGCAATATTGGTTATAAGATTGCACAGCGTATGGGTAATTTTGCAGCTTACGGCCCAATCCTGCTGGGTCTGAATTCTCCTATCAACGACCTGTCCAGAGGATGTACCGCAGATGAAGCTTATTCGATGGCCATTATCACTGCTGCGCTTGTGGATGAGGTAAAGAAGGAACTTGAGGAATAAAATTTCTCTGGCTCAGATGCAAAAAAGCAGACTGCAAATCAATATTTTATAAAATGTAAAATCAGGAGCCAACGGCAGCGTTTCTTTGGCTCCTGATTTTATTCCAACACATTTTACTTATGACGTCTAAAGCTCTCTTCCTCTTTTTCCCTCTCCTTCCCGCAACACTCTGCTTTTTCTGCATATACTAAAGTAACGGATATCATTTACAAGGAGCTTTCCTATGCAGACATCATGTAAATTAAGCAATGTCGCTAAAAATTATCTGAATACTTTTCACTGTATTCTGGACGAAATGATTCAGGAAATGACCTCAGCAGAACTGGTGAGCAGCATTTCCAGCAATTTTATTATGCAGATGATTCCCCATCACCAGGCAGCCATCGAAATGTCACAGAACCTGCTGCAATACACCACCTATATTCCCTTACAGGAGATTGCATGCAATATTATTGCAGAACAGACCAAAAGCATTGAACATATGCAGGAAATCCAATGCTCCTGCGGTCTCCGCAAAAACTGCAGCCAGGATTTATGCCTGTATCAGCGCAGAATGGATCAGATTATGCAGTATATGTTTTCCAGAATGTCATGCGCCCCAGACACCAATCAGATAAATCCTGATTTTATTCGGGAAATGATCCCCCATCATATGGGCGCCATTGAAATGTCCAAAACTACATTGCAATACGATATCTGCCCCCAGCTCAAGCCTGTGCTGGATGCAATTATCAGCTCCCAGCAAAAAGGCGTCTGCCAGATGCGCCAGCTTCTCAATCAGCCGGGATGCATGTAAGCTCTCAACCATGCTGTCAGCGCTTTTATCGCTGTTTCTTTCTTGTGATTTCTAAAAAGGAACTGGGCAATCTGATAAAATAACATTGCACAGTTCCTTGCCTTCACCATATGTATCCCTGCTTTTTCCTGACAACTTCCATCCTTTCCTGCGGCCTGAAAAACATCATTTTCAGGAAAGTCTTCTCTTCTGTATCTCCTTACCCTTCCTCCTGAACAATTATGCTTCCGGTTTTTGTCAGGGCTCTCTGCAGAGAATCTCTTGCATTTTTCCAGGGCTCCTCCTGATACCGATAGTCGTTTTTACAGATAAACCACTCCACATCATCCCGGACCCGTTTAAAATTCTCCAAATATATTTCATTCAGTTTCCGAAGGAATGGTTCTAAATACTTTTTATTCAAATATTTTGGAGCCAGGCAAAACAGACTTTTGTAATGGCTGGTACAAAATCCCTTAGACTGTGCGAACTGCTGCCGGAAATCCTCTTCTCGTTCATACAGATAAAAAATTGTCATCATATAGCTCTCAAAGGTCTGGGTAATATATCCGCACACAAAGCATTTTTTCTCCTGCTTCTCAATAAAATCAATCACCGGGGAGGAGGGCTTGGCGTTTTTCTTAAACATGGAATTCGGCCCGGGCAGCGGCGCTTCTGCAGCCTTTTCCAGTTCCTTTATGGTCTTGTCCATATGGGTTTTCAGCATCATTGCCAGTCCTATTTTATTGGGATAGGCGTACAGGTCTTTCAAATGTTTTTGGCAGAAGCCCTGTTCATCCGTCTGAGCCCTGATATCCTCTTCCATGTAACTGGCTCCCGGGCCTATGGTATAATGAATGGCATTATCTTCTAATTTCTGGTACATGGCACAGACCGGACATTCACAATCCTGTGCAAATGCGTCCTGAATGGGGATGGTATAAAGTTTTTCTTTCATGTTAGGTTCCTCACAATGCAATTCCTCTTAATCCACAACCTCTTTCATCTTCTCCGCCAGACGGTTCACAATCTCGTTCACCATTTCTGTCTGTGCGGCGATCTGTTCACTGCTTGCTGCAAGGGCAGAGGTTCCATCGTTGATGCTCTCAATATTCTGCACAAACTGACTGGTTTCCTGATCCAGCTTCTGAATCGCAGGAATCAGAATTGCGCTCTGTTCCTTACCGGCCAAAACGGCTTCCTTGGTCTGTTCTGACAAATCCCGCACACGGTTGGCAATTACTGCAAAGCCTCTTCCGGCCTCCCCGCTCCTTGCCGCTTCAATTCCGGCGTTCAGCGCCAGCATACCAGTCTGATTGGATATTTTAATGATATCCTCATTCATCACGTCATATCCCTGCACTGCGTCCGACACCTGTCCCATAGAGCGCCGCAGCATTTCCGTAAATCCGGACATCGAACCCACTGCCTGGGCAATCCGGGTAGAATCCTCCGCTGAAGCCTGGTTGCCCTCCGACAATTCTTGCATGGAAACTTTGATTTGCTGAAAATCACTGATCACTTCCTCATACAATTCCTGTTTTCGCTTCTGGGACTCCTGTAACTGTTCTGCAATCTCCTGCATCCTCTCCTGTTCTTCCTGTAATGCGTGTTTCTCATAATGCATACAGTTTTCTTTCCGGTTTAGTCCCAATGCGATAGCTTCTGCCATTTGACGGCAGCTTTCATAACCGCAGGCGCCGCAGTCAATTTCACGTTTTTCTGCGGTATCCTTCCTCATCTCTTCAAATCCTGCTTCCAACTGATGGTCATTGACAGAAGCGGACTTATTTTGCTCCTGATATTTACACATAAAATCTTCCAATTTCAATTCTGCAAACTGCGCATTAAAGTTGGCAAGACGTTTCTCATAAGAAATCCATTTTCCCCATGGACTGGTTTTATCTTTCTTCTTATTCCTCTTACTGGATTTCGCTTTATTCCTCTGATTGTTTATCTCAAACAATACATCGTCACTTTCTGCCGTCTCTGGCTCCACGCCTGTTCCATGCAGACATCCGTTGGAACAGTTCAGGGCGTCCACCATAAAGGGAAGCTGTTTGCCGCTTTTCACTCTTCTGGCGTACTCTTTCAGAAAATGGTATGCATGGCTTTCTCCTTCAATCTGCCGGACCAGCACGTCCTTTCCCAGAAAATGCTCCACATTCTCCTTCAAGCCTCCCGGCTGGGGGTAGACGCTTCCCAAGCCATACTCCAACTCATCCACAGCATCATAAGCGGACAGATTGACGCCCTTTAACCTGTCCATCAGATGAGCAAAAGTTACATTATAGGAAACATACTGCCGGTTATCCGAACGCATAATCTCCGATTTCTTTGCAATGCAAGGACTGAGGAACGCCAGCTTGTCTGTCATTTTCATATATTTCTTCGCATAAACAGCCGCACACATCAGCGGACTGTGCACCGGGACAATCTTAGGAATCAGCTCAGGAACATATTTCTCAATATAGTCCACAATCGCCGGACACGGCTGGGAAATTCCCCCTGTAAAGTTATACTTTGTAATATAATTCAGATACCCCCAGGTAGTAATATCCGCCCCAAAACTGACACTGATCACATGCTTCACCCCAAGTCTTTTCAAATAACCAAGCACCCTGCCATATTCTCTGGGATAGTTAGCAATAAATGCAGGCGCCACCAAAAGGCTGATGGCCTCTCCTTTTCCCAAATCTTCAAAAAACTGCTCTGTATCATCCCGAAAATCCCTTGCATGATGATGACAGGCGTCAATACATGCACCGCAGTGGACGCAGGTTTCGCCATTGACATAAATTAAGTCTTTTCCATCCTGCTTCAATGAATAATTTGCTTCAAAAACCGGACATGCTGAAATACAATGATTACATCCGATACATTTTTCATTTGTATAGACCAGTCCTGTATTTAACTTACTCATTTCCATGATACATTTCCTCCACATCGTTTCTCAATTGAGTCCTTTTCGCATAAATCTCTCTTTTTTGGCAAATACTATTTAGATTTTATTCTTTTTTTCGGCAATTTGCAACTGTCTCACTGCAATTTTTTAAAGTCTCTGATTATTACAGAATCGTTCCGGAATTTTCCAGAATCCGCAAGTTCCAGGGAGCGATTTCCAATACCTCTCCCGGCTTGATTTCCACTCCGCTGATAAGATCCACCGCTTCCACTCCTGCACAGGAATCAATGGTATCTTTCCCCTGCCATACAGCCTTCTGTACCTTGGGAGAATAATTCAGGTAAAACACTATTTCTTTCCCGAAATCATTTCTGCCCTTCCTTACAATTACCGGAAACCTTTCCGCTGCTCTTGAAATCCCAGCACATTTCAGCGCATCCTCTAAAATAATATCCAGTGTTTTCTCTCCCGTCATACATCCCAGATAAGTTGCCGTCCCTTTTCCGTAGTGATTACGAGTAACCGCTCCGTAACCATCCCATCCCTCATGCTCATAGGCAGCCAGCACCTGGGCGCCCCTGGAAATCAAAAACTCCATAAACGTATGTACCGGTCCCTCCAGCGCCTGATAATACTCACTTTTCAGCCTGACATTACTGGGAAATGCAAACTGATGATATTCTACCCCCAGGCATTCCCCAAGAACTGCCGGCTGAACCTGCGTACGCACCTTCACATATTCATCAGCAAATCCAGACTTAAACGTCGCCAGCAAATGTCCGCCTTTTGCAACATACTCATTGAGCCGCTTCAGCAGGGATTCCGGCGCCGCATAGAGTGCCGGCACGAAAATCAAATCATATTGTTCTAAATCCTCACAACCCGGATGGATAAAATCACACTCTGCATTCATACGGTACAATCGGTGATACAGCCAGCGCACCACATCATTATAGCCGGTTTTTCCCGGATTTGCCGGATCTGCATCAATTGGAAACCACTCCAGGCCAGTTAAGGATTCATTGCTTACTAAAATTGCAATCCGATTTTGCTTTTGCAGATTTACCAGATGGCTTCCCAGCTCCCGAAACTCTCTGCCAATTATTTTTGCCTCCCGATATGCTTCATTTTCTGCAAAATCATGGCTCAAAAGCCCTTTCCAGTATGTTTCCACAGCATTATGGAGGGAATGCCAGTGCCAATACATCACACTATTGGCCCCGGAAGCGATGTGGCTGTATGCCTGCAGGCGAAGCTGCCCCGGATAAGGGGTCCATCCCGGAAATCCCTGCGCTTCCGTTTCCAGGATCAGATAATTTCCTCTTTTTACAGAACGGATCAAATCTCCGCCAAAAGCTATCTCCGCCCCTGTCAGCAAATCCTGGGAAGGATGATAAATATCCGCCCCTGCAATGGTCATACATTTGGCAGCTTCAAAGTGATTGACTTCCGGCTGAACCCCATAGGAATATCCCCGCCATTCAAAATCAAAATTATGGGTAATAAACTGATCTTCCCTCTTATATTCTTTCACAATCTCTGCCTGCCAGTTTAAAAAATCCGTTACCAGCTTTCTCTGAAATTTCTGAAATTCTGCGCCCAGGCTGCCATTGATTGTTCCCCGCACATCCGGGAACTCTTCCCAGCTGTTGACCCGGTTGCTCCAATAATCCAGGCCAAATTGATGATTCATCTGATCCAAATCATATTCAAATTCCTTTTTCAGATACTCTTGAAAAGCTTTCTGGACATTTTCTCCTGCCGTCCCATAAGATTTCGTCTCATTATCCAGTTGGAAACCTATGACATTTTTCCTATGAGCCGTTTGCTCCATCAGTCTTCGAATTACACGTTCTGCATAGAACAGATAATCTGTATTGGTAATATCCATATTTTGCCTTGGCCCATACAGATTCCTGCCTGTCTTGGTTAGCGCCAGAACCTTTGGATGTTTCTTCACCATCCAGGCCGGCACTGCATAGGTAGGAGTTCCCACAATCACATCAATCTCCGCCTGCTCCATTGCATCAATCACCCGGGTCACATGGGAGAAATCAAATACTCCCTCTTTGGGCTCGCAGGTACTCCAAGTAGATTCTGCAATCCGCACCACATTAATTCCTGCCGCCTTCATCATTTCCACATCCTGTTCCAGTCGGTCATAAGGCAGATATTCTTCATAATATGCAGCGCCATAAAGTAATTTTTCCATAAATTTCCCCATCTCCTTCCAAAAAACTTCTTCCTATCTATTATAAATTTTTCATAGGAAAAAACAAGAATAAATCTTTCCATGAGGCTATTTCCTGTCCTCCTCCATCCAGATAATATTCCTTTGGAATTTTTTGATATCTTCTTTCATATCTTAAAAAAAAAGGATTCAGCATCTATGGAAATTTATATTGTCCGCCCTGGTGATACAGTGGATACAATTGCCGACGCATATGGCATTTCAGCCCAATCCATCATCTACAATAACCAACTTCCCTATCCTTATCCGCTGGCAATCGGCCAGGCTCTTCTTCTGTCTGCAGAAGCCCCCACTTCCCTTGGCCGGGAAAAAAAGAGTATATATGCCGGGGGATATGCCTATCCTTTTATCAGCAGATGGGTATTGGAGCAAACCCTGCCTTATCTTTCCGATTTATTTATTTTCTCTTATGGATTTACCCCAGAAGGAGAATTGATCCCTCCCCTTTTAGATGATACTTTTATGATTACTATGGCAAAAGCCTCCGGTACAGCTCCCATCCTGACATTAACGCCTTTCGGGCCTACCGGGCAATTCAGCAATTACCTGATCTCTCAGATAGTAAATAACGAAACTGCCAAACAACAATTAATTGCCAACCTCACTGCTCAGATCACAGAACGGGGATTTGAAGGGATAGACATTGACTTTGAATACATTCTCGCTGAGGACAAAATTCCCTTTGTAAATTTTGTACGTGACATACGGACAGCCGTCAACGCACTGGGATTTCCAGTATCCGTTGCACTGGCTCCTAAAACCTCAGACAATCAAATCGGGCTGCTCTATGAGGGAAAAGATTACGGTCTCTTAGGAGAAGCGGCTGATTCTGTCCTCCTAATGACATACGAATGGGGATACACTTATGGTCCTCCTATGGCAGTGGCGCCGCTAAATAAAGTTCGGGAAGTGGTAGAATACGCTTTGACAAAAATACCTGCTTCTAAAATTAATTTGGGTATTCCCAATTACGGATATGACTGGACACTTCCTTTTATATCGGGCACTTCCAAAGCCGCTACCATTGGCAATGTTCAGGCCATTCAGATCGCCATCGAACAAAATGCTTTCATACAATTTGATGAAACGGCTCAGTCGCCTTATTTTCAATATATTTCAGAAGGATTGACCCATGAGGTATGGTTTGAAGATGTGAGAAGCCTTTCTGCCAAATTTGAACTGGTAGAGGAATATCAGCTTCGAGGCATGGGATACTGGCAGGTCATGCAGCTTTTCCGGGCCAATTGGCTGCTTCTGGCAGACACTTTTTTCATTTATTTCAAAGAAACCTGAGCCTATCCGGATTCGGAAAGAAGCCGTATAGGCATCAGTCTATTGACCCAAAATCTTCAATACATTAATATTCATAATCAATACATGTCCGGCTCTCTTTGATCTGACTCACAAATTCTCCGAATTTTAAATGTGCCGGATGTGTCTGATATGCATTTAAAGCTTCCATATCCTTAAAATCACAAATCAAAGCCAATTCATAATTGCTCTCGTCCGCTTGAGGGGCATTGCATACTGCTTCTATTTTTTCAAGGGACGGTATTGCATCCTCTAATTGTTCCGCCCGTGCCTGTGCCTCTTTTGCATTCTCCATTGCACTTTTTCCATCTGTCTCTTTCAATTTAAACATTACGATGTGCTTCACCATTTTAAATTCCTCCTTTTAAATCAAGCAAAAATAAAAAATCACAGATAGTCTAAAAAAGCCCTAAACCTGTGATTTTACTAAAAAATCCTTAAGTCTACGGCTCCTACCTGTAAAGCAGATAACGGGAATCGAACCCGCCTCTCCAGCTTGGGAAGCTGGCGTTCTACCGATGAACTATATCTGCTGATACTATCTAATATTTTCATTCACCTAATGCCGGCGACCGGAATCGAACCGGTACGATGTCGCCACCACAGGATTTTAAGTCCTGCGCGTCTGCCAGTTCCGCCACGCCGACACAAATGGGACCTACAGGGCTCGAACCTGTGACCCTCTGCTTGTAAGGCAGATGCTCTCCCAGCTGAGCTAAGATCCCATATATGTTTTGCACATTCAGCACAAAATCAATATTAACGAGATATGCTGAATGTAAACGACCCAGAAGGGACTCGAACCCTCGACCTCCGCCGTGACAGGGCGGCGCTCTAACCAACTGAGCCACTAGGCCATTACCTCATAGTTAATATCGTGGACCTTCGGGGACTCGAACCCAGGACCGACCGGTTATGAGCCGGTTGCTCTAACCAACTGAGCTAAAGGTCCAAGTTGATTGAATCAACACAAGCCGATGATCGGACTCGAACCGATAACCTGCTGATTACAAATCAGCTGCTCTGCCAATTGAGCCACATCGGCATATTATTAACTATGAACTGACTCCTACGGGAATCGAACCCGTGTTACCGCCGTGAAAGGGCGATGTCTTAACCGCTTGACCAAGGAGCCTGACTTCCATTCTAACTTCTATTACCCTCACGCTGTTATCTCAGCGACGGATTAATATTATCACAATTCTCTACAAAATGCAAGCATTTTTTTACTAAACTTTTCATAAAAAATTATACTCTAGTTAATTGCCTTTACAGGACAGGCTTTTTTGCACACACCGCAGCGAATACATTCCGGATGGTTGGCGTTCTTTGCGGGATTGATTTGCATTTTACAAGCTTTTGCACAGATGCCGCAATCCGTGCAGACTTCTCTATCCACCTGATACCGAAACACAGAGGTAGAATTAAAGACAGAATAAATTGCCCCCAGGGGACATATGTACTTACAAAATGGACGATAAATCATAACAGACAAAAAAATCATCAGTGTCAGCAGCACATTTTTCCAGGCATACAACCAGCCAACAGCGCTTTGCATGGATTTGTTCAGAAATACCAGAGGAATTCCACCTTCTAATGTACCTGCCGGACAAATCAGCTTGCAAAAATAAGGCGCTCCTTGTCCCAAAACATCAACGCAAAGCATAGGTAGGAATATTACAAATAATGTAAAAATCACATACTTCAGCTTCCGAAGCAACTTATCCCCTTTAAATGTTTCCACTTTTTTATAAAAAGGAATTTTATGCAGTAAATCCTGAATCAGCCCAAAAGGACAGAGCCAACCGCAGACAAACCTACCCATCAATGCGCCTGTAAACATCAAAAATCCTGCTACATAAAATGCAAACTTAAAATTCCAGCTTCCGATTACCGCCTGCATTGCCCCGATCGGACAGGCACCAATAGCTCCCGGACAGGAATAGCAGTTCAGTCCCGGAACACAGAAATTCTTTAATTTTCCTCGATATATCCTGCCCTGGAAAAAACCAATCAGATAACTATTGGTAAGCAATGCCCAAAGCACCTGAATTTTGTGACGTTTCCATTCATTTGTCTCTTTACCGTTATCCAATTCCAATACACTCCATACAAATATTTACTGCTTTTTCTAATACTACGGATATCTCCCCGCGATAAATTCCAAATCCCATCATAATAACTCCAAATCCCATAAGGCAAACTCCACCTCTTGAAGATTTTAAGCATTTTAAATTAAATTGAGGTACTTTCAACTGCTACACTTCCTAACTATCCTGAAATTCTATATAACAAAAAAGTCTGCAAACACTATCGCGTGCAAACTTATATTTAACTCCCCGAGTAGGGCTCGAACCTACAACCCCGCGGTTAACAGCCGCGTGCTCTACCATTGAGCTATCGAGGATTATTCTCTTACTTTCATATACCTTCAAAAATCCATACAGGACAATCCATCTCTTCCTTCCATCTTT
>NZ_SRYA01000040.1 GCF_004793545.1 Petralouisia muris | reverse complement strand
TACAGGCTTTGTGGGATTGTTGTAGAATAATATTTCTGTTAGAATAAGGCTTATTATTCTAAATCTCAAATAAAATGCCTACCTTGTACTTGGCGGTCAGGTAGGCTCATAGCAAATCTGGGAAGCTAACCACTTTGTGGGCGGTTGCTCCTTTTTCATCCCCATAATAGCACATCAGGCTAAAATTTGCAAGAAATTCCGCAAGTGTATGGTATGATTTATGTTGGAGGTGGCTATTATGGAAATACGGGAGCAGATTATACAAAAAGTCGTTCGGGCTTTGGAAGGGCGGGTGGATGCTAGAACAGCTGACATGATACAGGACGTGCTCATAATGGAATTAAGCAACTATGAGGTTCAAGAACGCAGCACCGAAGTGACAATTGTAGATGGCAGTGCAGAGAAAATGCTGAAGAAGTTTCTTGCGACCAAAAGAATCGAGGGCATCGCAGAATCTACATTGCATAGGTATGCAGATGAAAACCGTAAATTGATACATTTTTTAGGAAAACCATTATATGATGTCACTACATATGACATTAGGTTTTATCTGTCTTACAGGCGGGAAAAAGCAGAAACGAAAGTAAGCAATCGAACATTGGACGGGATGCGCAGGTGTTACTCCAGCTTTTTTAGTTGGCTGTCGGCAGAAGGGTTGATTGGCAGGAATCCATGTGCAGCGATTAAACAAATCAAATATCGCAAAGAAGTCAAGAAGCCTTTCTCGGCTGTAGAATTGGAAAAGCTGAGAATGGCGTGTACAAACACAAGGGATTTGGCCCTACTAGATTTTTTATATTGCACTGGCTGCAGAGTTTCAGAGGTGGCCAGATTGAACATTAGCGACATTGATTTTGAATGTATGGAATGCACGGTATTGGGAAAGGGGAATAAGGAGCGGACAGTTTATCTTTCAGAAGTCGCTGCAATGAATCTCGGAAATTACCTTTCTTCCAGAAAAGATAAGAATGAGGCGTTGTTTACAGGGAAGGGAACGGAGCGGCTTGGGAAAAATGGGATAGAAGTGCTTTTAAAGAAGATTGGCAAGAAAGCCGGAGTGCAAAATGTCCATCCACATAGGTATCGGAGGACTTTAGCAACAAACCTTTTAGATAGAGGAATGAATATTCAGGATGTGGCAGTGATTTTAGGGCATGCTGACCTAAAAACTACACAAGTATACTGCTACATTTCTCAGAAAAATGTCAAGAATGCTTACAATAAGTATGCATCATAGGAATTAAGTAAGGGAATATGCGGATTTTTTACTCCGGTTTATACCCGGAGTTTTTGTTGTACATAGAAATCAAAACTTACAGGAATACCATGCTTTTTGTATGGTAGGCAAAACACCGAAATTGTGCCTGGATATTTATCATATGCAAGAGGCGTTGGAGGTCATTCGCCAGGATGGCACCGGATTGCAAAAATAAAAGGAAAATTTACAGAGTATTCGTGCGTTATTAGTGTAAAGCGCATTTGGAATCGTAGCGCACCAGAATATCAAAAAATACAGTTTTTAAGTGCATATTCCGCCAGAAAATTTATAAGTCTAGAAGCTATTTCAGCTTCGCACATATGGACAAAAATCCGTGAAACATATGACGAAACAGAAGATTGCTCATATATGGAAATTTACCAAAATGCAAGCTCTGAAAACTGGTGGTTAATTATTATAGAGAATGCCATCGGAGCCTATGAGGGAAGTGACTGGAAAGCCATTCCACCAGAATTAACTCAGGAAACATTAAGTGGTGTGACGGTTCTTGCATCCCTGGATTTACCGGCTAACAATCCTGACTAAATTAAAACTTCCGGTAAGCGTCCGCTAAACATAAATGCATTGGCATAAGTTATAGGGTAATTTGAGGTAATCCCCCTTCCAACATCAATATTATTAAACGTACATTAGCTGTAGTATTGGTAAGTTGTACAGCCTCTTCTCCCTCTACAGGATTGCAAGATACGTTCCCTGTGTTTTGTATTGTTGCAACACTGATCCTTGGAGCATTAATTTGATAAATTCCGTATCCTTGTGCAATAAATGTCCCTTGTGAGTAAGCATCCTGCCCAATAAGGGCAATAATGGCGCAGAAAAACCCAACAAAAGTTAATTTCCGGTATGAATTACCTTCTACATTGATTCTGGTATATCGGTTACCAAAGGTAGAGATATCGGTGTTTAGTGAACAAAAAGATATATAGTTACTTTTTGCTTTACATTCGGGAATATTTTTTAAATGTTTTTGACAATTATTTTGATAATTTTTGACAATTATTTTGAGCGGCTACACCTATTTCCCTTATTTCCCTTTGCCCATATGGATAACATGGGCAGGAGAAATTGTGAAATTATCCTAAAAATAGAAGAAGGACATTTGGAAAAACTGGGGGAAAGAAGGGAAACAGGGAATAGACAAGGATTGCCATCAGGAGAAATTGCATCCTGATGGCATGAATTTGGTTTTTAACTTATTGTTTTTTGAGTGGCATAAGGCTTTCAGCATAAGCAAGAATAGCCTCTGCATGATGTTTAAAGAATTTGAGTTCATCGTTATAAATGCCTTTATTTACAGAGGCTTCACCTTCAGCCATAAAAGACATGTATTGCTGATAAAGCTCAGGTTTTGGATTGATAAAACGTTCCTTTTTAAAATAGCCAAGCAGCAAATCTTGGAAAGAGTCGGTTTCAAAGGCAGAGTATTTTACAGAAGGGAAACAAAATTCCTGATATATAGTTTCTATATTTGCGGAAGTGAGCTTCTCATAAAAACTATCTTGACTGAATTCAGACATTTGTTCTTCCGAATCTTTTTCAAAATACCAGGAGTAATCGCTGGCAATTGCCATATAATTTTCTGTGAGGTAGGAACGGTAAGTGTCAATATTGATACAAAATTTATCTTTGGAAGAAGAGTTATGGTTTAATTTGTATATGATTACATCCCATATATCTTCCAGCAGTGGGAGGGCTACATATGTCAGCTTTTGCAGATATATTCTGATATGTTCCATACCGCTTAAGGACAGCAATTCTTTCGGGACAGCCTTTTTTGAAAGTCTTGTAAAAAGGCTGCAGCTGCTTTCCTGATAATTCTGGGATTTTAAAAATTGGCTGGATAGAACGGAACGGATTGCATGTTCCAAAAAAACAGAGCGGTTATATATAATAGGAAGCTGGACAGCTTGCAGGATTAGTTTGAGCATTGCAGTTCCTTCAAGGTCTTTGTATGTCAGGTCCGTGTCATGGATAGGGGCTGTATGTATCTTATGAATTAATTTTGATGCATAGAAAAAGAAACGGAAACCGTATATTGGCTCCATTGCCGATTCAAACAGAATTTTATCTTCAAGAGTTAGATTATTTTGGTAATACCATTTTTTATAACAAGAAAACAAGTTATTATAATATTTGATAAGGGATTTATTATACTTACCAGGAGTTTTTGATTGAGGATTTTGAAAATTGCCAATTGTTCTATTAAGTGTGAGCACTTCCGGCATCGTATAGATAAAGCAGGCCCAACTGCCCTCATAACGGGAAACATTCGGAAAATTATTGCAAAAGTCCTGGCAATGGTTGATTAAAATTTTATAGGAATAAGAATCTGAATATTTGTTGAAACGGTTTTTATATTGATTATAGACTTGAGGTAGACTGTCGATTGCCTCAACGTTATAATTGTCTGGCATATAGGTTGGCTTTTCTCTATAAAAATTTGTATAGAAATAACCGCAATGCAGCATGGTATCTTTTGCACCGCTTATTTTTATGCAGTCTCTGTTTTGTGAGTCTTTTTCTACAGCAGAAAGAAAACCATGCAGGATACAATGGTGTTTCAGTACAATTCGAAGGATTGGATTTGAGTATATGTTAGGTTTACCGGAATTGTTAAAACTGTTTGGTGACCAGACAAAATTCAGGTATCTTTCACAGCTTTGTTCCATTTGACGGAATATCAAATCGAATAATGTTTTTGGATCTGCTGTTGGTTCCAGTTTATCTGCAATCTTTTGTGCCAGGGAATTTGTGTCAATCAGATAAAAGTATCTGAGACGGGCATCTTTTTCTGTTATATCCATAATTTCAACTCATTTCTATAAATTATTTATTTTATAGGCATATAATACAGAAATTTAATAAAAAAATAAATGATTTATATAAAAAAATAAAATAAATTTTGAATTATAATTTAATTTTGAGCGGTTTATAATTAAATCATGAAGGGAGGGAACAGAAGGGAAACATAAAGGAGAAAACGCAAAGTCAGGAAGGAGAATAAAAATGAATGGGAAAAAATTATTTTCGAAAATTTCAGAAGAAAGGGAAGGTGGAGGAATGATAACGAAAAAATCGCGAGTTTTTTCGTCTGTTGAAACAGGCGAAAAATTGCAGAAAATTTCTCAGGAATTAACCGGTGAAGAGGAAAAATTGACGTCAACCTTCGCGGCACTGGCTAACGGAAATGATAATTTTGAAAGCATGTTGGATTGCCGGGATAATGTGCAGGGATTGGACTTAAAATTTTCACAGGGACTGACAAAAATGGGTTATTTCCCGATACCATCCAATGTGGTTTCTGGCATATCAAATATGATGGAAGTTTCAGGAAAAAGCCCAGAAAAGAGGAAAAAAATAAGCATAGATGCCGCAAACTTTGTATATACAAACGGTATTTTGACCGCTACTGATGGGGAGAGCTATGAACCAGTCGGAAATTTTGCATTGAAAATTTTGAAAGAGAGGAGGATGGTGGACGAGATTTTTAATGAAGCAAATGAATTAATTGGCACGAAAAAGAAGCAGAGATGGAAGGTTCAAATTATTGTAACAGGCAATGCAGAATATGAGGGAAATATCGAAAGCGGAGAGATATTGGGGTGGGTTGGATTGAGAGGCTTACAGGGAATCGAGCAGCGTTAAGCAGCAGTTTGAATGCAAAAAAGTTGTTGAAGAAGTATATCCAAGGCCTAATACAAGCGGAGAATTATCCGACGATAACGGAATATAGTTCATCTGGTTGGAAATGGCTGTCATCTGGGCAAGTTTGCTATTTGACATCGCAGGGGGCAATCGGTCTAGGGCACCTGCCGATAAGAGCGGCCAACGGTTTTAATCTTATAACGAAATCAGCAGGTGAACAGCAAATTTTTCAGGAGTTTATGGGAATGCGGTCGATTATACCAGGAAATGCAGTCTTTTTGCAGTATTATGCAATGACAGCCCTGTTGACCGCTCTGTTTAAGAAAGCAGGATATCAGATTGAATTTTCTACAGCCCTGATTGGCAAGACAAATACGAAAAAAACTACCTGTGGGGAAATTTTTACTCGGGTGTTTAATCGAACTGCCAGTGCTGTTCCGGAAATCAATTTTTCGGCAACGGAAGCAGCCATTTACGAAATTATGGATCGATATGCTGACACGGTCGTTATGATTGATGATTTGACACCTTCTGAAAACGATCTCGATGCCCGTGAAAAGAAACGGAAACTGGAAAGCATTATCCGGGCATACGGAGATAGAGTACCCAGGCGCAGGTCTGTGGCATTCGCATCAAACAGTGCCGCAAAAGAGTTTATTCCAATTAATGGATGCGCCTTGATTACCGGAGAGACATTTTCTGGTGGAAAATCAAGCCGGAGCCGGGTGGTTATTCTAAATTTTGAGGAAGGAGATGTGGATAATTCTGCTTTAAGTTATTACCAGGAAAACTTACATGCTTTGCCAAATTTTGCCTATGATTTTCTGCGCTTTGCGACGGAGCATGTGGATGAGATTATGGAGACAATTTTATATGAATGCACAAAAATTAGAGGAAAAATGCAAGGCATTATAAAACTTCCGCGATATATTGATGCATACGGAATTTTATATGCTGCAACCACTGTCTTCAAAAATTTTATATTGGAAAAAGAATTGTTGAACCAGGACGAAACCCACAATTTAATTGAAAACGACCGAGAATCTCTACTTCGGATAATTCAGGAGAATGATGCAGCGGTTTCGAATGTTTCCCCTGGCATTATGCTTTTAGAATCGTTAAAGTTTGCAGTGAATAGAGAGGGAATCCGCGTGAAAAACGTAGCAGAAATAGGCGAGGGAAAGGTGACGAATTATCTAATATATGACGAAAATTTCATTTACATAACATCAGAAAAGTTATGGGAATGCGGAAGATGATACGCGGATTATCGGCGACAGTATTTTCCTTACAAAAGTGGCAGAGAATTGCTTACCCCACTGAAAGAAGAAGGTCTGATTTTCTTAAAACGGGAGGGGCGTTCTCTTCGCGCGACCCACAAAATTACAGTAAACGGAGCAGTCATTAACCAGCGATTTCTTTACATTTACAGGAGATTGGCAGAGGAGAAACTGGTAGCCGCAGAAGATTATTAAAGGAAAAAGACAAAACGGTCAAAATATTCACTATAGAAAAAAATAACGCTCAAAAAGCAAGGAGGAAAAGAAAATGCAAACAGCAAAAACGACAGAAATCAATGAAATCGAGGAAATGAAAATGGAGGTTCCCATTTAGCGTAAGTACACCCTGACTATCGAGGAAGCTGCCGATTATTTCCGAATCGGCCAGCGCAAAATCCGAAATATTATTGCGCAGAATCCCGATGCTGATTTCCTGCTTTGCAATGGTAATCGTACCCAAATTAAACGGAAGTTGTTTGAAAAATATATTGATGAGGCAACTGTTGTATAACCCCAAAATATAAAGCCAAAAAGCATAAGGCATAAAGCCGAAAAACAATGTGACAAATCGGCTTCGTTATGGTACAATCTCTTTACCGCATCGAAGCCTTTTTGTCGAACCCAAAATTACCAAAGACAGAAAGGGGCCGATTGCATTGAGTGAAAAAAGAAGAGACAGCCGGGGAAGGATACTCCGAAACGGGGAAATCCAGATGCCGGACGGAAGATACCGCTATAAATATACGGATACCTTTGGGGAGCCCAAATATGTGTATTCCTGGCGGCTGGATAAGAATGACAGAATACCTGCAGGGAAAAAAGCGGGGCTGTCCCTGCGCGAAAAAGAAAAGCAGGTTGTCGCTGACATTTTTGATAAGATTGTGCCGGAAGGCGGCGGGCTGACAGTGGCAGAGTTAGTGGAAAAATATGTTTCCCTGAAAACAGGGGTGCGGCCTACTACGGAAGCAGGATACCGTACAACAATAAACCTTTTGAAAAAAGAAAAGTTCGGAAGGGAAAGGATTGACCGGGTAAAGATTTCCGATGCAAAATTATGGCTGATTCAGCTTCAGAAAAACGGAAAAGGTTTCAGCGCCATACGCACGATCCGGGGGATTCTAAGACCGGCTTTCCAGGTGGCTGTAGATGATGATTACATCCGCAAGAATCCTTTCGGATTTGAACTGGCAACCGTCATATACAATGACAGTATAACCAGGGAAGCCCTTACCAGGGAGCAGGAACGAAAATTCCTGAAATTTGTAAAAGAGGATGCCCATTTCAGTAAATACTATGAGGGCATATATATCCTGTTCCATACCGGGCTTCGGATTTCAGAATTTGCCGGGCTGACCAGGGCAGACCTGGATTTTGAAAATGGAAAAATTATTGTGAACCACCAGCTGCAGCGTTATCCGAAGAAAGGATACCAGATTGTAGAACCAAAGACAGAGAGCGGAGTGCGCCAGGTTCCAATGACCCAGGAAGTGGCAGACTGTTTCCGGACGATTTTAAAGTCCAGAAAAAAGCCCAGGGCAGAGCCAATGATTGATGGGTATACCGGATTTCTGTTTCTGGATAAGAATGAGATGCCAATGGTTGCCATGCACTGGGAAAAATATTTCCAGCATATCTGCAAGAAGTACAACAGCATTTACAAAGTCCAGATGCCCAAAGTAACGCCCCATGTGTGCCGCCATACCTTCTGCAGGATGGCGGCCGCGCGGATGAATCCCAAAACCCTTCAATAGATTATGGGCCACAGCGACATCAGCGTAACGCTGAATACTTTTACGCATCTGGGATTTGAAGAAGCGTCGGAAGAAATGCGCAGAGTGGCGGGGAATTATAAGGAAGCTCAAGATACAATTGAAAATGCCTGAGGTGCAAACTGATCCGGTTTGCACCCAAATTTACACCTTCGGGTGCACGGGATATGCCAAAAAGTGCAGGTTCCCGTGAAAACAGCAAATTAATGGAAGATACAGAAAAGCCCGGAAAATCAAATGTTTACGGTTAGAGGGAAGTAATTTCAGATTAGGCGGTATAGCCCCAATTACAAGGGCTGTACCGTCTTTTTGAGTTCCTATGCGCCTTGCCTTTTCGGTTGCGTAGCAGAAAGGAAATTGAGTTCACCCACAAAGTTGAAAACAATATCTACTTTCTGTACCCGTTTCCCGTCCACCTTTTCCGGCGCATGGACTATGATTTTCTTGATAAATTCATTGACGATTGCGGGGGTGAGCTCCTTTATCCCCACATATTTGCGGATAATCGCGGCGAAGCTGTCAAAATCGCTTTTGTTCTGTTCGTAGGTATCGACTTCCTGCTGGTCTGCCTTGACCTTTTCTTCCAGTTCCCGCTGTTCCGCTTCATATTCTGCGGACAGCTTCAAAAACCTGTCATGACTGATTGTTCCGCTTATGTCGTCCTCATAAATCCGCTTGAAGATACGGTCAAGTTCCGCTATCCGCTTCCTCGCCTGTCCGACCTCACGTTTCCTGCGCTTCATTTCCTTTTCTGTTTCAGCGGAGCGTTGCTGATACATCATTTCATGGAAAGCCATGATGTCATCAAAGAAAAGGGCAGTCACGTCAAATATCCTGCTCCATACGATTTGCTTCAACACTTCCTCGCGGATAAAGTGAGCCGTACAGCTTCCCGTATTGCTCTTGTACTTTGCACAGCGGTAATGGTCTTGTGAACCGTTAAAACTTTTACAAGTAGCGAAATGTAGCTTACTCCCACAGTCCGCACAATATACCAAGCCGGAAAACAATCCCTGTCTGTCCGCTTTTGTGGGGCGGCGTTTGTTCGCTCTTAGTTCTTGTATCCGTTCAAAAACAGCGTCCTCTACAATCGCTTCATGGGTATTATAGAAAATTGCCTGCTGTTCTTTTGTGGTTGGAATCCGCTTCTTTAATTTGTGGGATTTGGAATAGCTTTTGAAATTTACGGTATGTCCGCAATAGTCCATACGTTCCAAAATGCCGACAATCGTGCTGTCTTTCCAGTTGTACGGATTTTCGGGAAGTGCTTTCCCCTTTTTCTCGGCATAGTAGGCTTTGGCAGTCGGTACTTTATCTTCCTTGAGGATTTTTGCTATCTGCATAGGACCTTTCCCACCGATACATAAATCAAAAATGCGTTTCACCACAGCAGCGGCTTCCTCGTCCACAATCCATAGCTTTTTGTCCGCAGGGCTTACCATGTAGCCGTAAGGCGGCTTTGTCAGATGTTCCCCCGCCTGTCCTTGCGCCCGTTTGATTGCCCGTACTTTTTTACTTGTATCTTTGGCGTAAAAATCATTAAACAGGTTGCGGAACGGGGTAAAATCGTTATCCCCCTTTGCGCTGTCTACACCGTCATTGATTGCGATATATCTAACGTCGCGCTCTACAAAAAAGATTTCCGTATAGTAGCCGACTTTCAGATAATCGCGCCCCAACCTTGACATATCCTTGACAATGACCGTTGCTACGTTTCCGGCTTCAATCTCTGCAATCATACGGTTGAAATTTGGTCTGTCGAACGTCACACCTGATACACCGTCGTCAATAAAGAAAACGGGATTGGAAAAGCCGTTGTCCGCCGCATATTTGGAGAGGACTGCTTTCTGGTTCACAATGCTGTTGCTGTCGCCCTCTAACGTATCTTCCTGCGAAAGACGGGCGTATAATGCTGTTATCTGTCCGGGCTTATATGTATTTGCTGTCATATGTTCATTCCTCCTGTAATGAACGCCCGACAAACAGTAGTGTTAAAATCATTATAGCGCATTTATCCCTGTTTGTCATTGGGCGGTTTGACGGTTTCCGATTTTATGAGCCGTATCATCTTGTCGCGGAGCCGTTCCGAGCCGCCGCAGGAGGTAGACACTTCATAGTATGTGCCGCCGATTTTGTAGCAGACAGTTTCCTCTGTCGGTTTCCCTTTTTCCGGCAAATAGCCGCTGTCCTTGATTTCTGGTTCCCAATCCATTCTTTTCCCTTCCTTTCCGTATTTGTTAAATGATAAGTTTCGTAGCAAGCATAGGAAACGGGTACCCATTTCCGTAAATCTGCCCGTTCGCGCTATGGCTTGCTGGACAGATTTTGCTTGTTGGGAGGAATCCCAAACCCTTTTGAAAACTCTCTCACTACCTACAACACCGCACAGGGCGGTTTTGACGAATATTTGAGAGAAAT
The DNA here is from genome assembly GCF_004793545.1 of Petralouisia muris. Taxonomy (GTDB): domain Bacteria; phylum Bacillota; class Clostridia; order Lachnospirales; family Lachnospiraceae; genus Petralouisia; species Petralouisia muris. The sequence continues at coordinate 33,743 of NZ_SRYA01000040.1, read as the reverse complement.
TTTTCAAAAAGTTTTCCTTGCTTCTTAATACGGGGGAGTTTCAGAAATGCCAAATATGAATAAAAAATAGCAGAGGTTTTTTGTAAGCTGAAATATGGTTTCAGAGTATGTCTATTCAGTTCTATCAGTTAACTAAAATACTTCCTATAATGTAAGGAATGATTTTCTGATTTTGGGGGTATACGGCATTGCTAAATCAAGTTCCCTACTTGACAATAGTTATCAATCGTGCTATCATTCGTTTTGTGAATATTTATAGCGAATATTCGCAAATACAATTCAGAAGAAAGGAGAAGTGAATCTATGCCGTCAAAGCCAGTCCTTTCGGACGCTGATAAAAAAGCAATCCGCAAAAAGCTGGAAGAACTATGCGAGGAATGTTGGATAGCGCAAGGGTACAAAAAGACAAGCATTAAGAATCTATGCGACAAGGCAGTTATATCTATCGGTACTTTTTATACGCTCTACCCGACAAAGGAAGATTTATTCCTTGAAACAATCACAGACATACAAAGGAGGTTGACAGAAAAAATTATCGACATAAACAGGAACAGCCGGACGAAAGAGGGCTTTGCACAGTCCATGAAAAGGCTTTTCCGGGAATACGACAGCAAGCCGTTCCTCTACAATGTCAATACGCCGGATTTTCAGTCTTTTGTAACAAAGCTGCCGGAAGAAACGATTAAGAAAATCAAGTTTGACAGTTTCGATTTTTTCAGACAGGTTATCCATGCCGCAGACCTCAATCTGAAAATGGAGGAAGCACAGGCATATGGAATTTTGAGTGCGCTGCTGTCAACAATCAATGCAAAAGAAACGCTTTCCGTCACTTGTGATTATTTCGCTGTTTTTGATTTTATGGTGGATAGCCTTGTGGCAGATATTTTTGAGTAAAGGAGATTGTTATGACAGAATTTGAGTACAAAACGATAGTAATTGACAGCAAGGAAACAGAACATTCCGAAAAGTCGCTGTCTGATAAACTGAATCATTACGGTAAGGACGGTTGGGAGCTGGTTACTTGTTTCGCCTATCCGTGTATAGGCAGCTCCCAATATTCTCTTATCGGAATCGCACAGAAAGCAACTCTGATATTCAAAAGGCGGCTATGCCCCAAAAAGGGGGCGGGCGAATGACAAATGCGGTTGAAGTCCGGCACTTATCAAAATCCATAGAGGGCAGCCCCATACTGAATGATATTTGCATGAATGTAAGGCAAGGGGAAGTGTACGGATTTTTGGGCGCGAACGGCGCAGGAAAAACTTCGCTGATGAAAACGCTGTACCACATCATTTTCCCCGATACAGGTACGGTATGTTTATTAGGCGAAACTATCAACAAGGGGAACAATCCCGTTTTCTCCCGTATCGGCAGCATTATTGAAAGCCCTGTTTTTTACAGCCATTTAAGCGCATACGAGAACATGGAACTCCATTGCCGGTACATGGGCGCAGGCTATGAAAACATCATGGAAACGCTGTCACTGTTAGGGATTGCAGAAACGGGCAAAAAAGCCGTAGGGAAATTCTCTTTGGGAATGAAACAGCGGCTTGCGCTTGCAAGGGCAATGCTCACAAAGCCGGATTTGCTCATTTTAGACGAACCTATAAACGGCTTAGACCCACAGGGAATTATAGAAGTACGGGAGCTGCTGTTGCGAATCAACCATGAATATCACACAAGCATTTTAATATCCAGCCATATCCTTGACGAGCTGTCTAAAATTGCCGACACAATCGGAATTATTGACCACGGGGCTATGCTTGCGGAAGTATCAATGAAAGAACTCACAGCCAAAGGGATAGACCTTGAAACCTATTATTTAGGCTTATTGGGAGGAGGTGAAAAAAATGTGGAACCTTATCCGCATGGAAATTAAGAAAGTACCGTTGAAGCCGCATATCGCCGGATTGTTAATCGCTAACTTTATCATTTTTCTGCTTTCGGTCTTTACGTCCAGCCTTTTAACTGCAAGCGGCAATATATCCACACTTCCGGGATTTGCCCCAGTCCAGTTAGATACGGTTACGTTAGCGGCAATGCTTGTAAGGGCTACTCTGATTGTATGGGAAGCGGTACTGATTTCCGTATTTGTGATTGAAGAATACAGAAACAAAACAATCTGTTTGCTTTTCACTTACCCAATCAGTCGCACAAAATTGATTACGGCAAAACTCATTTTGATATGTGGTATCATGTTCCTGTTCCATGTACTATCAAATATCTTCCAATATGCCACAATCTTTCTTGCGGCAAAATGTTTTGATTTTGTCACGTTCAGCTTTGGAAACATAATGACACAGGCAGTTACAACAATATCCGCAATCCTGTTGGGGCTTCTCCCGCTGTATGTTGGAATGATAAAGAAGTCAGCGATTGCAACCGTTGTTTCGTCTATCATCATTGTTGCCATAGCGTCAAATTCACAGGGAAGCAGCGCAGGACTTTTGTCAATTCCCATTGCGGCAATTATTTTCGGCATCATAGGAATCACTTTTTCAGCAATCACAATGAGAAAAATGATTTTATCAGATTTAAGCAATTAAAAGAAAGGGGGACGATAACATGAATTTTCCAATTCCCGATTTTGTACCCGTTCCAAGTGCAGAAATCATGCAGACTATTACAATCGTATCATTGATTGTCGGTATCTGCCTTGTGGGTGTGGGATTGCTTTTCCTGTTTCTGAACAAGAGAAAAGGGAAAGAAAAGAAAGCCACAGCCCTATGGATTGTCATAGGCGTTGGCGTGTTGCTTATTGTAAATCACGGCATACAGTTATTGTTTTAAGGAGGACAAAATGATTAAAGAAGTAAATCAGGCTTGCGAAAAGCTGAATGACACACTGGGAATATCCGTAGAGCTTCCCAACCCGAAAAAGAAAGCGTTAAAAACGGCAGCGGTATGTAACTTAGTTGTCGGCGCTGGTCTTGTGGCGGCAGGAATCCTTTTTCCGTCAAAATCTTGTGCGTTATTGGGCGGTATCAGCGTTATCAGCAGTGCTGTACTGAAAAAGGAAAGCAAGAATAAAACCCATGAATCATAACGAGAGCGAGCAATTCAAATGGTTATTATGCCCTGTTTGCGGGAGCAAGACACGTATTAAAATGCGGTTAGATACAGAGCTTCGGAACTTCCCGCTGTTCTGCCCCAAATGTAAGCAGGAAATTTTAATCAATGTAACACAATTTCATATTTCGGTTATCAAAGAGCCGGACGCACAGACGCAGAGCCGATAACACGCAGATTTGAACTGCTGTTATCGGCTCCTTTTTTGATAATTCAATCCAATCTGCTGAATGACGACAAAGAAAAAACTGTTGTTCAGCAGAGAGCTTTTTACACGTTCCTTTTGACGCGATGTCTAAAAAGAGGTACCGCCATGAAGCATAAATCATATCGACAAAATCCAACAATCATTGACCTGTCAAAAAAATCCAAGCCATTAACGAGGATTATTGCGCCTATGAGTATGAATACACATATCATTTAGTATGTCTTAATAACTCATATTACTCAAGAACCTATGCGGATATATTCTGCATGGGTTCTTGTTGTAATAGCCCCCTACTGGGAAGAAAGGGGGTGAGAGAAAATGAGATATTCTGAACAGTTCATGGAGCATATTGAATATGCTTTCCATGCGTTCTGCAAGGTTGTCCTGCGCCATGAAGCAATCAACGCATGGAGGGATTTGAAGCGGAAAATGGAACGGGAAATATCCCTTGACTATCTGATGTCAGAACGATATTTTGAACCGTCTGCTATGGACAGCTACTTTGAAAAGCAGGACAAGCCGACCGTATTTCATGTGTTGGGAAAGGAAGTTATCGTTGATGATGAACGGTTAGCGACGACATTAGCAAAGTTGCCGGAGTTAAGGCAAGAAGTTTTGTTGCTATATTACTTCATCGGTTATCGTGATGAAGCAATCGGCAGACTGTATGGGCGTTGTAGAAGTACGATAAATCACAGAAGAAATGTCGCGCTGAAACAGTTGCGGAAAGAATGGGAGAGATTGGAACATGAGGAACAAAAAGCTGATACCTTTTGAAGTAATCGAAAAAGCCGTTGCCGGAGAGCCGGAAGCGGTAGACGCAGTATTGCAGCACTACACCGCACACATCAAATACCTGTCTATGTATAAGGGGCATATCAATGACGACACACAGGACAGATTAAAGGCAAAACTGGTTGAAGCCATATTGAAATTCCGCTTCGACCGATAGGAAGTAGCAAAGACGTGAAAAGCTGTCAAGGGTAAACTTCGCGCTACGCGCCCTTGACAGCTTTTCCCGCCTTTGCTAATGGGCAGTCAAGAGGACGAAATCAGTAGACTGCTTTCGCCCTCAATCCAGTATGGAATGATTGTTACACGATAGAGGGTGTTTCTCGCTTGATTTAAGCGCATTACAGCGGCGATAAGGACAAGGGTAAGGGTTTTATACTCCTACCCTTAAAAACGGTGTTCTATTGCGTAACATAGTAAACAATATTTCTTTATACTGCCGTTTCCGTTCCATTCTTTTCCATTCTTGCAGCTCTGTCACTATATTGTGCTTCAAAGGAAAGGGGTTAGGGGAAAGGATAGGAAAGGAATAGATATTTGATTAAGTCTGTATTTGGTTTTTCTTTAGTTAGTTATATCTTTATTTAATTGCGTTGGATTTTCCGATGTCGGATAACCCGGTGTCGGAAAATCCAATATCGGATAATCCAACACCGGGAGTTGTTACGGTGTTCAAAATCCGTCTAATCCAATCGCTTTATAAAACTAATGCTTTCTTGGGTAGGTATGTTACGCAGTAGAGGTTAAAAAGTCCTTGATTTATGCGGCTTTCAGAGCATGGAAAACACTTAGACGATATTTTATATCCCTACCCTCAAAAACAGCGTTCTATTGCGTAACAAAAAGCAGAGAACCGACCACTAATGAAAGTGATGTGTTCTCTGTTCTTGCTTGCACCCTGTTTGTCAGCGTTGATGATAAGTTAGTTTCTATACTTCCTTATCACCGTAAAGCGAAGGGCTTGCAGGTTTATAAAAGGAAAAGAAAGGAAATGCAAAAGATGGTAAAAATACTTTTCGTCTGCCACGGCAGGACGAACGACTACTGTTCTGTGCTTGAATTATCGGGGTAAAATGGGGCAAATAAGGGTTTTTGCTGTGCCAGAGCACTACGGTCGGACTACGACTGACGGAAGTAAAAGTAGTAAATGTAGTAGTCAAAAACAGTCGAGTAGTTTCATTTGAACACCCTTTAACGATTTCAAGCAGCTATCGTTATAAGGTAAACATAAGAGCAAAAGCAGATAAAACTTGATATTTGGGAGCTTTTGAGTGATGTATGTAACGACTCTTTATGGTCAAATAATCAAAAAGGAGCGTGTGCATATGAAAGAGCAGCAAACAGGAACGATTGAGATACCTCTTCAGGAAAGGTACATGATATCGCTGAAAGAGGCGAGTGCTTACTTTCACATAGGCATTAAGAAAATGAGAAGAATGGCAGAGGACAATGAAGGAGGATTTGCATTATTTCTGGGAAATCGATACCTTATCTGCCGGCCAAAGTTTGAGGAGTATCTGCTGAAAGTGATGGAAAATTCAAGAACGGAACAAGAGATATGTGACGATGAAATTAGCCATTAAATCTCTATGTTGCGAAAATGATTATTGAACTTTCCCTTAAAATATGTTAATGTTTAAGGGAAAGGGAGGCGCATAAGGGAATGAGGACATTCAATTATTCATCTATAAAAAAGCAAAAGTGGGATTTAGAGATTCTTGGGCTCATTGCAGCTATATATAAATATGCAGGGAAACAGGAGCTTTACCTCAAACAAAAACCGAATGAGCTGGAAAAGCTCGTTGAAATAGCCAAGATACAAAGTACCGAGGCATCGAATGCCATTGAGGGTATTGTAACCACAAATACAAGAATCAGACAATTGGTTGAGGAAAAAACAACACCAAGGAACCGTGATGAGCAGGAAATCGCAGGATATCGTGATGTGCTGAATGTTATTCACGAAAGTTTTGATGCTATTCCGATTACTAAGAATTATATCCTCCAGCTGCATAAGATGCTTTACAGTCATATGAATAACCCGCTTGCCGGGCAGACTAAAAATGTACAGAATTATATCAGTGCTGCTCATCCTGATGGGCATACAGAGGTATTGTTTACACCACTTGCGCCTTTTGAAACCCCTGAAGCATTAGAAAGGATATGTGAGGAATACAACCTTGTCATAGGAAATTTTGAAGTAGAGCCACTTATCGTCATACCGATTTTTATCCATGATTTTTTGTGCATACATCCATTTAATGACGGAAACGGCAGAATGAGCAGACTGCTCACTACACTGCTTTTATACCGCAGTGGTTTTTATGTGGGCAAATACATCTCTTTAGTGGCAAAGATAGCAGGAAATAAGGATTTGTATTATGATGCGCTCGGCAGGGCACAGGAAGGCTGGCATGAAGGGACAGAAGATGCAGTACCTTTTATCAAGTATCTTTTGGGCACGATTCTTGCTGCATACAAGGATTTTGAAGACAGATTTTCAATCGTGGAAGAAAAAATGCCTGCAGTTGATATTGTAAGAAAGGCAACGCTAAATAAGATGGGGAAGTTTACGAAGCAGGATATCAGAGAACTATGTCCGGCACTCAGTGTAAGCTCTGTCGAAGGGGCACTGAGAAAGTTGGTAAAGGCAGGAGAATTAAAAAGGGAAGGTTCGGGAAAGGGGACATATTATGTTCGTTTGAAGTAATGTTCTAATATGTCAAAATTGGAAATGAATTATGGATCCAATGGACTTAATACGAGATAAATTTTCACAGGACTGTACGATTGAAACCGTCCTACATTTGCTCATGGCGCATTTTGAACTATCTGAGGAAGAAGCGCAGACTAAGATCAACGCGTACTTTGAGATTGTGGAAGAATACAGCAAATGAAAGAGTACAGATTAGATTTTCTCATATTCGTAGATTAAATTGTCAGGTCACTGTAAAGTGACACTTTTAATCGGAGGTGCGAGAATATGGGTAAAAGAAAAGGAAACACAGAGTGGAAGGAACTGAAGAAGGCATATCGGGGTCAGAATGTCATTGTGGACACCCAAGAGTGGGGCTACATTGATTTTTCACCACAAGGCATGAAGGAAGTTTTCGGTGGCGAAAAACTTACCTATGAAGATTATCTTGATGCACAGATGGCAATAGGAAGGGATATAAGAGGGTGGTTCTTTTTATGTCATCATGAAGTATCGCTTGGCTTTGCCGGACAGATCGAGAGAATAACCCAAAAGAATATCTGTTTCAAGCGCATCTATGTAAGTGGTATGTACATGGATGGGGAGTGCTTTGATGGAAAGGAAGATCATGTTTGGATGCCAATTGAAGGATTTGAAGATTATCAAGTTGGTGATTGCTTAGAGTTTTTTGCGGAAACATATAGATATCTAAAAACGAGCAATGGCAAACAGATAGATTTTGGATTAAGAAATCCATCAGGAATTAAAAAAGTTGATTCGTATAAACTGCCGTCTGATGATGACTTGATTCGTCAGAGTGTTAATCAGATTATATGTGAGACTTGTATGTTTCGTGATTATTGTTATGGAGGAATATGTATAGCAAACAAGGAGTACTTGGACGGTATGAGAAAATCAATGTTTGATGCAGTAAAGGGTAGTAAATAGGGAATAGGAAGAGGTCGAAGAATCTGCATCTTTGACCTCTTTGAATATCCTGTTTCCAATATGTCTGAGTTGTATAATTCACTTACAGACTTTCTGCTGATGCTTGAAAATGATAAAATTGGGGATTAGGAGTTTTAAAATGGTGATTGCTTCGGTAATTGCCACTTTTTTTGTTGTGGAGTATTTCGATTCGTGATATGATATTAAGAGTGGTAAAGTATCATATTGTTGGAAAGAAGGTGTCAATCATGAACGAAAAAGATAAAAAAGGGCGTGTCCAAAACATGATTGACGGCATCCTTGATGCGGCAGTCAAAGAATTAGAAGGTCTTGGAGTAGAGGCTGTTAGTGTTGTCATTCGAGAGGTAAAAGAGTGGGGTATAAATAAATACAATCAGTTAACGTTACCTTCCGACAATGAACCGCAGATGACCTTGGAAGATTTGCAACATTATCTTGATAAGCATAATGAAATAGTAGAAATTGGGGTTGAACAGGAAAAAATTGCTATAATGTGGGCGATGAAAAAATTGGGCTATAATGAAGAACAAATACAAGAAGTTATAAATTTAGCAAATGGAAATTCTGCCGCGGGAAAATAGATTTTGCTGAGTCAGCTATACATCTGAAGAGGTATTTATATATCCTCCATAATATAAAGGGGTAAAGGATAACCCACAGGGGGACTTTCCTTTCCCCCTTATACTTTTGCCATTATGTATATGAAGAAAGAGCGTTCAGATAAGGTGTCAAGACTAACTTGTAATCATATACATTGTTATACAATCCGCATTTTTTCGACGCTTGTAAGGAGTAAAATGATAACAAGTGCATTGTTGCATTGTTCGGTTTTGGATAATGTAGAGCAAATTGTGATGATGGGGAGAAAAGTTTGGAAAAAATAATATGATTTGGCATAAATAGAATTGACAATAAATTCGATATTTTAACGGCAGAAAGGAGAAAAACCAACCCAGGTGACTGAATTGGCTTTAGCATAAATTACTTTAAGAATACAATATTTTTATCAGCATATACCGTTTGTTCACATTCAGGACAATGGTTATATCCCATAGGAATGGCTATCACGTTTTCGCAGTGTTGGCATCTGATTCTATGATATCCAAAAGGGATATCTTCTTTTGGTTGGCTGTAAAATATATCCTTGCTTTCTGGTACAAATACAGGACCTTCATAAGTATATATTTTTTGTGGTGTTGAATATTGAAAACCATTTTTCATATACTCTGAGGGCATATAAACAGGTGGATATTTCTTTTTTGCTATTTTCTCCAATTTTTTGTTCACCCCTTTCATATTAATTTCTACAGTAACGTTTTTGTTCATTCGATTCTCCTTCCTATAAAGCTTGGTTTTAATGTTACAAGGAGAGTGTAGCATAACATGAAAAATTATTTGTACCATTTTTCGGCATTATAAAATTAGGTATTGACAAAACAAGATTTACAGATTTGAACAACGTGGACTTTGTGCCTTTGCTGAATGACAAGAAAATTTGTTTGCTATGTATTGTTAAAGAGTATGTAGATGATATATAATGTTGTTATCAACACATAGGAGGTAAGAACAATGGCGAAGCCTGTTCTGAAAGTAAAAAAAGATAAAAACGGAAAAAATTGTGCAACAGTACCATGCATTGAGATGCTCTCATATGTTTACGAAAAAAATCTACCGCTTCCTGATAAATCTTTTAATGAAATAATAAAAGATTTGCAGGAGGAGACTAAAAAGGTTTTTGCGAAAACTAAACCTCGGCCAAAGGCCCCTACATCAAATTCTTTTAATAATTGCAATGGGAGATGGGCAGAATATGTTTTTGGTGCATATGTATGGAACTACTTAGCTGATAAAAATGCTACTAATAAGCAAAATAATGACCCTATTAGATTTGTTTATGTAAAGCTTCCAACTAATGACTCAAAAATGGACGCATGGATTTCCCTATTGAAAAAAGAGCAATATGACACGCTTATTGAGTTTGAACGTGATGATACAGACAAGCAGGTAAAAGCAGCTGGACATAAAGCTTTCAGATTATGCTCAAGTAATCCGGATTCAGTGATTTTGAAATTTGAGGAGAATGATTATATTCAATATGGATTGGATTCTATGAAAACAATTGATAATTTATCTGGAGCCAATATTAAGATGATGGATAGTGTATTTAGTAAGCTAGCAGGGAAGGTAACGATTGAAGAAAATTTGAAATGCTTTTTATCCATTAAAAATTCTATTAGACCGGACAGACGATATCAGTTTGTGCATGAAGGAGACGATGTAAAGGCAATTATTATGTTGTTATGTACAAGGCTTCAGTTGAATGTAGGAAATATTTCTGATTTTTGTCAAAAACGATTTTATGCTTTTTCGCTAAATGGCTTTAATGGTGCAGATGAGAATTGTATGGAAACTGCAACAACTGCTTGTATTTCATCTCCAGTTATGGGACTTATATGGTGTGTGGATAAGCTCTTTTCGTGCTTGACGCCAGAAGAAATCAAAAATGATATGGATGTAATTATGATATAAATTAATCATGGTAGGAAAAAACACGCAAGAACGCAGTTGGATTCTTGTGTGTTTTTTATGCCGCTCATTTAGTTTGAATTCAGAGTAAAATATTAGTTGATATTATTCGCTTTGTGGTATAAAATAGAAAATGAAAATGGATTAGCTGTTGGGAGACTATTATGGAATACATGACAATCAAAGATGCAGCAGAAAAATGGGGAATCACTCAAAGGCGTATTCAGGTTTTATGTGCCGAAGGAAGAATAGAGGGAGCTGTGCGGTTTGGAAAGGCATGGGCAATACCAACTGATACAGAAAAACCATCTGATGCAAGGGTAAAATCCGGAAAATATATAAAACATCAAGGAGAAGAGAAAAACATGAGCGATCAAAAAATTAAGCTGTTTTCTTTTTTTTCTGGGAGCGGGTTTCTGGACTTAGGTTTTGAAAAAGCAGGTTTTCAGATAGAACTTGTAAATGAATACCAACCCAATTTTATGGCTGCTTACAAATATGCCAGGGAAAAAATGAATATTAAACCGCCTAAATACGGTTACTATAATATTGATATAAATGAGTTCTTGCAACAAAGAAAAGAGGAATTAAAAACCAATTTGGATGATGCCAAAAGGGATGGTTCCCTCGTTGGCTTTATAGGAGGACCCCCATGTCCCGATTTCTCGGTCGCCGGGAAAAATAAAGGAAGAGATGGCATCAACGGAAAATTATCTTTGAACTATGTAGAATTGATAGTAAATATGAAGCCCGATTTCTTTTTGTTTGAAAACGTAAAAGGTCTATGGAGGACCGCAAGGCATAGGGAATATTTTGAGGAATTGAAAAAAATATTATATGCCGCAGGATACATTATGACTGAAAGGCTGACAAACGCAATTGAATATGGTGCGCCACAGGATAGAGATAGGATTCTTCTATTTGGTATCCAGGAAGATGTGTTAGCGGAGTTGGAGAATAGGGATATATCAGTTTTTCCTTGGAATAAGTATCAAAAGTATAAGGTGGATGAAGTAAAAAAGATGCAATGGCCGGAAATGGAAGAATTCCATGCGAATGTGGAAACGCAATGCCCACAGGCTGTGCCAGAAGAATTAACGGTGGAGCATTGGTTCAGAAAAAATGACGTAGAGAACCATCCTAACGCCCAAGATTATTTTACCCCCCGCGCAGGCTTAGTAAGGATGCAGACGATTGAAGAAGGTGACGTGAGTAAAAAATCGTATAAAAGACTGCATAGGTGGCGTTATTCACCAACGGTTGCATATGGAAATAATGAGGTACATTTGCATCCTTATAAGGAAAGAAGGTTATCAGCAGCTGAGGCTATGGCGTTACAGACTCTGCCAAAGGACTTTGAATTACCTGCAGATATGTCATTGACAGATAAATTTAAAACAATAGGTAATGGCGTTCCTTTCCTACTGGCAAATGGAATTGCAAAAACCATAGATGATTTTTTGAGAGGATAACAGTATGAGAAAGTTTAAGAATATTATCGAGGATATAAAAGGACTTATTGGTATAGAGCTTTCCAGTCTATCAGGAATTGCTGCTAAAATAACAGTTACAGAGGTGAATGAGGAAGAAAGCCGTGTAATAGTATCTGTTGCAGGTGGTGACAAGGATTCCCGATCATTTGAGGAATTTGAGAAGATCTCTGCTGTTCTGTTGGAGGGTAAATTTGCCCATGTCGATAGTATCTTGAATGGCAGCGGTAGCAGCAGAAATCGCCCAGAGACAATCTTGGCCAGTCTTCCTTATATCGAGTGGGCAAAGCTGGAAGGGAAAAAGTATCTTGCTTATGTGGAGAATGATACACATCCTATCGGAACAATCAAGAAAATGACAGATAAGGAAATTGCAGATTTCAAAAAGAGGCAGACATGTATAGGAGAAAATAACGCATTGTTAGAAAAAACTGAAAACGAATATAAGAAAGCAGCTAAACTGATTACTGATTACATATCTCAGACAGGAATTGAAGGACCTGTTTCGCGTGAAGAATTTGATTATAATCGGGAATTGTTTTTAAGCAAGTTTGCGCCGGAGAAGCTGAAAGTGCTACAAGGTAATGATCTGTTGACGAGTGTTTTTTATACAATGGGTAACAATACGGATTCTCTTTGCTGTTGGATTGAAATGAATAAGGACTGTCGGATGGCTTTTGGTAGCATTGCAGGAGGTTCGGCTTATAAATTTGGGCTGTTTCAACGAAAGGAAACTGGAATCTGGACTACAGGAAGCCCAAACAGTCCGCAGGAATTGAGTGAAGAAGAGGCACTTGTTCTCGGAAAGGAAATTCGTGATGCACTGGTAAAGGGAACAGAGATAATCAAAAATAAGGATTTAAATACACTTGCAGATTATGAAAAACTAGATGATGAATTGAAATCAGCTGTTGGGGAGAAATACTACAACTGGGCATGGTTTCACAAGTATTATTCCATAGTTTTTCCAGAGAAACTAAGTGGCTTTCATTCTCCAGAGTGGCAGAAACATGCCCTGCGGTGTTTTTTGATTCAGCCAAGTGACAAATATTATGCTCGGAGTGGGCAGCTTGCCATGATTCAAAATTATGCGGGTTTACATTACACAAAGTTTATTTCTGCTCTTCGGGAACGCTTTAGCCCAAATATTATTCAATTTGTGAGATTGGGGACATCTGATGATGAGAGAAACTATGCGGGAGAATGGAAGAAACGTTCAGTTGTTGGAATCGGGTGGTCGGCAACTGGAAGTCTAGAGGAATATACGGCCGGAAACAGCCTGGATAAAACGGCTCTGGCTCAGAACTTGACAGAAAACTATTATTCGGCAGACTCCAGAACTGCATCTCGTAAAGCAGGAGAGTTGATTCGCTTTTATGATACGGATACATACACTGTTTTGGTCACAATGGATGGAGAAAGACTTTATGGACTGATAGATGAAATAGGTGCATATTTTTATGATGATTCATCAAACATGGCGCATTTGAAGACAGGAAAATGGCATACTGTTTTTTCAGAGGATGAGCGTATGCCGGAAAAGAATGAGGGATTGCAGACTTCATGCGTTCAGCTGAAGGCTGACAAAAACTTGCTTTATCTTTATGAAAAATACTTTTATGCAGAACAGGTAACATTGGAGGAAGAGGAACAGATGAAAAGTGCAAAACCTAAATCCTGTCTGGAACTTGAAAGGAATCCCCGGACAACAAAAATTTATCCGATAAATTTCATTGTCTATGGGGCTCCGGGAACGGGAAAAACATATTCAATGGTTGAATATGCCCTTGGCATTATAGATAACATAGGAATCGAGGAATTCCGTACAAATAATACTGACAGAAAGATGAATGTTGCCCGCTATAAAGAACTGGTGAAAGCTGGGCAGATTGTGTTTACAACCTTCCATCAGAATTATGGGTATGAAGAATTCATACAAGGATTACGTCCGGACAAAAACAGCAGTTCAATGGCCTTTAAGACGGTGGATGGAGTCTTTAAGAGAATCGCGGATATGGCGCTTAATGACGAAGAAGATAAAAACTATGTCATTATTATAGACGAAATTAACCGTGCCAATATTTCTAAGGTGTTTGGCGAGTTAATCACATTGATTGAGGAAGATAAGCGTTGGGGCGAATTGAATGAAACAAGTGTTACGCTTCAGTCGGGAGATCAGTTCGCCGTTCCGAACAATCTTTATATTGTTGGGACTATGAATTCAGCGGACAAGTCTATATCTTTGATAGATGCAGCGCTCCGCCGAAGGTTTGCCTTTATTGAACAGAGGCCGACAGCTGTGCTTGTGAATGACGCTGTGCTGCGGAGCATACTTGAAAATATTAACTTAAATCTTGTGCAGGAACTTGATAGTACAGACCTTTTAGTCGGTCACTCATATTTTATGGGAAAGACGGAAAAAGACCTGTGTAGCATTCTAAACAACAATATCATTCCGCTGCTTTATGAGTATTTTTACGACAATCGTAAGAAAGTGGCAAACCTTCTGCAAGATGCCATAAATAAGTCTGGGGCCAAGGTGGAGATTATAGATGAGAAGGTTGGCAGGCTCAGAGTAAAGGATAAGGTTGAGTAATATGATGTTGGATAGGTACGAGTACAGCAAAATTGCCAATACGAAACTACCGAGTTCTTGGCAGTCACAAGCTGCCCTTGATGAACTGGCTGATTTCCTGCAAGAGAATTGGGAGCAGAGATCTGTTTTTTATGAAGACGGGGAAGTAACGAGCCAACAGCAATTTATTGATTTTACAGGAAAGCAGGGAATTCGGACTAAGAAATACATTGGTACGATTGTCTTCAAAGGAGAACAGCTGAATATCTATCCGAAAGTGTTCAGCACCGAGATAGATGACCATGATACGGACGAACTGACTCAAAAGCATCTGTTGAAAAATCTGGTCAAATGGATTGAATACTGTAATAAACTGGAATATCCATTTATCAATATTTCGAGCGAACTGAATGATTCGGAGGACTTGAAAGAACTTTTCATTACATTATATGTGGGATATGTCCGTAATGCGATTGAAAGGGGTTTTTATTATCAATATGTGGATGAAACGGAAGATTGCACGAGCATAAAAGGAAAGTTTGACCTGAAGGATTACCTCATGAACAAGATCCCCAATGGACAGGCGGATAAGTTCCGATGCACATATTCCAATTTTGAATTCGATAATAAGGTAAACAGGATTATAAAATACACCTGTAAACTGCTGCTAAATATTGCTTCAAAAAGGGACCAAAAAACGTTGCGGACAATTCTGACGAGGTTGAATGAGATATCAGATGTACCATGTACTCCAAATGATTGTAGCCATATTCGGCTGAGCAAAATGCACAGCCATTACGATATTATAATAAGCATGAGCAAGATGTTTTTGCTCAATAAGATGTCGAATTATTCCATAGACACAAATGAGTCATTTTGCTTCCTATTCCCTACAGAGTTGTTATTTGAAGGTTTTATTGGAGGATTTATGAAAGAAGTACTTCGTAGTGTCGGAGGAAAAGTTCATCTTCAAGAGAGTCGGATGAGTCTTGTAGAAAAGATTATTTATAAGGGTGAGACGAGTGGGGCTACGTTTACTATGCGTCATGATATTCTTGCCGAATTTAACGGTAAAGTGTTTGTATTGGATACCAAATACAAAGAAATAACTAGGTTTGAGGATAATCCAGATTACAAAGAAACCATCAGCAATGAGGCAAAGCAGGGCGATTTATACCAAGTGTTGGAATATGCAAGAAAAAGAGATATTGCAGATGTTTATCTTCTTTATCCAATGTATCGATACGAGGAAAAAGAAGATGATTTTCCCGTAGCCGTTAGTGAAAGTCCCAGTGGTGATATTAATGTCCACTTTATTCGTATGCCATTTATCTTTGAGCAAGAGAATGAAGAAAAGACGAGGCAACAACTTACAGAGGTAATCAAGATGGTTTTTGATATTAAGGACTAAGACAGGAAGGACAGTTTGGTATGGAAATATAAGAACTTCACGGAGTATATGGAAGATAAATACTATGATGAAATCTTTCAATAATTTAAAGGTTTATAGCTGGCAAAAAGGTAAATTTGAATTCAGATGAAATTGTCAGGGGTAAATGGGTGGAACTGGATGATATTTATGTTTCATGGGGTGCTGGGATAAACAGAAGAAATGGGGGCGTGATTCATTGGCAAGGTCATTTTCAGATTATATAACAGATAGGTTTTATAATGATATTGTAACGGCTATCCAAAATTGCATAGATGACAATGGGGATAGTTTGAATTTGTGGGTAAACAACATTCACAGGATTGGAGAAGTTGAGGCTACGGATTTTCACATCAAAAAAATGTGGATTGATGATTTGCCGGATATGGAAGTTGGAATTGAAATGGCTGTGGAGGCAGATTTGGAAGTTAAGGAAGCTGACTACCATTATGATAATTATGAAGAATGTTCAAAATGGTTTCTGCTAAAATGCTCTGGAAATTTGAACTGTGGGCTGGATGATTTTTGCATTTTATCTGCGGAAATTTATAGGGAAAAAGCAGAGCCGAAACGACCTATGTCAGATTCATTGGTTCCCATTATTTCTAAAGATAAACTTGATGATATTGCATCGGAAATACTAATGAAATATTACCCCGAGGCACTAAAGAGTCCGATTGCTGTAGAACCACAGGTATTAGCCGAGCGAATGGGACTGAATATTATTATCCGACCGTTAACAGAGGATTCTTCTGTATTTGGACAGATTGTTTTTTGTAATACTATACTGGATACATATAATGCAGATGCAGAGAAAGTGGAGCAGACGGAGATCATTGGAAAAACAATTATGGTGGATCCAGCGAACTTCTTTTTAAGAAATTTAGGGTCTGTTAATAATACCATTATCCATGAATGTGTCCATTGGGAGAAACACAGAAAAGCTTTTGAATTAGAAAGACTATATAACAAAGATGCGACATTTATCAGATGCCAGATAGTTGGTGGAGTAAAGGATAGTAAGGTACGAAGTGCTACAGACTGGATGGAGTGGCAGGCAAATGCACTCGCACCAAGATTGCAAATGCCGATTAGCCCTTTTAAAGAAAAGACAAGAGAATTTATCCGGCAATGCAGACAAGAAGTTGGCAATGTAGAAATTGTAGATGTGATGGAGTGGGTTATTGATAGCCTTGCAACTTTTTTTGTGGTTTCGAGAGAGGCTGCAAAGATACGATTATATGATATTGGCTATGATGAAGTTCTCGGTGTATTTAACTATGTGGATGGAAGATATGTTAGACCCCATTCATTTAAGAAAGGAGCATTGAAACCGAATCAAACCTTTTCTATTTCACAAAATGATGCTGTAGCTGAAAGTGCATTAAATCCAGAATTAAAAGAGAAACTCGCTAGTGGAGAGTATATATTTGTAGATTCTCATTTTTGCCTGAATTCCGATAAGTACATTCAGAGGAATGATATAGGGGAACTTGAACTTACTGACTATGCCCGTCATAACATGGAGAAGTGTTGTCTTGTTTTCGATTTGGTTGTAAGACCCGTTAATAAGTATGGAGAGCAATTTTTTACTGAATGTGTCTTATATAGGGATGCTGCATCAAATATTGTATTTGAAGCACATTATACTTCAACAGATGAAAATATAAATGTTGATGATGAGATTAAGAAATACAATGCAGATATACTAAAGGTTGTGAAATCTTTACCTGCAACCTTTTCAGGAACATTGAATAAGCTGATTGAGTGGTCGGAGATGACGGAAGAAAAATTAGCAGAGGAAGCACAGATTAGTGAAAAGACCATTCAAAGATTAAGAAACGATGAGCCTGATAATGTAACCTTAGAAACGGTTGTACAATTGATTATTGGACTTTCGCTACCTCCGGCTTTGAGTGATTGTCTTTTAAGAGCATCAAGAAAAGATTTTATGATGACAGAGCAACACATGATGTACCGTATGTTGGTGCTGACTTGTTATCCGAAAAATATTTATGAGTGCAATGAAATGCTCTTGGCACAAGGGTTAAAGCCACTTGGAAGACAAAATAGAGCAAAATCATAAAAAAATTTTTCGTAGCCGGACATCCGATGTCTGGCTACTTTTGATATGTAAAGGAAATTTTGAAATGGATTATGAAGAAATTAAGGAATTAGCAATAAAGAAACGCTGGGGGGAAGAGGGAAGATATGGAGATGATTATAGAAATTTAAGCAAACAGATTGATAATTTTATTGTACATTTGAAAAAAGAGGATTCTCCACTCGAATGGTTACCACTTCATTTATTAAATAGCCAAGAGATAGCGGATTTGATTTGTACCTATTTGGATAGAAGTGCAGAAAATAGGCTTTTACTAGATAATCTGGGATATAAGGGCATTAAATATGATTATTCGGATTTGTTAGTAGTAGATCCAAGACGAAAGCAGGAAATGGAAAGCATCCTAGAGCTAGAGCCAAGGTTTGCAGATATAGAGCCTTTAAAAATATATGAATTGAAAGAGCATATAAATATTGCTTTAGTTGGGGCAAAATATGAGGGGTATATAAAAACTGCAAATAGTTTTGTCCATACTATTGATACCATACGAAAAGAAATATGGGATGAAAAAAATTTATATAAATGTTTGGGGCTTGGATATCTTAACATGGGATATATTGAGCAATTCATCATGATAGCAGAAAGAATTTGTTTTGGTTCCCTATTCTATTTTTTGATGGAGAATGACAAAGTAAATGATAAATTGTCGTCATTACTTCAATTTGAAAAGATGCTGAATGAAATAGATGAGACACTTCGAGAGGAAACGGATGCTGCAAAAATAAAATACAAAAAAAATCGAGAATTTCATGAAGAGTATAGGAAGATCCCGGCTAGGGAAATGGATGAAATAAGTTTGTATTTCGTTCAATTTCTTGAAAGAAAAGCGTACTATGATGAACTAGATAATATCTCTGATTTTTTGGTGGCAGGTACAGTGAAAGAATCACAAATAGAGAAAGAATCATGTATTGGATATGGCGATGAAATAGATGATTATAAGGATACAAGGTTAAAAGAATATTTGACGGGTGGAATAAATGTACCTAACTACGATAAAAAACTAAAGGATGTGATTGAATTAATGAAGTTTGCTCGTGAAAAGGCGGGGTATTGGGCATCTTCAAATAATCCTATTGATTTGAAAATAGCTTTTCAGGAATTAATGATTTATAATGACAAGTACAACCATTTAAGACAAAAGACACTTACGATTGTAAGGGATATATTGAGTAGCCACCAGCCTTCAAGAGAACAACTTATGTTCCTTGACTTAAAAATAACTCGTGGCTATTTTCGAGAAAAAGGATGGATGAAAGAATATGGTATTTATACACGAATTTGTAAGAAAACACGAAAAATGTTTTTGAATTGCTATAGTGCAATAAATGATGTAGAAGCACATCGATTGATACATAGAACTTGTTATGAGTTTTTATACTTATTATGTGTTCCAGATTATTCTGGAATAAAAGTTGAATAATCTAATCGCAGTAGGCGGTAGCAGAAATGCTACCGCTTATTTTTTTGCACGGCTCGTTCCTCAACATCTAAATCCATTAAATATAAAATCAGACGTAACAAGGGAGCAAAATTCGGACATCCCATGTCCGAGTGTTTTTGAAAGTTTTTTTGTAAGCTATCAATAACGAAAGGGTTACATCGATTGCTGCCCTGCTTATCGATGATATTCAAGTTATGTTGTTTATGCAGATAACTATGATGCTTGTTTGGTTATCGTGAGAGTTAACAGCAAAATCCCCAACCTATATTATTCTCCATTTGTGTATGCGTTATTTATCTAAAAGTGTGAAACCAAACAGAGAATAAATATATAGGAACCTCAGTTGATAATTTTGCGTCAGTTGTTCTAATTTTTGCTGAGATGGGATTTGTTTTCTTAAGATATCGTCTTTTCTGAGTTGGATGTTGAGATGAGATATACATAACAGATGATTTCTCATCTGAACACCCAAATGGTGTTCAAAAAAAATAATGTTTAAGCCTTACGGCGCGCGACGTTTGGCGAGGATACACATATGATTTGTTTTCAGGACCAGGTGGTCTTTGATTGGATTATATGTTTCCCCGCTTAATTGTCGTGCGTTTTTAAGTTGGATTGTCCTCGCCAAATGGCAGTAGCCAAGGCGGAAAGAGGTCAATCCATGAAAAACAAAGCAAATTCAAGTAAAGCAGTTACCACATCCCCCCTTAATTATTCGCATCCGTACTTCGTTCCAATCGAAGATGGTGATGAAGTTACCATCAAGCATTATAAGAGTCATGATGTTCCAGTTGCTCATATAGCACTACCTGGTCGTATGAAACATTATTACGCAATTTTCAATGCTGATTCGCAGGAAGAGGCTGATCTTATGAACAAAACCTATAACAACTGGTCAAAGAAGGATGAACGTGATAAGAAAGCACAGAGTGAGTTCGAGACATCGTATGATGCCATGTTAGAGGATGGATATGATGCGAAGGACGATACAAGTAATCCAGAGGAAATCGCAGCATATAAAGTTGTAATCGACGCACTTAACAAGGCATTGGATGAGCTGACGGAAGAGAAACTTCGTGTCTGCCAGATGGTTGCCAATAATGAATCGCAGCGTAGTGTTGCAGAAGAACTTGGCATTCCCCGCCGTACATTAAGGGACCGAAAGGATAGTGCAATATCAGAAATTTCAAGGAAAATGAAACATTACAAATAATATACAAGACCCCGATGGTAGCACGAACCATCGGGGTTTTGTGTTAATCCTTCTTATAGAATTCCGTTTCGTAGCCGTCCGCCCTTAAGAGCAGCCCATCAATCCAATCCGGGGTTCTGCCCATCTGTTCGCAGATAGCATCAAGGCGGGCATTCATAGGTGTTTCTATAATTAATTCATCATGAACATGCCCCACTATAAAGCAGTGGGAAAGTGTTCTCATTGCATAGCAGAGGATATCCCGGCTGATTGCCTGTACGATGTTCTCAACGAACTTAGGACCATAACTTTCGATGCGTTTCCATTTTTTATTTGTACCGACACCTTCATATGTGACAGACTCGCCACCGAATCTGTTCTCCCCGATCTTAGGCCTGACGTAAGTAAGCCGTCTGCCGGAAGGGAGGGCAATAAACAACATACCGCTCTGATATATAAACTTGATACCGTGTGTCTCGGTAGCTGTTCTCTGTTTGATAGATGTTTTGACGGCATTATCAACATCCCACCAAAACTGTACAATATTAGGATTAGCTGCTCTCCATGAATTTACGAGAGGCTGTAACTCATCTTCTGAAAGTCCCATATCTAATGCACCCATACTTGTAAGGGCTCCAACGGATCCACCATAGCCGAGTGCCAATTCCGCAATCTTGCCTTTTTGACGAAGGTGAGCGTTTTGCCCATGCTTTTCAACAGGGACATGGAACATTGCACTGGCTGACGCACAGTAGATATCTCCATTATTTCTGAAGACATCCATTCGCCAGTTCTCTTTTGCTAAAAATGCAATGACCCTCGCTTCAATGGCAGAGAAGTCAGCAACACAGAATTTGTAGTCTGGTTTTGGAACAAATGCTGTACGGATAAGCTGGGAGAGTGCATCGGGAATATCATCATAAAGGATATTCATAAATTCATAATCTCCGGATTTTACAATGTCCCGGGCTTCTTCCAAATCAGATATATGGTTCTGTGGGAGGTTCTGCAACTGAATTATGCGTCCAGCCCATCTTCCTGACCTGTTTGCCCCGTAAAACTGGAACATACCTCTTGCACGACCATCGGCACACACCGAATTTTCCATTGCCTGATATTTCTTTACGGACGATTTTGCAAGCTGCTGACGGAGTTTAAGTACGTCTGCAACATCAGATGGTACGGTTTTTAGTAAATCTACAATGGCTTTCTTATCAAGGGAGACTGTTTCAATACCCTTTGATGAGAGCCAGTCCTTCATCTGTACCACAGAATTAGGGTTTTCAAGTTCTGTCTTATCTTTTAATGTTCCTATAAGTCTTGCTTTGCTGAAAGCATCAAATCTGATTGCGTTTTTTACAACATCCATATCAAGCAGGATACCACGGTCATTGATTTCCTGGTCTATATGGTATTCATCCCACACACTATCCGGCACAGGAAAACGGGATAATTTATGTTGAATGGACATTTCGACTTCAACATCCCTTTTATTATATTTCTTGAAGAGTTCCCATTTTTCAGGTGCGTCAGAAGGCATATTTCTTGTTCTTCCACCGTTGGCTTTTGTGGGTTTACATGGAACACAGAAGTAACGGATGAGGTCTTTGCCTTCTTTGAGTTTCTGTTCCTCAAGACCAAGAACAGCACCTACACCTTCAAGGGAGAGTGGCAGCCCCATGTAGGCAGACCATATCATAGAGCATTTCCATGATGATGGGTCGAGATAGTTGCCAACGGAGTCCTCTAGGATACTGTAGCTCTCAAAGTATTCTGGATAATTGCGTTTGAGCCAGTATGAGAGAAAGACACGCTCGAATGATGCATTGAATGCCCATTTTATAACAGAATCATCAGTGAGTGCTTTCAGTATGTAGTTGGGGATCTCCTCGCCATTTGCTACATCTACTACGATGACGGATTTATCATTAATGGAATATCCGAACAGAAGAATCTCAGCATCCGGGGATTCGGCATATGGATATACGCCACATTTGATTGGTACACTGGAGTAAGTCTCCAAGTCGATAGATAATTTTTTAATAACTTCTGGAATTTGCATGGTTTGGCTCCTTTATTATAAAAAATGAGGCAGCAGAGGAAGTATCCTCCACCGCCCATATGCTTTGTATGTTACTTGAGATTATGAAAGGAAATCGTCATCATCTTCTGTAGCGAAGTCTGATTCAGCACTTGCCTTTCCTCCGAGAGGCTCACCATCTCTTAATTTCTGCAAATTGTTCAAGCCACAGGCAATTCCACGATTGCCATTCACATTGAAAGCGTAAAAGTTGATGGATGCCCTGCCATAGATGCCGGAATACATCTCAGAACGTTCAATGATAGGTTGTCTGTCCGCATCTACGATACCAGGAGCGGAAGCGGAATTTGCATTCACAAAATAGCTGTTAGCGTAGGCTTCATCATCCGGGCGTTCAAGATCCCCGTCACGAAGAGGAGTCTTAATTGCTGTAAGAGCTGGTACAGACTTGCCATTACCTTTAAGCTTTGACTGACCTTCCTCGTAAGCAGCCTGAATAGCAGCCTTAATCTTATTGAGGGTAGCAGTGTCATCCTTTGGGATAATCAGTGAAACCGAATATTTAGGTTTGCCGCCGTCAATCGCCTTTGGTTCCCATGCATTAAGATAGGAAAATCTTGTGTTCGGTCCCGTAATTACCTTTGTAGGCATCCTTAATGCTCCATATTTAGTTGTGTTTGCCATAATATCCATGATATTGTCCTCCTAATTTGCTTTAAAATCATCAATTGCCGTGTTAAGTTCCTGTCGTTTGTCCGATTCAGGCACAAGTGTTGGTTTTCCCTGTGGCTTTTCAATTAAGCCTCCAAGGAGTTCATTGAACTTCGCCTTACCAAGAAGAGAAGTCATAGCTGTAATACCGAGAAGTTTCTGCTCATATGGGTCGTATCCGGCATTTTCTACAGCAGTTGCAACAGCGTCTGCATTTGTATATCTGCGGTTGGATTTTCCTTCGACCACTTTGTAGCCATCATACTTCGTTCCACTTAAGGCTTGTCCGAGTGCATACTCCTTGACGTCATTTACCCATGCTACAAGGTCATCGACCTTGGGAAGGATAGATGCAATCTCTGCAACCTCAAGTGTGGCGGGCATTGCAAAATCGTATTTGGCCAGTTCGAGATTATACTCTGCCCGTTTACGGCAGGTTGCCTTGACCTTACAGAAGGTACAATGCTCGCCTGCTTTAAATTCGCCACCACCTTCATAGGCTAACTTGGCGGTTGGTGCAAGAACTGCATTTGCCCAAGTGAGAAGATCTGTCTTTGTCATAGTGCAAGTGGAAACATTATCCCTGCGTGGCTGAAAGATTGTCATCTTTACAGTCTTGATGTCGTAGATGCCATCGTAGATATCGATGGCACCTAAGGCATAACACATCATCTGTGGATTATGTTCTGCGTCAACCAGAACGCCAAGACCATATTTAAAGTCGATGATGTGAAGTACCTCGTCTGCCACGATGAGACAGTCACCTGTCCCAAAGCCGTCCGGAACCCAGTCAGAGAAATCCAGTCTCTGTTCTACGAGTACAAGAGGGTCAGCACATAAGGTTTTCGCTTCTTCATACTGTTCCATGACGAAGTTTCTATATTCCTCAGTACAATTTTCCATCTCAGCATCATAGAATTCGAGACTATCAGTCGGATCATGTCCGGTATGACCAAGTGCTGACAGAACTTTGTATTCACAGAGCTCATGTGCATCAGTTCCCTGTTGTGCATAAGGACTTGCCCTGTCCCGGATGTTAGCACATAACCTTGCGGATGGTGGACAGTTCAGCCACTGTTTACTGGATGAAGCAGAGAGCAGTGCGTGTTTAGGCATTGCCGACCACCTCCAATTCAGCTACAACTTCTGAATACTTATCAGCATGAATGCCAGAGAGTGTGCCATCAGATGAGTATTTTGCTACGATGCCTTTAACATCGGCTTTGTGCTTACCTGCATCAGCTTTTGACATCTGTGCCAGTTTCGCTCTGACTTCTTCCTTGGTGTAAGTAACAGGCTCACTCTTTTCCTCAGCTGCGGATTCCTCTGCCGGAGCAGGCTCTGTTTTCTTTTCTGCCTTAATAGACTTGTCTTTTTTTACAGGTTTTGGTTGTTCCGTATCCTCAGAAGAATAAATCTCACTGAGTTTTGCAAAGCCGTCAGCTATTGCCCTGTACAGTTCGGCTATTTCCTTATTTTTCATCTGCATTTGCCTCCTTTGACTTATGTCTGATTGTGATTTTCTTTGCAAGCTGTCTGGAAATGACGCTTATTGCAATCAGAACATCTGCAATTTCCTTATCAAGTGCTTCATCACTGATTGCCGTGTTTTCTGTTTCTGCCACATTTGGCATTTGTTTACCTACCTTTCTGAAGGAGTTCCTTTTCCTTTCACTATCCAATGGACAGGAATCTGAAAAATGGGCGGTAACTTTTTTTGTGAATTTTAAGTTCCTTATCCCTTCACTATCCAATGGACAAGAATCTGAAAAATGGGCGGTAACTTTTTTTAAATATTTAAGGTCCTTATCCCTTCACCATCTAATGGACAGAAAAAGCTATATTGGGCGGTATGTATTTTGAAAAATATGAATTTGTATTTTGCATAATTAAGGAAGAAACAGAGTCAAAGAAAAAATAATTCCCGCCCATTACACGGAAACCTGTCCATTGGATAGTGAGGGAAAAGATACATTCCTACCATTTAACGAAAGGAGACAGTTCTTATGGGAGTAGATTACAGAAACCCGGAAGGCTATGTTGATCCTGTGCCATATCAGGCAATCTCTAATATGGATAAGGAACAGAAGCGTTATATGCCAATGGTGTATATCTGTTCAGCATATAGAGGTGATGAGGAATATAACGTGCAGAAGGCGAGAGTTTACAGCAGATATGCCGTAGATGCAGGAGCAATACCGATAGTGCCACATTTATTACTTCCTCAGTTTATGGAAGAAGAATCGGAGCGTGATCTTGCTGTGTTCATGGATATTGCGATTCTTTCCAAGTGCAGGGAGTTGTGGGTGTTTGGTGAGCCGACAGCCGGGATGTTAAACGAAATAGCTTATGCAGAGCGTAAGCAAATGACAATTAAATATTTTGATGAAGATATGAAGGAGGGCTCATAAATGCAGACAACATTATGTTGTGCGACCTGTGTTGGTAAGGCAGCTAACTGCATTTATCCCAATAAGGTAGTCGTGGATAATGCAGCAGATATGGAATCAGCTGTGGCATTTGACCATGTGTGTGCTACATACACAGGCAATCGCAGGAGCAACAGTAATTTTATGGAATCAGATGTAATTCCTATGGACATTGACAATGACCACAGTGAGAATCCTGCAGACTGGATTAATGAAGATACGATGGAAGAACTATTCGAAGATGTGGATTATGTGTTGGTCCCAAGCAGACATCATATGCTTGCAAAAGATGGAAAATCAGAACGCCCAAGATTTCATGCTTATTTCCCTATTGAGAAATGTACGGATTCAGCACAGTATACTGCAATGAAAACTGCAATTCAGAAAGCCTATCCGTTCTTTGATGGCAATGCACTTGATGCTGCAAGATTTTTATTCGGTGCAACGATAGGTGGGGTTATCTGGCATGAAGGCTGGATGAGCATTACGGATATTCTTGATAATGAAGATTCAGAGCCTGCACCGGATGGTGGAGATTTCGATGATGGGTTTGTCGGTGGTTCTATTACAGAGGGCAGCCGTAATAAGACATTATCCCTTTTTGCCGGAAGAGTTCTGAAGAGATATGGAGAGTGCGATAAAGCATATGAAGTATTTCTGGAGCAGGCAGCAAAGTGCGACCCGCCTCTTGAGGATACGGAACTTTCCACGATTTGGTTCTCAGCACTTAAGTTTTTTAGAAACAAGATTAGTGGCAGCAGCGGATATGTTCCACCAGACCAGTACAATAATGATTTCGGTGGAGAGCCGGGGTCATTAAAGCCGGAGGACTACTCAGATGTCGGACAGGCAAAGATACTGTCAGCCACATATGGAGATGAACTGAAATACACATCAGCAACGGATTATATTCGATATGACGGAGAAGTATGGGTGGAAGATAAGCAGATGGCTGTAGGTGCCTGTGTAGAGTTCCTCGACTTACAGTTGCAGGATGCAAACGATTATATGGAAACAGCAAAGAAAGCGCTCATCAAAGCAGGATATCCGGAGGAATCCGTAAATCAGGGTTCAAAGGTTCTTGCTAAGGATTGTGATATCAAGCCGGGTGACCTTCCAATATTTTATATGCTTGTCGGAGCAGAAAAGTATCTTGCTTTCACAATGAAACGCAGAGATTACAAGTACATTACCTCTGCACTGAACGTAGCAAAGTCCATGCTTGGCATTAAGGTATCAGACCTTGATAAGAATCCGAATCTGCTGAATACACCATATGCAACATACAATCTGGAACTTGGCATGGCGGGAGAACAGCCACATGATCCGTTCGACCTTATTACCAAAATTACGGAATGCTCTCCGGGAGATGAGGGGATGGATATCTGGCTTGAAGCACTTGATACCTTTTTCTGTGGAGATGCAGAACTTATTGAATATGTACAGAAAGTCATCGGACTGGCTGCTATTGGCAAGGTGTATGAGGAGTTCATCATTATTGCTTATGGTGATGGTGCTAATGGAAAGAGTACATTTTGGAACACTGTGGCCCGTGTGCTTGGAACTTATGCAGGAAAGATTTCATCAGATATTCTCACAATGGGTAACAAGATAAATGCACAGCCAGAGATGGCGGAACTGAAAGGAAAGAGGCTCATTATTGCATCTGAGATGCAGGAAGGTGTGCGTCTTAATACAGCAATGGTTAAGCAGTTATGCAGTACCGATGAGATACAAGCTTGCAAGAAGTACAAGGATCCGTTCCACTTCGTGCCTTCTCATCAAGTGGTGCTTTATACCAACCATCTGCCAAGGGTCGGTGCAAATGATGACGGTATCTGGAGAAGATTAAAGGTAATTCCTTTTAATGTCAAGATTAAGGGCAGTTCCGACATCAAGAATTATGCTGATTATCTTTATGAGAAAGCAGCGCCCGGCATTATGAAATGGATTATCGAAGGTGCAGAGAAGGTAAGCAAATCAGACCATAAGGTTGATGATCCGAAATGTGTGAAAGATGCTATTGCAGCTTATCGTGAGGAAAATGACTGGCTTGGACATTTCATTAATGATTGCTGCGATGTGGATGATTCCTTTGAAGAGAAATCAGGCGAGTTCTATCAGCAGTACCGTGCTTATTGTCTCCAGAATGGTGAGTATATTCGCAGCACTACAGATTTTTATGCTGCAATAGAGAAAGCGGGTTACTTTAGGCACAAAACAAATAAGGGCAGTTTTGTGCATGGCGTGAAACTCAAATCGGGAAGTGATTTTATTTAATCCTATGTGGGTGACGGCCGGTGCAAGTCAGGTATAAACTTTTCAGTATTTGGCTTGCATCTGTACAACCCCTTATTTTAAGCCATTTGTGATAGTCATTACACTCTATACTAAAAGTTTTCTATAATAAGAAAAATTTATAAAAAAAATGCATATAGAGAGGTTTGTGAATAGAGTGTCTTGACCGTCACTAAGGCTTGCAGATTTTGATGGGAGGTTTGTGGATGAGAGAAAAGTCCATAGAACAGAAATTAGTGGGTGAAGTAAAAAAACGTGGCGGCATCTGTCCTAAGTGGGTCTGCCCATCCTTTGATGGAATGCCTGACCGATTGGTATTTTTACCGGGTCGGCATTTTGGGATGGTGGAGGTTAAATCACCAGGTGAGAAACCGAGACCTTTGCAGGTGTCCAGACACAGATTGTTACAGAGGTTAGGCTTCAAGGTTTATGTTCTTGATGCATTGGAAGATATAGGAGGTATCCTTGATGAGATTCAAACCACATAATTATCAACAGTATGCAATCAACTTTATAACCCATAACCCCATAACGGCAGTGCTGCTTGATATGGGAATGGGAAAGACAGCCATAACACTTATGGCAATCGACTATCTGATGTATGAGTATTTTGAGATTGTGAAAGTGCTTGTTATCTGTCCTCTGCGAGTTACGAGGACATGGAGAGATGAGGTAAACAAGTGGGAGCAACTGTCCGGTTACAGGCTGTCTGTCGTGACGGGGACAGTAGCACAGAGGAAGAAAGCACTGGCAGCAGATGCAGACATTTATATCATCAACCGTGAAAACGTACCGTGGCTTGTAGAGAAAAGCGGTGTCCCATTCAACTTTGATATGGTTGTGATCGATGAATTATCATCCTTCAAAAACCATCAGACTGCAAGGCACAAAGCACTTATGAAGGTTCGTCCCTTCATAAAAAGAATTGTGGGTCTGACAGGAACACCTGCAAGTCAGGGACTCATGGATCTGTTTGCAGAATTCAAAGTACTTGATATGGGAGCAAGGCTTGGAAGGTTTATTGGTCAATACAGGCTGAATTATTTCAGACCCGATAAGGTCAACGGAAATATCGTGTATTCCTATAAACTTCTGCCGGGAGCAGAGGAGAAGATTTATGAGAAGATACAGGATATCACGATTTCCATGAAAGCGGTGGACTTCTTAGATATGCCGGAACTCATAACCACAGAATATCCTGTGTATCTGGATGAGAGTGAACTTCAAAAGTATGAAGGACTCAAGAAAGATTTGGTTCTTTCTACTCCAGAGCATGAAGTGACTGCTGCCAATGCAGCGTCCCTTGTGAACAAGCTGTCGCAGATGGCTAACGGGGCAGTTTATACAGATGATGAAGATATCATCACATTTCATGATAAAAAACTGGATGCCTTGGAGGACATCATCGAATCAGCCAATGGGAAACCAGTTCTTGTGGCATATTGGTTCAAACATGATTATATAAGAATTGTGGAACGGCTTAATAAAATCGGTGTGAATCATATGAAGATAGATTCCGATGAGAGCATCACTAAATGGAATCACAGGGAGATACCTGTTGCATTGATTCATCCTGCATCAGCCGGACATGGATTAAATCTTCAGCAGGGTGGAAACACGATGGTGTGGTTTGGAATCACATGGTCACTGGAACTTTATCAGCAGTGTGTCTGCAGATTATACCGACAAGGCCAGACAGAAGGAACTGTCACTATAATCCATCTTATAGCACAGGGAACTATTGATGAGAAAATTATGAAAGCATTATCGGAAAAGGATAATACACAGTCAGCTTTAATCGAAGCTGTCAAAGCGGAAATATAGAAAATCACAGTCAATCAGAAGTCAATCATGGTCAATCCGAGGGAATAAAAAATTATTTCGGAGGTAGAAACCTATGAGTGCAGGAAACTTAAGTCCATATGAGGCATTAGGGAATGCTGTGGTTCTACAGGCAGTAAAAGACTATAGGGATGCAGTGCATAAGTTATCCCGTGGAAAAAAGAACACGATTGCAGAATCCGTGAAACAGGAATGTGAGAGGTTCTTTAAATCCCCATATTTCAATATATTCACACAGCTTGATGGACAGGCGCTTCTATCGCAGCTTGAGAAGGAGGTGCCTGCATGACAGTAAAAGAATATTTGGGGCAGGCTTATCTGTTGGATAACAGAATCAATTCAGATACAAAGGAACTGGAAGAACTCCGACTTATGTCACAGACAATTTCCAGTCCGGGATTTGAAGAACATTATAATGCGAGCAGAAATACGGATGCACCTTACATCCATACATTAGAAAAAATCTTCGATATGGAATCCAAGATTCTGGAGGAGGTGGATCTGCTGATGGCACTGAAACAGCAGATAAGGGATGTGATTAGTAAGGTGGAAAAGCCAGAGCATCAAATGATTATGAGATACCGTTATATCCACAACTATTCATGGTCAAAGATTAGCGACAAACTTTCTGCTGATATTACTACAGTCCAGAGATGGCACAATAAAGCAATTGCAAAAATAAAACTTCCAGAAAATGCGATAGATTTAAAAGTTGCCATTGTTTGCCATAAGATGCCATAGTCCAGTTTATGATATTGTATAATCAGCAAATAAGATAAAGATGCTAACAGGCATGAGCCTTCATGGTGGAATTTCCATTGTGAGGGCTTTTCTTATGCCTGCAATGAAGGAGGTGCTGTGATGCCAAGAAAAGCAAAGCATCCGTGCTACCATCCCGGCTGTCCCAAGCTGACAGAGGGAAGATTCTGTGAAGAGCACCAGAAGGAAGATAACAAGCGTTACGAGAAGTACAGTCGTGACCCTGCAACAAGGAAACGATACGGACGTGCGTGGAAACGCATCCGTGACAGCTATGTTAAGACACATCCCTTCTGTGAGTTGTGCTTTGAGAAGGGAGTGCTTGTTCCTGTGGAAGAGGTTCATCACAAGATTCCTTTGTCAGAAGGTGGAACACATGACAGGAGCAACCTTATCTCTTTGTGTAAGCCGTGCCACGCACGGATTCATGCAGAAAGAGGTGACAGATGGCATGGAAGAAAGAGTGATTCATACGAATGATGGCCATGACAGTTATATATAAAAATAGTTTATTATATTCTTCTGCGATGGTCATGACCGTCATTTTCCAAAGGGGCAGGGGCGGTCAAAATTTCTGTGGGAAAAAGCTACAGGGCAACGGTGCCGCCCCTTCGTGCAGAAAAACGGCGTTTTCAAACGGGGTATTAAACCCGTAATCGTTAAATTTTATAGGAAGGTGCGAATTCATGGCAAGAGACGGAACTGCCAGAGGTGGTCCCCGTGCAGGGAGCGGGCGGAAGTCCAAAGCCCTGACGGAGAAGATAGAGTCAGGAAATCCCGGTGGGAGAAAACTCAAAGTGATGGAACTGCCGGATACCCCGGAACTAAAGGGAGAGGATGTTCCAGACCCAAAGGACTACCTTAGTGCAAAGCAGAAAAACGGAAGTGACCTCGGCGCGGATGAAGTGTTTAAGGAAACATGGCTCTGGCTGAAGGAACGTGGGTGTGAAAAATTAGTCAGCACCCAGCTTATCGAGCAGTATGCAATGAGCGTGGCAAGATGGCTGCAGTGTGAACAGGCAATATCCGATTATGGATTCCTTGCAAAGCATCCGACCACGGGAGCCGCCTGCGCATCACCGTATGTGGCTATGTCACAGCAGTATATGAAGCAGGTCAACCAGGTGTGGTTTCAGATATTCCAGATTGTGAAGGAGAACTGTTCGGTTGAATTCCAAGGGACTCCGCAGGATGACATGATGGAGAGATTATTACGAAGCCGGAAAGGATAAAAAATATGCAGAATGAGGTGAGGAGGAAAGACGATGGGGAAACATACAACGGAAATGAAAATGGTGCCAACTTTAAAACTGATACCATATGTAAATAATGCAAGAACCCACTCGCAGGAGCAGGTCAACAAACTGCGTGGCTCTCTGCGTGAGTTTGGTTTTATTAATCCTGTTATTATTGATGCAGATTATAATGTCATAGCCGGACACGGCAGGCTGATGGCTGCAAAGGAAGAGGGTATTGAGGAAGTACCGTGTGTATTTGTAGATTATCTTACTGAGGCACAGAAGAAAGCATATATTCTTGCTGACAACCGATATGCACAGGATGCAGGCTGGGATGAGGAAATGCTGAAACTTGAAATTGAAGCATTGGAGGGGATGGACTTTGATGTATCTCTTACAGGCTTCGATGAACAGGAGATTGCAGACCTGCTTGCCGGAGATGAGGAAGATGCAAAAGAGGATGGCTTCGATGTGGAAGAGGAACTGCAAAACCCGTGCTTTTCCAAACCGGGTGATATCTGGCACCTTGGAAAGCACAGGGTTATCTGCGGGGATTCCACTCTGCCGGAAATTTATGAAAGGCTGATGGAGGGGAATAAGGCAAATCTTGTCTGCACGGATCCGCCGTACTTTGTGTCACTTGAGAATGCATCTGGCAGGATTGCAAATGATGACCTTGATGATAAACAGGGATACGAGTTCCTTATGAAGGCATTTACTAACTTCCATGAAAGCATGGCCATTGATGCATCCATCTATGTGTTCTATGCAACCATGAAAGCCCGCGTATTTTATGATGCCTACGAGGATGCAGGTTTTAAGGTCGGAGCAGGTCTTATCTGGAAGAAACCAAGGGCTCCGCTTATGCGTACTGATTGGAAGTTCAATATGGAGCCAATCATATGGGGATGGAGAAAAAATGGAAAGCACAAATGGTACGGTGACCAGAAACAGAAATCTGTATTTGAATTTGAAGGTGTCAAGAATTCCAAAGAAGATGGTTTCGGCCATCCAAGCAGCAAGCCTGTGCCGCTCATTGCATATCTGATTAAGCAGTGTACCCAGGCAAACGGTATTGTGCTTGATGGATTCTTAGGTTCTGCATCCACCCTTATGGCGTGTGAGCAGATGGACAGAATCTGTTACGGTGTGGAACTGGAGCCGAAGTTTGTGGATGTGGCAGTAAAGCGGTATCTGGAATTTAAGAATAATGACAGCACGGATGTGTATGTCATACGGGATGGAGAGAAGGTTAGCTAC
Source organism: Petralouisia muris (assembly GCF_004793545.1). Lineage (GTDB taxonomy): Bacteria > Bacillota > Clostridia > Lachnospirales > Lachnospiraceae > Petralouisia > Petralouisia muris. The sequence continues at coordinate 651 of NZ_SRYA01000040.1, read as the reverse complement.
GCGGATGCCGTGATGGGATTGGAGGATGCCGATGGACCAACAGAATAATTTTTCATTGACCCTCGGCAGCCTCTTTGACGGTTCCGGGGGCTTTCCATTGGGTGGAGTCCTTGCAGGAATCAAGCCTGTATGGGCATCAGAAATTGAACCGTTTCCGGTAAGGGTTACAATGGTACGATTTCCCAATATGAAACATTACGGAGATATATCCACATTAAATGGGGCAGAACTTGAGCCAGTGGATATCATAACCTTCGGGAGTCCTTGTCAGGATATGTCCGTGGCGGGGAAGAGAGATGGCTTGGGCGGCAGCCGTTCAAGTCTTTTTTATGAAGCAATCAGAATCATTAAAGAAATGAGGGAGGCTACCAATGGAAAATGTCCAAGATACATCGTCTGGGAAAATGTCCCGGGAGCATTCTCTTCCAATAAAGGAGAGGACTTCAAGGCAGTCCTTACTGAAATCTGCAAAGTCAAAGACAGGAAGGTGTCTGTACCTAAACCTAATAAATGGGAAAATGCAGGACGCATCCTGGGAGACGGTTTCAGTATCGCATGGAGACTCTTCGATGCCCAATAATGTTGAGCTAAACATTACTGGGCTAATGTAAAGCGAAAAATAATGTAAAGTCACCTCCTTAAATGCCGCAA